>CAMFJH010000070.1 GCA_945956915.1 uncultured Francisellaceae bacterium | reverse complement strand
GGTATAAATTTAAGTTATGCAACTTTTGTTGCAGAAATTATAGCGGGAGCACCTGCCCATCATGGGATTTGTTATTCTTTTAATCCCATGATGATCTTGTCCAACAATATTGTTTAAATATTTTATTTGCCGTATTTTTATTTCCATAATAGAAAATCCAAGTAATAATATGAGTGCGAGTGTAGCGTTGATTGATTTTAATCCAGCATAATTTGATCCACTTTTATCAATCGTTACTTTTTCTGGCAAATCATTTGAACCGATTGCTTTTATAAAAAAGGCTTCTGCAGCAGGTTTATCACGTTTTTCTGATAGCATAAATTCAACTGTATCGCCATTCTTATCAACTGCGCGATATAAATAATGCCAGACACCCTTTATTTTAATGTACGTCTCATCCATGCGCCAACTTTTTCCAACATTACTCTTAAATTTTTTTCTAAATGCAGTTTCTAATAAGGGTGCGTAATAAATTACCCAGCGATTGATGGTTGTGTGATCAACATGAATTCCCCGTTCCAACATCATCTCTTCAATATTACGGTAACTTAAAGAATAGGATAAATACCAACGAACCATTAATAAAATAAGATCCGTTGGAAACTGCCTCCACTTAAAACTGATTTGATTGCTCATGCTGCTTGACCCATCGCCATAAATATACGTGCATAGTATCATAAGCGCAGGATTCTTGCAACATAACCTTGCAACACAACCACACACAGGTATTTACAAAATAAAAACTTAGTAGTAGACTGGAAGATAGTAGCAGTTTGTGAAATATGAAATAAATGAGCTTTATCTCGTAAATTTTTTTATGGGTTTAGGGTGAGTAAGCATGATTCAGGTTTTTATACATGTAGAATTCTGATGCGTGTGTGTACTATAGATAAGGAGCTAATGTGTATGTTTACATTTTATAAACGGGAATTGCAGAAAGACGAATTGAGGAATGCTGTAGAGAACCCTAATGATTTTGAGAAAAAAATAGGGTGGCTACAAGAAAAGTGGGTTAAAGAAAATTCCGACAGCGAAGAGTTGAGATTGATAAGTTCTATAATTGTCAGGAAAACTAATCCAACTAACTTTTCGATTATTGCGGATAACCTTACATATTTTGCCAATAGTTATGAAAAAGAATATAAGACGGATAATAATTTAAAAAAAGCTCTAAAGTTAGCTTGTTTATGTGGTTCTGAAAAAATTGCCGTGTTTTTGTTAGATAAACTAAAAGTTAATTACTCAACTCCTGGCTACGACTTTGTTTTGAGCTTTGCCTGTGCTTCTAATAATGAAAAATGGTGCCAATCAATAGCTGCGGATATGGTAAAAGAGAAGGCTCCAATGCCGGATGGTGTTTACGCATATGCGAGTTATAAGCTGATAAATGAAATGAAGAAAATTTTTAATCTGGAAAATCCGGCTCCGTTTAAATTAAGTGCTTAATAGCACTAAAGAAAAATATTAAATTTAAGGAAAAATGAATGTTAACTCATCTTAAAACTCCTGGTATGGAAATTCCGAAAGATTTAGCTGAAATTATGCTGATGGAAGATTCGACTTTAGTACATAAACCGAGTGGAAAGCTGCCCAAGAGAAAATGGTACACTGAAATAGTAAAAGAACTGTTTCTTGGTGATATAAATTCCTTTGTCAGAGCTCGTGAAATGTATAAAGTAGTTATGAGCAATAATTTATCAATCGCATTTATCTATAGGCGCCCCGATCTTAGTAAGACTAAAATATCCTATAAAAGAGGGTTTGATAAACTATCTGTATGGATACATGATTTGCTTACGGCCAAAGCTGATTCAACTGATGCAGAAATACAATCTTTAAACAACCATGTGACCACACAAGCAGAAAAATATGAGAAAAATGACGATCCTGAACTTTCTAAAGCATTGCTTGCTATTATGCAAATGATCAGAGATCAGAAGGTTATCCAAGAAATTGCTACACTTTTACAAAATAAATATGATGAAGAAACTATAAATAATTTCCTTGAAAGGAAAATAAATCAAAAAGTAGAAGATTTAGCAGAGCAAGCATTTTTCAAAAATAATGATATTCAAGGACTTAGAACCAGGAACGTGATTTATCATCCTGGGTTTTATCACAAATGGATTTCTAACTTAGCGTGGTTGATAGCGAATTTGAAGCTTGGAAAAAAATTTTTAGTGATTAGTGATATTGCGGAAGACAGTAATAAATTTCGTGCCGATACCAGTCATCGTAAAGAACATTCTGCATTTGCTAGGGAGATATGCGCTGTAATTAAAGCAGGCTACGAACTAAAGAGAGAAGGGAGTGAGATTTCTTTAACACCATCTGAAACTTTTGATCCCAATAAATGCACCACAAATGGTCTTGACGGTGATGGAATCAACCCTTCAAAGGACGAAGTAGAAAATATATACAGTAAAATTCAGGAAAAACTTTCCTCAACAAAAGGGGATTTCACATTTACATATACATACGTAGAAGAAGAGAAAGGAAAGAAAGAAGATGATACTAATAGTTTTAATGCCGGTCGTTTACTTTTTTCCATTACTCCTTTTGGTATGGCCGCTGTCAATGCTGACGCAGATAGGGAAGCTGAACCAATAAATCAGCCTGAAAGCCCGAGAATGGCTGTTAAAAAAGGGGTTGATACGTAAGGGTTCTGTCGCAATTGATTTTGAATTTTATAAAAAATTGCAGCAGCTCCCGCTGAAGGAATAGGTTGTTTTGCAAAAAAATTGGTTCTCCTGCAATCATGTAGGTAGTAGAAACTTTAGAAAATAAGGGTTATAA
>CAMFJH010000069.1 GCA_945956915.1 uncultured Francisellaceae bacterium | reverse complement strand
CTACACTTATGCGATCGTCGGCAGCGTCAGATGTGTATAAGAGACAGCCTTGTTTGTATACAGGCGAAATATCCGCGTTGTTTTGTTTCTGTTGTTTTTCTTTTCTCTCCACTGGCCACAGTCTCGTTTGTTTGTTTTTTTTTTAGAGATTTTTCTCTTTGTTGGTTTTTTGTCATGGCTGGCCGGTTCGGCTTAAGATCTTTCATTCGTCAATTGTACGGGCAACAATTAGCCGCTTCTGTCAATTATTATTTGTCTTTAGTTAAAAAACATGCAAATCTATTAAATCAACAAATTTTCTTAAAAAATTGCAAGAAGGAATCAGTGATTCCGAAATCTTTTAAAATATGTACCCATTTTGGAACTGAAAATGAAACAAAATTAAAAAATAAATTAAGCCTAATAGCTTTAAATCACGTAATTTATGAACAAAAACAGAGACGTTTTCAACTGTCTAAGGACTTAAATTCTGTTGAAAACTTTTTAAGAAATAACCTTCCATCTGATATTTTTATACGAATTAAGGAAATGGCCATTAGATCTTTTCGCCATGATTTTCATTTGTCCAAGGTTCGTTTGGTTGACAAGTTTAATAAACTTTTGTTTGAGAATTTCCAAGATTCAGATGTTTTTTATCCTCGTCATTGTCTGGGTCCAGCAATTAAGAATTTGTCTTCTAAGCCTCTTAATATTCAACAGGAAGCCGTTTTGTTGAAAGGTTCAAAGTTTTGTTTTCCAACACCAGTTTCCTATTCAAAAATAATTTCAAAGGTGGAATCAGGAATTATGGCTTCTATAGATAAGGTTGATACTCCTCAAGAACTCAGAGCTGAGATCGTAAGAAAACTAAACACCTTTAATATGAACTTCATTGGTAAAGACATTTCACAAAAAAATGACATTAAAATCCTTTCTGATTTGAAAAAGGATAAATTCCTTACTATCACCAGAGCCGATAAGGGAAACACGATCGTAATTATGAACACTGAAGATTATAATAATCAAATGAAATCCATTATTTTGGACACTATTACATACAAAAAACTTGATTTTGATCCTACAGATAAATATGTAAAATCAACAAGAAAGGAATTAGAGTCAATGAAAAATAATTTTCACATTACCCCACAGTTTTATAACAAATATTATCCTAGGGGTTGTTCGGCACCCAAGATCTATGGTCTACCTAAGATTCATAAGACTGGATCCCCCCTCCGCCCCATTGTGTCAACTTTTCTGTCACCTGTTTCAAAATTAGGAAAATGGTTGTCGGTAGCTTTGCGTCCACTTTTGGGAACACAAAAATCATATTTAAAAAATTCGACTGATCTTACTAATAAATTGCGCAATTTCACGCTGGAGGAGAGTTCAATTCTTTGCAGTTTTGATGTTGTGTCCATGTATTCAAATTGTGATTTAAAAAGGTGCGAGGATATTTTAAAAAGTAAATTAGAAAAACACTTTGATTTAATACAGGATGTGACGTTAGCCAGTTTGGATATTGATGTCATTATGAAACTAATTATGCTGGTAAATGAATTTTCTTTTTATTTTGGTTTTCGAGGGGAGTTTTATAGACAAATTTTTGGGTTACCTATGGGGGCTTCTCTTTCTCCTTTATTGGCAAATCTATTCATAGATGCCATTGAAACCTCCGCTATAAACAGTTTTAGAATCTCCCCTTGCTTCTGGGGTAGGTTCATGGATGATGTGGTGTGCGTTTGGAAACATGGATTGGACTCCTTAGACCTATTTTGTAAGCATTTAAATAGTTTTGATAATAATATTAAATTTACAGTTGAATTTGAGGATAATAATAAATTACCTTTTCTGGATATTTTATTAATTAAAAGGGATTTCCATTTACTTTTCTCGATTTACAGAAAACCTACGCACAATGATAGGTATTTAAATTTTCATTCTTGCCACCCTATGTCGGTGAAAAGGGGGGTTGTAATTTCACTAGTGGATAGAGCCTTTAAAATCTGTTCCCAGGAATTTCTGGATTCGGAATTGTTATACTTGAGGGATATTTTATTTTGTAATAGTTATCCAATTAAGTTCATTGATAAAATAATTGAAAATAGACGGGCCAAACATAGTAGTAGGGTTATTGAGGTTTCTCAGTCTTTAGATTTAGTTGTATCAAAAAGCTTCATTTCATTACCATATGTACCTGGTTTGGGTGAGAAACTTTCACGGGTTTTACGTAAATTTGGTATTGATACATGTTTCCAATCGCTGAGGCCAATGGGTAGTTTTTTTAGTTCTGGTAAGGATTTAACTCGGGGAAATTTAGTAAGTGGGGTGTATAAAATTCCGTGTTCTTGTGGGAAGTTCTATATTGGTAGGACTCACCAACAATTTGTTGAAAGGTTTATTGAACACCGAAACTCAATAGAAAAAACCCTACAATTAAGCAAGCCTCCAGAAACTTTCGTTTCAGCTTTAGCAGAGCATATTTGGCTTCAACCAGATCATTTTGTAAAATTTGATGAAGCCTTGGCTATTTCTAATGATAAGGGGTACACCCAATGGGCCAGGGAAGCCATAGAAATTAAAAAACATATGTTTGCTAACCTTTCCATAAATAGGGACACGGGTAATTTAAATATTGACCCAATTTATGATAACCTTCTAAAGAGTGAATCAATTGTCAATAAGGGAGTAAAGATTTTAAATAATCACCAGGGGACTATTTTACCTGTTAGACCAAAACGATTTGCTTCAGTAATAGCTAACAAAAGGATTATTTCGCAACTGAATAATTAAAGTAATTTACAGTTTTTTTATTTTTCCTCAGTTACTCTGGTGTCCTCACTGAAGTAACTCTATATTAGCATCTTTTCCCTACGTGGATCAGTTTGCGCCTATTGTACATTTTTTTTTTTTTTTTG
>CAMFJH010000068.1 GCA_945956915.1 uncultured Francisellaceae bacterium | reverse complement strand
TGCACCTTCATAGACTTCTCTCAACTCATTTTATTACTGACACACTTTAATGAAGACTCCCCATTTGCTTAATACTACCTTATCCATTGGTATATTTTTTTTAAGCCATTCATGGCTAATTTTATCAAAGCACGCTTTGATGTCCCCTTCGAGAATCCATCGAGGTGACCTCTTTTTGGCAAGCACACGGAAGCATTGCTCTATTGCATCCATACCTCGACGATATGGACGGAAACCATAAGAGTGTTTATCTGCTGTAGTTTCTGCCACTGGCATTAACGCTAATAAATGTAGCGCTTGTTGCGCTCTATCCTGTAGCGTTGGTATACCTAGCGGTCGTTGTTTGCTATTCTTTTTTGGGATCATTACACGACGAAGAGGTAATGGTTGGTACCCTCGTCGTTTAAGTGCCTTGACTGCTGTTATTTTCTGGATTGAATCTCCCCAGAGTATGTTGTCTACTCCTGGGGTTTTAGCGCCCTGGCTTTCACTAACACGTTTTACTGCAAGTAGTTTTGCGTAATACGAGTGGGTTAATACTCGTTGCAGTGCTTGGACTTTACCATAACGCTTTTCTTTTGTTGCCTTAGCAATACGCATTTGCAGTCGCTTTACATCCTTAGTCACTGTCGACCATTCAATGGTGTTCCAGTGTTCTAATTTTGCTGGAGGTGCACCAGTTAATTTAACCGTCATTTGCTTTCCTTCATACATGCGATTCTTCAAACTTTCTTGCCATTAAAGACCAGATGGACGTCAGCTCATTTTATGTGTCAGGTAATATTGCAACCCGTATCTACAGCATTACACCATAGCATTCGCTTTTTCCATCCTCCTGTCCTGCTGTTCCATTGGTTTACTTCACAGTAAACCTACCACTCCTGTTGGAGAACAACAGGGTTTCCACGTTCCAATGTTCTGACCAAAACTACTTAGGCTCTTCCTCTCCACCGGCAGCCATATTATCCGAGATACAGGAGGAATGCAGACCTGTATACTTGCTGCGATACCTTTTGGTTAGGGCCTATCAGCACTTTCGGCCCCTTCGCGATAACGGCAGTTTAAGAAGTTCACTTACATTAGCCATATAGTTCGTCCCTAGCTCCTCACCGCATAGTGCTTGCAGTTTTGGTTATCTCTCACGAGATTTCCTACGGTATATCCCGCGGTTGCATTGTCCCTGACGCTTCATACCATCCCGTTGCCAGAATCGTATGGCCAGGTAGGGAACAGCTATCGGAATAGCTGGTTAAATGCAGGCTATGCTGCTTTAACATTCAGATCATCAGCATTTTCGTGTCGCACACATCCCATCGCATCTATAGTCACAATGCTACCTGTAACATTAAGCATATCTAATAGTTCAGGAATGGCTGTAATTTCATTCGATTTTTCTTCCGTCCTTACCTGGCCAAGTAACATTCGTTTCTCAGATGCCCAGGCGCCAACCATATGAAGCATTTTTTGCCCTTTTGTAGTGTCATGAGAACCGCCTAGACTCTTACCATCAATCGAAATAATTTCATTTTTTACATCGACCGATAAAGAATGTATCCATTCTAAAAAACACATTTCAAATGTCTGTGCATCCAGCATAGAAAATACCCGTCCAAAGGTATCGTGAGAAGGTATGCCATGAGGCAGTTTCAAAAAGGTTTTAAGCCAATCCATTTTGCTTTCAGCAAATTCACAGATATCTATCCTGCCATCTGCACCACAAATAGTACCTAAAATGGCTATTACAAGAATATCGTAAAAATTATGTAAGCATCGGTGGGTGTCTTCTCGGGGGTCCTCAAGCGTTGTGAAATGAGTCACGAAAGTGTCTGTTAGGTTCATAGCTAATCCTTGCTGCTAAAAATAATTTTGCAAACAAGTATTTTTCTATTAAACTAGTTAAGAATCAAGTTCTTATTTATATGCGATTGCCCTGCTAACGATAGCTTAAACGATCTTTCATTATCAAACAACCCAACCCACATTAACCCATCTAACCCTCGGATTTTTGTTATATGCTTAGCAGCCTATAACAATGATCTGATCCACGGCATTTGGATAGACGCAACTCAGGAGCTATATAAAATCCAAAAGGAAATTAAAAAAATGCTATTAGACAGTCCAATGCCAAATGCAGAGGAATATGGTATTCACTTAACTGAAGGCTTTGGTTCTTTGAAGATAATTGGTGAGGAAAGTATCAAGTCTATTCAAAAAATAGCGGCATTCATTTCAAGCATAGGTGAATTGGGAATAGAGCTAATACACCATTGTGGCGATGTAGATTCTGCTCAGGATGTCTGGGAAAATCATTATTATGGAAGCTATGAAAGCGAGTTAGAATTTGCCATTCAACGGTTTGATAAGCTTTATATGCTTGCTATTCCTGAGGCTGCCCAAGGTTACATAGATTACGCATCTTTTCGGAGGGATATTTTCATTCATGAGTTTTTCTCTTTAGCAGTAGGGGATGTGGAGCATATATTCTCGTTTTGTTAATTGGATTGTTAGAAGGGGTGATTTAAACATCACCCCTTCTAGGTGCCCTTTTTGCATGTCTGAAGGCAATTGGATGGATGTTATTTCCTAAAAAGGATAAACTAAAGTGAATAAGGTGTTCAGTAATTCTATCTGAAATAAGTTAGGTTGATTAAATTAAGGTGTTACATGACTAAATTAATTCGTTTTGATTGGGCGATTAAATATCTGCTCCGTAATAAAGCTAATTTTGATATCTTGGAGGGGTTTTTGTCTGAGTTGCTCCAAAAAGATATCCGTATTGAGAGTATATTAGAATCTGAGGGTAATAAAAATACCCGGGAAGATAAATTTAATCGTGTCGATTTATTGGTCAGGAATGAAAAAGACGAAAAAATTATTATTGAGGTCCAAACCACAAGCCAGTGGGATTATCTCTCTCGTATTTTGTATGGTACCTCAAAAATCGTTACGGAACATTTACAAGAAGGAAATCAGTATAAGGATATTTGTAAAGTGATTTCAGTATCGATTGTCTTTTTTAACATGGGGCAAGGCGAAGATTATATTTATCAAGGAAGTACGGTGTTTAAAGGTCGTCATCACCACGATACATTGCAGTTAAATGAGAATGAACGCAACTTGTATGGTTTAGGATTTGATACGCCTTCAGACATCTATCCAGAATTTTATGTGATTAAAGTCAATCAATTTCATGAAAGAATTAAGGATAAATTTGACGAGTGGGTATATTTTCTTAAAAATGAACAAGTCAAGTCTACATTTAAGGCAAAAGGGATCCACAGTGCTGCAGAAAAACTCAATGTATTGAAATTAAATGAGGAAGATAGGCAAGCTTATGAGCGTTATCAAGAAAACCTTCATTATGAAGCGAGCATGCTGGCTTCCCATTATGGTATGGGAGAAAAGAAAGGTCTTGCAGAAGGTCATGTAAAAGGTCATGCAGAAGGAGAGCAGGTAGGTGAAGCTAAAATTTTAGTGAAACAACTGGAGAAAAAATTTGGGCCTATGCTTGAGAGCGATCGTGAGCGGATCATGAATGCAAGTAAAGAGCAATTGCTTGAATGGGCAGAAAGGATTTTTGATATTAAAACAGTGGCGGAGTTATTTGTTTAGTGCTTATAGTAGGTAACATGGGATAGTTCCAGTAGTTCCGCTATGTGTATTGTCAAGTTAATCTGTCCAATTAACGGGAGCTAGCATCGGAGGAGTGTAACCTAGCCCAATTTTAGACCAAAAGCTGGAAACGATTCTAAGTGCTTTAGCAAAGTTTGTCCCTGTGGTAAATATGAGTTTTA
>CAMFJH010000067.1 GCA_945956915.1 uncultured Francisellaceae bacterium | reverse complement strand
TAACACTATACCAGAGTTGCTTTTCGGATTCTCTACTAAATCGGGGCAAGATCAGTTTTAAATATCGACAATAACCACATCGGTAATGTAGGAGCAAAAGCGTTAGCTGAAAGTACAATAGGTACTTTAAGTATCTGCGGAAACCATATTAGCTCTGCTGGAGAAAATGCATTTTCGCTTGCAATATTGTCTGGCAGGAATCAAGCTTTAAACAGTCTTGAGGGCATAAACTTAAGCTTAGAAGCAGAACAAAGATTGCAATTGAATATTAAACAACGTATGGCGTCCTTAAAAAAGCAAGCGATAAATTTAAAAATAAGTTTAGTTAAAATACGTGATGATCTTAAGGAACTCTCTAAATTCATTAGACCAAGCGCACCTCAAGCTAAGCCAATCATGATTGTAGGACCAACTGCTTCTTCCATTTCTATCACCCTTCCTAATGTACCGAATGCACAAACAGCTCCTGGACAGGATGAGGTCGAGGAAGTAGACCGGAAAAAGCGAAAAAAGCAATGATTCAATAAAGAAATTGAAGTACTTTTAACCTATCACTCTGGTGATAGGTTAAAAGTACTTCAATATGAAAATTGACGATTGAATAAGAACTAATAAATCGCACCTTGCGAACAATAGTAATGACTTACTATAAGAAGTTAAGAAAATGGGAGTTAAGATTGACATCGATGATTTTGGATCGGGTTGTTCAAATTTTAGAAACTTATTAATGATTGATGTCGATTATCTTAAGATTGACGGTACATTAATTCAAAACATACAACAACAAAGAAAATATAATTATGGTTGAAATGATAGTCGCATTCTGTAAAAAAGTTAACATTTACACGATTGCCGAATTTGTTTCAGATAAAATTATATATGACACTGTCAAAAAACTAGGCGTTGACTTTTGCCAGGGATATTATTTAGGAAAAGCTACTCCAGAATGTTTTTCAAACATAACTAATGACTTACTGCTTTAAAATGTTTTGAGATTTAGCTTTACGAATTCTCTCAAAAACAAAAGATCCCACCAATAATGCTATCATGGTATATATAGCAGTCGGTGCATGCTTCATAGTATAAATTTCTAAAATACAGAAAAAAATCAAGCACAACACTAAGGAAATGATAACTAAAGACTTTTTGGCGCCTGTTATGTGTAGTATTTTGAGATGTCCCGCATTGACTGCAGCATAAATCAATAAAAAAGCACCACTCCCCATCATGGTAATTCCCGAAAGATCGAAAAAAAGAATAAAAATAATCACTAACCCCGTTGTGAATAATAGCCCGTCCCTTGCATTTCGCCATTCACTGCGAACAAAATCTTGAGGTAATTCACCATCACGCGCGGCCATATAACTGACATTTGCGGCACCAAAAAGTGTGGCATTAATTGCAGAAGCAGTTGAAAAAAGTGCTGCAATGGCAATTAATTTAAACCCAAGCATTCCTAAAAATGGCTTAGCGGCTTCGGCTAAGGCGAAATCGCCAGCTTTATTAATTTGAGGAATACTGAGATTTCCCATTACAGTGATAGAAACAGCAACATAGATGAGAATTACGATAAATACACTTAAGTACAATGCTTTAGGTATGTTTTTTTTAGGATTTTCCATATTGGCTGCTGCATTGGTAATCAGACCAAAACCCTCATATCCAATAAAAAGTACAGCTGCTCCAAAGAAAATATTATCAACACTATTCCAATGTGAAATAGCAAGATTTTCTGGTTGGATATAAAATAATCCAACAACAGCGAAAAGCACAAGGATGCTTACTTTTATAATTACAATCAACAATTCAGATTTACCTACAGAACCTGCACCGAGGATATTAATGAAGGTAAAAAATATCACAATGCTTGTGGCAATTGCCTTCGAAAGTAGAGGGGCTGGGGTAGATGAAATAAAAGTTAAACAGTAGGCAGAAAATCCTTGGGCATAAAGGGCAATAGAAATGATATAGCCAATCCACATAAATACGTTGAATCCGCCACTGATGACGCCCTTTCCCCAGCCTTGAACGATAAATTCAACTGCACCGCCGGCTGTTGGAAATTGAGCACCTAATTTAGCATAAGAGTAGGTTGAAAATAGGGCAATAAGACCACCTATTAAAAATGAAAGCCACATGGCAGCACCTGAAGCATGTGCAACCACGCCCAAGATTGAGAATATTCCAGCACCTATTATGCCACCAATCCCTATGGCAATCGCTGCGGGTAAAGTAATGATTGAATTGATTTGCATTAGATTAGCATAGACGAAAAACCATTTTTTTACTGTGCAATTCTTTTGTTCTACATTATAATTATAGTATTATCTATAGTTGGTATTTAATGCATGGAAACCAGTTCTGTATTTATCTTGTTTGTGCTTTTCTTAGCCTTTGCTTTTGATTTTACCAACGGCTTTCATGATGCAGCAAATTCCATCGCCACCATCGTTGCTACCAAGGTTTTAACACCACTGCAAGCCGTAATGTGGGCTGCCTTTTTTAATTTTATAGCCTTTATGTTCTTTAACTTGGCTGTGGCTAATACCATCGGCAAAGGCGTTATTCAGCCTACTATCGTCAGTCCTTATCTTATTTTTGCTACACTGTCGAGTGCTATCATCTGGAATATAATTACCTGGTATTATGGGCTGCCCTCTAGCTCATCACATGCATTAATTGGTGGACTTGCTGGTGCAGCTTTTGTTAAAGGCGGAATAGGGGCCCTTGAATGGTCTGGACTTACTAAAATCATAGCAGCAATTGTACTTTCACCATTATTAGGGTTGATAATTGGACTTGCCTTAACATTTTTAGTAGTCAGGCTGACAAAATATAATACTGAAGCAAGCAATAATCGATGGTTTAAAGGTTTACAACTTATCTCTTCGGCATTGCTAAGCCTAACCCATGGTGGAAATGATGCTCAAAAAACAATGGGGGTTATTGCTGCTTTACTCTATTCAAGTGCTTGGCATGGCGATCATTTTTACATTCCATTTTGGGTTGTTATTTCTTGTCATCTTGTGATTGCCTTAGGTACACTTGCAGGTGGATGGCGCATCGTGCATACAATGGGAATGAAAATTACCCACTTGAGCACATTAAGAGGCTGTTGTGCTGAAACATCTGCTGCTATGGTGATCTCTGCCGCTACTGATTTTGGTATTCCCATTTCAACAACACAAACAGTAACGGGTTCTATAGTCGGTGTTGGTATTTCAGAAAGTTTTTGGGCAGTGCACTGGCCGATAATGCATAAAATATTTTTGACTTGGATGCTGACTATTCCAGCAACGGCTATTATTGCTGGAATAGTCATGTGGATATACTAAATTCAAAATTTATTCAAAAATTTAATGAAATATGATTTATTTGTAATTAAAATTAATCGATAATATATTATTTAACTGATTATGACTATTAAGTGGGGTCTTTGCGGTGTATTGCAAAATATACCCAATTTCCCACCAAGCTGTTTTTCCAATATAATAATTGCAACCAATAAACAAGCGATTTTCCCTGATAAACTTTCGGGAAGTATAGATGGTTTTATTTAGGGGAATAAATATCTCATTAAATAAGAATGGATTAATGTTCGAACAGATTTGAAAGGGAAACTCCAAAGAAACTTTTTCACGACAAATCAAGGACAGCTGTTTTTGATGGCTACGATAATGCTCTTCTAGACGCGAACGAAATCCATATTGAAATACATTATTCTTGTTATTAAATATCCATTGCTGTATCATTCGATTTTCAGAATAGCTAGGTTTCTTGTTGATGTGCTTCGCATAACGGTAACCCAACCAAAGGCTGTTGTGATCAACAAATTGGTAACCCACACACATTTCGACATAATCGGATTCGAACGGCGAGGGTTGTTTGGTAAACCGTGCTTGCGAACTCAATGACGCTAGCCATTCTTTTGGGGTATCCAATCAGGTTTGAGTATTAAAACCCAACCAAAGTTTATTATGCTTTTGTAAAGCTTCAGCCCTTGAAATCGTGATTATTAATAATAAAATAATCCCTGTAAAATAAATAAATGTTTTCTTTTTAAATAAGTTCATTTCTTGATATTAGCACCAATAGGATTATTTTGAAATAAAAGGATTATAATTGCCTTGAATTTTTGAGACCTTCTGATTCCACTCAATTTCCCATTGCTCGCACTGGTGTCCGGGAAAAAAGGTGTTTAAAAACAAATAAATAGTCTGATGCCCC
>CAMFJH010000066.1 GCA_945956915.1 uncultured Francisellaceae bacterium | reverse complement strand
ATATTGAGGTGGGTGCTTATTCTTTACAAGATGTATTTGGCCGAACGCTTACGTTTCTACTACCTACATGATTGCAGGAGAACCTTTAAATTCTCTTGAATACAACTTTCTTGGCTTTCTAGACATGGATATCTCCTATCAGCTAACTCTCTAACACTATACCAGAGTTGCTTTTCGGATTCTCTACTAAATCGGGGCAAGATCAGAAAGATCTAATTTAAACTAACCTCATATCTTGAAATTTTTTATATTTTTTATGAAATTGTATCAATTTTAACCCTAGTATTCAAGAATGCAAAAAAATCAGAAATTTCTACATTTTTATAAGTAGTAATGGCGATCATGCAATTATTGTATTTAAATAAAATTGCTCTGTATGCATGAAAATTTTTAAATTCAATATACATTATATTGTTGTAAGCTTTAACAGCCTTAAGACTTAAAAGGTTATAATCTATCGTCATTCCTGTTTTTAATAATTTGCTTAAGGCTTCTTTTACAGACCAAATACTGCATTTAATTGTATTAGGATCAGTGAAATTGAACATAGAGTATTCTTCCATACTCAAGTAAAAACTTGTTGAGTCTATTTTGCTAAGATTAGATATTTCCTCAATATCAATCCCAAAAGGTGTATCTTTCGTGCTCGCTATAGCAGTAGCCCAATTATTAGTATGAGAAATAGAAATTTGATAATTTGAGTTTATTACAAAGGGTTCACCTAAAGGCCCATTTTCAATATGATAATAAGCTGCAGGTTTCATGTAATCGTCTAGAAGACAAAGTGCTTTTTTGGTTACATATCTTCCTAATAAAAATGACATTTTTTTCTTTTGATGTGTGTAATTATCTAATGAATGCAATTCATTTTTATTTAAAAACGTATTTTTTAAAGCATTAATTTCAGAAAATTCTGATTGTACAATGCCAAAGCTCATGAAATTATTAACTTTATCATCATTTCTGAGATATTGTGTTTTATTGAATATAAATTTATCAAACATAAAATTATGAGGAAATAAATTTTTGCATTATCTTGTTAAATGAAAATGAGGAAATTAATGGTATAAAATGACCAGATGATTCAAAACATTCAATCTCTGAATTCGGAATACTACTTAATGTGATTGCATCTTCTTTTTTTATTACAGGATCTTTTTCACCGTAGATAATTTTAGTTTTGGTTTTAATGCTATTTAAATCAGTTCTAATATTAAACTTTTGTAGTTCTATATAATAATGTTTAAGAATTTCTAATGAACAATTGGCACTCACTAGATTTATTATATTATCTCCTTCCTTATTGTTATATAGCATTTTTAAATAGTCAGCATTTTCTAATAACTCTTTTCTCAAAGAACTCGACTCTGCATATAAATCTTGAGAAAAATCAGCAGCACAGTTGATAAGTAACATTTCAGAAATTTTATCAGGTTGTAAGTAACTCATAATTAAAGATAAACAGCCTCCTAATGACCACCCCGCCAAAGAAAATGTAGACTCCTTGAAGGCAATTTTTTCGTAATCTTGTAGTAATTGTTCTGCTAGTTCAAATAAATTTTTTTCTACAAAAGTACTTCGTCCATGACCTGGATAATGTGGGATATATATCTGGTATGATTGATCTACAAAATATTTAATTTGTTGAATCCACGCATGTGCCAACATGTTAAGTGGCGGCAATAACATAAGAGGTCTATTGTGGGTTCCAAGTATAAACCATTCAGTTCTACTAGTCTCTGTTTCAACTATTTTGATTTCGATTGGTATAGAGTTAAAGTGTTTTTGATATTCAATTGATAGATGTTCATTGTTACTTTTAAAAGTTTGTTTTTTGCTTTCCTGGTGTATTAGATAGTGAGCAAATTTTTCAATATTCTGACAATCAAATAAAAGAGAGGATGGCACGTCTTTCCTGTTAACATTTAACTTTTCAAGAATTTGTAATGCTACTAAAGAATCTACCCCGTAGTCGCTGAAAGACTTAGAGGCAGATATGTCTTCTAATTTGTATCCCAAAATTTCTGATAATATTTGCTTAACGTTATGAATAATGTCTTCTTTATTCTTTTGTGCTGTCGAATGGCCAAACTCCAATGATTGCATTTTTCTTTCAGTCTGTGCTAAAAGATTTGAGTTATTGAGCCTATCTCCTATCCAATAATAAGTGTGAGAAAAATAATATCCAGGCAGGCTAATATGCTGATAATTCTCATGATAAATTGATTTAAGAGAAGCTATAGTTTTTTCTTTTAATAATAAATCCCTCAGAGAAATTAACATGTTTTTACGTAAGGAACTTTTAATATTTTCACGGTTATTTAACCAGTTCATAATATCATGTGTAGTCTTAGCCGGCTCTGAGATATCAAATATATTTTTACCGCTTTTTTCCTTAAGAAATTTTTTGATATTATTAATTAATTCTTGTTTAGATTCAGCAACGATAATACATTTTTTTTCAAAAAACTGCCGTTTTGTATTTAATGTGTAACTAAGATTACCCATGTTTAATTCTTGTGACTTACTTAAAAATACGACATAAGATTCTAATAGTTTTATAAGACTTTCGCCAGTTGCAGAAGAAAAAATAAAAATTTGACTAAGATCATCATTTGGTATTTCTGTTGTTATTTCAAATTTTCTTAAAACCAAATGGGCATTTGTCCCACTAAACCCAAAAGCACTGATGGCAGCTAAAGGTTTATGTAAAGGCCATATCTCATTATTCAGATTAATCTTGAATTTTTCTAAATTTATTTGAGAATTTAAGGTTTGAAAATTTACTAAACCAGGAATACAATTATTTTTTGCACACATTAACACTTTAATGATAGATACTAAACCCGATGCAACTAAGCAATGTCCAATGCTGGCTTTAGATGAACCTACATATGCTTCGTAATTGCTACCACACTTAGAAAAAGCTCCTGTTAAAGCTTTTATTTCTATTGGATCTCCTATTGAAGTGCCTGTGCCGTGGGATTCAATGTAAGCTATTTGATTAATATTAATATTCTTTTGTTGATATAATGAATAAATTAATTCTTGTTGAGAAGAACTATTAGGAGACATCAATCCATTGGTAGTACCGTCATGATTTATTTGACTGCCTTCTAGGAGAGCATACATTCTTTGATTATTTTTTTTCGCATTTTTTAATGTAGTCAGAACTAAGCATGCAACGGCTTCAGAAGGCACAAATCCGTCCGCTCTCTGATCAAAACTATAACAAGTTCCTGATTTTGAAAGAATATTAGAAGCTTTGGCAAATTCAAATAATTCGGGGGTAGTGAAAATACTAACCGCTGCGACTAAAGCTGTTTCACAAGATCCACTTTCTAAATATTTAATAGCCAAATCTAAATTTACTAAGGAAGAGGAACACGCAGTATCAACCATGAGAGCCGGGCCTTTCAAATTATAAAAATGAGAAATTCTTCCTGCCGACACTGCTGCAGAATTACCTTGAAAACTATAAGTATTATATGCATCCTTTCTATTATCAAACCAGTATTTATAATCCCCAGGTAATGAAGTTACAAATACACCACATTTACTCTCACTTAATGTCTCTAAATCTAAACCCGCATCTTCGAAAGCATGCCAACTTTCCTCAAGTAAGAGTCTTTGTTGTGGATCAATATATAAAGCTTCTTTAGGAGATATTTTAAAAAATTCAGCATCAAAACCTTTAATATCCTTTAAAAATCCCCCTTTGTAACTCTGATTTGTTTCACGAAACCACCTGTCTGATTCTCTTACAGAATTTCTTTTATTCAAGATATTGTCCCAAAATTCATCATAATTATTAGCGTCTGCCGTACGAATAGATATTCCTACGATAACAATTTTATTCTCTTCGCTCAGTTTATTTGTTACTAAAGCTTCAGCAGTTATTGATTCTGAGTTGGGAGATTTAATTAAATTTTTTTCTATGTGCATTTGCAATTGATTAATTGAATAAAAGTTATATAAATCAGATGGATTTATATTAAAGCCCGTTTTTAGTTTAATAAGTTCTGATATTTGAATAGCTAATATAGAATCTACCCCCATATCCGCATATGCTTTGTTTAAATCTATAGCACTCAGAGGGCATAGAAGAACTTCAGAAAAAATCTCTTTTAAAATTTCTGTTAGGTTATACATTGATAATGTCTCTCATTGTTTTAGTATCTGCTGCTCCTTCAAACCAATAGGGTTGAGTATCAAAAGGATATAGAGGCAAACTCAGCCTTAG
>CAMFJH010000065.1 GCA_945956915.1 uncultured Francisellaceae bacterium | reverse complement strand
TACAAGGATTTACATGTTACGCTTAAATGCTTTCTACAGAATTGCAGGAGAACCAAAACAACCCGCCGTGGTGCGCATTGTAAAGAGGCGTGGCAGGTCTGAGTAATTAAAGTATACATATTTGTATTACATTTGTCAATCATTATGTTAGTGCTCATTTTAACCTGTTCCCAATGTTCATGTAATCCATCTTGGCAAGTCTTATTTAGCCAAGGACGAGAAAGACTTAACTGCAAGTATTATAACCTATTTATTCAAATATATTAAAAGACCTATAATTTATCATATGACAAAGCTATCAATGATACTCGGTATATACTATTTATATGTATATGCAAATAAATATGAATTGGCGTGTTAATATTTGCTTAAAGAGCAGCTGGTGCATAAAGAGGAAGGTTTGAAACGCGATCATACAGCTCATGAACGAACTAAAAAGGCGATAGAGAAAATCTTAGGGCAGAACCATAGCAATTAACCTATCAGAATTCATTAAGGTTATTTGAATAGCAATCCACATTTCAACTAGTCTCCTCCTTCTTCATTTGCCTAGCAGCATTCAATCGACGAGCCTGAGAAGCAGGTGTTGTAGGCAAGGGGGGAACAGGTGCTCTAGGCAAGCTCTGAAACTGATGTAGCACGCGGCGGCCATCCTTTTGTTCAAAAGAGGCAGATGGCGCAGTCATTGGGGCAGCTTTGGGGATATTTACAGGAGAAGGACTTACAGCACGGACAGGCTGACGCGCTGGCGGTAATGTGGACTGTGGCGTTTGAGATTCTAAAGCCTGTATCATAGCCCATATTGCTTTAGCTGCTGCTGTCCTGTTTAGTATGTCAGGACCTATGCAAAGTACGTGCTTTCTCTCTTCTTGTAAATAAACCAGTCTTGCATCTTTATTAGCCATTTTTAGATATTTTTTGTAAGTCTCAATATTTGCGCTTTCCTCTCCCGTATCTCTTTGTCCTAAAAAAAACATTCTTAATTCTTCCAATGCCTCTAGCATATTTTCTTTTTCATCTTTCTTTGTAAAATTCTTTATCCCACTTGGTCTTCTTTTAGAAACAGGGCTTGCAGCTCGAACATGCAACTCCTCTAATCGTGCCAATCTTTCGCTTAGCTCTTCTTTGGCTTTCTTTTCTTTTGCCAGGTCTGCCTGTAACGCTTTAAAATGTGCGCTTCCTGCAATGTCTATCGTCTTTCCCATTCTGTCTAACATTGCGCTATGTTCGTCCGTTTTTTGTTCCACTTTTTTTACAGTGTTATTTACTGCTGAAATCGATTGAATAACTTTTTGAGTTTCTAATGTGAAAACTTGAGTGGCAGGTACTTGAGCTAGTCTTAAACCTAAGGCTTGCACTTCTTGCAGCGTACCTAAGCGCCAGCCGTATATCGTAGGTTGTAGCGTTCCGTTGCTATAATATTTATCTCCTACTTTAAGGCCGGGTAAGGTATAAACGGCTTCCGGATGCCAAAGGTCACCATTTTTACTACGAATACCTATATCTAAGTTTTTTGTAATTTCCTGCCAAAACTCTTTAATTTTATTAGGGGGCTTTTTTTGACTAATCACTGATAAAAGTACTTTATCAAGCTCTTTTGATACATCTATGTTCGCTGCATCATATAGTTGGTCTATCATCCAAAGCACTCCAAAGGCAGCTAATTGTTTCGCAGAGGAAGCAAATGAACCTTTTAGCACCATTGCTTTCGTCTTATCTAATGCCTGCTTTAATTGATGGGTTGCTGCTTGCTCCTCTTCCGGTGTCGCCAATCGTTCTACTAGTTGGTCTGCATAACGCTCGGTTAATTGCCTAGCAATGCTTTCCGTATATTTTTTAAGCTCAGACAAAGTCACTAGTTCTGACGCATTTCTCGCCGTGTTTTTTTGTCGGGCACTGTCTATTTTTTCAAGCCCTTTACTGACTGTCCATTTTAAAAATTTATCGACAGCGGCTCCTACAATAGGTACTATAGAAACAGTATCACCTAGCGCATCGAAGATAGATTTAGCAATAGCGACATTGCCCTCTACAGGCTCAACAAAGCCACCTGCAACAGTTTTAAAGCTAATAAAGATTTCTTCTAATTTAATATGAACTGTGCGATAGAAAAGTAACAGATTAGGGTGGCTTTGAAATCGTCTAAGTGCCTCACGTTTCTGAGTCTTGGCTTCGTGTTCATTCCATAGAACTTCTTGTTTGGTTTGTACGGCTAACAATTGTTCTTGTAATATTCTTAAGGTGCTTTGTATGCTTTCTTGATCCATGCTGGATTTTTGAGTGAGGCTTGTTCGTAAATCCTCAATTTGTTTTTGAAAAGCTTCTTGCTGTTGTTTTAAGAGTGCATATTCAGATTCTCGAGTACTTATTTCCTTTTGTAATGTTTCTTGAAGACGCTTGGACTGGGTTTTTAGTGCCTGAGAAGTCTGAGCTAATTCTTGCTTCTCTCTTTGGATTTCTTGTAAATCATGCGCAAGAGTTTCTAGGCTTATCTTAGTATCTGTTTGTTTGTGGCTAAAGCTGGCTGCACTCTGCCCTTCTCCTTTCATTAATTGCATTTGTAAACTTTGTAATAATGGATTAGTAGCGGAAAAAGTAGTTTGCGGATTATTTACAACGCTCTTAGGCCTTAATTCGGCAATGAGCTCCTTACGCTGAGCTATACATGTACTAGACAGAACTCTGACGCAGGCCAGGTCATCAGTAGCCCAACCACTGTTCGGATAAACGCCGGCCGTGCCAGCACGCCCACGCTCAAAAGCAAACTCCTTTCCTAACTTACCTCCAGCATACGAGGCATCGAACCAGTCCCCATCGAAAGTTGTACGAAACCGCGGGAGGACTAACTCATCATTGAAATTTGGTAGCGGGCAAAAGGGGCGTGTTGGGTGGCAATATTCATTTATCACATGGGCAGGCAATAAAAGCTGTGCCCCGCCAACTTGTTGTACCCAGACCGTATTGCCCTCGGTATATTTTTTAGCCTTGTACAAATCAATAGCCGTCTGTAAAGCATTAATGAGCTTTTCTAATAAGGGTTGTGCACTGACATTATACTGCTTTACCCAAGACCCTGTTTCAAATCCTTTCGCTTGCTCTTTGGCGGCTTCACCAGGTAGGTATTTTCTAATCATCTTCCACATATGCCAATCGAGTGCCCAGACTGCATATTGAAAGGCTGTAATGTTTTTAAATGTGCGTTTGGATAAGTCTGTCACATCACCAGGCACTAAAGCTAGGTTAGGATTACTCTTTAGCATAGCCTCCGCTTGGTCTTGTTCGCCTTCTGCTACCAGTCTCAAGAACCCTTCCAAATCTTTTAAGTCGCTGGCGTTTCTCTGGCCGCTCCTTGGCTTTAATTCGGCTATGAGCTCCTCACGCTGGGCTATACGAGTACTAGACAATGCCTCCATGCTCTTAGATTCTGAAGAATAGTAACTCACCGATGTTCGATACAACACAGCTGATGATGTCCACCCTGTCGGAGAATCACGATAGTAAGCGAATGTTTCTCCTAATTTGCCGCCATTATGTGAAGTTGTGAACCATTCCCCTTTGCCCATAATACGGCTGCGGGGAAGAGTAGTGGTATCTCTGAAATTGGGACTAGGATGGTCAAATGGACGTGTAGGATGGCAATATTCATTTATTATATGAGCAGGGAATAAAAATTGTGCTCTACCGATTTGTTCTACCCAAACTTTATCGCCTTCCTCATATTCTTCCCCATTATAATGCCAACTAGCACCAAAATAGCCGTCAAGGAGCAGTTCTAAATTGGCGTGAATACCATGAGCATTAGTCCAAGCACCTGTTTCAAATCCTTCGGCTTGTTGTTTCGCTTCTGCATCAGGCAAGTATTTTCGAATCATCGTCCACATATGCCAATCTAGTGCCCAGACCGCATATTGAAAGGCTGTAATATTTGTGAAGGTGCGTTTGGATAAGTCTGTGACATCTCCAGGTACTAAAGCTAGGCTTGGGTTGCTCTTTAGCATGGTTTCAGCTTGGTCTTGTTCGCCTTCTGCTACCAGTCTTAAGAACTCTTTCAAATCACTAACACTCACGTGAGGAGATAATAATGCGGTTTTTGGCTTGTGTTTTTGGCTCGTGAGCATTAATCAACTCCTTGAATTTAGTAAAACCTTTTAAAATCACAGGCAGTATGCCATACGATTATATATAATCGTGACTGGCACAACACTAAGTATCATGCATTCAGCCTAATGGATTCTCTCACAAAGTTTTATAAACTGCAACAAGCGATGTTAGTTTTAAATTTAAATAGTAACTTCTCAATAAACCGGGGGAATAGGTGTACCTAATCATAAAAACCTGTT
>CAMFJH010000064.1 GCA_945956915.1 uncultured Francisellaceae bacterium | reverse complement strand
AAAAAGGTAAATATAGGAAAAAAGCCGCATGACATTTAGCGCCAGCGACTAGCTAAGGCTCTCAGCACCTTTTCATTAGATAATCATCTTTGCTTAATACAGATGCTTAAAGAAACACAATTTAATGATGATCTGCGTTACCAGCCATTAAAAAGAGCAGTTGAAGCAGAACTACAGACAAAAATAGCAGTTGAAGTAGCTAGAGTAGATCAACAGACAAAAGATGTTATTCATAAGTTAGTATCTCTAGATCAAGTGAAACTAGCTAAGGCTCTCAGCACCTTTTCATTAGATGATCATCGTAACTTAGAATACTTGCTTTCATTAACAAAATTTAATGGTGATCGTTACGAGCCATTAAAAACAGCAGCTAAAGCGGCTAAACTGACAAAATTGGCAATAGGTTTAGAAACTAAAGGCTCAGGAGAGGGACAAGCTTTACAAGAGGGGGGTGCAAAAAGGGCCAGTCTATCTTCCTCAAACGCCAATGCCTGTGTTAAATCGCAAACCTGCTTTACAGCCTTTCCCCTCTGAAGCACCAAAGCCACCACCTCTCACTTTACACACACGTCCTCCGCCCCGCCCTCATTAGCGACAATAATAGGTATTGACTCATTGAAAATCTAATTAAGTAATTCCAAAGATCTTTCTCCTAATAAAATAAAGGTTCTGAAAAATCGTGTAGGAGAAAGGCTATGGGAAGATATGATTATACTGAAAAAAAGGTTTATATGGGATGGGTATCGATGTACATAATAAAAAAATAGTAAAACATGCTTATCTGTAAAAGTTGCTCTATTTTGTGACAATGAAGTAGGAATATATGGTTGCATCAATTGTGGATAATGTAAAAAATAGGGGTCGCTTAAACCGTTTTAAATACAATAGCCAAATTAGCTAAAATTGAAGGCCTGTCTCCCAAAGGCCGATATGAATTAAGGTTAAAGGAAGGTAACCCTATCTTAGAAGAACTCCACCCTATTTAATGGACATCCAACCTAAAGTACCTTCCAAAAGCGCTTTAGGCACAGCCATTGCTTATACCTTAACTTAATGGACTAAGCTTAACACTTACCTTGAAGAGCGTTTAGGAAATAACAATAATACAAGTGAGTGAGGCATTAAGCCTTTTGCCTGGTTACGTTATGTCCTACAAGAATTACCCTTGCGAAATCCAGCACAAGGTATCTCAGATTTATCGCCTTTCAACATTGACCTCGCGCTTCTTAAAAAATAATGCCTAAAGGCGGTTTATTTACCAGACACCATACTATGTGTGGTGCAGATGGCAAGATAGATATATGTGAATTTGCTAAAAGCAGAATTGATTGGCTTAAACCCTTTTTCTGGGCAGCATCTTATTGAACAAGATTCTTTTGGCCCAGGTCAGATGAGAGCCTTACAATAAATACGTGTTTTGGGCATTATGCTCTAACTAGCCATATACACCATTTTCTAAATAAAAATAAGCTCAATGAAATAACAACTAAAATTACAAAACTATTAAAGTATGGATAAAATCTATAAGAAGGTAATTGCTGTTTGAGCATGCTAATACTCCGCTCACAATAAAAATTTAGATTTTTTTCTTGCAATGTTCCGTTATAATTAAAGCATGATTCCTTTTTATCATATTTGAACTCTTGTAGATTAGAAATATATTTTTCATGATCATCTAATGCTTCGGCTATTGCATCTATTAATGCTTTTATCTCTGCTTTTTTTAGGAGTTTAGTCATTTCATTAACAGCATTTGATTCTTCTCTCTTATGGGTAAAAAATTCATAACAACGCTTCCTTGTATTTTCGCTATATTTACTTTTATAATCAACTAATTTACTTGCAGTAAAACTTGCTTTTTTATAATAAGAGAAATTAGCTTCAGTTGGTTTTATAAAATTATAGTAAAGCAGAAACGTGCTTCCTATTATGATTATAATAGATAGTGAGAAGTACAATTTGTCAAAAAACTTAATTAAGCTAAATTTTGGCCACATGCCTTTGTAAAACCTACATGATTAGAGATCCATTTTCAGACCTAATTTACCTCTATCGTTAATATCTCACAAGAAGAAGAAAGAAATGTTATCATTTCAAAAATAATTAGATGGCGCCTTTTTTACTTTTTTTTAAAAGACTCCTTAGGCAGGGAAGACAATAACAACTTATGATCATCAATTAATGTCCTTATTTCAGGATAATTAGCTCTCTCTGTAAAAGCAATATCAACAGCATCATTCCTGTTTATTTTTCGTATATATATTAGCACCTTTTTCAAGAAGAAATTTCACCATTTCAACATTTCAACATTTCCAACTTGCACTGTCGCTATTATAGGAGTGTCTCCGTAGTGATCACACTTTTCAATACTATCACCCCTATTGATTAACTCTTTCGCAAGTTCATTGTTTTCGACAGAAATTGCAGTTAACAAGGGAGTAGTCAAATTTTCCAATTCTTCCTTTGTATACTTTAAAGACCATGTGGTCGGTTGGTTTTTCATTTAATTTACCTCAAGTATTTGCAGTACTGCTTATTATACACTAGATCCGTGAGACTTAAAGTTCAAGATAAAATCATTTTTGCAAATCCATAAATTATTCTAAATTGTAAGTTTACCGGATAGCTATTAAGCTAAGCTTTCAGGAAACATATTTTGTTAGCTAAAAAAACCATATATAAGTTTACAATAATCCTTTCCTTTATTAGAAACCTTGGACCTGTATGTACCTTTGGTTTATGATTTACAGAAGATTAATTGTTTTTTAAACCAAATTATAAAGAGTAAATAAAATGAACCCCAAAATGGCAGTCTTTGAAGGAGCAGCTTTTTTAAAATTTATCAACTCAAGCCGTTCACAAAACAGAGCACTGTGAGTTCTAATTTGTAGCGCTGCACTATAGAATCCACACCAAGCATTAAATTTAAGTATTTGATTTTTAAAAAATTTCTTTCAAAAAGTCCACTGCAACGGCGAACGAGCGAGCATAAAGGAATACTCATGCCCCCAAAATACTCATGACGTCGTGCTACGAATAGCTTCAAACCATCGTTCCATAAATTTAAGAAATAGTATCATACTACATCCATAATTCTCATTGCAAAGAAATCGGGTATATCAATTGAGATTGGACCTGTAATTAAGTATAATTTCACTTTCTAAGTTATTGGTTAAGTTAAAATGGATAGTTAAATGCCGAAATTTAAAAATTTTTCGAAAAGAATCTTTACGTGGTATGAAATGCTTTCTATTTCAATACCATTGACCTA
Source organism: uncultured Francisellaceae bacterium (assembly GCA_945956915.1). GTDB lineage: Bacteria > Pseudomonadota > Gammaproteobacteria > UBA6186 > Azoamicaceae > CAMFJH01. Next base: position 1,257 of record CAMFJH010000064.1, on the reverse strand, counting down.
CAAAGTTTTCTCCTTTATTTGTTTTGAACTTATCATGAATCTTCAGGCAATTTGCGAGCGGTGGGTTAAATTAGATGCAGAAAAAACTAACTTTATTATAAATTATATTCCCGACATGCCATATTACTGGCAAGCCATAATTATGTTATTGCTTTTATTAGCATGCTTTTTAGAAGGAGGTTATAGAGTGGTTGTAAAAAAAGACAATTTAATTAAAGACTTAGGAGAAAAAATTAAAAAACTATGTGATATTAATTTTTCAATTTCTATAGATAATGTTTCACTTCTTGATTCAACACGAACCGGTATAATTTTGGAAGCTACTATTATTAATAGTGGGTTGGTTGCTAGTATTGCTAAAAATTGGCAATTAAAAGTAATTCTAGTTGATGGAAATTCTATAGGGGCTTCATTTATCCCTCATAGTTTGAGGGAAGATTTTGATTTTAAGTTAAGTAATGGGAGTAGACTCATAAAGAAAGAAGATGCATTGGAAGCTAAAACAGGAAACAATCCAATCGTTGGCGGGGGGGAAGTAAGAGGAATTTTAACATTCTTAGCTAATATTTCTATAAATCACATTGAGTTTCCAGAAACAAAACTTATTCTTTCTGTCAATGATCAATGCGATAAAACTTATACTATTGAAAAAAAAATAAGTGGATTTGGACCTAAAATCACTTAATGGAATTTAAAGAGAGAATATAAATATTCTGTATAAACCAGTCTTATTCATACTTGTGTTATCTAGGGAAAAGTTAAAATATGCCTTTATTTAAAGCGTTAATACTGTCAATTGGTATCCGGTAAATAATGCCTAAAGGCGGTTTATTTACCGGATACCAGTTTGTTAAGGCAATATTTTCTGAAGAAAACAAATTTATCGATTTATTCCCAGAAGCATTTAAACGCAGCCGCTTTGCAATTCAATCAACGTCTAAGAAAAGTATTGCAATTTTCTTCTCCGCTCGATAGAGCCAGTGGATTGTTGCAATGACCCATTGAATCCGCCACTTACTGTACCCAATTCAGGAACATCATGTCGAATTTAAAGAGAATGTTCATCTAAGTGTGTCACCCTAAAATCACAATTCAATATTCAATATTTAATATTTAATCTATTTTCAAAATAAATATCGAGCTGCGAAACAATGAGTGCCCAGTTGTGCATCGGCTGACTCCACTTTACCGATATTTTCTGATAAGCACTGTAAATCAGTTTAACCAAAGCATTTTCAGAAGTAAAGGCCCCTTTCG
>CAMFJH010000063.1 GCA_945956915.1 uncultured Francisellaceae bacterium | reverse complement strand
TTTAGCAACAGTGGTGATTTTGTTGAAAAAGTATTTTTGAGACAACTTCTAGTAACTAAGCGAATCGGATTTTTCTTGGCAGTAGTGCTGAATGTTTTTAATGAACCATTACAATATAAATGCTTGACGTACTCTAACGGTTTCTTTGGGTTAGCAAAAGTGTAACATATTCCATGCAAAGTTCTATATTGAGCTATCCAGAAATCGTTAACCCCATCACGTATCTCTTGCACGATACCATATGTTTTACCTAACTTTATCCTAAGCTGAAGCCATTTTATTATTTCAGCAAGTATTAATCTAAAGAAAGGCTGAGTTGTTTCGTCAGTTTTACATTTTAGCAGCTCTGACAATGCTTGCTCTATTTCTTGATCTTTATGCTTAATTATATTTTTTAATGCATTTCCCTCAGTATCTAATTTTTTTAATATATTGATTGCTTCTTTTATCGGAAATTTGTATAAAATTGGTAACACATTTATGTAAATCTTTTCTTTGCATAAAACAAAATTATCATACATTGATTCTGATTCAATAACTAACATCATTTGTCTCAATAAAATAATCTAATTGCAACACATTATTACGTTTTATTTTTGTCTATTTTTAGAATCCAGAGCGATCTTAGTGGCTGCAGCATTATGCTCTCTGCTTACTTCAGCATTGATTAATGTAGCTTCAGCTTTCATTTTTTTAGCTTCAGCCCTTGTTTTGTCAAGCTCATAGGCTTGATCCTGTTGAAATCGTATACACCGTTCTAAAAACCATACGCGTCAAGTTAATACATCTTCTTTATTTTTCAATTTTTCTTCTTTAAAAAATTTATTTGAAATACCTGTGTAAAGAAATCTACTTCGCTAAGTGATAAAATCCCTCTAATGCTACTTTTCAAACCTTCTACAAACAGGTAAGTTACTCCATAAGGTAGCAAAAGGAGTTTATCAATGAATAAAATGCGGCACTACCTTTTTGAACGATTAATAGCTCTTTTTCCTGATACAGGCATTGCTGGAAGGGGATTGTTTTCCTCAATATTTTGAGTTTGTTGTTTACCTTGTTTTCTTGAGTTTTCTATTCTTTTATCTGAATCATTTTGAGAAGGACTTGAGCTAGAAGAACTAGATGATGAGCTAGAATTACTGTGTAAAGAAGCAGTTAAAGATTCTTTTTCTGAAGGCTTTAATGTGCCAAATGATTGTTGTGTTGTTATTGCATCATCACTTGGAGAATAATCCGAGCTTGAGGATGATAAGCTGGAGCCTGCAGAAGAGCAAATATTTGAATTAGATCCTGTCTGTTGTTCTGATATTCCTAATGCCTTAAATGTTGCTTCGACGTCACTGTGAGCATCTTTATCTAAACATGATACTATAATTACCCATTCTTTTTGATTGCTAGGTTCATCGTCCCAATTATGGTGTTGCTTAATTTTGATATTTTTAATGTCAAATTCATGTAATTTTTTGCAATACTCTTTCATCTTAATATCATCCATTACTGATGAACAAACTTCGAGCTTAGGCACTTGTTCAAACTCTAGCTTTTGATCTGGAGCTTTCAGGGTTGATAATTTTTCTTTTTCTAATAAATCATCTAACTTTTTTGAAAGTTCTGTATAACACTTCGTAGCTATACGCTCGCAATTCTCTTTTTCCTCTTTTACTGCTTGTTTAATTTTTCTTCTTTCTTCTCCTATCAGTGTTAATATGTCCTGGCACGCTTTTTTAATAGATTCGTCATTTGTTAGCATTTTTAATTTCTCAGTGGCGGTTTTGATAATTTCTCCCTTAAACTGAACGTTAGAAATGCCTCTCGGAAATGCATAATAAACGTTGTGTCTTGCATCAGTCAGCAAATCTTGTAATTTATCTTGACATCCAGTATTTGCTTCACAGCTGTTTATGCAAGGGATTCGTTCACTAAATAAATTTACAGTTACGTTAAATGCATCAAAAACTTTTTTGAACTTAAAGACAGCGCTCCAAGCTTGCCGATTAATATCTTGTACCTGCTCTTCGTGCTCTTTAGGATCGCGAGAAAATCTTTTAATACCGCTAGTTAACTTTTTTATATTTACCTCTCCATTTTCTTTCAATAAATCTTTCAATAATTTCTGTAAATTATCTGGTAGTTTTGGTTCGCCTGTAGACAGTGTTTTAATCATCTTATTAATAATATTTGCTAATGCAATAGGTTCACTGTGTATTTTATCAGAGCTCCTTGCTGGAGCAATAAATGGAGGTAAATTATCTACTGTAACAATAACAATGTTTGCATAATTATGGTTATTGTATTTATCTTCCTCCCCATTATTAAAACGATTATTCCAAGCGCCTATAATTAGCGTTTTTTCTAGAGAAGAAGCCTCACGCTTATTTTTCTTAGACGTTTTGACTTCACAAGTGGCATAATCAACTTTGTGAATTGACGGCATAAATATAACTCCTTACACATTTATATTTCAAGATAAGAATTTGACTAAAATGAAGGATAAACGCCAAATAGCTATTTACCCAACACACAAACTCATTGTAGAATAAATAAGGCTAAAAAGCCACAACTGGGGCTTTGTTTTCCTTTCTTTGAAAAATATCGTTCTTGACTCGGCTATAATATAATGTTATACTCAATTTTAGGTAGAATGTCAATTATAGGAACCCAAGCTATGCCTTTAAGTATTTCAATTTTAGAAGAAATTCGCAGTAATGCTTATACTGATGATATTTTAGATTTAGAATCGAGAGAGTGCACAGACGATGATGTACACATATTAGTGGAAGCTTTAAAACAAAATACTTACATAAAATACCTTAACTTGTCTAGAAATTTAATAGGTGACACAGGCGCAGCAGAATTGGCAGGTTTGAGTAACATAAAAAAACTTGACCTTTCAGGCAATGACATAACTCACTTAGGAGCCGGCCCTTTATCAAAAAGCGGTCTTACACATTTAAAGTTAAATGATAATCCTCTTGAAGATGAAGGTATAAAAAAGTTTGTTGATAGCCAATTACTAGAAGAACTCTCAGCTAGCAACTGTGGAATTAAAGATGAAGGCGCTAATGTTATATTTCAAAGTACATCTATCGAAAAACTAAATTTATCAAATAATGAAATCCGTTGTTTAAATATAGATAATTTTTCAAAGAATTCTGTATTAGAATCACTTTTTCTAGGAGAAAACCCAATTTCAGAATCTGATGGTATTCGAAATTTATCATTAAATAACAGTTTGAAAGTTCTTGACTTGTCTGAAAATAATCTAACGGATGATAGTGCGAAAATAATCGCGTCTGGATTTAAAAATCTACAAAAATTATATTTAACAGGCAATGAAATAGGGAATCTAGGAAGCATTGCCCTTTCTCAACATGAAAATTTAGAAAACCTGGTATTGCTTAGAAATAATGTTAAAAATGATGGGGCACTTGCATTATTTAAAAGTAAAAAGTTGAAAGAACTTATTTTAATTTCTAATCAAATTGATGTTGGTTGTCTACAGGAATATTTTATTTATAGACAAAAAATGTATATCAATTTAGATCAAAATCCAATTTCTCAAGAAATAACACACGCTTCTTTTTCAAAAAAATTATCTGTTATCAATGAGATTGGAAATGCTGTACAAACAGATAAAAAGGGGAAATCGCTAGAAGTGAATTTTCACTCAAATACAGATAATAAAGCGACCTCTGAAATAGATAAAATTTCCTATCACGTTACCCAACTTTCAGAAATAATTGACACCTTGAAAACCACTGAAAATACTGACGACTATTCCAAAGAAATGTTCTTAGAGTTGTCTCAGGCAGGCTCTAAAGCTGCTGAAATATATAAATTAATAAAAATAAATATTTTGATTTCTACAATTAAAATGCATATGCAAAAAAATGATTGTACAAAAGCGAGTGAGGTTTTAAGCGAAATTGATACAAAATTAAAAAGTAAATCCTCATTAAAAGATGATTTTTCAACCATATTAGGCAATCTGCATTTCGACGTTGCCGTAAAATGGTTTTCTAAAGATAGTCGAAAAATGGAAGAACACCTTGAAAAATCTTACGGTTATGGTAATCAACAAGCCGGGCAAGCTATTGAGAGATTAAAAAAGATGGAAAATCCTTTTTTTGAAAAAAATCTAACCAATAACTCACCAAAAGTGAGTGTTCGCTAGATCATACGCGTCAAGTTAAGCTTCTATTGGAATTGTAATCAAAGCATTTAGAGTAGAGTGCCTTTTCTTGCGGTACTTATCTTTAAAGCAAAATCGTGCCCACGAATTTATAATATTTTTCAACAAATTTCTCAAATCATAAGCCCCAATGCTTAACGCTAAAAACAGCTCTATTCCCCGCAGTTTAAAATGATTAAAAGCCTTCATGGGGCTAAACTCTTTTTCTTCTTCAAGACACAAACAATTAGCTAAACTATGAAATATCGACATCGCGATGAGTTTGGCATATATTTGACATAAAATTCTATAAGTTTTTTTTGAATTGAATTTATCAATGCGTCCATAGCTTTTGTATAATTTGAAATGATCTTGCCCCGATTTAGCACATCATTACCCATAAGTTAGATACAACTATCAAAAGAAGCCATAAAAAAGGTA
>CAMFJH010000062.1 GCA_945956915.1 uncultured Francisellaceae bacterium | reverse complement strand
CCTTTTAGGCTGTCCTACTCATCAAGCCACCGGCTTGCCCGGTGGTGTCTGACTGTGCAGCATCTAAAATTTGTTTTTGAGAAAAATATTTTACAACATCGTCTGGCAAAAATGCTTCAGATTTCTTTATCACTGCTGATAATTGACTTACAAGTAACAAAGTAGGCATCACGTAGAGCGCATAGGGTTCTGTTTTAGATAACCATAGATAATAAATCAATATGGCTTCAATTTTTAGCTTATCCTCTGGATACTTGTCTAAAAATTGTTGGGCTCGGTCACAGTGCTCTAGAAAACTTCTTTTCAATGCTGCAATATCAACAGAGGTACTTAAAGATTTCCAAATGCCGATCACGGGTTCTGAAGAGAGTAAATGCGCGATTTCTGACATATGCTGATTGGCCAATTCCACCGTTTTTAGTGTGCTGTCAGTTTGGTTCTCTAAATCAATGCCTGCATTTGTTAAACCATGTAACATTTCTAGGGAAAGTTTTTTTGCAATAATGGCGACTTGTAAAGCATTATAACCTTGGGTATTCACAGCATTAACATAAGCGCCCTGAGATAAATTTTCTTGCATCTCAAACCAATTTCCTTGTTCCGCTGCAGATAAGAAGTTTTGGGATTTGATACTAACTGTATCTAAAAATGCATTTGATTCTCTATGAGTTAATTGTTCACGTTGAGGGGGGTGAGTATAACTAAAGAAATAGATTTTCAAAAAATGTTTTGCCAATAAATATACATTCAAATTAGAAGACCAACAATGTATTCCGTTACTTGATCTGGCCAACACCAATATCTTGTATTCATTTTGCATAAAAGAACTATGAGTCTGAATATAACTATGATTCTCGGTAAGTGGTACATTATAAGGTAATCGAAGCCAAGTTTTATTTTCAGGAGAATAAACATGAGCTTCTACCCCACTTTTAGATCGTCTAGAAACCAACAATGTATCGTAACGAACATAAATTGGCACAGTCTGTAACTGAATGCTATTTTCAAAAAAATTGAGAGATGGATCTTTGTAAACGAGACTACGATAATGATTCTTCCAAAAAAGAGTATTGGGACAATATTCTAAAAAAAAGATTTCGTTTCCATGCTGAATAAGTAAAAACAGTAAGTCACGAAATCCTTTACTTGTCGATATTAGACTAAATGTAGAATTATATAATATTGAAGTATTTGGAACAGATTTGTGATGTATAGAAGGTTGTTGCGTCCATTGAAGCATAAAGGGATCATAGCGCCATAAATCAATTCCTTTTGAATTTTGCATGCATACAAATAATTGATTTGCTATTCCGAACTGAGCGTGTTTACCAGTGTATGTCATTCTTGCTACATTTAAATTGATGGAAGAATAATAAGGTTCAGCTGCACAGCCTTGTTCATCGTTTCCAAAAGATCCTAAAGGTTGTTGAGTCCATTGTAATATATGTGGATCATACCGCCACAAATCTATTCCAGTTGATTGGCGCATTAATACAAATAATTGATCTCTTCCGTCAACGCTTGCTGTGGCTAAACGAATGGTAGAATAATAAGCTGGTATAGCACACCCATTTTGATCTGACCAGTCGGTTCCCGAAGGTTGTTGAGTCCATTGTAATATATGTGGATCATACCGCCACAAATCTATTCCAGTTGATTGGCGCATTAATATAAATAATTGATCTCTTCCTTCAACGCAAGCTGTAACTAAACGAATTGTGGAATAATATGACATGTTGTCAACCTGATCTAACCACTTAGGGCCCATAGGGTGAGTTACCCAATTATTTTTTATAAAATCATAACTCTGTAATAGAATGCCTGTGCTACCACGACCTAAAACATAGACTTGTTTTTGTCCATTGACTTTAACAAGTATGCTTTTAATTGTTAAATTATATTGAGGCCCATTCCAGCCCTCGGTATCCGTCCATTGAGGTCCATCTAATAATGCATTATTCTTCTGGATTGTGATCAATGGTTGTTCTGTTTCTATGTAATATTCAAGAAGAAAACTCCTTACTATAGCATCTTGATGTTTATTAATTAAAGCACGCTTTTGTTCTACAGACCATGAAGGATTAAATTCTGCTTTGTTTCTATAGAATAAGTAAATTATTATATGAATATCCCTTTGACATGAAATGGCAAAGCCTAGAGCGGTATTACCATCTAGATCTGTAGCGTTTATATCAGCTCCCTTATCCATGGCAAGCATTATATTAGGATATCCTTCGCGACCTTTTCTCGCATGTGCTAAGGTGTACCATAAAAATTCTGTTCTATTTTCCAAAGCGATCAATGCAGCTCTGGCATCTTCATTTCCATGTATTTCGGCTAAATCCATAGCCAGTTCACCATTGGGATTGGTTCGATTAAAATTGACACCATTATTACCTAATAAATTAATTATGTTTATTTGATTATATTCTGCAGCAATATGAAGAGGGTTTAAGTGAAAAAAATTACTACGATCTATGTTGCTGTGATGCAATAAGGATTCTACGATGCTAAGGTTGCCAGTTATACACGCATACAGTGCTGCTCTGATAACTTGCATGTCATTTTCTATTTTTTCACAACCTCTTTTAAAAGCCGCCTCTTTTTCTGCTTGTAATTTTGGAAGTTCTTTTTGTTCTTTTAAAAATCTTTCAGTTTCCTCTTGCGTTAGTAGTTGAATCGCATGTCGATATTCAGCTATTTTGTTTTGTTCTGCACATAATTGAAGATAAAGCTTTGCTTTCATCTCAGTTTCTAAGACATGGCTTTGTTCCACGCCACGCTTGTATTGCTTTTTTATCTTATCTTTTCCTGTCGCATGATCAAGTCCATTTTTAGCTTCCTTAATAATTTTTTTTCCAGCTCTACTTAAAAACTTCACAACGCACTCCTGTTCCAACTGTAAACTAAATTACACAAAATAAATCAAATACCCTTTTCCAAAAAGTCAATTTTATTTTTAAATTTCGTTTTTTGAAATGTGAATAAAAAAAGACACTACCAAACACGCTACCATTATTTTTTGAATGTTGCAAGTTTTTTTTGAGTTTTATTTATCTTAGCTTTGAACCTAAGATAAGAATTCAGATCCAAATAAAAAATTTGACATTTAGGTAAAATGATGGTTAAGATATTTTGCCAAGTATATTTTTTAGGGAGTAGAGCATGAAGGAGCGAGAATAAATGTACCTGTAAAATGTTTTTGAAGTTGACAAAAGATTTGCGTGATAATACACTGTTCGTTTTTTTTAGGAACATACAAATGGGTATTGTTCATAATCCGCATGATAATTTTTTTAAAACCTCTTTAAGCAATTTAAAAGTGGCGCGGAGTTTTTTTGAAACACATTTGCCAATTAGTATACGGCAGTATCTGGATTTTAATACTTTAGAATTGCAGCCAGGTAATTATATTGATAAAGTTTAAAAAATACGGCATCAGATATACTTTATGAAGTTCAGTATGCAGAGTATACAGGCCCAGTTTATCTGTATGTTTTGGCAGAGCACCAATCGGCAGTAGATGATTACAGGCCCTGCCGTTTATTGAATTATGTGGTTTCCATTTGGTGTGATCATTATAAAAATTATAAGACTAAAAAATTTCCTGTTATAATTCCATTAGTATTTAATAATGGTATGCGAAAATATGATGGTACCCAAGAGATGTACGAACGTGCGATGTTGAATCTTATATAGTTGGGGTTATATCAAGAGGAAAAAATCATGGCAACAACAGTAGCTGAATATTTAAGACAAGAAGGTGAAAGCACACTGCTAATAAGCCTATTGGAATTTAAATTTAAAAATATTCCAGAAAGCTACAGGCAAAGAATTTCAAAGGCAAAGTCAGAAAGCTTGTTAAAATGGGGCAGGAAAATCTTAATGAGTGAAACGTTAGAAGACGCTTTTAGGAGTTAAGTTAAATTTCTAAATAATAAGTATTTCTTTGTAGTTCATCCTAATTCTTGCAACTTGGTTGATATTATAACATTTATATATTGTTATTATTTTTTAGATACTATACAATCATTGAACTTTGTACTTGTTTGCTGGTGTAGCTCAGTTGGTAGAGCAGCTGATTTGTAATCAGCAGGTCGCGGGTTCGAATCCAGTCACCAGCTCCATCGATAGGGTACGGTAATTTGAAAAATTTGACTTAATTCTCTCATCATGAGAGAATGTTGCGTTATATTGCGGGAGGGGTACCCAAGCGGCCAAAGGGATCAGACTGTAAATCTGCCGGCTCTGCCTTCGAAGGTTCGAATCCTTCCCCCTCCACCAAATAGGATTGTATGCGCGGGTGTAGTTCAATGGTAGAACTTCAGCCTTCCAAGCTGATAGCGTGGGTTCGATTCCCATCACCCGCTCCAGTTGTTTTGTGAATCAAGGGTAATCGCCCACATGGCTCAGTGGTAGAGCACTTCCTTGGTAAGGAAGAGGTCACCGGTTCAATCCCGGTTGTGGGCTCCAGAATAGGAGAAACTTTGTGTCAAAAGGTAAATTCGAGAGAGATCTTCCACACTTAAATGTGGGTACTATTGGTCACGTAGATCATGGTAAAACAACTTTAACAGCCGCTTTAACTAAGGTGTTAGCAGATAAATTTGGTGGTTCCTCCGTAGCTTTTGACCAAATCGACAAAGCACCCGAAGAAAGAGCTCGTGGTATTACGATTGCAACTGCACATGTGGAATACCGTTCAGCTATACGTCACTATGCCCATGTAGACTGCCCAGGACATGCTGACTATGTGAAGAATATGATCACCGGTGCTGCACAAATGGACGGTGCTATTTTGGTGGTATCTGCAGCAG
>CAMFJH010000061.1 GCA_945956915.1 uncultured Francisellaceae bacterium | reverse complement strand
ACAGTGTAACCTATGTGTCCGGTATAAAGTGTAACCTATGTGTCAGAACGGGCAGAAATCATAAACTTATAAGCAATTTTTCTTTGTTAGCTAGTCTTCATATTCCAAAATAGAAACAGTTTAGAGAAACTGTTATTTGGCTGCGGTTACACGCTTCAGCAGAGCTGCGGAGGATAACGACTTTCGTCGTTTCTCTTACTTTTAAGGCTAGCATTAACTAAGTGGTTGACTTCTGCTTTTTGCATGTACTGCTTGTTTATCAGCCAATAATGGGGCAGCGTTGTAAGCGTATAAGCCCAGCCTTCACAAGAATATATCCTTTTGGAGCAGGATTCTCGATCACCAGTACCATCTGTGTAGACAGCTAGCATTGTAGCATTTTGAGAAAAAACATTTTTTTTGTCCAATAAATTTACAATCTGCTTTAAATGATAAGGTGTTGGTTTATAATGCCCGCTAAAATTGCTAAAATTGCTAAAATTGCTAATTTTGATGATTTTTCCATGACAGATAGTGATGTCTCCGGCGCAAATAACAGGCTTATTACCCAAAATGTAATTATGATTAGGATATAATCCTGCATACAATTCTCCATGCTCGTCTACTGCATATGAATAATTCACTTGCTGATTATTAGCACCGATTATTGCACCCATTTGATCCTTCAGGATTCCATCTTTCATGTTAATTTTTGATCGCTTTTGTAAGCGGGTACCCGCGTACGGGGTATCTTTTTTAGGAATAGAGCGAGAGGGGTTTTCATTTTCTTCAAGCCACATATAAATTGATCAACCCAATAAAAAAGTAGAACTTTATATTTTAAAGCCAAAAGTTCAAGAAAAAGTACCTGTCATTATTTATATTCACGGTTTTCAACAGCCTGAACGTCCATGTTGGATTGCCCTATGAGAATTTTTTATTTTTTTTAAAATTTTAAAGCTTACGCTAGGGCTTATTACCTGGTATGAACGTGAAATTAATGAGACAAGAGACAAAGAATTTTCAGTGTTTTTAAAAAATGATTCTGGCAAAATTGTTGGGGGTGTACAAGCACAATTTGATACGGAGTCAGTCTATCTAGAAGCATTATGGATTGACGAAAAATTTAGAAACCAAGGTTTTGGTACAAAATTAATACATGCTGCGAAACATGAAGCGCTTAAATATGGTTGTGTTTTTTCTATATTGGATACATGGGACTTCCAAGCCGAGGGTTTTTATTTGAAAAATGGCTATGAGCGTATGGGTGAGATAAAAAAATATTGGCGTGAACATTCAAGAATTTTTCTTAGGAAGACATTGTGAGTAGGGATGTTGTTATCAGTAGTGAAAAAAATTTCGTATGAACAATGACAACCTGAATAATCAAATTATCCAGTGGGGTTGCAATTCCCTTTTATCCTGTAACACTGATGACTATTTCTCTTTAATCGTTTAAAGATAACTAAGAATTTTTTGTTGAATGCTCTTTAGTTCATCTTGTTTGTCGCTAAGCCAATTAAAAATTTTATGTGGGCATTCTGGTATCATATAAAGCTCTTTTTTTGCTGCATTTGGAGTATGCTGAATTATCAAGTCAATTACATCTGAAGGTATGACTTCATCTTTGGCTCCTATGAAAATTAAAAGATTGCCTTTAAATTTTTCGAGTAAATTCAATGCATCAGAATTTTTCCAACTATCCGTTGTTCTAATAATTTCAGTAAATCCTTGGTCAAAACGAACATTATATGCATTTTTATCATACAGAGCAGGGCAAAAAAGAATTAATGATTTTAGGTCATAAAATTCTAGCATTTTTATAGCAACATATCCGCCCATGCTTGCACCGCAAACAATAAGTTGATTTGCTTGATTTGAAAATTTTTCAATGGCCATTTTGCCTTCTTCAACTCGTTTTTTAAGACTGCTCTTTTTTAAATCTCCACTGCTGGCACCATGACCGCTAAAATCCAGTGTAAGCACATTGGCCCCAGAATCGATAATAGGTGGTATGATGGGTAAGCATCTTTCTTTGTTGCTTAAGCCCGCACCATGAAAAAAATAAAATTGACGATGCCGATTAACATCATCTTTGTATAGCATGCTTGTAGCAATAGTTTCTTGATTTATAGTAAATGTAGTTTCATTTTTTTGCATCATCTTTCCTTTTTTTGTCCACTAGGATTCTTAGTTGCTTTACTTATGTGATTCTTAAGCCAGGTTTCAATTAATTCAATATCTGCCAAATCCTTTGCTCTATTCATCTTTCGTTTGAAATAAGTATATCATCAAAAACCGTTTGTAGAGGGGGATTATGATGTTTAGAAAAAGCATGCTAATATTGCAATTATTGGCTAAAATTGAAAAAGCTAACTAAGTTAAAGGGGCTTGTATGTTTGCGGTGATTTATCAGGGCTTTATAAAGGCTGACATGGAGGAGGCCTATAAAAATGCGTGGCATGAAGTGGCAGCTTATTTTGTTGAGCGGCGGAGTGCTTTAGGTTCACGTTTACATCGGACCAATGAGGGACTTTGGATAGCGTATTCATGTTGGCCAGATAAGGCAACTCGTGATAACTCATGGCCGGGAGATGATGCACCTTCTAGTGAATTACCCGTTGCTGTTCGACAAGCAATTATCAATATCCAAAATTGCATCGATCATGAGTCTAATCAAAAAAACCAAATCAGATTTGAAACCTGTATGGAAGTTGTTGATGATCTTTTATATGAAAAAAAGCAAAAGTTACTGCAAGCAAATTATAGTTTTCCTCACTCCTCTTTTTAGGAAAATATGCGATGGGAACATAAAATTGAATAGATCACAAATGAAAATTGGTTTAAATTTGTTAATTGCTTTGATATTTTTGTCGATAAGCACTTGTGGTTATGCTGTAGAAAGTAATAATATTCAGATGCTTGACCCTAGTAGAAATAGAATAATTCCAATAGCTATTTATCAAGGTGAAAATAATGATAAACTCCCTCTTGTTATCATTAATCATGGCTATGGTGTGAAAAATACAGAATATTCATTTATTGCAAATAAATTAGCAGAGCTTGGATATTTTGTCGTGAGTATTCAGCATGTTCTTGAGACGGATAATCCGTTCGCTAGAACTGGCAATCTATTTGAAAGACGAAAGCCATTATGGGAGCAAGGCATTAAAAATATTTTGTTTGTTATCGATGAGCTAAAAAAAACGAAGGCACATTTGAATGTAGATAAAATTATTCTCATAGGCCACTCTCACGGCGGAGACATAGCGATGATGTTTGCTGATTTTTATCCTGAAATGGTTTCAAAAATTATTTCGTTAGATAGTTTGCGTTATCCCTTTCCTACAGGCAGAGAAATTCCAATTTTACGTCTTGGAGCGACTGACACGCATCCAGATGACGGAGTAGTACCAGGGCAGAATGTAGAGGTTATCCTTGTAGAGGATGTTAAACACATAGATTTATGTGATAGAGGAAGCCCTTTTTTCAAAGCTGAAATTCTGAAATCAATTGTAAAATTTTTAAGCAAATAAATTATGAAAATATTACTGAGGGTTTAAATGATGAAAATTATTAGGGCTAATATGCAAGATCTTGAAAAAATTGTACCTTTATTTGATGCGTATAGAGTTTTTTACAATCAATCATCTGATACTCAACAAGCTCGTAATTTTATTAGTGAACGATTAAAAAAAAGGGGATTCTATTATATTTTTGGCAATCGATGATTCTGATGTATCTTTAGCAGTGGCGGGTTTTACACAAATATATCATTGTTTTAGTTCAATAGCTGCCAAAGAATTTTTGCTGTTAAATGATTTATACGTTGATCCAAATTATCGAAACAAAAGTGTAGGCAGATTGTTGTTAAATACAGCAAAAAAATATTCAATGCGGGGTGACATCTCAAAAATTATTCTTTCTACAGAAATATCAAATAAGGTTGCACAATCCTTATATGATCCGAAGGGTACGTGAAGGACAACAACTTTGTACGTTATATTTTAAATATTACTGATGATAAATAGGATGCTTTATATTAGGTTTCATTAAACTTTGTTTCAAAATCTCTAATAGGTCCTTTAATATCACACTCCAAACCATATAAAGTGTAACCTATGTGTCAGAACGGGCACATTTAAAAACAATAAATTACGGGCGATTTTTCTGTGTTAGCTAATCTATATAAAATCCTTAGCGCGCTGCGGACGCATAAATCTATCAATTCGACTTTTCTGCCTACTGCGTTGAAAAAATTAACATGGAGCTATCTTGTTACCCGGGCTAACTTTTTCAAATTTTTGAGTTGCAAAATCTACTGAGGAGGGATTTTTATTCAAAAGAGGTATTTCTTTTTGTAAGGAGCTCTGCCTTTCAGCGAGAATTTTTCTAATAGCTCCGTTACATACCGCGGCATTCATGCTAGGTTTTGTCGTTCGGATACTAAAAGAAACAATGTTTTTATGAGACTTTATTAAACTAAGCAATAAATGATAACTATTTGGTGTTAAATTATTTTCCCCAATACGGATATTATTAATAGGTGAATTTTCAGGAAATATTTTTTGTAATTCGATAAGATCTTCATGTGTAAAATTCGGATCTTCTATAAGAAGGGTATCACTAGAATCGAGAGTATCGCCAGAGAGTTGTTTAATTATTTTTTGATTAATAGGCATAATTACCCCCATTACGTAAAATTAATCGTATTTTTCAATAAAATCTTGTATAGTCATTGATATTATCGTATAAAAATTTATAAAGCACAAGTATTTAAACTATGTCTGGACACATCTATATCTACCTGTCTCATAAACCTACTTAAGGTATGTCAAATTTTTCCGATAACTACATATGGTAAGCCACCAGTTCTACTGGTGTGACACGCATAGCTTTTAG
>CAMFJH010000060.1 GCA_945956915.1 uncultured Francisellaceae bacterium | reverse complement strand
CCTAGTTTCCTTAGCAGCATTTTACCTTAATTTATATTTTTGAGACAGCTTCTAGCGTATACAAATCCTTATTCGATGCTGCAAACATTAATGCCAACTCTCCTGAGCGAGTTGAAATTGCATTAACAGAGACCATATCATTATTTATTAAAAATTCACTCACATCAGCGTAATGGTTTTCTATTGCTTCAAAAAATATATTTTGTAATTTTACATCATTTCTGTTTCCTGGGGCCAAGGTAGCTTGTTGCTGACAAAATGCTAAATCTAAAGCAGGTTTTTCTTCGATTTTTTCAATTTCTTTCTTTATGTATTCATTATTATGCCTCTTAAATTTAGTAATTATTCAATCATTATCATCCTCCTGATGGTCTGAACGCACTTACAAGCTATTTCCTTTCTCTTGATTAATTCAATGTCGAAATATTACCATATTATAGTTAGCTTTGTCAAAGATATATTTGGATATTTGGCTTTTAAAACCTTTTTAAGGTATGCTGAAAGTCTCAATAACACACTATAGGCCAGTCGACATGCTAGATTTTTTTAAACGCAAAAAATCAATAAACGAAAACCCAGATGATATATCTCTTCAAAAACCGGGATTGTTCACGCGTCTTAAGGCAGGCTTAAGCCGTACACGTGAAGCACTATCCTCAGGCTTAACCTCTGTATTCTTAGGAAAGAAGGTCATTGATGAAGCTCTACTGGAAAAATTAGAAAAGGTCCTTTTATCTGCTGACCTCGGATTTGAAACCACAGAGCTCGTGATCCAACAATTAACCCAAAAGCTTTCCCGATCTGAGTTAAAAGATGTGGCCGCTTTAGAACTCGCACTCAAAGATATTTTGGCAAGCCTTGTAATGCCCTATCAAATTCCTTTAATACCTTCGGATTCTGTCAAACCTTTCGTGATCCTCATGATTGGGGTCAATGGGGCAGGCAAAACTACAACCATTGCAAAACTGACCACTTATTTCCAATCTCAAGGCAAAAAAATCATGCTCGCTGCAGGCGATACCTTCAGAGCTGCTGCTATCGAACAATTAAAAGTCTGGGGCGAGCAGCATGATGTCCCCGTGATTGCTCAAAAAAGTGGTTCAGACTCTGCTTCTGTGGTATTCGATGCTTTTCAAGCAGCCAAGGCACGTAATATCGATATTCTGATTGCCGATACCGCAGGACGATTACATACCCAATCTAACTTAATGGAAGAACTCAAAAAAGTGGCCCGGGTATTAAAAAAATTGGACGAACACGCCCCTCACGAAGTGATGTTGGTCCTAGATGCTGCCATCGGCCAAAATGCGCTCATGCAAGCCAAAGCCTTTTATGCAGCTCTGGGTGTGAGTGGTATTAGCTTAACTAAGCTGGATGGCACTGCAAAAGGAGGCATTATTTTTAATATTGCTCAAACCTTAAAGCTACCTATCCGTTTTATAGGGTTTGGGGAAAGCCCTGAAGACCTAAAACCCTTCAACGCTTCCGAATTTATAGATGCTTTATTTACGGAGCCTGTTCCCTCAAAGGTTGATACTCTCCATGAAAACAACGAATGAGGTGATTATACCCGTTCCAGTTGTGCTGAGTTATGAAACCCCTGCCTGTGAAGAGAAGGCTGAAAGCCTACGCCAACAACTTTTGTGTATGCCTGGCATTACCTTGCTCGAAAACCCACCCATAAGGGATAATTTAATCTATAACTTACATATCACAGAGCAAAAACTGGAACTAAGAGGTGGGAAAGAAAATAATATGCATCCTTTATCCATCGATTTTTTAGCAGGAAAACTGCAATATAGACTGAACCAAGGCTCTAAAAATAAAGAACAAATTGCCAAAGCCGTAGGACTTAAAGGGCAGATAAAACCGCAGGTATGGGATACTACCGCAGGTCTGGGTCGAGATGCTTATATTTTGGCTTCTTTGGGTTGCGAACTGCAATTAATCGAACGTTCGCCCATCTTGTTTCTTTTGTTGCAAGATGGGCTTTTACGTGCCGCTAACGACCCTTTGGCAGCACCGATTGTTGCCAGAATGCATTTAATCCAGGGAGATGCACGAACGATTTTAGAAAATATCGACAATCCAGAACAGGCCGAGCCCTCTCTAGAGGTGATTTATCTGGATCCCATGTATCCCTCCCGGACTAAAAGTGCACTGGCCAAAAAAGAAATGCGGATTATAAGACAAATCGTGGGCGATGATAAAGATGCCGATGCATTATTGTGTACAGCTTTAGCAAAAGCACTTTATCGTGTGGTCGTGAAAAGGCCTACAACCGCAGATCCTTTGCCAGGACCACGCCCTGATTTTGCAATAGCCGGGGGTAACAATCGTTTTGATGTTTATATTACCCATCCCCGCAGCATGGATACACAATCATGAGCACAAGTTCTTTTTCAGCACTTACGCATCACCCTGAAGGCAGTGTCCGGGAATTATGGACCATTTCTTTTCCCATCATTTTGTCTTTTTTATCTGTGAATGTCATGTACGTACTCGACCGCTTGATTTTAGCCAAATACGATTTACGTACTATGAACGCTGCCGTTGTTGCAGGCTTAGTGTTTGGTATTTTTCAATATGGGGCCATGGGAATCGCTTCTATTGCAGAAATTTTTGTAGGCCAATACAATGGAGCAAAAAAATTAGACAAAATAGGCATCCCCGTCTGGCAAATGATTTGGTTTTCTTTATTAACCACTCTTATTTTTATACCCATAGGCCTTTTTGCAGGCCCCTATCTTATCACGAATCCAGAATACCAAGCTGAAGGCTTGCCATTTTTTAAAATCATGATGTTCTTTGGACCCGCTTTTCCTTTAGTGGTCACTTTAATGTCTTTTTTCACAGGCAGGGGGCGTGTGAAAATGGTGATGTTAATCACTATTTTTGGAAATATATTGAATGTTATTTTAGATTATCTCTTAATTTTTGGAGTCGATAACCTGATCCCGCCTTTAGGGGCTAAAGGGGCTGCCATTGCAACAGGCAGTGCTCAGGCAGTTCAAGCACTTATTCTCTTAAGTATCTTTTTAAGCCCTTACCATCAAAAAAAATATGGTACCGGCATCTGGAAATGGAAGGGCCCTACTTTTTGGCAAAGTATGAAACTGGGAGTACCCAATACGCTTTCTAATGTATTAGAATATGCAGCCTGGAGCTTATTGGCCCAAGTTGTGACCTTTGCGGGTGAAATACATTTAACCATTATTACGATTAGCGAAAGCTTTGTTACTCTGTTTGGATTTGCATTTTGGGGACTTCAAAAAGGCATCACCGCTGTGGCCGCCAACTATTTTGGGGCTAATCGCCAGGAGATGATCAGTAAAACACTGTACTCAGGTATCAAAATTGTATTTGGTATCATGTTATTATTAATCGTACCCATGTTTATTTACCCTGAACATTTTATAAAACAATTTTTAAATGCCAATGATCCTTCTATGATGCAGGAAGAACTGATGAAATATATGCTCATTTCTATCCATTGGTTATGGCTGTATTTTTTACTCTACGGACTCTCTTGGTTACTTTCAGGTGTGCTGACAGCCGCAGGCGATACCAAATTTGTGATGATCATTAATACCATCAATTGCTGGTTATTTTCTATTGCCCCAACTTACTTTATAATCACTTATTTTGGGGCTTCCCCCGTGTTAACCGGTATATTATCTGCATTCTATGCCCTATTAAGTACCATAGGGTTTTACTTACGCTTTAAATCTAAAGATTGGCAAAACCATCAGCTGTCTTTACAGACTTAAGAAGGGTATGTTAGGATTTAGGGTATGAGAGTCCCCAGAATTTTTCAAAACCAAGCCCTAAACCCTAATCAAACCATTGTGCTAGATGAAGAAGCCAGCAGACATCTACATACGGTACTCCGCTTGTCCACAGACGCTTCTATTATTTTATTTAACGGTGATGGTTATGAATATCCCAGCACGATTACTCAGATCAAATCCAAAACCTTAACAGCCACAATACACGCTCAAATACAAAAAAATCTTGAGTCTCCTTTATCTACCCATTTAGGCCAAGTCATTTCCAAAGGGTCTCATATGGATTATACGCTACAAAAATCGGTAGAGCTGGGTGTAAACCGAATTACGCCACTCTATTCTGAACGGGGCGATGTCCGATTAAAAGGTGAACGTGAAGAAAAAAAACAAGCCCATTGGCAAAAAATTATTATCCATGCTTGCCAACAATGCGGTAGAAATACTTTACCTACGCTTGAAAAACCAATGCCACTTTTGGAATGGATCAAAAATGCTTCCGAAATAACTAAACTCACTCTCGACTCTAAAGCAAATCAACATTTGAACGGCATTAAGCTATCGGATTCTATTGCTATTTTAATTGGTCCTGAAGGTGGGTTTACAGAAAACGAGATTGAGTATGCAACTCGTCATCATTTTATGGGTGTTCAATTAGGACCACGTATTTTAAGGACAGAAACAGCCAGTTTAGCCATGCTAGCATCCTTACAACTGCTAGCAGGCGATTTTCAGGCTTAGGAGAAATTCATGAAACCCAAACTCTATTTAACACGTTTGCTACCCCAAGCTGCAATGGACAAATTAGAATCCTTTTTTGAAGTTTTTGCAAATACAGAAGATCGAGTGCTCACGCATGCTGAAATTGAGAAAAACATTAAAGGCAAAGATGCACTGCTCTGTCTACTAACAGATATGATTGATAAATCTATTATGGATGCTTGCAAAAACTTAAAAGTCATTTCTAATTATGCGGTAGGTTTTAATAATATTGATATTGAAGAAGCCACCCGCAGAGCTATTCCGGTTTGCAACACACCTGGCATTTTGACTGAAACCACCGCAGATTTAACCTTTGCGCTGATTCTCTCAATTGCCCGACGGATAGTTGAATCCGATAGTGTTTTACGTGCAGGCAAATTTAAAGGCTGGGGCCCCCTAGATTTTCTAGGCACAGATATTTATGGAAAAACTTTGGGCATTATAGGCATGGGTCGTATTGGCCAAGCAGTGGCTAAACGCGCACGCGGATTTAACATGAATATTGTATACACAGCCCATAGCGATAAAAATATAACTGGTGCAGAACATGTTTCGCTTTCTGAATTACTTGCGCAATCGGATTTTGTCAGCATTCATGTACCTTTATCCATTGAAACTCGTTATTTAATTGGCTTGAATGAATTAAAAAGCATGAAAAAAACAGCCTATCTTATTAATACCAGTCGAGGCTCCATTGTCAATGAACAAGAACTAATCTATGCCTTAAACAGCAATATTATCGCAGGTGCAGGTTTAGATGTATATGAAAACGAGCCATTGCTAATGCCAGGTCTTATTGAGCTTCCGAATACAGTGTTACTCCCCCATATTGGTAGTGCAACGATAGAAACCAGAACTGCAATGGGGCTTATGGCTGCGGAAAATGCAATCGCAATTTTTAAAGGCGTATCACCTCATTCAATAGCAAACCCAGAAGTTTTATCGATTACCAATTAAATCTTTATATTCTAGCAACTTAACGGCTCTTGAACCCATTCAAAAAATAGGATATAATTGATGGCAAGCAAAGTAACTAGAAGTTGTCTCAAAAATACTTTTTCAACAAAATCACCACTGTTGCTAAA
>CAMFJH010000059.1 GCA_945956915.1 uncultured Francisellaceae bacterium | reverse complement strand
TTTCCTTTTGGATTTTATACAATTCCTGAGCAGCGTTTATCCAAACGCCATGTAAAAGACCATTGTTATAGGCTGCTAAGCATATAACAAAAATCCGAGGGTTAGATGGATTAATGTGGGTTGAGTTGTTTGATGATGAAAAATCGTTTAAGCTATCGTTAGCCATGGTAAAAACTCCAGTAAAGTTTTGCTGTGGTTAGGAAAGCAATGGTGTTTGGTGCACCATTGCTTTTCACTTAGTTTCTGATTGCAGAAACATACTATAGTAATAGCCAAAAATTTAAATTCTGTCAATATTTTTTTAGACTTTTTTCGCTGTTTTTTGCTAATTTTTATTGTTTTTTAGCTAAAACATTAATCCAAACTTTTTCAAATTTCAATCCATTTTAGGGCGTACCCTCGCATCACTCACCCCTTTTATTGCATTCTAAAACCGCTCAAATTAAAATGCCTTATGAAAAATTACCCTGTTATAAATAATCTAAAGCATCGCCTAAACTAATGTCGGATAGTCAGGGAGTGTTACCACTCCCCAACCTCCTAAGAACCGTGCTTGCATCTTTCAATGCACACGGCTCAAGCCTTTTTACAGCCTTTTATAAGACCGAGCAGCATATTTAGGCTTCTATCCAGAGCTTATTACCAAAGAGTTTAAGCGCACAGACTTGCCAATAATGATACAACTTATTGTTTCTATCTTGTTTTCGATTCACAAGATATTCAATAAATTCTAGATCATATGGATTCGCATTTTCCTTAATCTTCACATGACGCTTAATTGGAATCTTGGCAGCTTTTGCCAAATCAATTACTCCTTTTGTTCCATCTTTCTCGTGAACACCGGAAAAGATCCAATTACGCAAACCTGCTTGTCGAAAGTAATTCTTCCTAATCCAAGCAAAGTTCTTATTTGGATGTCTTCTTCTTGTCCATTGGCTTAGACATCGGTAAATGCAATCATCAACATACCCAAATATTTCCTTAGAAACAACGTGACGATAGTAGCGCGCCCAACCATTTATTTTAGGATTGAGCTGACCAATCAGTTTAGCAGTCGTTGCCGTTTTCTGACTTTTGATAAGCTGTCTTATCTTCCCTAGAAATGCTGTAACGCATTTCTTCGCAGGTTTGATTAACAGTTTCCCTCGGTATTTACGGATGTTAAATCCTAGGAAATCAAAGCCTTCGTTTATGTGGGTAATTTTCGTTTTCTCCAGCGAAAGCTCTAATCCTCGTTCCGCTAGAAATTCTATAATTGCAGGTTTGATAACATTTTCCAACAGCTCTCTTGAAGTACCCGTAATAACAAGGTGAGTCAGCGTCAGGAACCTCCCTCAACGCTGCTCTCAGAACTGTACGTGAACCTCTCAGCTCATACAGCTCCCATTATCCAACCG
The DNA here is from genome assembly GCA_945956915.1 of uncultured Francisellaceae bacterium. Lineage (GTDB taxonomy): Bacteria > Pseudomonadota > Gammaproteobacteria > UBA6186 > Azoamicaceae > CAMFJH01. Next base: position 4,240 of record CAMFJH010000059.1, on the reverse strand, counting down.
GTGATCCCAATCCCAACCTCCAGTGAACAAATAATCTTGGTTCACGTTTTCGCACGCGCCCCAACCATTTTCTTGCTCTCTTTTTGTGGTGTTGAAATCTTTTGTATTTCCTCATTACCCAACGCTCCAGAAAACGCTCTATGTTATGCAGAAGTGGATACATGGCCGATTTATAATATCGTCCATAGTAGTTAACCCACCCCTGCACTTTAGCGTTGAACATATTCGATAGGTCAGTAATGTCCTTGTCGCTCCGCAAATGTATCTTCCAGCTACGAATCTCTTCTTTAATCCGATTTGCGTAAGCGAAATATAAACTACATCTTTTCCTAATTTTTTTAATTTTTTATGATTTCCTTATCAATCTTTTATAAGGAAACTTTTATGCTTAATCTTTCAGACATCCCTACAAAAAGGCACGCTAATGCTGAACGTTGGATCAAAATAATATCTGGACAGAGTAAAAGTGAATTATCGATAAAACAATATTGTCAAGAGCAAAAAGTTAACCCATCGACATTTTATTATTGGTCAAATTACCTTAAGGGGAAGGCTCCTGCGCCCAGTAGCACAATTCATAAGCGCAAAAAGAGAATAGTTGAGAATAATACCAAAAAGCTGATAGCACTAAAATTAGAACCATCGCAAGGTATTATAAAACCACCTGAACAAGCTATTCTGTGTACTTTGTGCCTGCCTAATGGCTATTTGTTAAAAGTTTACGACGCTAATGTTTTACCCGTACTTTTAAAAGGATGTACCTAAAATGTTCTTTACTTTTTCAGAAAGTATTTGGCTTTATCCGGTACCGATAGACTTTAGGAAACAAATAGACGGGATTGTTATACTGGTTTCTGAACATTTAAATTTAAATCCTGCGTCTGGACAATTATTTTTATTTCGCAATAAAACGCAGAATAAGCTTAAAATATTATGGTGGGATAAAAATGGCTTTTGGTTATTTTACAAGAGGCTAGAAAAAGGCAAATTTAAATTTCCAGCAATCTCAGCAGAAACCATTGAATTATCGAGAGAGCAAATGAATTGGTTACTATCCGGTTTGGATTACACGAAACAGCCTATTCCACCGAAAATAGATCCAACAAATTTTTATTGAATGATTAAATAATTTATTGATAAAATACCTTTTAGATTACGGGAATGAAACAGTATGCTTGACGAACGTGATATACGCATTTCTGCACTTGAAAAGGAAAATATTGAGCTTAAGAAAGAGCTTAGCGAGCTTCGGCAACGTTATGAACAACTTTCTCAAAACTACGAAAAATTACAGCATCAATTGAATGAATTATTGCGTCATCGCTTTGGTAAAAAGTCAGAACGGTTTACGGAAGAATCTCCAGAAAGCAATGATGATAGCGAGGGAGGTCCTTCTGAAGATGAGCCTAAAGAAGAAGATGAATGGGTTCTTTATCGACGCAGAAAAAAGAACAAAAATAAGAGAGATATCCCAAGGCGAGCCGTTATTATTCCAGTGCCAGAAGAGCAAAGGCAATGTGCTTGCGGCTGCCAAAAAACGTTTATTCGTTATGAAACGAAAGAGCTATACAATTATCAACCCGCAGTATTTGAAATCATTGAACAAAAACGGGAAGTGGTTGCCTGTCCAAAAGGATGTGATAATGCTATTGTGACAGCCCCGGCACCTCTGCAAGTTCTACCCAAGGTCAAGGTAACAGAAGAATTCTTAGCTTTTCTTATTGTGAGCAAGTTAGACGATCGCCAGCCTCTTTACCATTTAGAGCAACAATTACAAGAACGTTATGGCGTTGAATGCAATCGTCAAAAGATGGCTCGCTGGATGATTGAACTCATAGAACCTTTAAGGCCTATGTTTAATTTCATGAAGGATGAAGCAATTACTTACGATGTTTCTAGCTGCGATGCTACCACCCCTCAAGTTTTAAGAGAACCCGGCAGAGCTCCCGAGACTAAATCTTATGTTTATTGCATGCGAGGCGGAGCACCGGGAAAACAGGTAGTACTCTACGCCTACAACAATAAATTGCACAAGGTGTTTGTCCAAGATTGGTATACGGGATATCAAGGTTATTTACATGTTGATGGGGACAATTTTTTTGAGCTTATTGGTTCTTTGGCTGGCATATCATTGGTTAATTGCAACTCACATGCAAGACGAAAATTTGAGCCTATTGCCAAAGGAACGAAAAGACAGGGACTCGCTAAAATTGCTATGCAATTTTTTAAATCGCTCTACAAAATTGAACGTACAGCCAAAGAGCAGGCACTTGATTATCAGGCTCGTTATGAGCTTCGGCAAAAAGAGGCCAAACCTATTTTAGAAGATTTTAAACGTTGGTTAGAGGAAGTTTATCCAACAGTATTGCCTAAATCCCCCCTCGGCAACGCTATTCGCTATTGTTTAAATTTATGGCCAGGGCTAACTCGGTACTTAGATGATGGCCGTTTAGAAATAGACAATAACCTCACCGAGCAACAAATTAAGCCGTTTGTGATAGCTCGAAAAAATTTTATGTTCGCGGCCTCTATGCAGGGTGCAGAAGCATTATGCGTCCACTTAAGCCTTATTAGAACAGCAAAATTACATGGCTTAGATCCCTATCATTACTACGTTAAATTGTTAAAGAGCATTCCGCATTGCCGTTCAGTAGAGGATTACGAAAAGCTTCTACCTTGGAACATTGCTAAAGAAGATCTTCTCAAAGCAGCTTGATCATTACAACCCGTACTTCGTTTACCGCTTACCGATTTGCACCCCGCTTGCTAATCGCAGGAGTGAAGTTGACAAAGGTTTTACCCATCTTATTCTTTGATAATCGGGGACGAAATGTGTATCCAAGAAAATCAAAGCTTTCGTGCTCATAAGAGCCTCGCCGATCATCATCTTTACAATACACAATCTTTGTCTTTTCTGGATTTAATTCAAGACCACATTCTTTCAATCTGATCTTAATTGCTTCCAGTACTTTCTCCGCTTGCTTTAACGAATTGCAGTGCCCTACAATATCATCTGCGTACCGTTCAAACTTTACTAATGGATAATGTCTTTTCATCCAATCATCAAATGCATGATGCATAAAGATGTTTGCTAATAACGGACTGGCGACCCCACCCTGTGGAGTGCCGAAATCTCTTTTGATTAGCTTACCATCCTTTAGTTGCATGGGCGCTTTCAGCCACCTCTCAACGTAAAGATGGATCCACTTCTCCTCAGTATGAAATCGTATTGCCTTCATCATTAGCTCATGATCCAAGGTATCAAAGAACGCTCTGATATCAAGATCAATACACCAGTTTTGTCGCCAGCATCGTTGTCTTGCCACACCCACTGCATCCAATGCCGATTTCTTTGGACGATATCCATAAGAATCTTCATGGAATTTCGGTTCTACTATTGGCTCCAAGTAGTCTTTCACTACTGCTTGTGCTATTCGATCCGAAACAGTCGGTATGCCCAACAAACGCTTGCCTCCATCAGACTTTGGTATTTCTACAGCTCTTACAGGCGGTGGGAAATACGTCCCTGATGACATCCGATTCCATAGCTTGTAAAGATTATCTTTTAGTTTTGATTCAAAATCCGCAATCGATTCATCATCAACTCCATAAGCACCTTTATTAGCCTTAACTTTCTCCCAAGCTGCCATTACGCTTTTCTTGGAAATACAGAATGGTTTTGTCTTATTAATCATAGCTCCTCCCAACTTGCATTGGTTGACTAAACCATAAAACGGATAACTCTTCCCCTTTGCTCCACTGCCTTGTCAGCAGCTTCATAGCTACTACGGGTCGATCCGCCCCTACATACTGCATTGGTACTCAGATCCTTGTGGGGCCTCCACTTGGATTTCTCCCTTAGCATCAGTACATAGGTTCCCACGTTCCATACAAGAGCCCAGATCAAGTTCATGCCACCTCTATGCCGGAGACCACCTAGCCAGTAAACAGGTTTCCGCTAAGCTTATCCCGAGTTAACGACTACCCCTCGGTTTTGATCTCGTCTTTACGCTTTCGACACTTCAGCAATGGTTTAATCGCTTCATCTCCTTGATCCATACCTGATATCTTTAAGATACCTTTTCTCTAACGCTCACCACCTTGACTTTTGATCAACGCAGCTTAGAGTGGTTTGAAGCCTCCCCCTGCAGAGCGGCTTCGGAAGGTCCTCTTCCATCTCTCATATAGTTAGTCGCTGGCGCTTAATTCAAGGACTTCCTAGTACTAATTCAGGAGGCAT
>CAMFJH010000058.1 GCA_945956915.1 uncultured Francisellaceae bacterium | reverse complement strand
TATTTGTAATCTTTTTTACACCACGGTGATTTTGTTCAACAATATGATTCAAATAGTTATTTTATCGAATCTTAATTTGCATCATAGAAAATCTTTCTAAAATTAGAATGGCAATCTGAAAATTAATGGTATTCAATCCTGCAGGATTAGCGAGACTTTTATCAAGCGTTATTTCAGACTCATCTTGCATTGGACAAAACTTATAACAAAAGCATACATGCTGAGTCTCTAGGGTTCTTTTTTGATGTGGCTCGCCAATGCCATGGGATGCTTTGAAAAATTAGGCATTTAACCAGCTCTCCTTCAATCGCGTAGGCACTAGAAACTAGATATACAAGGGTTTGCATTTTATGCTTAAATCCTTTCTACAGAATTGCAGGAGAACCAAAAATTTTCGTGTTTGGATGCTAAACATGGAAAAATATCATAACAAAATAGTCTATAAAAATGGGTATTGTTGAACTTTTTTGAGAGATATTATAGCATGTAGCAATGAGATTAGTAGCTGAGAAAATGATTGAAACAAAAGACCATACCTTGAGTTTAAGCTTATCACCCACTGGACATTTGTATCTGTATAAAGATGTAGAAGTGGTAGGGATCCTTTCTAAAACGCTGATAGATACTCTTGGATCTTTTTTTGCTATCGATGGCTCTCTTGGTCTTTTGCGCTTGGGCTTAAGTCAATTTTCGGAACCTTTGCCGCCCAGTTTTGTTTTCTGGCAACAATTTGCAAGGCTATTTATCACAGAAATGTGTAAACAAGGAGAATTCAATAAAAAAGGCCAGTTCTCTGCCGTAAGATTTCCAGTTGTTGAACTAAGTGAATGGATAACTCAAGCGCCTTTTGTGCGTGGAATAGAATATTTAAATTTAGACACTGCTCGCATCCTTTGGCAAGGATTAATGACTGCAATCTCGACAGAAGTTGAAACCTTTGGCGGATCATTGAATCAGTATTTATCTGTTTATCACTCTGTTTGGAATACAGTAGGTAAAGTATGTTTTCATTTGGCTGAAAATAAAGCCAATAGGCATTATCCTTTTGCATTTTTGGCAACCTATACCACAGGCCTTTCTAAAAAGGCGAATACAGAGCATTTGCCTTTAGGTAAAGCATTAGAAGAATATGCAGTTCAAAGCAAAAAACACCTATTACTGCCATTATTATTACCGATACATAAAGCAGCTGAAAACAGTATTTTTCTTAAAAATCTGGTGGATACAGGGCAAATTTTTAAACCATTGGCTTGGGAAGCAAAAGAAGCCTATCAATTTTTAAAGGATATCCCACAATTTGAATCAGCTGGACTCATGACTCGCGTACCTAATTGGTGGAATGTCAATAAACCGCCCCGACCGAAAATTCAAATTAAGGTGGGGAACCAAAACAACAAGCAGATAGGTTTAAATGCCTTATTGGATTTTGAGTTACAATTTTGTTTGCCTACTGGTGAAACATTGACACAACAAGAATTTAAGCACTTATTGAATAGTACAGAAACATTAATACAAATTAAAGGACAATGGGTTCAGGTAGACAATGAGAAATTAGATGCCGTATTATCGCATTGGAAAAGCATTGAACGTCGAGTGAAAAAAGAAGGTTTGTCCTTTTCGGAAGGACTACGATTGATTTCTGGTGTTTCACAAAATGAAATGGTTGAAGCAGGATTGCCTGAGGCCATTACTGCATGGTCTACGGTTATTGAAGGCGATTGGCTGCATACAACTTTGACTCGTTTAAGGCATCCAGAAGATCATCATGAAAATAATATTCAGAATATTTTACAGCAATCTTTACAAGCGGTGTTGCGTGCCTATCAAGCACGTGGTGTTGAATGGTTATGGTGGTTGTATAATATGCGCTTAGGAGGGTGTTTGGCAGATGATATGGGTTTAGGAAAAACCATACAAATGATTGCTTTACTATTGTTAGTAAAACATCAAGTGCGCAAACACAAAACACATTTATTGATATTGCCTACCTCCTTGCTTGCAAACTGGCAAGCAGAAATCAATCGATTTGCACCGCTATTGTCTTTATGGGTAGCACATAGTTCAAATGTTCGTGAAGATAAAATGCCCGATTTAGCGAAGATTGATGTAGTTTTGACTACTTATGGTACCTTACATCGAGTGTCTTGGTTAGGCGAAACTGCGTGGGACATGGTCATTTTAGATGAAGCTCAAGCAATCAAAAACCCAGGAGCTAAGCAAACCCAAGCGATTAAGGCATTAAATACTCAAGTACGATTTGTGTTAACAGGTACACCTATTGAAAATCGTTTGTTAGATTTATGGTCTTTATTTGATTTTGTGGCGCCAGGTCTTTTAGGATCGAGTCGGGTGTTTGCCAATTACAGTAAACAAAAATCAAAAGCAGGGGGTGCAGAGTATGCCAAAGGACAATTTTATGCAGCAATTCGTCGTTTGGTGAATCCCTATATTTTAAGGCGTTTAAAAAGTGATAAAAATATTATCAGTGATTTACCCGATAAAATAGAAATGCAAACCTACTGCTATTTGACGAAGCAACAAATAAGCCTATATCAAAGGTCGGTTAATGACCTTAAAATAAAATTGGAACAAACGGATGGTATCAAGCGTCGCGGGGTGGTGATGTCATATTTGCTAGCTTTTAAACAAATATGTAATCATCCTCATCAATGGTTGGGTCATGGAGAATATGAACATGAATTGAGTGGGAAATTTTTACGTTTGCGTGAGTTGTGTGAAGTCATAGCAGACAAACAAGAGAAAGTATTGGTATTTACCCAGTTTAGGGAAATTATTCCAGCCTTATGTACTTTTTTAAGCATCATTTTTAAATGCGAGGGACTTTTTTTAGATGGTCAAACTACGGTTAAAGAACGTGCTAAACGAGTGGAACGATTTCAAGAAGATCAAGGTCCTCCATTTTTTGTATTGTCCTTAAAAGCAGGAGGTACTGGATTAAATTTAACTGCAGCATCGCACGTGATTCATTTCGATAGGTGGTGGAATCCAGCAGTCGAAAATCAAGCAACCGATAGAGCCTTTCGCATAGGGCAAAAGAAAAATGTATTGGTTCATAAATTTATTTGTCAAGGCACTATAGAAGAAAAAATTGATGGTCTTTTAAATGCTAAAAAAAACTTGGTGAATGAAATTATAGGTCAAGAAAATGAAATAGCTATCACGGAATTATCTGATGTTGAACTCATGAATATAGTCACTTTGGATATTCATCGTGCGATAGAGGAAAATTGATCACTATGGATAGGAGGATGAAATATGGGGTGGTATACTCGTTTTGCACCTTATGTAAGGGTTGCTGATCGAAAAAAACAATCAGCCAAAGAAATTGCTAAGCTGAAAAAGAAAGGGTATATTGCACAACCCATTGTTTTAGCAGGTCGTACTATTGCTAAAACATTTTGGGGAAAAGCCTGGTGCGATCATTTAGAAGCGTATAGTGATTTTGAGAATCGTTTGCCACGTGGCCGCACGTATGTACGTAATGGTTCTGTGATTGATTTACAGATATCTGGAGGGAATATTACAGCTTTGGTGAGCGGATCTTCTATTTATAAAGTACATATTAGCATTGAGAAAGTGTTAAGCAAAAAATGGAATATGATTGTTCAAGCATGTTTAGGTAAAATTGACTCTTTGATTGAACTGTTACAAGGAAAATTTTCAAAAGCAGTGATGCAAATTATCACGCATCCTGAAAAAGGATTATTTCCACACCCTAAAGAAATAAAGCTGAAATGTTCTTGCCCTGATTGGGCGGATATGTGCAAACATGTGGCTGCTGTACTTTATGGCATTGGTGTACGTTTGGATGAAAATCCAGAGGAATTGTTTATTTTACGTCAAGCGGATCATTTGCAATTAATTGCAACAGCAGGCATGGGCTCTTTAACCAAAACGAGATCTAAACAAAAAGACTCAGTATTGGCAGAAAGCGATTTATCATCTTTATTTGGTATAGAAATGGCTAGCAAAAACTTAAAAGCGCCATCAAAATCTAAGCGTGATCTTAAAAATGCAGTTGTTAAAAAGAAAGCGAAAAAAAGAATGGCATGACTTAGCAATCAGTAGTACAACTGGAACCAAGCTCAATTATGAGTCTTTGATGGAATGCATTCCCTATTTTAGAGAGTAGAAATAAGCGGAGATTAAATTGGGTTGTGTTGCAAAAATTCTGCAGTTATGCACCTATATTTACCGCGATGAGTTAAGCAGAATGGGCAATCAAATCAGTTTTAAGTGGAGGCATTTTCCAACGGTCTTATCTTGTTAATGGTTCGTTGGTATTTATCCTACTCTTTAAGCTACCTAATATTGAAGAGATGATCTTGGAACTGGTGATTCATGTTATTCATACAATCATTCATAGCTGGGTAGTTTATTGCGACAGAAACTTCAAACACGCATTTCATGGCCTGCTGCATACTTGTGTAAGATACTCGCGATAAGGGTTTGATAGGGCAACCCTTCATGAGCAGCTTTTTGTTTAATCTGCTGTAAATCAGTCGCTGATATTCTAATATTGATACGCGCTCCTTTAGAAAAGTAGTTAGTAGCAGCTTTTTTTGATTTAACCCTCTCTCTATTTAAATTTTTAACACTTTTCCATTCTCCACGGTCGAAAGAAACAGATAAGGATTTCTCATTTTGATCTAAATTAAAAACTGGTTTTTTAATCATCATAAATTACCTCATTAGTAGAACTTGAATATTGCTTAGTTGCTTTTCTACTCGGAAAAGCGGTTTTAAGAAAAATTTCACTCTCACTCTCTACAAAAGGAACTAAATACACGTAGCCGTAAAGCTCTAAAACATACATTTTTTGATGTGAATATTTTTGTGGATTAGGGTGCATAATCACATCTAAAGGCCCCATATTTTCTAAAACAGCTATAATTTCCTCAAAACTAACCCCCCTTAATTCAATAAGTTTTTTGTTTTTCTCTGGATCAAAGTTGTAAATAAGTGACATGTAAATAATATTAGTACATTGTATGCCTTATGTCAACACACCAGGGTCAATTATTGGGTTGTGTTGCAACACAACCGTCAAACCTCAAGTATTGGCTTTAAGAGATTTGAAAGCTTCTTTAGCGTAACAATGCTTGACCAGCCACTAAACAGCATTTATACCGTGCGTCTTCGACTTTGTTGAGATGAAGGGGTAGTGGGGTAACTTGGTATAGATGAATAAAGGAGCGACTGCTGATCAATACTTACTAATTCTGTAATGGCCTCACAGCAGCCCAAATCAACTGCACAAAATAATAAATTTTCTAATCTTTGCTGCGCAGTTTGATATACAATACCATTGTTTGTTACATAGCTCAATTTGACTTTGTTTTCTTTTGCCAAAAGATACATATAATAAACAGCTTTTCCTTTTATTTCATTTTCAAGTAAAATATTTTGCGAAATCTTTCTATAGATTTCATAAGCTTGAAAATAAAGCACTTGAGAATGCTGTTCATTCTCTGCGGCTTCTTTTTGTAGCTTAGAAGCACTATGAAAATATTCAGTCTTTTTTTTGCGGTAATTGCTAATAAAGTACATTGCTCACAAACTCTCCTTGCTCAACAGCAGTCACTATATCATGAAATTTACGACAGTGCAGACTGAAAAAATAACAAAGGTACCTTAATTATTCTCATTTTTTTGCTAAAAAAGCTCTCTATTTTTACTACTAAGCCGAATTTTTTATTAAGCAATGATAAACTAGACAGGTTGCGAATCCCATCATAAATACTATCCGTATAACCATTGAACAAATTAAAAAGTCTTTACTCAGCCATTTTTTCCTTAAGTCTTTGCACGTTTTAATCCCTGGCTTCCCTATAATCAGATATTTAAATTGCTATTTTAGTGTGGTCATCTTAAATGCCGCAGTACTGGGTTTTCGTTCAATCAATTTGTTTTATTGTAAAACGTAAGTGCTCAAAAATACGGTTCTCCTGCAATTCTGTAGGAAGGATGATTTAAGCGTAACATGCAAACCCTTGTAGATCTAAAAATAATCGTTGAAATAAAGTTTCAGTTTTTATCAATCCATAGCACCGCCTTTTTAAAACTTTAATTTTATTGTTCAACTCTTCAACAAAACCGCTAGTCTTCCGTTCCTTAAAGTAGTTGCCAATATAAGGTTT
>CAMFJH010000057.1 GCA_945956915.1 uncultured Francisellaceae bacterium | reverse complement strand
TGCACCTTCATAGACTTCTCTCAACTCATTTTATTACTGACACACTTTAATGAAGCATACGCGTCAAGTTAAGCTATCTCTTTTATATGTTTAATTTCCCTCCTTCTGGCAATTGCCCAAAAAAATGTTAACTTAAAGAAATTTAGTTTACTAAACGACAACATACTTCCAATGTTACTTTTCAAATTTTGTAAAAACAGATAAGTTGCTCAGTAAGACAATAATGGGAGCTTGTCAATGAATAAAATACAGCGTTTCGAAAAAAATTTCAAGGAGTTATTAAATGAGAAAGCAGATAAAATATCTTTCACCACCCAATTTATAAAAAGGAAAAGAAAAATAAAAGGCTCTTCTTTTGCTAAAGCGATGGTAATGGGCAATCTAGCGCAGGAATGTAGTTTAGAGGGAATATGTTCTCTTTTTTCTCAAGAAGAAATATTTATTACAAAGCAAGGCATTGATTTGAGATTTACAAAAGAATCTGCTACATTTATGGAAAGTCTTCATAGAGAGTCTCTCAGTATGATGGAAGATAGTTTATCCATCAATTGCCCTGTATTAAAATTGTTTAATTCTGTGAAATTACTGGATAGCACTTATATCAATCTACCCAAAAGTATGTGTAATCTTTATAGGGGGTATGGTAGCCATTATCAAAATCGCCCTTGTAAGACGCAAGCAGGCTTAAAGATACAAGTGGTTTATGATTATTTACATCAAGTCACAAGCAGACTCGATTTCAAAGAAGGAATTCGGTCTGATCAGGGATACAAAGATTATCTTGAAGATATATGTCCGAATGATTTATTCATGGCAGATTTAGGATATTTTGCTCCTGAGTCATTCAAGGCGATACAAAACCAAGGTGCTTATTTTCTCAGTCGCTATAAAGCAGACACAAACTTTTATGATCCTGCTACTGAAGAGAAAATAGATTTGCTTGAGTTGCTTAAAGATCAAAATTTTTTAACCAAAACATTTTTATTGGGATCTAACACAAAATTGAAGGTCAGGATTGTATGTCGAAAACTCAGCCAAGAACAATCGGCTTACAGAAGAAGAAAAGCCAATAAATTAGCGAAATCCAGAGGCTATCAATCTTCTTCCAAGAATCAGCAACTACTGGATTGGGCAATATTTATCACAAACATCCCTTCTGATTATATTAATGCTAAGGATTTAGCATTATTGTATCGGCTCAGATGGCAAGTAGAATTGCTTTTCAAATTATACAAAAGCTATGGACGCATTGATAAATTCAATTCAAAAAAAACTTATAGAATTTTATGTCAAATATATGCCAAACTCATCGCGATGTCGATATTTCATAGTTTAGCTAATTGTTTGTGTCTTGAAGAAGAAAAAGAGTTTAGCCCCATGAAGGCTTTTAATCATTTTAAACTGCGGGGAATAGAGCTGTTTTTAGCGTTAAGCATTGGGGCTTATGATTTGAGAAATTTGTTGAAAAATATTATAAATTCGTGGGCACGATTTTGCTTTAAAGATAAGTACCGCAAGAAAAGGCACTCTACTCTAAATGCTTTGATTACAATTCCAATAGAAGCTTAACTTGACGCGTATGCTTAGATAAACATTCTCAATTTTATATATAACTTAGTGGTATTTTTTAGTGCTTACGATTCGCCTTCCTGTTTATAATCTTCATGATCTGATATCTTTGTTACCTCATAAAATCGATGTAGCTCAACTAAAAGTATTTGCTGAAGATCAGATCTTGCTCACTAAAGAGATACTAAACTCTTCTTAATCTGGAAGGTGGTATTTTCAAGGGTACCCTTTTTTCCTATCTTTTCGCAGGGATCGACTTGGATCGACATGCCTATATCGCGCATTTTTTTTATAATAATAAGTACCAACTGCTACAGCACTAGCACCTGCTATGGTTTTGGTAGGGTTATCTATTGGATAGTAACTAATTTTTCGCACATTATCTTTATAATAATAAGCACTTGCTATAGCAGTAGCCCCTGCTATAGCTTTCATAGGATTATCTATTGGATAGCGACTAATATGACGCGCATATTGGAAAAAGCTTTGTTCTTTTCCAGTATCAGATATATAAAAACTTGTTTTGGCTGCAAGAAAGTCTGTCCAGTGTTCAGGTAATCGAATTCGTTCTTCTTCCAGATTATGCAGCTTTTCGCGTGCCCAAGTAAAACAACTATGAGGATTGTTATAACTAGATTTTGCATAAAGACTCTCTGAACCGGACATGCAGTATTCGATACGCTTTCTTTTATCTCCATCAACATCTTCTATTAAAATCTGTACTTTTTCGTAAGAAATACTCCAACTTTGATGATAAAAAGTTGCTTGTTTCATTAGATCTCGGCGAAAAACTAACCCCATTTGTTCAGGATCAACATCATCCAAAGACCGGTCAAGGATATCAGCATATTCGGGATTTGTGCGATTCTCAACCAGATCATAACGTTTAAGAACTCCTTTTCCAGCTTTATTAATGCCCTCAAGCACTAAAAAAGCGTGTTCGGGATTGTCGCCATATGGTTTGCGCATAATTGAAACTACCCAATGATAATAAGTAATTGGTATACGTGGATCAACCGTACTATATATAGTTGTGCCGAGTCTTACTACATCAGTGGAAGAAAACATTAAACTGGTAGCGGCTTCAGAAGCTTCTTTACTGTCGTCGGTTACTGGAACTATACTATTAACCCTATTTGAGTGTTGTCTAAAATGCGCCTTCAGTATACTAATGACTTCCACACTCGCCATTTCAAATACTGTTATGCCCCATTTATTTTTAATGCTTGCGTCCGCACCTGCTTTCAGTAAAGCATCTACAGCTCTTGCATGACCATTTTGAACAGCAATAAAAATCGGCGTTGCATCCATCATTTTTTCTTGCACATTCACACCTGCACCGGCAGCATGTAAGGCAGTTATGACTTCCGCATGTCCATTTTGCGCAGCAATATAAACTGGTGTCCTGCCATCCCAATCCGGTGTATTCACATCCGCACCTGCTGCTTTAAGCGCGGCTATTGCTTCTACATGTCCTAATTGAGCAGCGATATAAACCAGCGTTTCGCCACTCCAATCCGGTGTATTCATATTCGCACCTGCCGCATGCAGAGCGCGTATAGCTTTCTCATGTCCATTTTGTACAGCAATATAAACTGGCATCTTGCCATCATTTCTTGGTGTATTCACATTCGCACCTGCTGCTTTAAGCGCCGCTATTGCTTCTGCATGCCCTAATTGAGCAGCGATATAAACCGGCGTTGCACCCATCGTTTTTTCTTGCATATTCACATCTGCACCGGCAGTATGTAAGGCAGCTATGACTTTAGCATGTCCATTTTGCGCAGCAATATAAACTGGTGTCCTGCCATCTCGATCTGGTGTATTCACATTCGCACCTGCCGCTTTGAGCGCGGCTATCGCCTCTGCATGTCCTAATTGAGCAGCGATATAAACTTGCGTTTCGCCATTTTTGTTTGGCATATTCACATTTGCACCTGCCATTTTGAGCGCGGTTATCGCTTCTGCATATCCATTTTGTGCAGCAATATAAACTGGTGTTCTACCATTCTGATCCGGTGTATTAACATTTGCATATATGCGCTTTGTTACTCTAAGAATATAACTTCCAAGCAGAGCCAGTATGACCTTTGATGTGTGCCTTGCTATCTCTCCACGCTTCGCTACAAAAACAGCAGCAATAGAAACCGTAGCTGCTACAATGGCTCTAATTGCATATTTAGCCATTGATAGTGGGTCTATAGCAGATGTGCGCCGATTATAAACGGTAATTATACCATTTCTTGTTATCGATAAACACTTTTTTACAAGAGCAGTGATAGAGTCTGTAGCAATATTTATATCCCTTGCTGCCTTATAAATAATCATACTTGCATCTATAGTTTTTAGTATAGTTATTGCATCTGAATGCCCATTTTGGGCAGCGATAAAAACTGGTGTTCTGCCATCTCGATCTGGCGTATTTACATTTGCACCTGCGGTCTTTAGTACAGCTATTGCATCGACACATCCATTTGCAGAAGCCATATAAACCGGTGTACAGCCATTCTTATTTTTATGATTAACATCTATTCCTGTTTGAATTAAATGAATTATAAAATTAATATGACCACAAGAAATTGCTATATGTAAAGCGTTTCCACTATATTCCATATCGACTTCGTCTATTATCTTTGTTCCAGGTGCACTTTTCTGTAAATTTAAGAGTCTAAAAAATTCTTTTTTGTCATTTTTTTTAATTGCTGTTATAAGGCTGGGCGTCTGCATATCAATTGGATTTAAAGTTAACGAAACCTGCTCTTCAAGTTTACTCTTTGTTTCCATGCTATAACTCCTAAAAAACTACTTTTAAATGCATAATTTTACTCATATTTAAACTCTTTTCCTAAAGAACTTCATGATTATGTTACCTCGTATTAACATACGGTTCTTCAAAATAGTTCTTTTACGGTGCGATGGCCAAATTGCCATGGCGATCAAGATAAATTTTCAATACTTAGAGAAAACAATCTACATAAGTGAACATTTTCCTGAAACATGATTTTTTCCTTTAATATAAAGACTGGTTTTAGCAGCAATAAAATCCGTATATTTTTCAGGAAGCCTAATCCTTACATCCTCAAGATTATGGAGTTTCTCACGCGCCCAAGTAAAACAACTATGTCCTTCTATGCTAATGCTTTTTGCAACTAGACTAGTATTGCCAGATACTTGATAAGTAGGTGGATTTTGTTTATCCTTCAAAATATCATTATGCAAAGCAGTTGCTTGTTGTTTAGTAATACTCCAGGAAATAGAATAAACTTCCTGTCCTCTCAAAATATCTTCTAACAATGCTGTTTTTGCATCTTTCGCGTCAACAATCACTTCTGGCTTAATATAAATTAAGGCTTTTCCCTCTGCGCTCTCTTTATCAATAAATAAATCATATCGCCGTAATATCATTGTGTTGAAAGAGCTAATCGCCTCTACTATCAAAAAAGCGTGTTCAGAATTTTCACTATTTGGTTTTCTCAAAATAGAAACTACAAAGTTATCATGGTCTATAGGAATATTTTCATCTAGTGTGCTATAAGGCATTTTTTTCTCCTTTAATCTAAAGTGACATATCACGATCTAAAACGTTAAAATCTTAATTCGAGAATATATATCCAGTGTTGTGAACCTTAAGATAACAACCTTAAATACAATAGTCAAAGTCAAATTTATATTTTTATTGACATGCGAGCAATTTAATTAAGTTAGCAATTAAGACAATTTTATTTCTTGTCTAAAATAGTTTTATTTTCTCGTCAGTTTTCGTACCATTTCTAGGCCTGCACGAGGGTTCTGTCGCAACAAAAAGCCGATATGATAAAATTTATTAAATTAATAAGCATAGGTCAATAGGATGGATATTAATATTGCATTTAAACGTTGCCATTTTGCAAAAACAGTCGTTTTATTGGCTACTCGTTGGTATTTATCCTACCCCTTAAGCTATCACGATATAGAAAAAATGATGTTAGAAAGAGATATTCGCGTTGACCATTCAACTATTAACCGCTGGGTTATTCATTATTTTCGATTATTGGAAGATGAATTCAGGAAGAAATTTAAACGACAGACTGGCTTTAGCTGGAGGATGGATGAAACCTATATAAAAATAAAATGGCATTATCTTTATCGTGCCGTTGATACAAATGGTAACACGGTTGATTTTATGTTGTCATCAAGCCGTGATGAACCTGCCGCTAAAGCTTTTTTTACAAAATCAATAGGCTCAAATGAGATCCCCGAAAAAATAACGATTGATAAAAGTGGTGCTAATCTTGCAGGATTGAATGACATTAATTTTCATATTGTGTAATTTTTCTTTATTTCCTGAAAATATTAGCAAAAATAATTATTAAGGGGGGTCAACGTGGATGCCAACAGGGGGTCAATCTCCAATGCCAATTAACATAAGATTGCCAGGCTTAATGGATGTCTGCTTCTAGCAGGAGGTGAGTAAATGGTGTGAGGTACTAAAGTTTTGCTATTTAAGTAACATAATAAAGGGAGGCAGGTTAAGAGTGTTTAGGTTTGCAGGACATTTAATTGTGCGCGATATTTGCGCGACTGAGTTGTGCTTTGTTATGCTTGGTTACCCCCATGGCAATATTGCGCACCATTTTGACCTATTGTGTTATCTGACTTT
>CAMFJH010000056.1 GCA_945956915.1 uncultured Francisellaceae bacterium | reverse complement strand
TTAAATAATGATTAACCATTCTTTCTATCGTTGATTTCATAAAAAGTGATGTTGCAAAGTTAAATGTTCCTTGTATTTCACTTTTAGAATCATCTATAAAACAACTCAAATCAAACTTAGCAATTGAATTGCTACTTAAGTCAATACTTTTGAATAAACTATTTTTAACCTTATCATCAAAAGACTGTATGGAAAACATTACTTGGAATATTGGATGTCTTGAAATATCTTTTCCCACCTTTAGTTCTTCAACTAATTTTTCGAAAGATAAATCTTGATGTCTGTGCGCTTCAATTAAATTATGTTGAACTTGAAATATAAACTCTAAAATATTTTTCTTTTGATCAACATTTTCACGTAAAGCCAAACTGTTCACAAAAAATCCAATTAAGTCTTGAATTTCAGAATAATGTCTATTGGCTATAGGTGTTCCTAATACAATATCCTCTTGAAAACTATATTTATTTAATAAAATATAAAAACCTGATAATAAAGTTGCATACATTGAGCAACCCTGTTTTTTCGATAAAATTCTTAATTGTTCAGATAAAGATTCATTAATACTAAATAAAACATCATCGCCAGCATAAGATATTTCTTTAGGTCTTGACCTGTTTATTGGTAAAACAAGAGGCTCATACCCTCGGAGTTTTTCTTTCCAATAGGCTAATTGTTGTTGCAAAATTTCCCCTTGTAAATATTCTCTTTGCCATACACTAAAGTCCTTATACTGGATAGGTAAAATTGGTAAATTCTTACTATAATAAAAAGCATCGATTTCTTTAAATAAAATATCCATGGACCATCCATCAGAGGCTATGTGGTGGATATTTATTAAAAGATATGTTGTATTTATTCTGTTATAAAAATTGACTCTTATTGGAAAATCTTTTTGTAAATCAAAAGGGATATTAATATCCTGATCTATTTGCTTATCGATATCTGTTTCATTATAATTGTATTCGTTAATCTTAAGTGCACCATCAATAACGACTTGATAATATTGCTCTTTTTCATGCTTGAAAATCGTTCTTAAAATTTCGTGTCTATAAACAACTTGTTGTATTGCATACTTTAATTTTTCTTTATCTACACCTGCTTGTAGCTCAAGAAGTACAGGAACATGGTAAGCATTGGTCCCTTGTTCATATTGCTCTATAAACCATAATCTTTCTTGCGCAAAAGACAAAGGATGGGCTGTAGCATTGAGGTCTTTAAAAATTTTAGTGGCACAAAAGATTTCTTCACTTAATATATTATTTTTAGTTAAAAAATCTATTAGATCTTGTTTTTGCTCTTTTAATTCGGCCTTGGTAACTTCATCTCTTATGGTTTCAAAAACTGAAGCTTTAAGCACTCCTTTTTCTAACCATAAAGCAGACTTATTCTTTTTAAACTTGTGTATTATTTCACTAATCATATTTCCCATATCTCATTATTAACATTTTCTAATCGTTTACTCTTGCGCAGTATATTACTCATCATGTGTATAGATGAATATTTCAATATATCTGCTATTGCTATGTGATAACTGAGCGATTTCTTTATTTGGTGAGCTAATTTTATGGCTAAAATAGAGTTACCACCTATTCTAAAAAAATTATCAGTAACACCCACTTTTTCTAGGTTTAAAACCTCTTTCCAGATTTGACAAAGCTTTATCTCTAAATCTGTTGTTGGCGCTACAAAAGCAGTTTCATTTATGAAAACTGGACTAGGCAATGCTCTGCGATCCAATTTTCCATTTACTGTTAAAGGAAATGAATCCATTCTAACGAAATAATTAGGGATCATATAATTAGGTAAGCTTTTAGATAAATATATCGATAGTAATTCAAATGAGAGCTCTGTGCTAGATATATAATAGCCAACCAAATATTTATCCTCATCATTAAAAGTTTCTCGTTCCCTTACTAAAACACATGCCTGTTTTATTTCAGGGTAACTCGACAAAGCTTGTTCAATTTCACCAAGTTCAATTCTTAATCCACGAATCTTTACTTGAAAGTCATTCCGACCAATATATTCAAGGTATCCATTGGATAACCACCGTACGAAATCTCCCGTCTTATATAAACGCGTATAACCTTTTTCATTATCCGACCTGCTTGCAAATGTGTTTTTGATAAATTTAGCTTTATTTATTTCAGGACGATTTAAGTAACCATTAGATACACCTGCTCCACCTATGTGCAACTCTCCAGCCACACCTATCGGTACAGGATAACCAAATGGATTTAAAACGTAAGCTCTTGTGTTGGGTATAGGTTTTCCTAATGGAATACATAACCCGCTCATCAAATCATTACGACAAATACGATGATAAGTTATTAAATCTGTACATTCAGTCGGACCATAAGTGTTGACAACCTGAACGCTATCATATCTATTATAAAATTTGATGATTTTTTCTTCTGCAATAGGTTCTCCACCAAGAAATATCCATTTTAATGATGACATCTGTTTTTGATTTAATTCATCTTGCTCAATAAGTGGGTAAAATCCACTTGGTGTGCAATTGATACTTGTTATGTAATGACTTTTAATGTATTCATTTATGTAACAAGCATCATATACTTCACTTGAAGTAATATGCAACTCGCCACCTGTACATAAAGTTGAAAAAACATTTTTATATGTTAAGTCAAAGCTAAAAGAAGAAACGATTAGGCACCGTTCCTTATCATTAAAATCAAATTCATTCGTAAAATTGCTAATAAGATTTACAAAACCTGTATGTAATAATAGTGATCCTTTAGGCTTTCCTGTAGTGCCTGAAGTGTAGAGTACATACATATAAGCTGTTTGAACGCCCGTTAAAGGCAAATTTTCAATTTGTTGATTAGTGTAAGATTCACTGTCAAAAGTTATTAAACTAATATCTGCATAATCTAATTTTTCTAATCTCGGCATGAGGTTAGGCTGTGTTACTAGTAAATAACTATTTGTGTCTTCTAACATGTAGCTTATCCGTTCATTCGGATAGCTTGTATCTATCGGCACAAAAACACTACCAGCTTTCAATACCCCTAAAATAGCTATGATTAACTCCAAACCTCTATCTAAACATAAAGCAATCGAAGCATCTTGCTTGATACATTTCTGCGATTGTAAAAACCTTGCAAATTGATTGGCTTTAGCATTTAACTCAGCGTAAGTGAGATGCTGGCCTTCAAATACAACGGCTACATTAGATGGCGTTTTTGAAGCTTGTTCTTCAAACAATTGATGAATGGTTTTATCTTTCGGATAATCTTTATCTGTTTGATTCCATTGTACTACTATTTTTTCATACTCGGAATGTGTTAAACTCGATATGTTATTATGCCTATTATTTAGGTTATGTAGTAACTCGCTTAACAATAATTTTATTTTCCCCAAATTGTAATTTGCTTTCTCTTCACTTAAAATTTTTCGATCTGACTTCATCTGTAAGACAAGTTTATTCTCTTGCTCATAAGCTAATATGCTCAAAGGGTAATTAAGCTTTTCTATGGTATATCTGAATTTTGATATCAAAATATTTTTATCAACAGCTTTTGAAATTTTAGGCAATGGATAGTTTTCAAATATAAATAAACTATGGAATAACCTCTTGCCATTTTGTTGCAGACTCGTTAAGTTAGCGAAACTATGGGCATTAATATCTGTTATTTCTTGGTGAACTATCTTTATCTGCTGCAACACTGTATTTTGATTATCCCAATTAATAATTAAAGGCAAAGTGTTAATATGCAACCCGACACTTTCTTCTATCCCCAATATTGGAAGATCTCGACCAGAAATGATAGTGCCAACAATCGTTTGACTGTCCTGTGTATAAATCTGAATTAATTTGTGCCATGCAAACTGTACTAATGTGTTTAAAGTTAACCCCTCAGATTTGATTAACTCTTTTATTTTCAGGTATAGCTCTCCCGTAATTTCCATTATCACATCATAAGTGCTATCTAAATATTTAACATCATCTAAGTCTTTCTTTTGTGATAATAGTGGACTCAAATCATTTGCTTGCTGAATAGTTGATATTTTTGCTTGCCAATATTTTTCAATAAAGCTACGATTCTTTGCATAGTGCCTTTGTGTTTCTAAATACGCATTATCTACCACAACATTTATAATGTTTTTTTTCTGCAAATCATAATAGTTTTGATGAATTGTACTTAATAACAGTGGCTCACTCCAACCATCTAAAACACTATGATGTGCTGACTTTATAATAGTATAATAGTTCTTTGCTTGTTTAATAATATATAGCCTCAACAGACAAGGTTTGGTTAAATCAAAAGGAATATTTCTATCTTCCGCCTGTAGATCGATAATATATTTTTCTTTTTCAGTTTTTGAAAAATCATTTATATCTAAAATTTGGCAATTTAGTTTTGCACCCAGATAAATTATTTGAATCACTTCTTCTTCCCAGTTAAAGGCTGTTCGAAGTATTGGATACTTTTTAATGGTAAGTTCCCATGATTTCACATAATCTTCAATATTTAATTCTTGCATATAATCAAATACAGTTTGCACTCGATAAGCATCATCTTCTGGCTGGCTTAAAGCATGATAAATAAACCCTTGTTGCAAACTATTTGCTAGATAAATATCTTCTATTTGATTATCTTTTTCACTACTGATTCTATTTAATAGTGCTTGAGAAATATTTATTGTTGAGAAATCACTAGGGGTATATTTGCAAACTTGACGATCAATAATATCTTTGCAGTGTAATATAATTTCTTCTAAGTTATGCTGAAAGTTATTAGCTAAAGCCATAGTATTTTTTTCACCTAGCTTTGTCACAATACTGAATCTTAGTTCACCTTCCAGAACCCAGCCATTAATATTAATAATATTAGTATCTATATTCTCTGTATGCATCGCAATACCTGAATTTTCAGATACGATATGCCAATATGCATCCTGTGTATCAAATTGACCTAAATAGTTAAAGCTTATGGGGGGTAAATTCATAAGTTCATTTGGGAAAATTACACCGAACCCTATGCCTTTATTAGGGATAGCTCTTAAACTTTCTTTAATATGTTGAATGCTGGCTTCTAAATTTTCTTGCAGTGCTAATCTAACAGGATACATGGTCGTAAACCAGCCAACTGTTTTACTATGATCTATTGTTTCGTAGATATTTTCTCTACCATGTCTCTCTAAAGTAATAACCTGAGTAGATTCTTTATTCCAACTTTGCAAGGCCAAAGCTATTGCTGTTAGTAATAAATCATCCACTTCCGTGTGATAAGCTTTATTAGCCTCTTTTAATAAACTTCTTGTTTTTTCTTTGTTAATTTTTATGGTGGTAAATTTTACACCTTTTTCTATTATATTGTATTGAGGCATAGTTTTTAATACATTACCCCAATAATTTTTTTCTTGCGCATTTTTTTCTGGATATAACAATAATTCATTAACCCACTGCCTATAACTACTTAATTTGTTTTTTAACTTTTCTTGATGATATAAAGACTTAAAGTCTTCAATTAATATTCTCCAAGAAACCGAATCAACAATTAAATGATGTAAAGCAAAAAATAGTCTGGCACTTTGGTCTTTATATCCTTCTATATATGCAACATTCCACAATGGCCCTTTTTTCACATTAAAATGACTTTGCCAATCGGTCAATCTATCACTTATTGTCTCCTCTGTTAAATTTTCAATATTTAAATACTTTAACTGAGGGATATCTATTATTCCTAAATATTCTTGGTGATTCTCAGTATATACTGCTCTTAATATATCATGTTGCTCAGTAAGCTTTTGAATAATATCCTGTAATTTTCCTATTTCTAGTTTTGGAACTTTAACTATAAAACTTTGATTCCAATGGTTAAAATTTTTAAATTCTTTGTTTTTTACTTTATAGAAAAACCATTTTTGAATGGGGAGGAGATCAAATTCACCTTTTAATATTCCTTGTTCTGATAAACACTCAGTTTTATTGATGCCCGACACTATAAACATAGAGAGTTTCTGAATGGTTCTATATTCAAAAATATCTCTAACACTACAGTTTAAATCATGTTTTCTAAGCCTTGAACTTAATTGAATACTTAAAATGGAGTCTCCACCTATTCTAAAAAAATCATCTCCAATACCGACTTTATCAAGATTCAGGATTTCCTGCCAAAGTTGGCATAATCTTAATTGCAAGTCAGTTGTCGGTGCTATATATCGATCTTTATTGAGATAATCAGGTTCTGGCAACGCCTTTATATTTAATTTACCGTTAGCAGTCAATGGAAAACTATCTACTCTTTTCAGAGCAATAGGCACCATATAATTTGGCAATTGAGCTGATAGTTCATTTAAAATATGTTCTTGGTTTATTTCTAAATCAGACACAAAATAAGCAATCAAACGTTTATTATCTTTTTCTTCTTTTACCAAAACAACAGCTTGTTTAATGTGTTCAATAGAAATTAAAGCATTTTCTATTTCACCCAACTCTATTCTATACCCTCTTATTTTTACTTGAAAAT
>CAMFJH010000055.1 GCA_945956915.1 uncultured Francisellaceae bacterium | reverse complement strand
AACAGTGTAACCTATGTGTCCGGTATAAAGTGTAACCTATGTGTCAGAACGGGCACTTTTTCCTTTGAAACTTAACATTTCTAGCAATTTACACTCAAATTCTATACTGACAACTGCAAATCCTACGTTTAAAACCGTCCTTGAATTAACACTAAGGTGCCTTGAGTGAATAGATTTTCAGCTAATAATAGAGCTAGCTTTAGAATGCCAACGCCCTAGAGGGGTACACCCTCAACGCTTTTCGCAATCGCTATGAGACCCTGTTTCAGGGCGCAATGGCGATAATGTCGTTGATGTGGCCGTAATGATTGCTTGCGCTTGCTTACTCTCTGTCTGTACTTTTGTATCAGCTAATGGAGTCCATGAAGATCCTCGTCCTGTTACCTTAAAAGCTTTATCTTTTCCCGGCAGCGTAGAACCAGAATATAGAGTCATTTCGTCATAGCTTTTTTGTAATTCATGCTCTCTCTGTAGCAAAGATAACATAGAAAGCCTAGTGAACCTATGATGAAAATAGTGTCTTAAACCATATTCAGTTGGGTTAAGTAAATTATAGTGCGTATTATTGCCCGTATGAATAAGATGGATGGAAGGCAATATATCATTATTTACGGTATAAGAGTAAGCAATTTTAGAAAAAAGACCAGAAAATCGTTTCATAATAAAACTATTTTGTTCGTTTACTGAGTTATCACTGTAAACTTCAATTCTTATTTTTAACAATTTAGCAAGCATCTCTAATTCAAGCTGGCTCCCCCAAGTACCGTCTGCCAATAAATTTTCACAATATGCTCGATAACCCCTATTTAAAACAGTGTCGTCAAAATAAATTTGCCATTCCTCGTTCCATCTATGTTGAATTATTCTTAATTTATCCAATTTTTCTGACAACTGTTTTTTGTGTGTTTCTGAATCAGGTTGTCTAAGCTGTCGACTTATAGAATTGATATCATCAAGAAATTTTCGTTCACAGTAGGTGTGAAATTTTAAAACTTTAAGCATTGGCTTTAAAATTATTTGAAATGGTTCAGAAATACCATTAAATTCATCATTCTTTTCTAAAGCAGAATATAAGATATCTCTGATACTATGAGAGACTTGAGTACGGTAACGAGTCTGATGAGATAATAATTCTTCAGAAATTTTTTCCCTTAATTTAAATGTTGTATTAATATTATCTGGAATTAAACTTCCATACACAGAAGTTGCTCCCATGAGAACCGAGTCAAACAAACAATTTCCTTTTAAAGGTATTAATTTTTCATTAAAATCATATTCCTCTTTATGCAATTTTAATTCGTTAGTTTCTTCGCGAAAAGTAAAAGATGTCAAAGTGCACACAAGTAAAGGTATCGGATCATTTTGAACCGGATTTTGAGCATAGTAAAATTCAAATAAATTCAAGGCGACTGTTCGTAGCAATTTATTTTTTACTCTCCCAACGACTGACAAAAATTCTATTTCATTTAAGAAACCTATTCTTTTTATAAACTCTACATCAGATTCCATTTTGGGGTTTTTCAAAGCGACCACATCTAAAAAATCTTTTATATTCCGTGGCTCATTGCTAAAACATAATTTAGTGAATTGAAAATATTCTTCCGAATCGATCAGAGAAAGCAAGGAATTTTCGATCCGTTGCTTCAACGTATATTGTCCCATAAAAATTATATCATTATGGTAAATGCTCAATAAAGAGTCAATTTCGTCCAAAATAGATTTGGCTGATTCGCCGTTTAGGTTTTCAATATTAAGCTTTGCACCTCTGCTGAGCAAAACAAAAATTGCTTTTATTTTTTCATTTTTAATTACCGATTCATTAACTCCGGATTTATGAAAAAAATCTATATTTTCATACAAGCTTTTAAATTCCTTAACCGCAATGATGAGAGCGGTATTACCATATCGATTCTGTTGATTAACGTCTACCCCTAATGAGATGAACAAATCAATAAGATACAGGTGCCCTCCTTGAGCAGCGTGCATTAGCGCGGTGCTGTCATGCCAGTCTAAGCTTTGCAATAACGAAAAATTTACACTTAACATATTTTTTATATTCTTTATATCGCCTATAGCGGCACAGTTTATAAAATGATTCGAATAAATTGATTCTTGACGAATGAAAAAATTAAACCATAATGCCTCAACATCAGATAATAAATTAAAAACGTCATTTAATAATTGGTTTTTTTTATGCAAATGCATCTTTGAATCATGCCCATAACCCTGCTCTTGAAATTTTAAAACAGCTTGCTGATTTGTTACAGAGCCTAAAGAAGTAGGGATAAGTAAAGAATTTCCGTTTTTCTGAAAAAATATTTGAACGCTTTTTTCTTCAAATGAATTAATTGAATGAGAATAATATGCAAATATAGGTTCGTTATTAGTAACTTTTATTATAGATTCTTCTCCTCTAATAAAAATGTCATGATAAAAATCTATTCTGATTCCTAACACTTCTGCAAATAAGACAATTTCTTCTTTATGACAATCTTCAATTTCTATTAAATTTTTACAATAAAGATCGAGCTCTATTAATCGTTTTAAACTTACCCTAAATAGATCCCTGTCACCGTTATTTTTTAAATTAATTATTGCTTTCGCTATGAGATGCAAGAACCCTTCAGAGACTCCTTTAATAATTTTTTTTGATGCCATATCTTTAACAATACCTAATATAATAATCTCGATTCTGTTGAAATATTCTTCTTTTTCTAAGTTTATTCTGGATATTATCTCACGCTTCAAATCTGTACTGCTCTGAAGATGTTTATATTGCTCTATCTGCTGTATACCTTTTAAAAAGATTGATAATAATTTATTATCTGTAGATTCTATTTTATCAAAGTGATAATAATTACCACCCAAAAAAGTTTTAACGATTCGTCCCAGTTGATTTTTCGAGGCACAGGTATAATAATTAGCGCTGCTACTTAATCTTAACTTTAACATTGGCTCGATGAGATTCTGGCATAAAAGAATATTTTTTTCTTTTTTTTGTACCAACTCTCTAAGTTCTTGATCATTACGTGAATGATCTATCCCTTGCCTAAATTTATATAAAATGTCTCCTTGTATTTTCTGTATTTTCTTTTCTATTTTCGCTAACAGCTGATATTGGGGCGAAGGATCAAAGTTCGCATCATTAATGCCTTTCAATTCAACTGGAAAATCTGGACAGGCTTGTTTGAGGTGCTTGTATATCCAGTGCAATATTAGGCTACCTTCTTTTTGTCTCATAATGTTTAATTTGGCACCATCTTTTAGAGGTTCTGCGGCTTGTTTTTTAGAACCCTCATGACACATTGGATGACTGCCACCAATTTGCGTAGGTTTTTTAGGCTGTCCATACACGTCTGATATTCTAATTTTTTTGTCTTTTTTAAAAGCCTCATTTAACGGATGGATAAGGACGTGCTCCCATAAATATAAATTATTACCATCTCTGTCGTTCAAAACGATACTATTTTCTATCATGTCTAATATCATAATGCTTGTTATTATTGAACATCCATTTCGAGCCGCTTCTCCAATAAACCAAGCTACAACTAAATTAGGCAGAAATTCCAATCCATCAATTTCACACGATTCTCCATATGTTATCTTGCGCATGCTAGAAGCAATTTGCTGGGGAGTCAGCGCATTTTGAAACAAAAAATACTTTACTACTGATTCCGCAAAAGAATGGTAGGGGGCACCCTTTTCAGCCTCTCCATATGATTCTTGAGGTCGAAATAAAGATTTATGCTCGCCTTGATTAACCTCTTTTGCAAGCTCCGACAACACAACTCTTCTAATTAATTGATCGGCCTTATAAAAATTCTCTTCATCTTCTTTATCGTCAGAACTTTCACTAGGATTCTCACTTTTATCCGACTCTTCTTCATCGGTCTTTGCAGAAAACACAGCTTCTATAAGGCTATCCAGGTCATGGCTTGAATCGATGGAATCGTCAACAGGCTGAGTCTCACTATTGATGTTTATTCCATAATAGCTATAAATTTTAAGGTCAAAATCTGGCGTTCTAGATTTTAGTTCAATAAATTTTTTTAAAAGTACATTGATCGTATACGCAAATCCTAGTTGAGATTGTTTCCATTGACTTTGCCTAAATGCAGGTTTTGAAAGACTTTGTATTATTTCTTCAAGCTGTGAATCTGTTTTATCCTGATGCCATTCTCGCAACTCTTTTGTATCAATGTTAGCAAAAAATTTTTCTTTAAATTTATCTAATTCACCAGGTATATCAGATAGCGATTGCAACTCTTTACCTATCTTCATAATCATTAAACAATATTTTGGGTTTGTCCAAGGAGTTTCAAAAGCGATTTCTTTAACAGTTGGTACTATGTCAACAAGCTTTCCATGGTCACTTACATAAAAATGATGCTCATCTGTTTGGGAATTTTTCAAAAAAAGTAAGCGGCCGGCTACATGTAACCACCAACCTAAAACTGAATCTGCTGCATGAATATCCGCAAAATATTTGGCAACAAATAACCATTTCTTTAATCTATCCACACCTCCTGCATGTGCCGGGATAAATAGGAATGAATCAAGTGCTCCATTTTCTGCAGCAGATGCAAAGGGGCCTAACTCTTGAAGATCATCCAAAATCATATTAATGTTGTTAGGAGAAATTATATTTACCTCTGTGCCTGGTTCAGCGTTTATAACCTTTTGCGCAATTTCGATGACTTCGTGAGCGTGCAATTCAATATCTTCCCCATTTAAATTAAAAATAAGCTTAGAAATCGGCCCAACCTCTGAAAAATCTTTTTTATTCTGATCTTTCTCTACAAAAACGGCTCTCTCAGACATGACAGGCCTTTTTATTGTAGAAGCTAAAGGTTCTGCATCAAGAGCTGCTACTTCGTTCATAAGTTGATCCAAAAGAACCAGAGATCGTTTCATTTTAAATTCTCCTTAATTTAGTTAAACAGTTTTTTCACCATGGCATATATTCCTGCTTGGCTATTAAACTACATTGCTTATAAATCAAATGTCAACAGGAGTGTTATCTTAATTACACGAGCATTAGTGGCAAATATACGCGACACACTCATCAATAAAATATTTCCTAAATCAACAGCTTTTATCCTGAAACACATGATAAGTAAGCCGATCGTTGAAGTTTAACCACCTTGATTTTTATAGCGTTTTTATTGCTATATAAAAATGTGATTTGCCCTACGATGTCAACTACTGTCTCACCCAGCTACGTGATTCTTCCGCATTAAGATTTTCAGAAAAAATACACTATCAAAAAACCCACATGTAATTTTTTTAAAAACATTAGATGATTATTTGATTTAAACATCTCAAACATTAGCTACCTCATATATTTCTCCCTTGTTTCCAAAGCGTTTTTAACAAACAGTTTCTTGCATTAAATTCATTGGCTTAGCCCAAACAAATTCGAAAAGAATTACTGCTCCAACATTGTCTTATAGCTCGCAATTACGAAACAACAATGTTGAAAATGCAAATACGATACAGTTAACCGATCTAATAAAGTTGGTCTTAATCGTTTGATAACAGATTGATTAACAATTGAACGCCTATAAATGCTGTTTGAAGCTCTATTTTTTTGATGTACCGTATTGTCTTTAACAGTTGTCTGTTTTAGAACTTTCCTTGTATTCACATTTCCATCTCTCAGTGATTTCTGTGCAATAATCATATGCTATGCTTGTTTATCATGCAATGCAACGGGTTATTAAGTATATGTCGCAATTTTGTGATAAAGTTCTCTACTGCTTTGAAAGATTTTCCTATTTTTAAGGTAACTTTTTTATATTGATTTATTTGGTTTGTAAAGGAATTTTTCCTTAGAAGCTAAAAATAAGGAAAATACTGATGAATCTCAATCATCCAGCACTAAAAATGCACTTAAAGATGATGATAATCCGATGCTCTCTCCTGCAGAAAGTTTTTAGGCTTATTTCATAGCGCGGGCTTCAAAGATGACTTCTTGTATAAAATCATTTGGCTCAATCCAAATAAATTCAAAAAGAATTATATTAATAGTTTGCCATAGCTGTTTGATACACCCCATATTATTTACTACTTGGGATTTAAGCAATTTCGAAGTCTTTATTAAGGGGACAGCTGTCAAATTCAAGATATCTTCTCGAAACATGATCTCACTACCATAATAATAGCATGTCTTTTTTTCTCTACGCATTAGAATTCCTTTTCTTACATATCCTTATTTATTACACTGTTTAAAACAACATTTATAAGGTATAAAACAATCCTATGAATTTTAAAACTCATATTTACCATAGGGGCAAACTTTGCCAAAGATACAAGCAATTTAGAATCGTTTCTATCTTTTGGTTTAAAATTGGGCTGGTTTACACTTTTCCGCCGGCTCTTTCAGCCGCTAGCATCCATCCTGGCGCACCACAGAAAAATTTACAATCTCAACCGGGACGGTCCCTATTTATACAAACCTCTTTACACTCCCGCTAATTGGCACTAATGTCCGGGGAAAATTAGTCATAATATTCTCCGGGGAGCTATTGTAAA
>CAMFJH010000054.1 GCA_945956915.1 uncultured Francisellaceae bacterium | reverse complement strand
TTTTTTGTCAATCATTCATACTAAAGCAGACCAATACGGTCTGCTTTTTTTATTTTGGAGTAATATGTCATGGAAATTCAAAAATCGTTATTAGTATTATGCTTGAGCGTATCAGTACTTTTTTGTTCTTCAGTATTTGCTTTTGAAAAATCGCATTTAGAAGCTGCTCAGGAATTACTTGAGGTAGTTAATTTTAATAAAGTGCTAGAGACCATGTATGAAACTATAAATACAAATTTGGTTGAATCTATGATTAAAGAGCAAGCATGCATAGAATCTATAAAAAAACCATTGATTGATTTATTTACAAAATATAACAAAAAAATTCTAAACCCTTCTGCTTTTGCGAAATCAGTTCAAGAATTGTATGCTAGTGAATTTACTGAGCAAGAAATTAGAGAAATAGTTGCACATTATAAAACGCCCGCTGGCAAGAAGGCCCTTGAGAAGTTACCTCTTCTAATGAATAAATCTAATAAACTTGCAATGGAGTTGGTAGAAAAGGCAGATAAAAATGGTATTCGTGAAGAACTACAAAAAGAAATGGAAAAATTAATGGAAAAAGCAGGTTGTGAAAAGCCTAAGTTAGAAGAAAAAAATAAATAATATATCATTTCAGTATTTAATCAAAGGCGGACAGTTGTTCGCCTTTTTATTAGATAAAGAGCATTTCTTTGATTATTCAATCAATTAAAGGTTGAATTCAAGTAAAATTTCGTCATTGCGAAGCCCCTGACAACGAACAGTATTTATTGTGAGCTTAGCAGGCTGAAGCAAACCAGAGATGTGTTATATTAATTTACTTTGCTGTACAAATCTATTATTTTGTATAAAATATAACTTTCTCAAAAAAATCATTAATAAAAGAAGGTAAACGACTGAACATAAATGAAGGAAAAGAACAGTGAAGCTTATAATCTGAACGTATTGTAAAAAATCTATACGAATATCAAAACAAATACAAAAAACTGACAGGTGAAAAAAAGCAACTTTTACAACCCAAGCAAACCAAAGATAATTTAAGATGGGCGTACACTTAACAGTTTTCCATGCTATAGGATTAATGCTAGCTCCCCAAATTTCTTTCATTGCTTGATAAGGTTTCCATAAACATGCAATAGGAATGAAGTGCCAACCTATAACTGCAAATGGTGAAAATCTCATGTTTTCAGCATTCAAAGCTTTTGCATTGCAATTGAATAAATATAAAGTAGGGAAAAAAAAGAATGCAATTATAACCCAAAGAAAGTATTTTATAAAAGTTGCAAATAAATACATTCCAATGAAGTCAGATAATTCATAATAAAAAATACTGATATTTGTGTAATTTCTTATGTGGTATATTGTTGCAATTAAGGAAACTATAAGAGAGTGGCTTAAAAATAAGATCAAAATGCAGACTAAAGGATCTAGGTCGTAGTACTGGTGTTTTTTAGTAGTCATATTTTCCTACTTGCATAAAAAAAGCAATCATGATTCTGGTTCTATTTCCACTCTAAATTTCATGGCCGGAAGTTGTTTATTGGCTTGTAAAGACCAGGATAAGTTAGTATAAAATAAAAATCGGAATACTAGATGTTGTTTGTTTTGGGGGTCTTCTTTTATTAATTTTGTAATTAGATCTTTAGGTTCAAACATTTTATTGGCTTCCTCATTTTCCATTGAAGATAACAGTCCTTTTAAACTATCGCGATAGAGTTGTACATCAGCACACGCTTTTACGGATTCATTATTTTCAGATTGCATATATTTTTTCATAATGTCGACATACCTACTGTCTCCAGTTGCAAAAAATGCTGCCCATAAGTGATCAAGTTTTCTAGATTGCTCATTTACCTGTTCTATATTCTCAGGGTAATTAAGATTTGTATTATCTATTGCTTCAAAGGAAAAGGTGCTTTGAGGATTTATTTCTGCCATATTAAGCTTTTTAAATATTTCTTTTCCTTTATTAATATATAATGCATTAAAAACTATATTTTGTTGAGAGGGTGAATATTGGTTAAAGTTATTTATTAGTGTGTCTGCATAACCTGAATGAGCTCGCAAGGCATAAGCTAAAAAACTAAGTTTTAATTGTTCGGTATGTTTATCTTTTGTTTCAGGAAAGTTAGATACAACAAGGTTTAAATTTTCAGAGGTCGGATTCAGATAGAATGTTTCTACTTCTTTTGCAGATGCGATGTGTGTTGTCAAAAATAAAAAACAGATTAATAATATTTTATTCACTTAAACATTCTCCTTGTCTGTAAAAGTAACATGATTTCATAAAATTTTATAAAAGTCAAATATTTTTTTATTGGCGTAATCAGCTATAGGCTGCCTTATGTAGATTGTTCTCTAAAGTAAAAAAGATGGATTTCCATGTAATCTTTTATGAGGAACGATGCTGCAATTAATGAAGTTATGAGCGAGCAGCTTAAGAATAAGATCAAAATGCAAGTCAAAGGATCTAAGTTGTAGTATTGATATTTTTTAATGGTCATGTTTTACGTGTGTTTGTTAGGGGGTTGTTGATATAATATGTATACAATTCGAATATTTGTCAAAAGAGTTTTCTAGTAATAATTTAAATATGAATCCATTTTTTTCCCAAGCCTTATACTCTAAGCAAGGAGTTAAATAGGGATTGTTGTTGATATCTATCTTTTCTATTTCATCTAATTTTGGATTTCTTTTAAAGCCTAAATTGTCAAACATTGAGGTCAATGCTTGATGTTGTGAAAATGCGGAATTATAGTCATTTTTTCGTTGAAATGGGTTGTTACTATCAAAAAAAATTTCCTTACCAATGCTGTAGATTTCAATAGAATCTATACCGTTTGGATTCGGATTCTTAATGCGATACTCTTCATTATAAAAATCTTTAAAGCGAACATATAATATAAGAAAGTTCGGAATGGTTAATGTGGTGTTGTTCAATATAATTTTTAATTTATAATACGCAAAAGGATTTTGAGGTAAGATAGTTTGTAACCCTAAGTGTCCATTTTCACTACTTTGATACAATCCTGTCCACCATGTAAAAGGTTTTAATTGAATATCAGATGAAGAGTTTTGTTTTATAAATTCAGTACCTTCGTTTAAATCGATAACAATTTCTCCAAAAGGTTTGTTTTTGGGGTTTTGATAATTATAAAGTGATTTCCAAAAGTGATATTGAAGTTTTGGACCTAAAAATCCTTGAGATGCAAAGTATATTGCTACAACAAAAAAAATAATTAGCGCAGATGAAACACATATTAATTTAAAAATTTTATGCAAGGAAGCTTTCCTCTAAATAATCTAAGTCGTAATGATGATGTTTTTTATTGACCAGGGTTGTTGCTTTCGAGAGAGTAATGCTATATATTTATATCGCATCTTTTGATGTAATATAAATGCTGTTTGTATACTCGCTCTCGGTAGCTTCTAATATTAAAGTAAATTTAAAATTATCTTTTACCCAGGTTTTATATTCTAAGTAAGAAAGAGTGCTATAAGGATTTCTGACTTTTAGATTTTTGTTGCTATCAATTTTTTCTATGATATCAGTTTGTATATTTCTAGCAAAGCCTAATTTATTAAAAATTGAAGCAAGTTTATTATGTTGTTCAATCGCAAAATCATAATCTAAATTTCTCGGCAACACCTTGCCATGCTTAATAATAGGCTGTGCTTCAATAGCATATATTTTTATTGTATTTATACCATGCGTTCCTGGATGTTTTATTCGTAATTCAAGATTACGGTAATCTTTAAACTCTATATACATTATTAAAAAATTAGGGATGGTAAATGTAATATCATCTAATATGACCTTCAGCCTTAGATAACGAAAGGGATTAGGCGGTCTATAGGATTGTAATCCTAAATGCCACATTTTTTCATTTTTCTCTTCTATAGGTTGCCATGTGTATGTATGCATCCATGAATCAGGCATGGAGCTGTTTTCTATAAGTTGCGATGGTTTTTTTAGATTTATAACAATTTCGGCAGTTGCCTCATTTTTTGGGTTTTGAATATGATGTAATCCTTTCCAAAAATAATATTGCATTTTTGAACCAAATCCACCTGAATAGGTGATATAAATTAATGTATAAATGCTAAGCAATGCAATACAAATTATCATAATAACTTTAAAAATCTTTTTCATGATAGTACTCACTAAATATTGACTAAGGTTTGTGGCTTGTAACACTAGTGTTACCCTGCCTTGCAAGTTCAGCATCTTTAAAATTTTGCCCCACTTTCCGGCTATGCTCCCAATAGTCACTAAAGTCTTTACTCATTACTGTATAATCTGAATTCCCTTGCATGCCTGCAATATATGAATATAAGCATAATTCTTGGCTTTCTTTGAAGTAGAAACCAAGTTGTAATTTAATCAAATTATTTTTCATCTCATGAAAATCTATTACGTTAAAAGCACGCGCAATAATATTGGTTTCACCTATAGCTTCAAACGCACTTATAACATGCCTTATACAATTTGCACTGCCCAAACCTACAATGTTATAGCCACCGGGATTTTTTATAGATTTTGCTGCATTATTGCATAATTTAAAAAAATTCTTTTCTGAAATCCATATGCTGCCAGTAAGTAATTGTTTTGAACTCAAATGTGAATCATATTCTGCATCTTCAAACTTAATTATTCCTTGAGCTCTGACTAAGGGTGCCAAAGCATACAAAGGGCTTTTTGGAGGTTTAGGGTAAAGTCCTATAGTTTCATTTTGCATTTTCTTCTTATCTTCATTCCATATTAGAACACAATAAGCTAAATGGCCAGCAGCTCCAATAGTATAAATTTTTATCTGTACTTCTACATATTTTTCATTCATAAAATCATCAGTTGTTTTATCCAAACTGGTAAAATATTTTTGTTTTTGTGATAATTTTACTGAATTTGCATATGAGATGTAACTTTGACTGCCGACTTTTGCAGGCTTTGCTCTGCTGAACAGAAGTGGAAGTGGGGTTGACCTGCCTACTTGCACGCCTTGATTGGTAATAGTATGTCCTGCACCTGTTCTTCTTAAGCTAAAAGATGGGGCAGCAGAAGGGAGCTCATTTGCATGCACTGGTCCGAAAAAAAAGTCTAATATCGGGCTTGAACTTTTAGTACGGCGATTATTATGAACCGAAGCTTTAGGTTTTTTTGAGAGCGTGGACTTATTAGATGCCCTGTGATTTCGAGCTGAAAATACTAATGGTTCTTCTACAAATCTCTCATAGTTTTTTAAGCCCGAAATTTGTCCAGTATTTTCAGGAACATAATAACTTTGAACATGATTCCTTTGTTCGTGTATTGGATGTGCTGGAGAACGCTGTTGTCTTGGCATACCTCGTGATGGTGTGTTGTCCCGTTTCCGGGCACTTGATGAATGTTCTGTTTCTCTTCCCACTCTATCCTCTAAAAGCATTTGACTCGCATTCATCGCCCTTGCATGAGCGATTTCTTTCCCTATGTGATTACCAATGCCTTGTAATGCTGTATTCACACTTAATACTATCGCATTTCCTAGAAAATGAGAACGGGTCACTACAGAACTGACTGTAGCACTCACTAAAATTGACACACAATGTGTATTCAATTTCTCCACAAAGCCCATTTCTTGCGTACTACCCAATGCCAAAGAGGTGCCAATCGTATTTAATAAGTTAAGACCTACTCTTCCATTTGCAAAACTAGCAGGCAAGGTTTGTAGCGCTTTCACCACAGTAGTGGATACCACACGCTGTCCAGCATTCCAGCTATTGGTAAATAATTTATCCATTTTGGCTAAAGTGCTGGAATTCTTTAAAGCACCACTCAGTGCACCTCCAAATCCGGCAGTCCAACCGGCAATAAAAGCATTTTTTGCCATATCCTTGGTTTTTCCTAAAAACACAGAGCTAAAGGCACTCGTGAGCACACCTTCCATCATAAGCTCTAAGGTTGCCATGGTAGTAGTGCCGGCTGCAATGCCCAAGCTCGCCCCTAAGCTAGCTGCTAAGTTTGGTGCAAACTGAGGGGCGAATATAGCCGCTGCAGCAATCGCAATTGCACTCTTAGCAAAATTGGACTCGGCTTTAGCCTTGGCTTCTTCAAAGTTAAATCTTAAGTCTTCTCGATACCGCCTGAAATTTTCACTTAATTCAGAATATGCAATGTTATATTGTGCAATAAGTTTGGCTTCAATCCCAGCAAGACCTACAAGCTCTTGTTGGGATTTTTCTATCCATTCCAAATACTGTACTTTTCTTTGAGCTAGCCATTCCACTATAGCTTTTTCTTCTAATTTTAATTTTGCTTCAGTCGCTTCCATTTTGAGTTTAGATTCTTGATACAGTTCTTCCCATAAGTGCAAAGACTGTCTAAAACTTTGTTTAGGGGGTAGCTGAATTAAACCACAGTCAAAAGCTTGTCGCACAACTTTTGCTGTTTTAGTACTTAACTGTTCTTTAAGAGTTGTCAATAGTTCCATATATTCTTTTTTGTTTTCTAGTAAGTCAATTGCCATTTTGCCTAAGCCTGTGTCTTTAAGGATGTCTAATGTAAACACTTGTTTACTGAAAGATCTTAAAACGCTGGCAGTACTTTTTAAATATAACTTCTTTTGCTTGCGAAGGACTTCTTCTACAACATGTTTGTTGTAAATATTAGTTTTTAAGTCCTTCGCGATACTTAGGGCTTCTCGCTTGAGTTGAATACTATCCAATACATATGACCATTCAAAGTTCATAAACTCAGTTTCAGTGTCTAAGATGTGTGCCCGAGTGCCTATTTCGTTCAAAATACAATGTATTGCTCGCGTTCTTTTAAAAAATAACTACATATGGTAAGCCACCAGTTCTACTGGTGTGACACGCATAGCTTTT
>CAMFJH010000053.1 GCA_945956915.1 uncultured Francisellaceae bacterium | reverse complement strand
TGGATTTTATACAATTCCTGAGCAGCGTTTATCCAAACGCCATGTAACAGACCATCGTTATAGGCTGCTAAGCATATAACAAAAATCCGAGGGTTAGCTGGATTAATGTAGGTTGGGTTGTTTGATAATGAAAGATCGTTTAAGCTATCGTTAGCCATGGTTGAAAACTCCTAAACAGTTTCGCTGTGGTTAGGGTTGTAAACAGTGTTGACGCACTGTTGCATCCCGCTTAGTTTCTACATATAACTGCATGAAACATACTGTAATAATAGCCAAAAACTGAAATTCTGTCAATATTTTTTTAGACTTTTTTCGCTGTTTTTTGCTAATTTCTATTGTTTTTTAGCTAAAACTTTAATGCAAACTTTTTCAAATTTCAATCCATTTTAGGGCGTACCCTCGCATTGACTCACCCCTTTTATTGCATTCTAAAACCGCTTTAATTAAAATGCCTTATGAAAAATTATCTGGTTACAAACAATCTAAAGCGTTACCTAAACTAACACGCACACCGGACTCACCGGTGTAAAATATTACGAAAACATCTTCTTTTATAGGCTTTTTTGAAATTTTTAAGGCAACTTTTTAAAAGACTGTATGTGACATGTAACACCATAGTGTGACGGCGTAACACGGCTCGTGTGACATTATAACACTCTAGCTTTAATGTTATAAAAATCAATGCATTAAAAAATCTTTAGCGTATTACTTTTGTTATACAAATCGTGTTACACTGTAACATCATAAGATTTTTCGTGTGACAGCATTACATCAATGTAAGCGGAGGTAAAAAACATGATCCATCTCTCTGTTAAAATTCCTGATTACTTGCATCAACAACTAGAGGCTAAAATCTATGAGATGGAACTGCCTTCTATGAGTGATGTTGGTCGCGTTTTGTTGAGTGCTGCATTAGAAACGGATTGAACCCCTAAATTGTGTACTTTTTATACTCAAGAGGTGCATAGCAACTCAATTTTGAACACACACGATCTAACAAATCGTAAATTCTTTGAAAAGAATACAAAAACAATTCATTCTTGTCAATTATTTTCAAGCATTTTTCTACGCTGCATCTTATCTAAATATTTTTTCCTATACGTCTATTACTGAAAAACTTCCCTGTGGCTTTCAGACCTGGTCTTTCGCGACGCCATCCATGGCGCTCCGCTCGACCAGGCAAGCTTAAAGACTGAATGAAATTTTAAATATTTATTGGCTTCATGGGTGGTAAAGATTGACCGGTATCATATAACTCAATGATTTCGCTAGGGGTGTAATATTTTAAAGAACCATGAACACGAACTGTGTTATAAAAACCAACAAAATCACAAAATTTATTATATACATCCCTAATGTCCAGAAAATAATTTGGGTATATGAATTCAGATTCAACAATAGAATAAAAAGATTCAACATGTGCATTTTTGTTAGGTGTAGCACAAGGTATAAATTCATACTGGACCCTATGTGTGACTTCTTGAGACAAATATCGGTAAAATTGTTTAGAAGTCATTTGAGAACCATTATCACTCCTAATTACCAACTCAGTATTGGGGTCAATATTATTCTTGCGTAATGCAGAACTAAATGTTGCAGCCAAATTGACCGATTTACATTGAAGCCCAACATAAAACCCAACTATCATTCGGCTAAAGACATCAATATAAACCAAAATGTAAAAAAACCTATTTTCGGCATGAATATAGCCATATTTTATATCAAACTCTCATACCTGATGAGATCTGGTGACTTTTCTATTTATTGAAAGATGCCTGATTGGCTTTTTATTATATTTCTTAGATAAACAAACTTTATTCTCTTTACATAAGCGGTAAGTTTTTTTATAACTTATCACGATGGAGAATCTTCTGCGCAAATAATGTTTTATCTTTTTGTACCCGCCCGAAGTGAGAGTATGTGTCTCATTGCGTAGCTGAAGAATTTTTTGTGTTATTTCCGCATCACAAATTTTGCCCCCAGAGGTAGTATAAGAAAATCCTGGTATAGGTCTTCCATTATTATAAATCCGTTTGTCCATTGGTTTATTTTTATACCTGTACCAGGTTGTTTTATGTATTTTGATAAAGCCCAATACCTTATTAACGGGATATCCATTTGAGATTAAATAATGAGCATATTCTAACCTGTCTGCCAAACTTGATAAGTTTTTTTTAATATTTCCTTTAAAAGCTTATTTTCTAATTCAGATGCGGCTAATTGATTTTTGATCTTGGTGATGTCTTCTTTTGTGGCAAAGATTTGTTCCTTTCTTTTTTTGGGTTTAATCCAGGAATAAATAGTTGCTGGAGGCATGTTATGATTTTTTGCAACACGCGCCACATTGCCAACCATTTTTACTTCCTCAAGCAATTGTGCTTTTTCGGCTTCCGTGTAACTACTGATTTTTCTCATTTGCTTATACCTCTTACTTAATTATAGCTGAGTGTATACGCAATCCTTGAGCTCATATTAGTACACAAGTATTAAGGGTCCAGAAAGGAAAAAGCTGAACCTACTAATACTCGTCATGATAAGATTCAACGTAAAATATTGCACAATATAGTGACGTGTTATTATTTGCTCAAAGAGCAGATGGTACATACAGAAGAAGGCTTAGCACGCGATCGTACGGCTCATGAACGCAGCAGAAAGGCAATGGAGAAAATCTTAGGGCAAACTTTTGATCAAGCTGATCAACTTAGTTTTGCAACAAAATAGGGCACATTTATCGTAGAGACACACATGAGAATATCATCATTATTCGTAATTTTTTTATTGCTAAAACAACCATTCTTTATGTCCAGCAATAAATTTTTAAATGACATTTATTGGATAGAATAAAAATGAAAATTTATTTAGACACATGGACTATACAAAATTGGTCTACAGGAAATCTCTTAGATGATCGCGAAAAACAGTTTTTAAATAGCCTTTTTGATAGTACAGAACATCAAGTAATTCTCTCTGTTATTCATCTTTCGGAAATATCAGCTCGTCAAGATAAAAAGGAAGCTATAAAAATCGCAAGTTTATTAGATAAGCTGCCTAACAAGCTTTGGATAAAAAATCCAGAAGACTTAATAATTTCTGAAATTAAACAAGCCTATAACCATTACAAAAAACGACCATTATTTAACACAATTCCATTTGTAAATAGCCCGGTACATACTTTGAGTGCTGACGAAAATGCATTATCCATACGTCTTGATGGAAGCAATTTAAGTATCGAGGATTTGATATCATCTTTTTCAGATCCTAACGAAGAAAATAAATTTAGAAGTAAATTTAACACAATTATACCGAACTGGGCGTCAGACAATACGACAATAGCTCAAAGCTTCTCGAAATCCAGCTGGCCAAACGAAATTCAAGAAAAACTAAAGACAACACTCCTAGAAATCATAATAAAAAATCAGCTTATTCCAGGGCAAGATCTGAAAACAGATGAATTTATTGATTTTTTAATAGCAAATCCAATGTTAATATCTGCTCTCTACTTTCCTTTCTATTTGCAACACTTTCTTCACAGAAATAGTAGAAAATTTAAATTGAGTGATATTGGAGATCTCTTAATATGTTCATTTATTGATTATATTGATCAAATAATACTTGATAATAAAAAATATCAGCAAGCAAAACAAGCACTTAATTCTATGCTAGGACTCCAAAAAATTAAATCCAATTTCTTATCAAAATTAAATAAATCAGTAAACGAATTAATAGGTAAACTAGAAGTTCTAAGAAAAGAGAAAGACCAAAAAGTTCAGTTCTGAAACCTAGACAAGCTTAGTTTTAGCATTGATGCATATAACATAAAGTTGAATCTAGATCTTAGAACTGGGTTCTTCTATCTCGTAGTTACGACGGTCCGTTTGCAAAAGTCGAACTTGACTGGCTAGCAGTATTCTGTATACCCTGAGATTGTAGGTGAGGCTGGTTAGAAGAAGCATTTTGAGCAAACTGAACGTAAGATGGAAATTGGGTTAATATAGCTGGTGGGCTAATTTGTGTCGGTGATACAGTTTTAGGCAGATTTTCTAAAATCTTTATCAGAGCAGATAATGCGTTTTCTAATTTCTCAACTCTTTGGGTTAGCTCCTCTTTGTCTTTCTTTTCTTTTGCAAGTGCTGTTTGCATTCCTGCTAATACTTCTCCGATTGCTCCTTGTTGCATTGCTTGTACAGCCTTACTAGCAACCAAAATTGGTTGAATAATTGCTTGATTTTCTAAAATAAAAACTTGAGTCAGAGGAGAAGAGGGTGTAACTAGTTTTAAACCTAATGCATTCACCTCTTCTACAGTACCTACCCGCCAGCCATATTTCTGAGGTTCTAGCACTCCTCCACTATAGTACTGATTGCCTACTCTAATACCAGGCAAAGTATAAACCGCTTCTGGATGCCAGATTTCACCGCTTTTACTAAAAATTCCCTGTATACCTAATGTCATTGTGATTTCTTGCCAAAATCCTTTAAATTTATTAGCCGGCGTTTTTTTACTAATAATTGAGAATAGCACTTCATCTAGTTCTTTTGACTCATCTATGTTTTTTATATTATAGAGCCGATCTATTATCCAAAGCACCCCAAAAGCTGCTAATTGCTTAGCAGGTGGAACATATTGTTCTTTTAGTGCTTTTTCCTTGATTGTATTTGTAGTCTTTCCTAATTGATGAATTGCTGCTGTTGCTTCTTGAAACGTTGCCAATCGTACAAGCTGATCTGCATAACGTTCGGTTAAACGTCTGGCAACGCTTTCGGCATATTTTTTAACTTCAGATAAAGTCACTAATCCTGATGCATTTATTGCGGTGTTTTTTTGCCGAGTGCTGTCTAATTTCTCTAAACCTTTACTAACTGTCGCTTTTAAAATTTTCTCTATCGCGGTTCCAATAACAGGAGCGATAGAAACCGCATCTCCTATAGAATCAAATACAGATTTAGCAATAGCAAAATTGCCATCCACAGGATTAACAAACCCACCTGCAACAGCTTTAAAACTAATAAAAATTTCTTCTAGTTTGATATGAACCGTACGGTAAAAGAGCACAAGATTAGGATGGCTTTGAAATCGTTTAAGAGCTGCCTGTTTTTGAGCTTTTGCTTCGTATTTATCTGATAAAATATCTTGCTGAAGTTTTATAACTAATAATTGTTCTTGCAATGCTTTTAGCTGATTTGGAGCTTCTTGTTGTGCAGTGATGGATTTTTGAATAAAGCTCTTTTTTAAATCAGAAATCTGCTTTTGAAAGACTGCTTGTTGTTCCTCTAAAAATGCATATTCAGATGTTTGGATCTCAATTTCTTTTTGTAATGTTTCTTGAAGGTGCTTAGATTCGACTTCTGGTTTTTGATAATCCTGTTCTAATTCTTGCTTTTCTTGCGCGATTTCTTCTAAATTTTGTACAAGAATTTCTGCTATTTCGCTGTCTGTTTGTTGAGAACCAGGGTCTGTAAATCCTTGAGCGAATTGAATTTCTTTCAAGACTTGCAATAATGGATTAGCAGAAACGAATTCTTGAGGTTCTGGCGGCAGTTCATTTATTACTTTCAGTTCTTTAGCGGCATCCTTCACTGGCTTAATCCCATTGGGATATTGTTTTAAATGTGTTTCCAATATATTAACTACCGCTTTATGGCCTGTTTCTTTGCCTTGCCTAGCTGCCTCTAACGCTGTGCCCCATCGTGTTCCAAAAGTTGCATTTGCTCCTATTTCCAATAAAGCCGTCACAGCGGCCACATGCCCATATTTAGCTGCAACATAAAGCGGTGTCACCTCATCTTTATCTGGCTGATTCACATCCGCCCCTGCAGCGTGGAGAGCGATTATAACTTGCGCGTGCCCCTCTTGAGCGGCGATTAAAATCGGTGCTACATCCCTCGATCCCATCAATACCTTTATTTTGGCATTTACATTCGCACCTACCGCATGAAGAACCGCTATGACTGCTGCATGCCCATTTTGAGCAGCGATATAAGCCGGCGTTACACCATTAGCATTTGGCGTATCCACATTTGCACCTGCCGCGCGCAAAGCAGCTATAGCTGCCACATGCCCATTTTCAGCAGCAACATAAACCGGTGTTCTTCTACGATTCGTTATACTCCTGATGACACCTCCTGTCATTGTATCAGCTCTAGCTCCATATGAGCTCATGGTTACCATGGCTAGACCCACAGTAATTTTACCTGCAGTAGATATTTCAGCACTCGGCGTATCCACATTAGCACCTGCGGCATGGAGAGCAGTTATGATTTCCCCATGCCCTCTTTGAGCAGCCACATAAACTGGTGTTTCTCCATTCACATTCGGCTTATTGACATCTGCTCCCGCTTGAATCAAAAGATCTATAAAATGCTTGTATCCATAATAAGCTGCCCAATATACAGGGCTGCCTTTCCACGTTTTATCAACTTCATCTGTTGCTTTTTTTCCCAAATCAAATAAAGATACTTTTTTATTTAAAAAGCTACGAAATGCCTGTTGATTATTTTGTTGAATTGCCCCTATAAGACTCAATGACTGACCATCTTTTAAATTCATATTTGGCAAGATTTGGTTTTGATTCTCTTGCACGCTCGTAGGTTCTAGGAGCACCATCTTTGTTTGCTGTGTTTGGCTATTAAACATTCATAAGCTCCTTCTTTAAATCTCTATCAAGTACCATAAAACTGTTATTATACGTATTCTTTTTGCAGTCTAAGATTCAAAGAGTGAATGTATCATGAAAATATAAATCTGGCTATCGTTCCAATTGAATTGCTGCTTTAAATGAAACAGAGGATGTTTTCTGTTCTGATTCTAACCCATCTATTTTTATTTTTTCTAAATCGGTTAACAAGCTTATTTCTTGATTTTTTAACAGCTCACCGCTTTTAATTTCTACCCGCGCATCTAGCACTTCTCTCATCCTAGTGACGCCACTCAATGCCAATTGACATAACTGAGTCGCGCAAGCGTTTTTTCTGGGACGCGGGGAGCAAACGTAAGTGCTGATGCCCGTTCTGACACATAGGTTACACTTTATACCGGACACATAGGTTACACTGTTTGTATTTACAGGA
>CAMFJH010000052.1 GCA_945956915.1 uncultured Francisellaceae bacterium | reverse complement strand
ATTTATTTGGGAAAATACTTCTTTAGCAGGCTATAAGGTGTTTTTCAGGCTCGACGAATTAGCATTTTTAGAATTTTGGCTTGGACCTTTAAAAACATTCAAAGAGGGATATTTGGCTGAAGGTGGCATGTGGCCTGATTTTGAATCACAAAGAGGATTATATCGTTTCTTTTTATATTTATTGTATGATTGCCCTACAATCGGGTTAGAAGTTAGTTTAGGGTGGGAAGCAAAATTTCCGTAATCTCAATGGCT
Source organism: uncultured Francisellaceae bacterium (assembly GCA_945956915.1). Taxonomy (GTDB): domain Bacteria; phylum Pseudomonadota; class Gammaproteobacteria; order UBA6186; family Azoamicaceae; genus CAMFJH01. The sequence continues at coordinate 6,862 of CAMFJH010000052.1, read as the reverse complement.
CGGAGTTTTGATTAATTTGCAGAGCAATATTACCACTTTTATGTTAAGGCTTGGAATAAAGTAAAATAAAAATAAAAAAGCATATACACTTAATAATAATTATTAAAGACGATTGATTATAGGTTGAGTGTTTGTTATTATAGTGTAGATAAAATTTTTATAGGAATTTTGAACATGAGTAGTCCAGGCGAGTATATGCAAATATCTTTAACTGCCATGACAGGAAAATCCGAATTAAACCGGAAAGAACTAGGCGAAGAGATTGATGTTCAGGCCTTATATAAAAAAGGGGTTGAATTGAGAGAGCTGTTGAACAAACATTCAGATTACCAAGAAACGTTTAATTGTTTTAATCTCGCTGCTAAAAAAGGCAATGTTGATGCGCACTATGAATTAGGCTGCATGTTTGAAAATTATCATATAAAGAATTATAGAAGACGATTGATAGATGGAGATTGTAAATTTTTTATTCCTTGTCCAAAAAAAGCATTTGAACACTACAACCTTGCAGCGGAACAAGGTCATAAGGAAGCACAATATTGTTTGGCTAAAATGCTAAATCAAGACTATTTATTCGATTCTAACAATTTGCAGGATAACGGAAAGCAATTACAGACGAACACAGGAAATATCAATTTACCCGATATTCCAGGAGCGACTAAATGGTATACTTTAGCAGCTCAGCAAGATCATGAAGGTGCTATTGAGGCTTTAAAAATTTTACATTCTAATCAACAAGACCAACACAAAGAGGGTGTGGGTTCACCCAACTCAGAAGCAACTACTCAAGAATTAGAAGAAACAGAGTTAAAGTTCAAAGTTGAAGAATGCAGAACAATCGATTTGCCTGGCGCAGCCTCTTTTCAACAAGGTAGCTTAGCCTTGGGAGAAGCCGTAATTTCAGATTTTGCTTTGCAACCCCCAGAAATACAGGAAATTGTTAAAAACAATATAGAATTTCTTGTAAATGGGGATGCTGATCAGCAATATAGATTAAGTGCACAATATGAACAAATGAAATGGTACAGACATGCTTTTGTTTGGTTGCAACGGGCTGCCAATCAAGGTCATTCTGGTGCGCAGTATAAATTAGGATGTTTTTATAAGAAATATGAAGGATTGTTAGAGGATGAAAATGCCCATAGTCTTTACTTCCCAGATAGCGAACAAGCATTTGTGTGGTATAGTCAAGCGGCAGTTCAAGGGGTGTTGGATGCAAAATATGCATTAGGAAAATTATCTGAAATAGAAGGTTATGCAGCCGAGGATCGTGTTGAGGCACATCGATTTTTTAGAAAGGCCAAAGATTTTTATATGGCAGCAGCAGAATTAGGCCATGTTAAATCCCAATATCGACTGGGTTGTCTTTATAAAACACGACATGATATTGATATGGATAAACCGGACTTGTTACCCGTTAATACTCAAAAAGTATTTTATTGGATTAACAAAGCTGCTGAACATGGGTATGTTGATGCAGAATTTGAATTGGCAAATTTATATAAAAATGAGATGATTAGCTTATTCATAGACGGCAATGAAATTGAATTGCCCAATTTAGAAAAAGCTGAAGCATACTTTATTAAAGCTGCAGAAAAAAATCATCTTGAATCATTGTACAGCTTAGGAATATTGTACTCAAGGCAAAGTACTGAAAAAGGGAAAGAAAAGGCCTTGTTTTTTTACAATTGTGCCGCACAAAAGGGGCATGAGGAATCGGTGTTAGCCCTGAAGTCTTTACAAGCCAAGCAAGAACAAAATAAAGAATTGACATGCCTTAAGCAGGAACTTAAACGCTACGTCGAACAAACATTTGAATTGAGAAAAGCTAACATAAAAGAATCAAAAAAAGTAGCCATGCTAGAAACAACATTAAAAAAGGAACTTTCAAATAGAGAAATAGTTATCAATAGTATAAAAAATTTGCATAGCTCGGATATAGAGTGTTTCAAAACACAATTGGCGGCTCAACAGCTTGAAGTTCAAGCGAAAGATGAAAAAATTGCTACCCTTAATCAAATAATTGAGCTGCAACAAGCACGAATAGATAAATACAATTGTTCGTTAAAGGATTTGGTTCCCGATACGGAGAGTTCTCGAACACAGGGTGTTTTTAACTCTTCAGCGGGATCCAGTGTGATATTATCACCTAAAAAAAATAAACGCATTGAAGACTCAGCTGTAAATAAAGAAAGTTCGCCTACCAAGAAATGCAAAAACCTCAATTATATGTCGACATAGGTCAGCTTTGCTTTTTTAGATGAACTCCTGTTGGTTAAAAGTGTGTCGGTTTTAGAAATATTTTTCGCTCTTTTGAGATGAGGCTGGAGGACTGGCATTTGCTGTATACCCATATAAGCATGTAAAATAGAGATTATACCTGCTTGTTGGGTGATAAAAGTGCTGAATGAAGTGTAAGTGGAAAACCCTTCGCTAACAGCTTCACGCATTTGTTGATTGTAACTATGGTGGTTTAATGAAAATAGGCTTTCTAAAGCTTGCAATTCACATGCCCATGTTATGCTATGCAGCTGTAGCTTTTTACTTTTTTTTGAAAGTATTTCGTAAAAATTCGATGCTGCTTCAGATTTTATGGGATTACCATGTAAATTCATAGATATAATGGTATGATCATTGGTGGCAAATGCAAGTACTCCTTCAGTCGTAATGCGGTTCATACCTAGATTTACAATAGTCAGTGTTCGTGTTTTAGAAAGTGCTTCTGCTCCTTCATCCTTAATTAAGTTGTTTCTTAAATCAAGTGTCGTAATGTTTGAATGCTCATTAAGAAAAGGCATAATGTGTTCTATTAAATCTTTGTCTGTAATTTCGAGGTCTATTAGGACTAAACAATGAGCAACGCATGCTTTTAATCGCGTTTGTAGCTCTTCAATTGTAATCTTCATCCTTCTTACCCCTTATTAAGCTTATTAACTTGTTGAATTTCCCGCCATGACATAAAGTAATATAGGTGTATAATATCGGTGTATAGTATCACTTATAACTTGGATTGCCAACTGTATTTATTAATTAAAAAAAGAAAGCTAAATTACAAAATTATTTTTTTGTAAGAAGCAAGAATGTTTGTTTTAATATTTAAACCATTGGGAGAAAGCTTTGAAAAATGAAATCATTCAATACCTAAAAACCTTGCAGGAAAGGATGTGCCATGCTTTAGAACAAGAAGAGCATGCTATAGACAACCCTTCTCCAGCACATTTTGTTTTTGATCCATGGGAGCATAAGGAAGGGGGAGGAGGAGGTATCACTAGGGTTTTAGAGTGCGGACATGTTATAGAAAGGGCAGGGGTTAATTTTTCACATGTTTCTGGTATTACTTTGCCACCTGCGGCCACAATTAAGCGCCCTGAATTACAGGGTTGCCGTTTTCAAGCGATGGGTGTCTCATCGGTGATACACCCTAGAAACCCTTATGCACCTACTGCGCATTTAAATGTCCGTTTCCTTCTAGCCGAGTCAGAAAATCAAGAACCCATCTGGTGGTTTGGAGGAGGTTATGATTTAACGCCTTATTATCCTTTTAAAGAAGATTGTATTGCGTGGCATCGGGTTGCTGAAAAAGCATGCCGGCCATTCGGATCAGAAGTCTATATGCGCTATAAAAAAGCTTGTGATGAATATTTTTTTATACCGCATCGTAAAGAGGCAAGGGGGATTGGGGGGTTATTTTTTGATGATTTAAATCATTGGCCCATTGAGACTTGTTTTGAATTTATGCAGTCTATCGGCAATAGTTTTATGAAAGCCTATGTTCCTATTTTAAATAAACGCAAATTGATGCCTTATGGCGAAATAGAGCGTGCATTTCAATTATACAGAAGAGGTCGATACGTAGAATTTAATTTAGTGAATGATAGAGGCACTCACTTTGGTTTACAATCAAAGGGGAGAACAGAATCGATTTTGATGTCTTTGCCACCTGAAGTGAGATGGGCATACGATTGGCACCCAGAGGAACACTCACCAGAAGCAAGATTAATGGAGTATTTACGACCGCGAGATTGGCTGCTAAATTCTGCGCTTGATATTGATGAAACAATAATAAATTAACAAAGCCCAGGCCATGGCAAACCATTGGATGGCATAGCCCAGATGGCGTGTGGGCGACATTCCAAAACTGATGGGTAAAATTTGATAAGCATAGGGAGAGTTTGGATCTTGTAATTGCAATAAGAAGGGAAAAATAGATTGTTTCAATTGCAAACTCAATGTTTCGAAATCAATGCTCTGAACCACCAAAGGAAAATCTATCTTTTTTGCTAAATTATGATTTTCTAAAACTAAAGGTTTCGGAGGATCATTGATAATGCCTTTTAGTGTGATTTCCCCATGTACAGATTGGATATTAGGCAATACATTTCTGTTAGTGCCCATTGGGATCCATCCTCGGTCAATTAATAGCAATGCGTATTGAGAACCTTGAGCATTTTGGATCTTAAAGGGCGTAAGGATACGATAACCAACCTGGCCTTTATAATGTTGATTGTCTAAAAGAATTGATTGCTCATTTATAAGATGACCGCTGACTTCTAAAAGTTTGAAGCGTTGTGCTTTTGAATGATCGAGCATAGAGAACTGCAAAGAAGGCGCTTGTTCCTGGCGATATAGCTTTTGTTCCAGTTCTTTTTTGAATTCCATGCGTCCAAGCTGCCAGTATCCCAAAGAAATAAATAAAGGTACTAACAATACAGTAATTAATGTGGAATATAAGCCTGGCTTAAAAGTCCAAAGTGAAATTTTGATGAGTGCGTTCATAGATATGCTTAGTTTATAACAAGAAGGATTGATTATGTTACACTGAATCAAATTTGCTAACTAACTTTTGTTGATATTGGAATATCCGAGTATTTGATATATCCTATGGACTATGAGTGCTTATGATACATTTTCCATAGATTCAAAAGAATTACCTGTACCTGTCTGTGAGCTGGGTGCAACGACTTTAGAAACACCTTTAGGGTTGATCTTGGCGATTGGCGATGAAAAGGCCTTATGGTATTTAAGTTTTGTACCTAAAAGTATGGTAAAGTCTGAAATAAAAAAATTTGCGATTAGAGCAAACGCTATCATACACATGAACAAAGTACAATCTCTTATCAAGATTGAAAATGAACTGGATGCCTATTTTCAAGGAAAGTTATTTGTTTTTAAAACGCCTTGCCATACGGTCGGCACAGCCTTTCAGCAGCGTGCTTGGGAAGCATTAAAGCAAATTCCCTTTGGGCAAACTAGAAGTTATAAGGAACAAGCAGTAGCGCTTGGCAATCCATCTGCATTTAGAGCGGTGGGCGGTGCTAACCATGTGAACCCGATTGCTATTGTTATTCCTTGTCATCGTATTATTAACGCCAATGGGAATTTAGGCGGGTATGCTGGTGGTTTGGATAAAAAAATAGGTTTACTTGAGCACGAAAAAAAATATAGCAAAAGATGATTTTTCTAAGTTTAGGATCTAATCAAGGCAATCGTTTATACCATTTACAAGAAGCAGTAGCTCTGCTTAAGAAACGTTGTTTAACAAATGTTTATTGTTCAATTATTTTAGAAACCGAAGCACTTTTACTCCCTGATTCTCCTAGCAGTTGGGATAAGCCTTTTTTAAATATGATTGTTTCTGGTACCACGCTTCTATCGCCATTACAGCTATTGCAGGAAATAAAATTAATAGAACAGACGCTGGGTCGCCCAACTCAGTATGAAAAATGGTCTCCCCGCATCATCGATATTGATATTTTATTGTGGAAAGATTTGATAGTAGACTCGCCAGATCTTAGTATTCCACATCCTGAATTAAATAAAAGACCTTTTTTGATTCATTTACTGAATTTAATGGGATATGATTATCACTCTGATCATTATGAAAAAACTGCTTTCCTAAACACCTTTGCCTTATCTCCAAAATTAGTGGGGATTGTGAATGTCACTTCAGACTCTTTTTCTGATGGTGGCAAATACAATACTGCAGAGAAAGCAATTGAGCATGCTATACAATTGGCTGAGCAGGGAGCGAGCATAATCGATATCGGTGCGCAATCTACAAAACCAGGCGCTACTCTTAAAACACCTGAAGCAGAATATGCCATTTTAAAACCGGTATTGGAGGGTTTATTACCTGAAATGCAAAAAGGCAAGCTTAGGGTAAGCATTGATACTTTTTGGCCAGAAGTGATCAAAAATACACTAGAAAATTATCCGGTCACCTGGATTAATGACGTAAGTGCCAATTTGGATGATGAAACTTTAAGTCTGATTGCTGAAAAGAAGGTTCAATTATGTATTATGCATTCTTTGAGTATACCTCCAAGCAAAGAAAAAATCTTGCCCATTGAAAAGAAACCTATTGATCTTGTGTTGGAATGGGCCCAAATAAATCTTGAGCGATTATTAAAGCTTGGTTTCATGCAAGAGGATATTATTCTGGATCCAGGGATTGGTTTTGGGAAATCAGCTTATCAGAATCTTGAATTATTAAAGCACGTAGAATTTTTAGCCAATTTGGGGGCGCCAATCTTAGTTGGGCATTCCAGGAAATCCTTTATAGGATCTTTTTCGAACCAGCAAGCACAAGAGCGAGATATAGAAACCCTTTCGGTATCTTCGTATTTGAAAAATAAAGTCGATTACCTCCGGGTGCACAACGTGGCCGAGCATATGAGATTTTTTGTGGGCCAATCGCTTGTTGCTTAATGCTTGCCTTTAAAAGGCAAACTTGAATTTAGTTACTTAGGTTATTTTTGTTTGTTTGAAATTAATTTCAAAAATAAATGAAAAAAGAGTTGACAAGTTTTTTCAGTATGATACTATGTTGATTCTTTCAGCTCTTTAACAAGACAACCAAACA
>CAMFJH010000051.1 GCA_945956915.1 uncultured Francisellaceae bacterium | reverse complement strand
GCCTCCTGAATTAGTACTAGGAAGTCCTTGAATTAAGCGCCAGCGACTAGCTAGTTTTCCTTGCTCTAGAGATACTAACCAATCAATAATATCTTTTGTCCGTTCAGCTGTTTTAGCTGCTCTTTTTAATGGCTGATAACGCATATCATCATTAAATTGTGTTGATGAAAGCATCTCTGCTAAGTTATGATGATCATCTAATGAAAAAATGCTCAGGGTCTCGACTAGTTCTACTTGATCTTGAGATACTAAATTATCAATAACTTCCTTTTTAAGAGTGTCAAGATAAGCATTATTTTCTTTACTGAGCCAATCTACCCAATATCGGATCATTTGAGAAGAAGTGATTTTGCCCAGTTTAAACTTTTCATCTGAATCATGAAAGGGGTTATATCCAAGTTTTCTATCTCCCCAAAAAATATCCGCTATATTTGCAGCAGCTGCCGCTGAAAGGTAATCATCCTCCATGGCAGGTAGTCCAACTATTTGTTGAAACTTGCTGACCTTTAGGAGGTCATCATTAAGACTACCGTTTTCCATAAAATGAGCTTTTCCTTTGTATATAATAATTACGTTACCTGTATGATATTCTGGCGGTATAAAAAATCCTTCAGTAGATTCAGGAACAGAGAAAACCCTTGCTCTTTCATTTCTATATGAAAAATAAGGGCTTGAGGCAATTGCTTTATTTGCATCCTCTCGACGGCCTTGTGGTTGAATATTAAGTGCTCTAAACTGTAATTCTACTTCCGAAATAAAGGCTACTACATTTGAGTCAGGTCCAGCAGCTATCACAATTTGTTGCTCTTTTAAATAAGCAGTAATCTCTTTTCCTCGCATGCTTTCTACATTTGAGAATGGTGCAACCACTTTTAATTCTATCATGTTATGTTTTTGCATTGCTTTTAAAATTATATTGTATGCTGCATCAATCTTTGATTGGGTGTTACCTTGCGTACCTGCTCGCATTTCAATACCAATATGTAATTTCCAATGACCTTCTTGTTGCGCTCCTAAATGACCGTCTTGTTTCGCTTCTAATGGTAATGGGTGTCCTGGGTCTATTTTAACGATATTAATGCATGCACCAGTGGAAGTTTCTTCTTTCACGGTTGAACTTTGTACGTATTGTTGATATCGAGCCAACTCAGTGCTATTACTCATTACTACTTTTCGAAATGCAGGATCTGATATTATTCCTTTCAAATGTGCTTCATTATCCGCAGCAGATGGGTTTTGAGAAAGTGTATAAAAGTTATTATCTTTAAGGTAATTCTCGATATTTTTAAACTGTTTACTTTCGCTTATTATTATGTAAATATCTTCCAGAGTAATTTGGGCTTGATCTTTTTGCATGATACCAGTTATGTTAGTATATTCAAATGGCAATAAAGCTTGTTTTTGTTCAGGCGCTAATAGGCTGAAAAAATTAGGGTCATGAACAATCTTTAACCGATAGGCGCTGTTTATTGTATCAGCGTAAAATCCTTGCTTATCAAGATATTCCTTTATTTTTTGGTCCGCATGAGCAATATTCATTATTTTTACTAAAAAATGAGGAACTAAGTAATACCCATTTATTTCCTCTCGCCTTAATAACGCTTTTAAATGCACTGTACTAATGGCCATTCTTAAAGCCCTCTGGTGCGTGATGTTGCACGGTAAATATCAAGGTTCTTTTTATAAGATAGCTTACCAACACACGAATATCAAGCTAATTAACACTTGCTTTTTTCGGTAATTTTTTTTAAAATATTATAAGAATAGGTTGAGGAAATAATTAGTGGCTACTTATACTTTTGATGATAAGAAATTTCTAGTGATTTTGTCAGGCAGCTCCAATGAGGAAGAGCTTATAAAAAAAATAGAAATAGAAATAAACGTAACTCATAGGCTTAATTCTATGTATCATTCAAAAGCTTTTCCAAAACTTTTGAAGGGTAACCCAAATAAAATGGTTGATAGTGATGGAAACATTACTTTAAGTATTCAATGTCCGAGTACGGAAGGCTTGGCTGAAGTATTGGCTGTATTAAGGAAAAATTTTATTGTAAGTCCTGGGGTCGAAAAGGAGCATTACATTATAGCAGATAAAACGACAATATCGTTGAATACACTAAGGCATTAATACCTGCGTCCCTATCCTGTTATGGTTAAATCCAAAAGTTGGAGGATATCAGGAATTTTAAGTCCGACCGGCGAATCGTAACATTTTGATTTTAACCTGTCTCCCCGATGTTTCCAACTGCAACAATAAATCCGATGCACTGATAAATTTTGTTTTGAGCTTCGATTCTACGGCCAAATAGCCTAAAGCAATCGCTAAATGACTCTTACCAACATCGCTAGCTCTAAAAAAAATAATGTTTTATTTTCGCTCCAAAAATGCAAGCAATGATAATTCTAACTGCTCTAAAGTTTTAATAGCCGGACAACTTGCCACTCTTATAAGCATTTAAACACGCCATCCTTGCCTAGATTTTATTTCGTTGCTTAGCAAGGTTTCCAGAAAACTGCTATAATTTATACTCTTATCTGCCTGTATCGTGCGAATTCTAAATTTTATGAAAGTATGGCTTACTCTGAGGCCAAGTTCTTGCTATCGGTATGATGTGCCATTGTTTTAATCATTCACTGAAAAACACCGTATCAAGCTTGAGGGCTATATGCGTGTAATATACCATTTCTTAAATTTCAATTTGTTAAAAAAACAACACGACCAGGTATTTGTTCTGATAACCCAATAAGTTTGACTGCATAGGCACCGGAGGGCTGGACCTGAACTCCATTTTTTCTGAGAGTGCCTTTGCAACAGCTTCCACTTTTGGTGGAAGTATCCCTAATGATGGGTGTTGGCGTGGGTAATCATATAGACCTTGTTTAAGGCGTCGAATGGCTTTGGCCTTTTCTAAACGTGATAGGGCGCTTCGAACGCCTGTGACGCTATTTAAGTCAAGGAAGTGCTTTTGGGGTAAAGCATTAGCTTCTGCCATGCTTAATAATCCTCTTTTTCACATTGCCCACAATCGATGTAGTCATTATTTCATCCCCTCATTGCCACAAAATACAGCAACTTTTTGTGGTAATGCCTAGTGATTTACTGGATGCCCAAAGCGGCATCTTAGCCTATGTCTCTCTGCTTCCCCTCAAAATCACTGTATAAACCTTGCGGGAGATTTGCGTATTTGAGTACGACACTATTAGACATTGTACGCTATTTTTTGTAGTGGTCGGTGCGACAAAATGTTAATAAAATCAATCACTTAAACTTTTGTTTTCGGACTCAAAATCTTGATGTTGCAAAATTAGCACCACTTTTATCAATTGTTATTTTTTCAGGTATCCCATTCGAGCCTATTGATTTCGTGAAAAAAGCTTTAGCAGCAGATTCATCACGACGGGATGATAACATAAAATCTACAGTGGCACCATTTGTATCAACAGCTCGATAAAGATAATGCCATTTTCCTTTTACTTTAATATACGTTTCATCCATCCTCCAGCTAAAACCAGTCTGTTGTTTAAATTTCTTTCTGAAATTATTTTCTAACAAGGGAGAGTAATGAATAACCCAGCGGTTAATAGTTGAATGATCAACCTGTATACTGCGTTCTAACACCATTTCTTCGTGTCTTTCCGGTGAGGCACCCTAGCATAGATTAATCGGTAGATGATAAGTGTATAGCCAACTAATTTCGAACAAAGCAATAAATGTAAATGAGTTCATTACCTTTCAATGATCGTGTTATTGCCAACCGTAAGTTTTAAACTGTTTCATCTGTTCTATTACGGTGTGCAATACACAGATTAGTTCATCTTGCACTTCCTTTTCCATATCACTATTTTTTATTTTTTTAATAAGGCTCGATATTTTTTCTTGATTAGAATTAATTACTGGGATATAGATAGCATCGCTCATTATTTACCCACCTTATTATCCAGATGGTACCACTAGGATAACTGCTAAGCAATTAACTTTAAAAAAAACTTGCAATTTATTTTAAAGGGATCATGATATACGTGATTGTACGCTGAAAATGCTTTCTAAAGGTAAGCTATTGTATGAAACAATCGAAACCGATTGAATTAACCCTAGAAGACCGAACAGGTTTAATTGAACGTATTAAGAATAATACATTGACCGTTAATGATGCTGAAATATTGATGGGGTTAATGGATTTTAACCTGTGGCTGCAGTTTAGTTTGCAAGAGAAGACCATTAGTATTGGCAAATTGCAAAATTTTTTTGGTAGCAAAACTGAAAAAAGAAAAAAGAAGAAAAAGGATGATAATGTGTCGGGCGGGCCACAAAATAAGACGGATGGTGAAGAAACATCGGATAACAGTAATGCTATTAAAGATGATCAATCTAATACTGAAAGCGAAAATATCGGTAATGCTTCAGAACCAACTCTGGAATCAACAACGAATGTTCGAAAATATGTTCCCAACAAGGGTAGGTTGGGACATGAGCAATACACGGGCGCAGAAATAATACCAATCAAAGCACCGTATCAGGCTGGGGACCCCTGCCCTGAAGATAATTGTGATGGTAAATTAAAAGTTGCTGAGACTGGGCATGTGATTAAAATTGTTGGTCAAAGTTTTGCCAAGGCATTCAAATACGATATTGAAACATTGCGTTGTAATTTATGCGAAAAATATTTTAGTGATCAGCTGCCAGCACACGTCTGCGATGATAAATATGATCCGACTTTTAAAGCGCAATTATGTGTCCATAAATATTTTTTAGGCGTTCCCAATTACCGTTTAGAAGCTTATCAGCAAATGGTGGGTGTTCCTCTACCAGATAGCACACAATATGATAAAACTGAAGATGTTGCTAATGCCAGCTACTTTGCGTTTAATCATTTAGAAAGAATGAGTGCTAATGGCCGTTTAGCGCATGGGGATGATACAAAAGTGCGCATAAAATCGATTATTCAAGCCAATAAAGGGCTTGATAAGAAATCCCGCACGGGCATGTTTACAACTGGATTGATGTGTTTTAATGGAGACCATAAGATATACCTGTTTTACAGCGGCAGGAAACATTGCGGTGAAAATATGTTAGACCTGCTAAAGAAACGAGATCCGAACTTACCGAAGATTCAATACATGTGCGACGCTTTAAACAGCAACATGCCGGCTAGCCTAAAAGCTATTTTGATCAATTGTTTGGTACATGGCAGACGGAACTTTACAGATATAGAAAAATTTTATCCTAAAGAATGTGCTTTTGTCATTGATGTTATTTCGATCATTTACAAAAATGATAAAGAAGCGAAAGAAAAAGAATTTAATGATGAACAACGTCTTAAGTATCATCAAGAACATAGCGAAAAACCTATGGATGATTTACATAAACATCTCAAAAAACAATTGGATGAACGTATTGTTGAACCCAATAGTCCACTTGGCAAGGCCTATAATTACATGCTAAACCATTGGTATAAGTTGACGCAATTTTTGCGGATACCTGGCGCGCCTTTGGATAATAATACGCTGGAGCGTGCTTTAAAGATACCGATTCGGGTAAGAAAAAACTCATATTTTTATGCCACAGAACATGGTGCTTATATAGGCAGTATGCTGCAATCGCTGATATGCACCTGTATAGGAGCCAAACAAAATCCCGTAGAATATCTGACTGCATTGCAAATGCATAAATCTGCTGTTCGCCTAAAGCCGGAGGATTGGATGCCATGGAATTATAAAGACACCCTTGCAAAAATGCTTGAAAAATCTTCATCCGTATTAGCTCAAGTTGCCTGAAATTCTTGAGTGGCATCGGAATCATGTTTCCGCCACGGTGCAGGGGTATACATAAATCGCGGGTCTCCTTGACTCAGCAGCACCTGTAAAGCGGCGGCTTGAATTTGCAATAGCGGTTTTTTATCGGTTGGCCACCAGGATAATTTGCCTTGACTGAATTTTTTGCTCGCAAGCCAAAATCCATTGCTATCGTACATCAACAGCTTAACAGCTGTTCGGCTGCGATTACTAAAAATGAATACCATACCAGAAAAAGGATCGGCATCTAATTTAGCTTTGCATAAAGCTGAGAGGCCGGTTATCTCGAATCTAAAGTCCACAGGTGTCACAGCCAATAACAATTTTTGCTGAGAACTTAAATTTAACATGATGGCATTCCTTGCATAAATTGATTTAAGATTTGCATCAGCATTTGTTCGGTAAGCTGTTCTGTTGTTAATATGGTACCGTCAGCTCTCTTAATCTCAAGCTTACTTCTTGAAATATGCGCATCATAAGGCACGCCTATGGGTGATATGTTTAGTTCTAAAAAATTAACCGGGGTTTTTACAGAAGCGATGTCTAGATTTGCTTCTGTTTGTTGTTTACGTTTGGCATAAACTTGACCACCATTTAACCCTAAATCTCGAACCACTTGGCTGATCGGATAATGTTCTAACAGCTTCAGTGTTTTATCCCATAAATCATCAGGAATCTTAGTTCTTTTAGGTCTTGAGGTACGCCATGCTTTAAAATCCCGTTGTACAGAATCGATAGTTAATTGCGTCATCATGTGCTCCCAAATGTTTAATTACATTGGGACAGATTAACCTAGCCATGCAATTCGTTCTAGGCTCTCTCACCGGAAAGGCACATTTCTTCTATATTACGATAGCTTAAGGAGTAGGATAAGTACCAACGAATCGCCAATAATATAATGCTTTTTTCGAAATGTCGCTGTTTAAATTCAATATTACTATTCACGCGGATGACCTATGCTTGTTAATTTAGTAAATTCTATCATATTGGCTTTTTGTGTTGGCTTTTTGTTGCGACAGAACCATTTTTTTGTTATAATCGACTCAATTTTGACATTTATTTAAAGGTAATGGCTATGACCCTAATAGAAGCAATCAAAGAAAATAACCAAACAGAAGTTTTTAGGCTTCTAAATTTAAAGACTGGCTTTTTTGGGAAAAGGGTTATTGATGAAGTTGACACAGAACATAATGGAAGTCCTTTATATTGGGCGGCTGTTTATGGTTATGTTCATTTCATAGCACCTTTGGTTAAAGCAGGAGTTTCTGTCAACAAATCAAATAAGCATGGCTCAACACCGGTTTATACTGCTGCCGCCCATGGCCACGCGGCAGCCATAACCGCGCTGCATG
>CAMFJH010000050.1 GCA_945956915.1 uncultured Francisellaceae bacterium | reverse complement strand
CAATCACTGCGCTCCATGCATTAGGGGCGAATGTGAATACGCCAGATAAGGATGGTAGAACGCAGGTTTGTACTGCTGCTGAAAATGGGCATGCCTCAGCCATCGCTGCGCTGCATGCCGCAGGTGCGAATGTGAATACGCCAGATAAGGATGGTAGAACGCCGGTTTTTATCGCTGCTGCCAAAGGTCATGCCTCAGCCATCACTGCGCTCCATGCATTAGGGGCGAATGTGAATACGCCAGATAAGGATGGCAGAACGCCGGTTTTTATCGCTGCTGCCAAAGGTCATGCCTCAGCCATCACTGCGCTCCATGCATTAGGGGCGAATGTGAATACGCCAGATAAGGATGGCAGAACGCAGGTTTTTATCGCTGCTGCCCATGGCGGCTACGTGTCAGCCTTAGCCATCACTGCACTCCATGCATTAGGGGCGAATGTGAATACGCCAGATAAGGATGGCAGAACGCCGCTTTATTTTGCTGCTGAAAGAGGCGATGAGTCAGTCGTTATCGCATTACTGAAAGCAGGCGCAGACGCTAGTATTCGAGCAAGATCCGAAAAAACGCCCTTACAGTGTGCTAAGGAAGGCAGAGAGCCAAACCATCAAAACGTTGTTCAAGCATTGACAGCGCACTGTATAAAGTACCAAAACGGGGTTAAGCCACCAGTATCAGCGATTGAAATGCAAGCAGTCCAAACTCGCTTTAGACAAGAACAAGAAAGATTAAAAAGGATTGAATTAGCAAGAGAGGAAGCAAAGGAAAAAAGAGAAATGGGCGGATATAATAAGGCAGTTCTTTTATCCGCTTCAGCAGTAGCTTTTACAGCAGCAACCTCATCCCCGTGGTGTATGTATGCAGTAGGAGCTTTAGGGGTTGCGGGAACAGCTTATGGACTCAAATTGATTGATAGGATAATTCACCCATGGGAAAATGCATTATTGGGAATCAATGAGATAACTCGGGATCTTGCTATTGCTATACAGGATGAGTTACGTGTAATGGTTAATGAAGGGGTATTAACCGCTAGTCAGTTTAGACGTGATTCTTCTCGATTGACTGACCAGGGAGTGCTAACACTTGAAACCACAAGAATGGCACTAAAAAGGTTGGAAGAGCAAGGTGGGGAGCTTGGTAAAGCAGCCGAGGGAGCATTAGCCAGATTTAACGTAAATATTGAGTACAAAGCTGGCTGTTGTCCAAGACATTGTGTTGTTTCTTAGCAAAGATGGTACTCAGGGTTCCAGGCACAAAGCGTATTTTTTGAGTCTAGAGGTTATGATAGTAAGGCTATCATATTAGGGTGCTAATAGAGAGCATAAAAATGTGTGGGGTCAACAATAATTAAAAAAGCTATTTAAATAACTTTTAACTGGGCAGTCAATGGAAGTATCCATAAAAAACGATAGTTTTATCAGAACGAATATCGTGCACTTGCTGGGTAAGCGCTCTAGGAACTACACCTTGTTCGATTCATGTGTCTTTGAGACACTGTTCTGGAGTGGTTCTGTCGCAATTGATTTTGAATTTTGTAAAAAATCGTGGTCGTATTTTCCCTGTAATTGTTCAGGCAGTATAAGTTTTTTAAACAAGGATCGGTGGGGCGTTTCCAGTAAAATACTGAGTAATTGAATTTTGAAGCCAGGGGAGCACCTCTTTATTCTGTTGTTGGGAGGTGAGTACCAAACTGTAGATTCTTTCTATAAACCTTGCACCTCGTTCTGATTTCACGCCGAAGCTGATTTTCTTTGCAATGACCAGCGGACGAATTTGGCGTTCGGCTAAATTATTCGTAGCGGGCACGGCTGAATCTTCTAAAAATAGCCACAAGCCTTCCCCTGCTTCCAATATATTGCAACAAGTTCTTGCTGTCCCGGGATGGCTGCAGCTAGATCCAAATTGCAAGGTTTTAATCAATCCATTTTTTAATCGCCTACGTTTTTTTTGCGTACGTTTGTCGTTATGATAACCTTTCTGCAAGCTTGACTTCCAAAAGGCAAAGATTTTGCCGTAATGATGTAATAAGTGAGCGTCCGCTAAACCACACCTTGTTAACGAAAAAATTATCATGTTAGATTGAAATCCTGATTCTTTAATAAAGCAGGAGGGCCTGGCATGAATGCACTTAATCCAACAGAACGAAATAAGTTTTGGGCAGGTATCATGGAGCAATACAAAAGCAGCGGACTTACCATAAAAAATTTTTGTTGCGAGAATAATTTAAGTTTCAGTCAATTTCGCAATTGGCGTTGTCGCATTAACCGAGATTATAAAGCTGACAAGAAAGCTGCGTTTGATAATAAGGGTTCTGTCGCTGCATATTCTACTGAAATTGATCGCGCGATCTCCTGTAGTTGATCGCCCAAATAATCCCAAACACAACCATTGTATAAACCCGCCTGGGAGATTTTTTTTGCACGGCCCCAGCTGTTCAACTTGAAATCAAATTTTCTTCCTTCGATCGAAGTGAGTCACGGTCTATCGCTATCTTATAAGCATTGCTGAGCAATCGATCCAATATTGCATCAGCAATCGTTGCGTCTCCAATATACTTGTGCCAAAGAGAAACAGGCTTTTGTGTTGTTAAAATAGTAGATCTCAACCCATGTCTCATTTCAAAAATTTCCAATAGTTCCTGTCTTTCAATTTTATTTAATTCACCGAGTGCCCAATCGTCCAGGATTACAAGTGCTGTTTTAAATAATTTAGCCATAAAAGATGTATATTTTCCTTCTGCCTGCGATGCCTGAATTAATTCAAACAGCTTTCGCATACGAAAATAACGAACAGAAAACCCTTCTCGGCATGCTCGTTGTCCAAGAGCACAAGCTAAAAAAGTTTTTCCAGCGCCTGTTGGTCCTGAAAAAATAACATTATGTCCTCGTCTTATCCAATCGCATTGAGCAAGTGCAACTATTTGAGTTCTTTCAAGACCTTTTACATCTTCATAATTAATATTTTCTATACAAGCTGCTGGATCACGCAATTTAGCTTCCTTTAATAGTTTTATTTGTCGTTTATTATCACGACGAATAATTTCTCTATCAACAATCATACCAAATTTTTCATCAAATGATAATCTTTCACTATCAGGATCTTGATTTAGTGACTGGAAAATTTCTGCCATTCCATAAAGATTCAATGCCTTCAATTTTTCAATAGTGGGTTGCATTAACATGTTACATCCTCCTTTAGTTTGATTTTTGTAAAATACGCTGAGCCACGAATATTTTCATGATGATTGTTGGATTTTGATTCAGATGGCGTTGTTTCTGGAAGTGGTTGTTTATCCAAACCGCCTTTTAAAATCTCAGCGACGCTACGGCGTGTGAGTGTATGATAGTGAATTGCTCGATTACAAGCAGCTTCCAAACGTTCTTTTCCGTATCTTCTTGCAAGATTTAAAAGACCTAGACAAGCGCGATACGCCTGCTCTGGGTGAGCTTTTACTTCAATTAAATGTTTCGTAAGATGCAAAGTTTTTTGTCCTATAGAACAGGCCCAATCTAACAATCGGTTGGGTGTCCATTCCATGTGTTTTCGATGTTTGGTGGGCATATGTTCTGGTATGGTCGTATGAGCGCCTCGCCTGTAGCTTCGAATATGGCTGGCAACATGAGTATTCTTATTAAAAATTTCGATAACATTCTCAGTAATGCGAACTTCAATTGGCTCTTTTATTAGTTGATACGGTGCGCTGTAATAATGGCCGTCTGCTTCTATATGATAATCAAACGCCAAATGCACTCTTTTAAATTTAGCATACACGTAAGGTGTTGCTGGGAGCGGTTTTAATGCAGGTTTATCAATAGCTTCAAATTGACTTAAGCGAGAACCCGGTAGTTTCTGGAAGTTTTTTGAATTTGCTTCTATCAACAATTTTGTGATAGCCTGATTAAGTTCGAATAAAGTAAAAAATTGTTGATGACGCAATTTTGCTAAAATCCAACGACCCACTAGTTGTACTCCCTGTTCTGCCTTCGGCTTGTCTTTTGGTTTCCTTGGTCTTGCAGGTAAAACCGCGGTTCCATAATGTTTAAGCATTTCTAAATAAGTATTGTTAGCTTCCGGTTCATACCGACATGCTTTCGCTATAGCCGATTTCAAATTGTCAGGCACACATAGAGCAGGAACACCTTTAAAATAGGAAAAAGCACGAACATGAGAACTAACCCAGTCTGGCATAGTTTGTGTCCAAGTAGCCTCAGCAAAAATGTAATCGGAAGCGCCCATTACTGCAACAAATATTTGGGCTTCTTTAATTTCTCCAGAATGGCCATCAACAATAGGAACTGTTGAACCCGCATAATCAATAAACAATTTGTCGCCTGCTTTATGGATTTGACGCATGGTTGCTTTAAGTTTATTGCTCCATTTTTTATACATTTTACAAAATTGTGCTCTACCATAAGCTTTTTCTTTATAAATGGCAGAATATTCTTCCCATAATAATTGCAAAGTTACTGTTTTTAATTGTAGCTCTTGATGTATACGCTCAAAGTCAGGTTTAATAAACGCGGGTTTTGCCTGAGTACTCCTTTTTTTGTACAAAATATTATTTATTTCATCATCACTCATGTTTTTTATTTGAGGCCACTTTATTCCTTGTTGTTGAAATGAGCTGCTATAAATACTAATGGAACCGGGTGATGCATTAACCATCCGGCCAATAGCGCGATGATGTAATCCTATCTCGAATTTAAGCCTCAAGATTTCCCGTATCTTTTTCAGTGTGATTCTACCCATCACATATGTCCTTCCTATTAAAATCAGATAATAGTGAAACACAGAGAGATTGATGAAGTTAAGGGGGTGATGCGTCACTATTTTTGTATTTGTTTTTGACGTTCTCTGTAACATTTTTGGCGTGCGGCGTGTTTAAACTTTCCTTTGCGACTGTTTTGATAACGTTTTCCAGCTATACGTAAATATTTTTGACGAGCCATTTTTGCGCAATTCAAACCACAATATTTATTACGATAATCGCAATTACTACAAATAAATACCTGTGCGTGACACCATTCACAGTAAAATGTATGAGTTCTAGTTCCCATAGGCTTTTGGCCGATAAAAGAACTAGACCCAAAATAAAAAAATTGAGATAATTATCACGGGGTTGTGCAGCGTGGTAGTTGTTAGGCCATTGGCCTAGGGGACTAGTTCCCAACGACCCCATTCTTTTTTATTAGGGGTTTGGTATAGAATTTCAATTGCAATGACTTCAAGAAGAATTGAAATTTTTTAAAAAAATGAGATATAAATAGTGGTAATTTCCATCTTGAAGTTAACGCAATTATTCTGGCTTCAAGACGAAACCCTAAAATACAGCAGAAAAGAAGCCCATATCTTAGGTAAATTAAGCAAGAGAACATTAGGGTTGTTAAGAGGCATGGTTGGCTTGACAAGAGCTTTAAAAGCGATCAAATTTAGGAGATCCGGTAGCAGTCTTCTAAAGATGAACCACTGATCGGCTACCAAAAGATTCGGGTGATCAACTGAAAAGAGATTGCCGATCAAATGCGAGGAGAATATGCAATATTCTCAATACTGGCTTGAGGATAACGAAGTTTGGCTCTTTTTAACAAACGTGCTAGGCGTTTATTTTGCCTATTGGTTAATTCCCTATCTGCCATCAATCCTACTACTTCAGCAGCAGATAGAGAACTCGGATTTGATAAGCTTTCTTCTAAGACTTGTATAAATCCTGGCAATTTCAGCTCAGTGAGTTTCTGTTTTGTTTGAGCAATTAACATGATGGCCTCCTATAGTATTGTGAACCTCTAATATTTTGATGTAACTTACTTTTGTAGTAATTTTGCTCAGGTAATGGTAGCGACATTAATTGTTGTTGTAAAATGGAACGTATGCTTTTATAGGTGGGTGAGCCAATTCTTAAAGCATAACAACAGGCTTGTTCTAATTTTAACATCCCATACTGCTTAAGGAGTTTTTGTAAACCTAGATGAATACGGTAACAACATTCAGGATGAGATTTATGTTGCATATTCCATTTTGCTACTTGTGTCGCAGAATGTCCTATGGTTCCAGCCCAATTTAAAAAGCGGTCAAGCGTCCAAGTATGATGTGTCCAATGTCCTTCAGGCATATGCTGCGGTAAAGTCGTCTGTTCTCCTAAGATAAAAGAGCGCTCATGGCTTGCTACCCGTTCTTGTTGATAAAATATTTCTACCGTATGGCGGCTTATCCTATATTCCACTCTTTTTTTAAGAAGCCAATAAGGCACACTATAATAATGACCTTTAATTTCTAAATGATAATCTAGACCGACAGTACCTTGCTTAATTTCAACAAATTCATAGGGTTCTTTTGGTAAGGGCCTTAACACCAGTTTTTCATATTGTTCGAAGTGGCTTTTTCTGCAACCTGGCAGCTTTTTAAAAGGCTTGTCATTTAGCAAGACTAGAAGTTTAGCAATGGCTTCATTTAATTCTGCTAATGTAAAAAATGTTTGATTACGCAAGCGAGCCATTAACCAACGTTCTACGACTAATACTGCATTTTCTACCTTTGCCTTATCTTTAGGATGGAAGGGCCTGGTTGGTAATATGGTGATTTTATAATGATTCGCTAAAGCTCCATATTGCGTATTTAATTCCGGTTCATAATAACACGCTTTTTTAACACCTGCTTTTTCATTATCGGGTATTACCATTAATGGCAATCCACCAAAAAATTCAAACATACTAACATGGGCGTTGCACCAATCTGGCAAACTTCTTGTCAAATAAGCTTTGGCAAAAGTATAATTGCTAGCCGCTAGAACCCCAACAAAAATAACAGCTTCTTTCATTTCGCCATTATCTAATATCGGAATCTTAGGCCCAGCATAATCTATAAAACATTTTTCACCTGCTTTATAAGTTTGACGAAGCGTTGGCTTAAGTTGTTTTACCCAGTTTCGATAACGCCGACAATATTCTGGATAGCTGTATGCTTTATTGTCAAATTTTGTTTTATATTCTTCCCATAATAATTGTAAGGTTACACCTGTACGCTTAAGTTCATTATAAATTTCCAGATAATTTACTTTTATTTTGGTTTCTGTTTGTAATTTAAGCTGCCGGCAATAAGGCTCTAATTGTGCTATTAATTCTTTATCATTCCAATTTTGATTGAGAGGCCATTCTAAGCCCGAAGCTTTAAACGCGCGCGTGTAATAACTCACCGTACTAGGCGAGATGTTTACAGCTCTGCCAATCACTCGATTGCTTAGATGACATTCCCATTTTAAGCGCAATAACTCTTTTATCTTCTTCATAGATAATCGTTCCTCTGCCATAACCATATCCTCTTGGTATTAAAACTGAAAGTTCAGTTATCTTACCAAGCTAAATAGATAAGTATTTAATAATATAGTGCCGGCAAATGAGTTTTCGGGTGCATATTCACACAAGCTTGAAAATCA
>CAMFJH010000049.1 GCA_945956915.1 uncultured Francisellaceae bacterium | reverse complement strand
GCAGCATAACTTTCTATAATTGGATCCCAATATTGTGCTTTTGTCATCATAAATCACCTCAATAAATAAAAATTAAATATTGAGGTGAGTGCTTATTCTTTACAAGATGTATTTGGCCGAACGCTTACTTTGAAGCAATACAATCTAGCTTTTTATAATGTCTTTAACGAACGGCAGCGAACTAATCGTCCAACCACAGCCTCTCTTCAAGAACAGCTTGGTTATCTTGATAGATTAAAAGGTATTTGGTTCTCGAAACAAGAGCTTAACCGAATAATAGCAATTAAAAAATGTTTGTCTTGCTTACCAGAAGAAGTTCAAACACCATTACTACAAGTGTTTAAATCTAAGTCTGCTAACGATAAGCACAATTTACATTTAGATGTGATTCGAATTGCTTTGCAATAAGCTTTAAAATTCGAAATCAAAGGTCTATCAGAGTTGATGGGATTATTATTTGAAAACTGGCAGGAAGAAGATTCGCTGACACTGGATAAACTTAATTTTCGCTTGAGCTATAACGAAATTTTAGCCATTACAGAAAGCAATCTTTTACCAATGCAAATGAGCGATTTACAAAAAACCTTAGCGGAACAAATAAAGCAGGATGAGGCATTTGCATACGCATTACAAGCTGAATTATGGTAAGCGGTGCATGAAGCACAGGTTGCAAAGATTAAGCTGCTTTGAGAAACTCTTCTTTATCGATGTTCCAAGGTAAAAGTTTTTCGTAATCTTCTACTGAACGACAATGAGGAATGCTCTTTAATAATTTAAGGTAGTAATGATAAGGATCTAAACCATGTAATTTTGCCGTTCTAATAAAGCTTAAATGCACACAGAGTGCTTCTGCACCCTGCATAGAGGTGGCGAACATAAAGTTTTTTCTGGCCATAACAAAAGGTTTAATTTGTAAAAGTTTGAATATGATCTGACACTCCGGTAAAATTGCATCATTCAATCACGAGTGATGTTGGTCAACCTTAAAGGAGTGTCGAAGATGAATTTAGCACAAAAAGTAATAAAACCCAAACTTGGCGTACTAGAGTTGGCAAAAAAACTAGGTAGTGTATCTCAAGCATGCAAAGTTATGGGGTATAGCCGAGATAGTTTCTATCGTTTTAAACAGCTTTATGAGACTGGTGGTGAAGAAGCTCTACAGGATCTAAGTCGTAAGCAACCTAATCTAAAAAATAGAGTTCCACAATATGTTGAAGAAGCAGTAATTGAATTTGCTACTGAGTTTCCTGCTTATGGACAGCTGCGTGCTGCTAATGAGTTAAACAAACGTGGCATTTTGGTATCATCTAGCGGGATTCGTTCAGTATGGGTTAGAAATAGCCTAGAGACGCTTAAAAAACGTCTTAAAGCATTAGAAGTTAAGGTAGCGCAAGATGGCATTATCCTAACTGAATCCCAGCTTCAAGCATTAGAAAAAGCTAAAGCTGAAAAGGAAGCGCATGGCGAAATTGAGAGTGAGCATCCTGGGCATCTGGGTTCCCAAGATACTTATTACGTAGGTACGATAAAAGGTATTGGTAGGATATATCAGCAAACTTTCGTTGATACTTATTCAAGAGTAGCATTTGCCAAACTCTATACAGAGAAAACAGCTATTACAGCAGCAGATGCATTGAATGATAAAGTGTTACCCTGGTTTGAGCAACAAGACGTTCCTCTACTTAGAGTATTAACAGATAGAGGCACTGAGTATTGTGGCAAAGTCGAGCATCATGCCTATCAGCTTTACTTAGCTGTAGAAAATATAGATCATAGTAAGACTAAGGCTAGGCACCCTCAAACTAATGGAATATGCGAGCGCTTTCATCGTACCTTAAAAGAAGAATTTTACGATATCACTTTTAGGAAGCACTTATATAATTCATTAGAGGAGTTGCAACATAATTTGGATGCATGGTTAGATGATTATAATAATCTGCGACCTCATTCAGGCAGGTTTTGTTATGGGAAAACACCTATGCAAACTTTCCTAGATGCAAAACATGTTGCACAAGAAAAAAATTATGGTAACATAAATGGATTATCAGACAGTTCGACCTATTCGGTCAACGCTAGCCTGATAACGTACGAAGTGTCAGATTAAGTTTGATTTTTTACACCACCAACCCTCTGAATTTTTCCGGAAGGCACGCCAAGTATGAGTGACTAATTCATTTACTCTTAATCCTAAAAAGAAAAGTATGGCTACCAAAAATCGTAAACGGGCTAATTCATTTTTTTCATGCATTGTATGCGTTGGCCAATTGTTTAAAGTCTCAAGCATCGCCTGCCATTCGTCTAATTCTAAAATGCGTTCTTGTAATTTTAAGGTTTCTTCATCAGTATTTAAGCCTTTTCGTTTTGTCCGTTGCTTTATTAAGCTTATTGGGTTAAATGCAAGATAACGTGATGCAACCAGATAATCAAATAGTGAGTTTATAATGCGAATAGCCGTATTTTTAGCGGATTCACTTAATGGGCCAATAAAGGGTCTCCATTCTGGAGTTCCCCTTTGCCCATTTTTCCCATAACTAGGTGCACACCATATCGATGTTGGCTTTGGATTGCTCAAGAATTCAAAATAAAGAGTAAAATCTACTCTGTCTAAACTAGATAATGGTTTTCTTAGGTTATAAATACACCATAATAAAAGCCGTTCAGACTCTTTTTGATAATTTCGATGCGTAGTAGGTGTTTGCTTATATTCATTAAGCCAGCACAAAATAGCTTCATAATCATTTTTTGCATTTATTTGGCACTTTTCTTTTAATTCTCTATTACTCCCTTGTTCTCCACTTAAAAATCCGATGGAAGCTTGCTCTGGGATTTGGCTTAAAATGGGTAAATGAGGGTGATTTTCAAGATTCGACATGATCTAACCTTGAATCATTCTTTTTCTTTTCTACTATACTTGCTTCTAATTGTTGATTTCTTTCCTCTAGCCGACCTATTAGTTGACTGCTGATTTGTAAGTTATGCTGTAATTCTTTTTGTATCCCCAGCTGTATTTCACATTGATTTCTGAAATGTTTTAATTCAGTTTCAGAAATAGATGATGTTATTTCAACTTCTTGGATTTTATTCTGTTTATTTTTAATTTTTTCTTGCAAAGAATTAATTTTTGTTTCAAGTATTTCAATAGTTAAATAATACTTTTTTTCTTTTTGACACGATTGTTTTAATTGGTTTTCAATATCCAGATACTTAATCTCAACTTTATGATTCATTGTTTTTAAATGTTCAATTTCAACTATTGATTTATGACGATGCTTTTCTAGAAGTTCTTTATATTCATTAATTTCTTTTTGATAATAGACTTCCGTATCTTGCAATTGTTTTTCTAAAGTTTTTTGTGTTCTGTCATGGCTATTTTTTAATTCCAGCAATAAATTCTGCATTGTTTGTTCTAATTTTTTATAGGACGCATCTGATGATTTGAGGGCTTGTTCTAAAGCTGCAGTTTTTTGTCTTTCTTCGGAAAGTTGAACTTGAAAAAGGATTATTGCAGATTTAAGTTCTGAGTTTTCTGTGTCAAATAGTTGGTTTTTCTCTAAGGAATTTTGTAATTGACTTTCAGCTTCTTGCAAGGTTTTTTGCATCGTGTTGATTTGTGTTTGTGTATCTTTCTTGACATTATCAATTTCAACTTGTGATTCAGCGCGTATTTCAGTGCGCACGACCTCAACGGCTCTTGTTAAAGGATCGGTTAAAGCAACAGTTCCTGTAACCGACTGCCTAAAATCTTCATCTTCAATGCCTCTTGCTTCTCGCCAACTTTTACGATATTTATAAATTTCATTTGGACTACCCTTGCTAAACCCCAGCTCTAATAAGTGTTCTCGAATTGTGTCTCCGGTCACTTTATTTCCAGGGATGCCGCTTGCCATTAATTCATCGCATGCACGCCAAATTTCATGCTCTCGACGCGTTTTTGGTGTTTTCATCATATTCTCTTAACTTTCCCATCCTATATTTGTAAAATATAAACACAGTCCCTGGGACTACTTCTCTCACCATACATATGGGTGATGAACCCGGGTTTTTTTATGCATTTTCTTCAAAAAAATAACCCGCCGAGGTGCGCATTGTAGAGAGGCGTGGCGGGTATGAGTGCTTAAAGTATACCATCATTAATAGATTATTTACAACCCTCCAATCTTTCGCAATTAACCATCCAGTTTTACACGGCATTTTAATACTATCTTATTTTACATATTAAAATTCATTCTCTTTAAAAAGTTTTTTGACAGTTTCCATAGTAATAAACATATGTTTTTTGTCGACCAAAAATTCTTTAAAATCGTATTTTCTATAGAATTTACCAACCTCTTCGTTTAAAATATCAACATCAATAAGATAAATCCCCACTTCTGAAGACAATGAAATGGCTTTCCTAAAAACTTCCAGCAAAACAATTTTACCAAAACCAGCATTTGTATATAACTTATTACGGGCAAGTCTGCCAAGTTTCAAACAAGGTACTTTTTCTTTCCGAGGTGCCTTTTTAGCATCAACAGGAGGTAGCATGCTAAATTCAATACAATAATTACTAATGGTATAATATCCATAGATAATTTTTGGCTCCTCTTTTGAGTCTGCATCTACCGCTACATGAGTCACAGCATTATGTCTTTTTTGCCTTTGATTAGCATGATCTCTTAAAAAGTCGTTTAATTCTTTTGCACCACAATCAAAATTATCCCTATTGTGCTTATCCTTATCCAACACTTCAAAGATTATTCTCATTTAGTACGTCCTTGTATTTTACCCATATCATCAAGGTTCTTAATCAAATCAGAAGTAACATTATAAACAGACTGACTATTCTCATCTATTTGATACATGGCAAATACTTTTTGATAAGCAATTTTCAATTTTTCATTAGGTTCCGGTGAATTTTCTAAAAAATGTAAGAGCAGGTCACGATCTTTTGCAGATAACTCTCTTGAATCATCCATCGTATCAAAAACCTCTTTAGCTTTACTTTCAGAGGCTTTCACCATAAAATCCGATAAACTATCGTACCCACCCACGAAAGCAGCTAACTCCAAAAAATATTTATTTTGATATGTAGTTCTCATATCTATTCGTGCACTTGCAACTTTTCTACGCATTGCTATTTCCTCCATTTATCTACTTCACTTAAATATGATTATAGCATTTTTTACGTACGTTTGTACACACAAATTGACACACTTATGTCATGTATGGATACTCAACTCAATTCTTACAAAAATCAGTCAAAGTTTGTTGTGTACTTAACATAAATAACCTGACTTGATATGTATTGTTAAGGCACAACCGATATAATTGCTCCTATTTTAATGTACTTACCACCCCAGTTATGAGTTTTCAAATCCAATTAATATTGATCTATAGCTAATCTCTATCAGGCGGTTGAGGTAATGGCTTGATTTTAAATTATTTTTATTACGAGGTTACGAAAATGTTAGCCAACTTATAAGCTTTTTTAACAAAAATATTGCCATTTACAAAGTTTTTAATACAATCGCTTAGGAAATATCTCAGTACTATTCATCTTGCACTACTTTTTAGTAAATAAAATCAACATGATAAGCCATTAGCATTTTTTTGAAAACCCATTACTGGGGTTACTTATCTAATGTATCAAATGACATATCACATATTTTCACACATTTAACAACCTAATTTCAAATATTCACCATTATCGGCATCGAATATGAAATATATACGTTTTAAATGTTACCTATTAAAAAGCGCTTCTACACGTATAGTTCCAACATTATGCAGCTAAACATTATGTTGACAAGCATAATGTTTAAGTGTATAATATTAAATATGCTATTTTTAAATCGTACTACAGAATTGACTCGATTAAATAAAATCTCCGAACAGGAAGAGTCTTCTTTTGTAGTGATTTGGGGTAGAAGAAGGATCGGCAAAACCCGATTATTGTTGGAATGGTTGCAATCACAAAATAGCGTGTACTGGGTTGCCGACGAGTCAGCAGCTACCGTACAAAGAAGATATTTTAGCCTGGCCTTAGAACAACAATTGCCAGGGTTTGCACAAATTGAATATCCAGATTGGGGCATTTTATTTGAACGCTTAGCCAAAGAAGTCATGACTATTGGTTGGCGCGGGCCTTTAGTAATGGATGAATTCCCTTACCTAGTAACCACTTCGCCTGAATTACCCAGTATTTTACAACGTTTTATTGATCACTTAGCCCCTCCTGCTAAGCTGATAGTCGCTATTTGTGGATCTAGCCAACGACTAATGCAGGGTTTGGTATTAGACGCTAAAGAACCATTGTATGGTCGTGCTAAAGAAATCATTAAACTTGCACCTATTGATCCGGCTTATTTAAAAGAGGCACTAAAATTAACAGATCCTAAAGATATCGTAAAAGCATATAGTGTATGGGGAGGCATTCCTCGTTATTGGGAATTAGCCGCTCCCTATGGAAAAAATCTTTTAGAAGCTGTCGAAGCCTTAGCGTTAGATCCCCAAGGTATATTGCACGATGAACCGCCTCGTTTATTACTAGAGGAAGCTCCTCCTGCTACTGCCTTACGCCCTATTTTAGATGTTATCGGCCTAGGTGTACATCGTTTATCTGAAATTGCAGGCCGTTTAGGGCAACCGGCGACTTCTTTAGCACGTCCTTTAGAACGTTTAAGAGAACTACAATTCATTGAGAAAGAGATACCTTTTGGTATTCCAGAAGTAGTGATAAAGCGAGCTTTATATAAAATTAAAGATCCGTTCTTAAGATTTTGGTATGGTGCTGTTGCCAAAAAAAGAAGTGTGTTGACCCAAGTGGGTAAGCAAGCACGACTCTTATGGTTACAAGATACTTTACCTACTCTTATAAACCAAACCTGGGAAGAGCTGTGTCGTACTGCTATTTCTCATCTCAGTACAAAACTAGATAATATTATCTTTGAGCCTGCCCAACGGTTTTGGCATGGCAATGGCCCCGAATGGGATGTTGTTGCTAAAGCTTTTAGTAAAAAAATATTACTAGTGGGCGAAGCCAAATGGACTGAAAAAGTGCCCTCTGTCGCTTTTTTACAAGAGGTACTTTCTCAATTAATAGCTAAAGGCACACCCTATCCTATTACAGAAGATATGACTGTTTATTATATATTATTTATTCCAGAAAAGCCTAAAGTTAAAATGCAATGGCCAAAAAATGTTTATATTTTCGATGCTGAGGATGTGATTTTTCATACACACCATACCTTTTAGCTAATACGGTTGTGTTGCAAAAAAATTATCTGGCACTCAGAAACTGTAAGCGCATTTTTCCTAGACGAAATTAAGCAGCGAGCGCAAATTGAAGAGTTTGCCGTATCAATATGTTGACCTTTTTTAAGCATGCGCCACACTTTCATAAGTGATGCATTATTGCAACCTTCCTGCTATCTTTATATGTGCAAGTTTACCTAACTTTTCTTCCTGAATCCGTTGGTAAATTTCTGCACGATGTACAGACACTTCTTTGGGTGCATTAACACCAATACGTACCTGATTACCGTTTACCCCCAGCACGGTTACACTCACTTCATCACCTACCATTAAAGTTTCGCCTATACGCCTTGTTAAAATTAACACTATTAATCTCCTTTTTTACTATATAAGAATGCATTCGTTCTTTGTTGTGAGTATTTCTATCAATTAAAAACTTCAGGCAACATCATTAAAATTTCTGCTAAATACTTATCGTCAATCACTACAGAAACCTTAATCTATGAAGTGGAAATGAATTGGGTATTAATATCACCATTTCCTAAAGTTTGAATAGAATACCGGATCTTTAGGGAAAGAACTTAAACTGCTTTATAGTATACAGTCTAATTTAAAACTTCTAAATTACCACCATTCAAATTTCATAAAAGCGAAGACACTAAATGGCCTTGCCTTGTGTAAGTCTTGTTTATTTTTCAAAAACATTAGATTGGTTTGATAATTTACACGTTGAGTTTATACTATCATATTTACTTCTGTATGTTAATACCGGGATTATTTAAGTATAGTTTACGACTTTCGTTTTGAAACTGTACTGTAAAAATATAAATATTCTAAAAATTAACTATTCTAGATTAGAAAAAATATTTTTTCAATCGAAAAGTACTCCATTTCGTGTGAATACAAATACCTATCAAACAGAAATTAAATCGTCAAACAGGACGACCACCAAGAAACCAGAGGGGATATAGTTACACTTGGTGTGCCTAAGGGTTTTCTTAAATATCAAATCAAGAACAACTGTCGGTTTAACTCCATTGTACGACTTGTGATGTCAATATATCTACTATTGAAGTGCGTGTCAATAAAAATTTCAACAAACATCATATATTATAAAAGTTTCCCAAATGGAAACGATTGAGCCCAAAATGATTTTCCTGCCCGTTCTAGATATAGCAATCTATAGATTTTAAATAGGTTCTTGCTTATTTAATCCTCTAGCTACAGATTGCTAGGTTTTCATCGATTGTCAATCAATGACATATGTTCATTTTTGAATTTCTCGCAATTGATTTTTAAAATATTGAAAATCATTGTGTCAGAACTCTATTTTTTTATATACAAATAGATAATTGTGTGTAAAAATAAAAGTCAGCAACTAAAAGGATGTTTTTAGTATTGGGATATACTATTGCAGGGATGCATAGGCTCCTGCCTAATGACCATAAGGAATGGTCCTTAGGCAACCTTGCATTTTAAATGCTAAGTCCTAACCCAATTAATGTTAAAAGCTAAAAATGGCTTTGTGGCGGTAAGAGACCAACCTAATATATTTATTAAGTTAATACTTATAGGTCGACCAGCGATTATTTGAAATAGAGAGGCTTATAATCATAAGTCTCTCTATTCTGTCACTAAATTGAACTTTCTACCAGCCCGCGATAAATAACATAGGTTATGAAACCTATTAATATAAGCGCTCTTACTGTAGCCATTGAATAAATTAGAAAATCTTCACGCATCCATTTCTCCTTTAAGATCTTCGTGTTTTAATCCCTTGCTCCTTTATAATTAGACATTTAAATTATCATATTAATACCACTAGTCAAAATACTGCAATACCCTTGATCTAAAACCAGCTGCTCCGCTGCTATGTGCATTTCTCGATTCTGTCGCAAAAATTTATTTACACACAATAGGTGGCGTAAGTCAGACACCACCGGGCAAGCCGGTGGCTTGATGAGTAGGACAGCCTAAAAGGC
>CAMFJH010000048.1 GCA_945956915.1 uncultured Francisellaceae bacterium | reverse complement strand
ATGCCTCCTGAATTAGTACTAGGAAGTCCTTGAATTAAGCGCCAGCGACTAGTTAATTGTATTTAGGGTGGAATTTTAACCAAAAATAAATTTAAGATTGTGAAATCAATGAGTTATGGGTTTAGAGGCGTTAAAGTTTATAAAGAAGTAGTCGATACAATAGAATCATGTATTTTGTAAACGATTAATGGGGTGAAAAATGGCTAGGCCTATATGGAAAGGAGGTATATCTTTTGGCTTGGTTTATATTCCAGTCACTTTGTTTTCAGCAGAGCAAGCTTCACATTTACACTTTCATTTACTAGACAGCCGTAATAATGCAAGAATAAGATATCAAAAAATTAATGAACAAACTGGCAAAGAAGTGCCTTGGGAGAAAATTGTAAAGGGTTATGAGTTTGAAAAAAATAATTATATCATTATCGAAGAATCTGAATTTGAAAAAACAGCATCTCAATCTCCTCAAGTGGTAGATATTCAATCTTTTGTTGATCAAAAATCATTGCCCAGTGTTTATTTTGAAAAGCCATATTATTTAGTTCCTACTAAACAGGGCGAAAAAGCTTATGTGTTATTACGTGAAATTTTGTTACATACAAAAAAAATAGCCATATCAAAAGTTCTGATTAGAACAAAACAATATTTATCAGTTGTAATGCCTTATGAGAATAGTTTAGTGCTAAATATTTTGCGTTTCCCTGAAGAGATTCGTGAACCTGGGGAATTCAGTATGCCCGAAGCGGGCACCAAAAAATATAAAATTACTCAGAAAGAACTAGCCTTAGCTGAGCAATTGGTCAAGACTATGAGTGGACATTGGGATCCTAAGGAATACAAAGATGAAAGCCATGAAATCTTAATGAAATGGATTGAGAAAAGCATTAAGAAAAGAAAATCGGTGTTATCACCAATAGCAGACAAAAAAGATCTTAAAAATAAGAAAGTAAATTTAATAGATTTCATGACTGTGTTAAAGAAAAGTATTAAAGATAAAGAAGAACAAAAAAAGTGTCTAAACCCAGAAAGGCATTAAAAAAATAGTTTTTAAAACCCCGAAATATCAATAGGCATTATCTCTTGACAAAAATAAGGTAAGTTTATAACATAAGAGGGTCTAAATTGGGGGTATCATTGTGGACCATGTTATTAGAGATATTGTATTTTGGTTGCAGCTGCACGCTCCAGCAGAACTACTAACTATTGTGACTTTTATTGTATGCGCTATTGCGATTTTAAGTTTACTGCGTTTTTACGGTATTTTAGGTCTGTATGTATACAATGTTTTAGCATTGGTAGTCGCTAATATTCAGGTCTTACGTTTAACAACTTTTGAGAGCTTTGCAGAGCCTGTTGCTTTAGGTACTGTTTTGTTCAGCACGACCTTTTTTGTGAACGATTTAATCTCCGAACATTATGGGCCCAAAATGGCTACGAAGTGTGTCAACATCGGATTTTGGGTGCAGATGCTGATGGTTTTATGGATGGTTTTAACATTGGGACATCCTCTTGCTTCTTCTTTAAGTACTGGCGCAGGGACCTCGGATCCTATACAAGAAGCGTTGATGCAACTGTTTACGCCATCGCTTAGAATATTTGTGGCCAGTATTATCGCATACTGGTGCAGTCAATGGTTGGATGTATTTATTTTTGCAAAACTTCGGGATTTAACCGATGGTCGGTTGTTGTGGTTAAGACAAAACGTCTCAATGTTTGTCGCAGGGTTTGTGGATACCCTTATTTTTTCTGCCCTGGCATGGCGTTGGTTCAGCGAAACACCGTACTCGTGGGGTGAATTGTTTGTAACCTTTATTATTTCCGCGCAAGTGATTCGATTGGGAATTAATTTAGCGGCCACGCCATTTATGTATCTTAGTTATAGGTGTATTTCTCATGACACAATCAAACAGCCCATTTAAATTTGAAATTAAAAAACACGGTCCCCGCTCATCAAGACTGGGAAGATTAGAAACACCTCATGGACCTGTAGAAACACCTGCTTTTATTTTTTGTGCAACGCGGGCAGGCATGAAATCCTTAACAGCGGAACAATTAAAAGAGTGTCATACTCAAATTATTTTATCCAATACCTATCATTTAATGTTACAGCCAGGCCCAGAACTGGTACATCAAATGGGGGGGCTTCAAAAATTTATGGGATGGCATGGCCCTATGTTAACAGACTCAGGGGGGTTTCAAATTTTTAGTTTGGGACATGGATCGGTAGCCGATGAAATAAAGGGTAGACGCAGTAAAGCCGGTAATAAGACTTTGTTGAACATTACAGAAGAAGGTGCGACTTTTAGATCTTATATTAATGGTAAAAAATACTGTTTAACACCTGAAGAATCGATTAGAGTTCAGCATTACTTAGGTGCAGATTTAATCGTTGTGCTAGATGAATGCACGCCTTTTCATGTAGAAAAATCGTATACACAATCTTCTATGGAGCGCAGTCATCGTTGGGCGCTACGATCGCTTGCAACGCACCAAGCTTTAGATAATGGTACGCAGCAATTGTATGGCATCATACAAGGGGGTACCTATCCGGATTTACGAAAAATAAGCTGTGATTTTGTAAATGCCAATCCCTTTTTTGGGCATGCTATTGGCGGCTCTTTGGGAGCTGATAAATCACAAATGGCAGATGTGGTGGCATTAACCATGTCTTGCTTATCTAAAGATCGTCCAGTACATTTATTGGGTATTGGAGGCGTTCAGGATATTTTGCAAGGTGTTCTAGAGGGGATTGATACCTTTGATTGCGTGCATCCCACGCGTGTTGCACGACATGGAGGGGCATTGGTCAAACCTTGGAATCGTTCAGCCCATTATCCAACGCGTGAGCACTTGAATTTAAAAAATAGCCAATATCAACTCGATGATAATCCCATAGAGCCTGATTGTAATTGTTTGACTTGTCAAAATTATTCCAAAGGCTATTTACATCATTTATTTAAAACAGAGGCTTTGTTGGCCTTTACTTTGGTATCTCAGCATAATGCCTACTTTATGAATGATTTAATGGTTAAAATACGTTCGGCAATAGAAACAGACAACTTAATAGAATTTGTACATCTTTGGACAGCTGAACCTGTGGCTGAGGTTATAAAACAACTTTGATGCTGAAGAGTAGAACGGTTTTGCGAATCACTCAGTTGAGCACCTTGATTGGACTTATGTGAAATAATTTTGGTGTTAGTAAACATTCAAAACAGATTTAAAAAAATTAATTAAATAGCTTGACGATATTATTGATTCCGGTATAATAACAAACTTCACCCGGGCCGTTAGCTCAGTTGGTAGAGCAGCGGACTTTTAATCCGTTGGTCGATGGTTCGAATCCATCACGGCCCACCAACAAAATCAATCACTTAGCCATATTTTAGCTGGCACACTCAAAACTCTTTGCGGGAGATTTGCGGGAGCTAGCTCTCGTTCTCATACAGTAGGTCATATTGCAACCCTCTGTTGTTCACCCAGTGCTTTGTTAGTACATCCAGGGTTTGAGCCACGAAGTAAGGTAAGGACTACGCCACTTCGACGTTCTTCAGAAACCCTGTTAGCTGCTTCATAAAGATCTTGCAGTTCGGCTGCTGAGTAGTGCGTTGTGATCTTACCTGAACGATGGCCTAGCAGATCTTGCCGATTTTCAAGACTCACATCAGCCGAACGTAGCCGACGGCCAAAGGTATGCTTCAAATCATGCACGCGTACAAAATCCAATCCCGCTTTTTTCCTAGCACTACGCCAGCCTGAGGATAATATCCTCGCTAAAGGCCGAGTTTTAAAGCTAAAAACGTGCGTTGGATGTTTACCTCGCATTTCTTCTACTACCGCTCTTGCTGTATCATTACAAATCACTAATCGATCTTCTCCATTTTTAACGAGCGTACTTGGAACAATAAATACCCTGAGATGTGGCAATTCCGGGATTTTTACTTCCCATTCCCAACGTAATTGACACATTTCTCGATCTCGGCAACCTGTATTAACAGCAAATAATGCTATTGCTTTGAGGTGTGCCGGTAACTCTTTGATGTTAAGGAATTTCAATCTTCTTTTGATGAGCAATTTTATCAATCGAGTTATCTTTGCTTCTAAGGAATATGCGTGTTTTAAAATTTTAATTTTTTTCAAGCCTCATTAATCCGACTTTTACATCGTTTCTTAAAAAAAAGAGGTCATTTTACAAATTTTAAATACACGAATCTCGCGAATTATTAAGCGGCAATGGCTTTAACAATAGTTTCATGTTGTCCTAAAAGGGTACCTATTTTTTCTGGAAAATGATGTCCAGTGAGAGATAGAACATCTGTGCACTTTGGACATTGCAATGGATCAACTCCAAACTCAGCTAGGATCATTGCCCGCCACGTTTGTATGTCTGTATGAGTTGGGATTATGCAATGAATTAATTGATAGACGATCGGAAGCAGAGTTCCTCTCGTTCTATTAGAAAGCCAGCCATAATAACGAATAGATCTAAAATATTTATCATGAATGTGTGTAACGAGTCTTCCTATAAATTCTAGGACAGGTAGGGTTTTAGTTTTGTATTGTTTAGACACATGCTCAAAAAATTTATAGGTAACAGATTTGCCATCATAATTCAGTATTTTTGTTTCGGCGATAGGTGGTCTTTTTAAGTATTTTCCCAAATATTTAACGTTACGTTTATGGTCTTTGGATTGTTTTTGAAGATGGACGACCCATTTTTTTTGATAGAGTTGATTTAGCCAGGCATTAAAGGCGGTATAAGAAAGATTTTTTAAATCTTTGGGCAGTTTAAGCGTTTTTTCTTTTGCTAAAGTTCGAATGAGGTTTACTATGCGGTAACGCCACATTTTTTTGATGGGTTCTGAATTAAAATACAAATTTATCCAACGTTGATGATCGAGGGAAAGACCTCCACAAGTTGTAGAGAGGTGGAAGTGGACATTTCTTTTTAAGGTTCTGCTAAAAGTATGAATAGCAAGAAAAATGCCTGGCAGTGCGCCTTTTACTTTAGCAAGTTCTTGAATGATGTTAGCGGCAATAGAAGGTACCAGATTGAATAAAGAACGATTGAGCCAAAACAAGGGCCAGAGTTCTTTTGGTAAAGTAAGAGTAATGTGTTGCCAAGTTGTTTCGGGCAAAATGGCATTATGTTTTTGAATCCACTGATCGGTAGCTTTTTTACCACATGAGGTACAGAATTTGCTTTTACAAGTACAGTAGATTTTTTTTGTGTAATCGCAATTTCCACATGTATACTGGAGAAACCCTAAGAATGCGGTGCGACACATAATGACTTTTAGTATATTGAGAATTATGGAAGGTCTGATAAGGTTTTTGTATGTAATAAAGAAACGAAGCCAGTTATGATTATCCAAAAGGATGTGTTTAATACGGATGGTAGGTTTTTTGCTAGAGAGATATTCCGTAAAATTTTCCTTTCAGGTAAAACATTTGATAATTTTTTCTAAAAAAGTAGCTTTTTTTCAAGAGTAAACTTATCACATCTTGGACAATGAGAAATTTCTTGATATTGTTCAGGATGTTGCAATCTTAAAAAATCCCAAAATAGTTTGGTAATAAGAGGATCCTCTTGAATAAACAGTTTTTTTACTTTTTTAAAAGGAATATCTTTTTTCGAAGTTATCAACTTAAAAATTTCCAAGACAATTTGATTTGTTTTGTCGTGTTGATGCATAACAATCTATTGAAGCAGCAGACATAGGAAGAGGATAGCAAATTTAGGGTTTAATGAATAGATAAAAAGGTTATAGGTCTGTCAAATAGTGTCAGGGATATACATCTAGCAAAATTTGTGCGATCAAAAGCAGCTGCCGATAGGCAGCCTATCTTGAAATAAAAAGTAATTGCGTTAAGTTTGTTCAAATCCCAGTTTTGAGCCCTCTGACTCCTCTGCTAATGCATTTTCACTCCATGATGTTGTGTCGTGTTAGCGGAAGAAATAGTGTTTCCTTGTAATGCTTGCCGTATTCTACGATTAGCATAATTCGTTGGCAGGCTCCCACTCGAGTCTGGTGTTTGTATGGCACCAGCAGCCAAAAGGATTTGAACACATCCCAAATGATTATTTCCTGCTGCAAGGTGCAAAGCGGTTTTTTGAGATTGATCACCTTTACAATTTACGTCTACGTTTTGAGCAAGTAAAGAGCGTAAATTAATTTCATTTCCGTCCATAGCAGCTTTTCTTAATGCTCTTTCTTTATCGCTCTTTTCGGTTGCTGTAGTTGTTATGGCTGTTGTGTTTAACTTTGAAGTTGTTGTGGTTTGTGTAGCAGCAAATGGAGTAGCAGCATTAACGTTTTGAACTAATAGTCTCTTATTAGTTTCAATGAACCGATCAAATCCAACCAAATGCATCTGCCTAAATTTGCTAAAGTTCAAGGTATCCAGTTCAAAACAATGTTTAATAGCAAAGTTATAATTATGCAACGTACAGTTTCCGTAAAATTGTTCATTAACGGTGCTATTACTTACTACAAGTTCGCCGTATGTTTTTTCATCATAGATATTATCTTTCAAATAATCGCTTACAAGTTGATCTTCATCGTCTTGTCCGTTATCAATAAGTTGGAAAAATTCAACAGCAAATGCGTCGCAAAGGTAGTCCACCGTTTGTTGTGTATTCAAATTTCTTGGAAAGTCAACAACGCCATCGTGTTCCGATGCATATCCACAATTAACAATAGAAATTTTATATTGCGCATCGGAAACTTTTTTGAGTACAAGATAGAACGCATGTTCTGAACAACTTTTGCCAGGAAGTATTGGAGTGCAAACCGGAAGAATCACTGGAGCATCAAAATGATCAACTTTTTGCATAACTTTTGTTGTTACTAATTGGTTAATACTAGTAGCATCTCCTTTGCAAATCTCTAACTCTTTAGCTATTGATGCTGAGAATGATATCGTATCCAAGATATTAGGCATGGGGTGAATATCTAAAATATATTCTTCACCGTCACCTTGAGTAATTGGAGTTTGCATGTAGGCCGATAAGGATGCGTGCAATATACATAAAACATCAAATGTCTCTCGTCCTTCAGCACGTTTACGTAATCTATTAAATCTTTTTAACTTGTCGCCCATTTGCTGTGTAAAGGCATCAATCCAGCTCTGCCTCTCTTCCAGTTTAAGCGTTGTTTTTTTATAATTTTCGTTAATTACTTCTATTACGCAATCAATCACACGTGGTGCCATTTTATTTATTGGTATTTTTGCGTTGAAATGTCCCCATTCTTCATCGCAAATAGTGTATTTGCCAATTTTTATAGCTTTTAATTTTTCTGTAAGCTTAATATTTAAAGTACTTGCTTGATGAGGATTATATTGAATTCCGAGAGAATCAAGAAAACCTTCAATACTAGGATTTAGTTTAGTTGGAGGATTGAGATGAGCTGAGAAACTATAAATATCTTTCTCTTTAAGTGTTAAATCGTTTTCGCGATTTTTTGCTTCTGTAAATTCTTGACATTTTTGTATAGATTCCCCTGTGAAGGTTAGCTGATAATAACGAGTGTCCGATTGACGTAAGTTGCTCAGGTCGAAATAGAGAGGGTTTTTTAAGCTTTTCATTAAAAACTTGTATCTTAAATAACATAATAAAGAAATAGCGTTTGTTGCTCGTGTTTCTTGTGCTTTTTTTGTTTCTTGCGGCTCTGGCATAATAGTAGCATTTGGTTCTTGCTCGTCAGATTCTTCAGAATCGGATATAGCAGCTAATGAATCCGCTTTTTGTAAAAAACTTTGCTGAGCATCAACTGAAAATAAAGCTACGCCATCAAACTCACGCTCTAATTCTACAAGGGCATCTCCATTAAATGAAAGATTTTGAAACATTTTTTTGCTCCTTTGACATATAAATAGTACTGGTATATGTTTAGTTAAGGTCTTGAAAGCTTGGGGAAAAGATTAATTGATCTTCTAGACCAATAAGCTTTGATGTTTCCATTGGTTTCATGTTCCATAACATTCTTCACATTAGATCACTTTACCAAAGCTCACTATAATATAACGTTAAAAAGCCAGTCAATATCGAATTGATATTTTTTATTTATGACCAGCTTAGATTTTAGTCAATCACTCTGGGTTAGGTTTAAGATTTTTTCCATTGCCTTTTTACTTCTTTCATGAGCTATACGATCGCGTTTCAAGCCATCTTCTGTACGCGTCACCTGTTCTTTAAGCAAGTAGTAACAAGTAACAACGTTTTGTAATATTTTGTATTGGATCTTATCGTTGAGCTCCATGTTTGCTTGCTTAGGATTTAAAAAATCCAGAGGTGAATTTTTAAGTGCCTCATTTAATAAAATGCGAATGGTTTCGCTAACACCAACATTACCCATTTCTTCAGATCTTAATTCTAACTGTTCGTATAAAGCTGTTGGCAATCGTATTGAAGTTGCATAGTATTTTTCTCGCTTGCTTTCAATGTCTTTTTGCATGTTAATTTCCTCTGAAAAAGATGTAATACACATGTAATACATTATAACCTGTTTGTAATACAAATGTAATACAGCCATTGTTTTTTAAGATATTGATTTTTAAGATGTTTACAGATGTAATACAAATTGTATTATGCTTGTATTACAGTGTATTTTTTTGTATTACAAGATGGCTTAAAAAATTAGCATGAAAATTTAAAAGAAGACTATAAAAGCAGATGTTTTCGTAACATTTTGCAACGGTGAGTCCGGTGTGCGACCTTGAAGCTGCTTTAGTGGCTGTTACAGATAGGAAGATACTAGTTATTTAGAGGTGAAAACATCTTCTTGTTTAACAAGTTAAGGAAAGCTTGAAAACCATACGGTGTTCATGCTAACCGAATAAAACGACTACGTCAAGGACTCTACCATGTAACCCGATATTCTACTATCGGTATGCTACTCGGACATGCGAAGTTGGTGACGAATTGGTGTGAAGCTCCGAGAAGAATGGAATCCTTTAGTTGCAAGAGCTAAGAGTATTGACTGTGAAGTTGATGCAATGCTGCCAGCATCAAGGCGGCGAGGAACTAGCATTGAATGGTATGGCTAATGTAAGTGAATCTCTGAAACGTGTCGTGACGGACAGCAAGCTAAAGATGCTGACAAGCTTGAACCAAAAACGGTATGTGGCCTGGCAAAGATATCCGCGCACTCTTCTTTGCGTAGACAAAACGGCTACCGGCACAATGGAGGAGCCTAACCCATTCGGGCACTAAAGCGGAACAGGGTAAGCCCGTCAATCTTTCTTAGGGATGCACTAATGTCCGGGGAAAATTAGTCATAATATTCTCCGGGGAGCTATTGT
Organism: uncultured Francisellaceae bacterium; assembly: GCA_945956915.1. Lineage (GTDB taxonomy): Bacteria > Pseudomonadota > Gammaproteobacteria > UBA6186 > Azoamicaceae > CAMFJH01. Next base: position 4 of record CAMFJH010000048.1, on the reverse strand, counting down.
AAAT
>CAMFJH010000047.1 GCA_945956915.1 uncultured Francisellaceae bacterium | reverse complement strand
TTACCTGTGTCTTCGGTATAAAGTGTTACCTATGTATCCGGTACGGACCTGATTTGCCGGTACGGACCTGATGGATTTGAACCATCGACTAACGGATTAAAAGACCGCCAACTTAAATGTAAGCAATTGATTTTATTGACATTTTTTCCGCAGATCCCGCTACGATTTGCAGAGAAATATATAGCTTTGCACAACTGATCCCCACAATTTCCCCACACGGATTGGAGGGTGTATAATGCGATGCATACACACAGAGCCCTGATGAAAATGAGTGAAGCGATGGTAGATAAAAAAGGTTTAAATAGTGAAGATCAATTTCTTGTAGATATCCGTAATTTGCTACATGCGGGACGTGAGGCAGCTTATAGTTCTGTAAATACGGTAATGGTTAGAACCTATTGGCAAATAGGAAAACGCATTGTAGAAGAAGAGCAGCAAGGTAAGACACGAGCTGGGTATGGCGAACAACTTATAGTTAAATTATCTCGCTACTTAACTGATTGTTTTGGAAAAGGATTTGCTGTGGCAAATCTCTGGAATTTTAAGCAATTTTATATCACTTTTCCTAGCTTTGAGCAATTCTCTACGCAGCGCGTAGAGAATCTAGGGTGGACACATTTACGCCTGATTATGCGCCTAGATAATGAAAAAGAGCGTCAATATTATTTGCAAGAAGCAAGTTCTCAAAATTGGAGCACTCGACTTTTAGAGCGAAATATTAAAAGCGGTTATTACCACCGGTTGCTTTCTTCTCAAAATGGATCGATAAGCCAAGAAGTAGACAATCCTTCAGCGTTTATCAAAGACCCCTATATACTGGAATTTTTAGATGTGCCAGATGATTTAACAGGTAAAGAATCTGTACTGGAATCTAACATTATCACTCATTTACAAAAGTTCTTATTGGAGCTCGGCAAAGGCTTTTGCTTTGTTGCACGGCAAATGCGTGTGAGCACAGAAACCTCTCATTTTTACGTCGATCTGGTATTTTATAATTTTTTACTGAAATGCTTCGTCATTGCCGACCTTAAAACAGATAAACTAACGCACCAAGATATTGGGCAAATGGATATGTATGTTCGTATGTTTGACGAATTGAAACGCAACCCAGATGATAATCCAACCTTAGGAATTATTTTGTGTGCGGATAAAGATGAAACCATGGTTAAATATTCTGTCCTCAAAGAAAGCAAGCAATTATTTGCATCTAAATATAAAACTGTTCTACCAACAGAAAAAGAATTAACTAGTTTCATTGAACGGGAAAATCGCCGTTTGGAAGATACAGAATGAATTCTTTTCCAAGAGAACTTTTTATAATTTCTATTCGATTGCAATACGTTGCATACCGCTTAAAAAGCCTTTGCTGCCTACACATAAGAAATTGCACCATACCTCTATGGGTGTCTCTTGTTTAAATAGGCATGTATTCTTTTCATGATGAAAATAGTATATTTAAAGCCTCTTCAATTCCTGCAATGATTCGAACAGCAAATATGAACTGTTGCATACTGCAGCATGTCGGCGGGTGGTTGGGAACAAGAATGCCACTTGAATCGGACCCACGTGACCGCAATGCTATACGTGCTCTGGCTAGCACACGTACAGCTCAGCGCGAAGAGCTTATCGCCGAATTGAGGCAAAAGGACGTTCAAAGAACTGGCACCGTTCTTGCTGCGAGCCAGGGAAGCTGCACAGCAAGTATTAGATTTCCTGGACAGTCGATTGGATAATAGTAAATGTAGCACATGAATCTTATAGCTCTTATCGTATGAACTTCGATTCTGGTCTATAGTACTATGAGCTCATATTAGTACACAAGTATTAAGGGTCCAGAAAGTCAGTACCAATAAGTCTTGTGCTATGATATCTCCAATCCCTGGAATCGTTTTCAAAATCTCTTTACGAGCCAACAACGATGGTTCCGATGTAATAATCACTTCTATTCGTTTCGTCATTTCATCTATCTGATCTTGAATAACCTTTATTATTGTCTCGCAACTCGCTTTGATTAAGGCTGCTTTAGGAGATTTAAACCTATTTTTTCAGCGACTAAAATTTGTTTCAAATCTTTTCGTCTCTGAACCAAATTGTATAAATCGGATAAATTTTTTGACACAGGTGAAAAAATTTCCAAATGTTCCTTTCGTTCAAACCCATATAATGCTAAGGATTTGGCATCGAGCGAATCTGTTTTCGCGCGATTACCAAATGACAAAATAAAGCTTTTAACTTTACGAGTATTAGCTCGATGAACTGTATAGTTTTTATCATAAAGCCTTAGCAATAATTCCATTTCATAGCCGCCTGTTGTTTCCAAAACAACCAATGAATTTGATAGAGAATCTTTAAAATCTCTGAAAAAAGAAGCAATCCCTTTTTCATGATACTCATACAAGCTCTAATTCTACAGCTTTATCTGCTAATAACCGAAGACTCCATTGACTACGTCCCTCTGGTGGTGTAGAACAAGCTAAAGCAGTTATTTGTGCTCTTAATTTGCCTTCAAATATAAGGGGTGCTCCACATCTTGGTTTTTCATTTATAGCTGATTCCAAACCTTCTTTGAGATATCGACGACATATATTAGATATGGTATTCTGATCCCATGGCAATCGCACTGAAGCCCCCAGTTTTTTCAAGCTAAAAAACAAACTTCAAATTCCCTTACAACTAATTTCATAAAATTTGATATTTTTTAACTTTATTCGGAAAAATCAAAAAACCTGCCTGGAAACCGTGAGTTCTTTCTAAATTTATATCTGATAAATTTTATTTTTTAAGATTGTTGAATAAAATGGTGATCCGCCATTAACACTTTTAATAAATATTTATTGTCCCATCCTGCACTTTTTCGTCGGCAGCTAATACCATTTTTATGGGTAGATTCTTGTTTCAATAAATTTAAGGCAATTCGTCTTATTAGTGCTAAATTTTGAGCAGCGTTTTTTAAACGGACTTGACAATGATCTTCTTTAAAACTCACATCAAGAGACCAATGTAAATCTATCTCAATTTGCCAATGCTTTCTCACTGCTTCCATAAAAGTATCAATATTTTCGTAATTTAAGCTTGAAAGAAAATATCTCGTTGAATATTCTACGTGATTCTTAATTGTGCGCGTAATATCAATTTTACCTATACCTCTAAGCCCAGGCCAGCGTAGTTCAAAAAATAATGGGTCACGTGCAGACACTAAAGTGTATCGACATGTTTCTATGCGACTGTGCGCTTTAATTTTTTCAATCTTTCTGCGGTGTAAAATCTTTTTATATTGCTTCTGTTTGTTTTCTTCAGCACGTGCAAAAATAGATTTCACATCGTCATGTAATGTCTTTTGATTCTCTTTAAGGCAAAGCACATAATCTGCTTCCTTTTTTATAATTTTTTGAGCAATTTCTTTTTGGCAGCCCATGGCATCAATTGTAATAATACTTTCTTTTATATTTAGCATGTCCAATAATTGCGGAATGGCTGTAATTTCGTTAGATTTGTCTTCTGTCTTCACTTGCGCTAACATCATACGATTTTTAGCTGCCCATGCGCTCACTAAATGCAAAGGAGGTTCTTTTTGACATTTGTTACTAGAGCCTCGAACTGTTTTACCGTCTAACGCTATGATTTCTTTTTTGAGGTCAATATGGAGTGATTTCAACCAAGCGCTGAAACATTTCTCGAACTCTTGAGGTTCTAATATCGAAAATAAACGCCCAAAAGTATCGTGAGAGGGGATACCATTTGGAAGTTCTAAGAATGTTTTTAGCCATTCTTCCTTATCATGACCAAAATGTTCAATTTCAGCCCAACCATCAGCTCCGCATATTGTCGCTAGTACTGTGATGACTATCATGTCAAAAATGTTATGCCGAAAGTTGTGGTTATGGAGACGGGGATCTTGAATACTTGAGAAATGTTCGAAAAACGTGCCTGTCAGCGTCATTTTTGAAACTCCTGCCAAGAACTATATTCAATTCTTATCAGAAATCTCAATAAAAATCAATCAGTTGTTCAGTGCGATTGCCATGATTCTGATCCACAGACAGTATCGATGCAATTTTTGATTTTTTTTCATTAGCATGACACAACAATAATATTCTACACCTGGTGATTTTTCTGACTTTTTCTATCCCTTTACTTATGGTTGCTTCTAAAATTTTCTTTTCTTTCGCTTTCAGTTTAATTTTGAATCCATTCATACTATTTTCCTTTTGGTTAACAATATAAAGAGGATATCATATGTTTTGTCTATCAACAATATGCTTTACAGTGTACTAGGACCGAAACCATTATCAGAATTTACTACAGTTTGCCTCAAGCAGATCGATAAATCCTTTATCCCATCCTTCCATTGACACAAGTCGCTATTTTCCTTAAAACTTTTTTTAAAAAACCAAAAATCATTAAGAAATCCACGGGGGAAGGAGTTTAAGAGAAATGATGTTAGTTTTTTAGATTACACCTAAGTAACTTTTGGACCGCTTTTGCAGTTGTACCCATCAATGTGCACTTGCTAAAAACTTCGAGTTCAAGTTATTCTAAAAGCCTGGTAAGTGAGGACATATGATCGATGATTTATGTTATATGCCTCAGTTAATAATTATTTGCGCATCACTTTGACTTAATGATTGCTTAAAGGGAGATAGCATGAAAAGACAAGCAAATTCACCGCATGATGAGGTACAAAATTTTGCTGCCGAGGGTGGTGTCGAGCGTAAATATTCCCTCAATGCCGAAAGCAAGAATCACGCAGAATCAAATTATGTACAATTAATAGAGCCTCCTGTAACGAATGTTTCGAATATTTTAACGGCGTTAGGTATTAATGAAGAAGTATCATGCATGGACCCGTTTTTACAAGTATTGTTGGCTAAAGAATTATCTTGCAGTAGATATTTTCGCTGGGCCTACGCTGATAATTTTATTGAAAAAATACTCCAAAGCTTATTACTAAATAAGCAAGACATCTCACAAGAAGAAATTAATTTTTGGGGGAGTATGATGCGTCAAGCACCTAGTGGTCGTTCTTTATTACTTCATCACACCTATGGTTTAAGAAAAATGTATGCAACCAGAGGGTTTGCATTAACAGCACAAATGATTATAAACCAAGCAGTGAGCATTTCTATTATTTGTTTCTTAGGTTATCGTCTGTATGAACAGTTTACAATAGCCAGTAGCGATTTCTTAGAATTTACAAAGATATTTCAGAGTAATAGCAAGAAAGGCATTAGCAGTTTAGTGAATGTGTTAGCTCAAGTTGAAGCAGAATGGTTATATGTCTTGCTGACTAGCCCTTTAATCTTTGGTGCTTTAAAAGGATTATGGGATATTCAAAAAAGCCAACGATTGACTGCAAGTGCTATTGTTGAGGTGGAAGAAAGCGTTAGACAAAATGCACAGGAGCTGTTTAAGAAATTGAATGTATGGAAAGATATAATAAGACAATTGATTACAATTCCTGGATTTAGCTCTGTCAGCGAATGTATACAAACAGCAGAACAACAAATACGCTGGGATGGCAGAATAGCGGATGAAGAACGTACTAAATTATTTTCAAGCATTGAAAAATTAGCTTTAGATGGCAATGGCATGAGTCAACTTAATGCTATGCAGTCACTGGCCAAGATTGTACATAGCCTTTCGATTAAAGACTTTAAGCATCTTCAAAATGCAGGCTATACTAAAGACACTTTAGTACAAATATTAAAAATTAAAAAACATGCATTGCATGCTTTGAACCAACTTTCAACTTCGCGTAATCAGCCTGCAGGATCAAAAAATTCAAAATTTGCTACAGTAAGCAGGTTGTATGCCGCCTATTTGTTATGGTGGCTAGGGGTGGGTAATAGTAGACACTCTCGTTTCTTCTGGCCATTTAAGCTTGGAAAGGCAGCTTTAGAAGGATTATTCCTAATAACATTGGTTGAAAGCATTTTAGAAGGGATTCAATGCCCAGATAAAAAAGGGTTTAACATAAGCACGGGAGAATATCCGGTTTGGGCAGATCAGTTAACACCAGGTTGTTTTAATGAGTTTGTGAAACAATTTCGGCTTATTTCTAAAAGCGAACCATTCCAACCATTTCTAGAACAATTAAAGAATTTTGATTTGAGATTTATAGATACTCTTGATCTAAGTAACAAAGCTTTAACTTCAAATGAAACCAGCCAACTTCTAAATATTTTATGTCAGCGTGCATTTTCTATAAAAATATTATTGCTATCTTCCAATGACATTAATGAAACCAAAGAATTATTATTTCCAAATAATCTTCAATTGTTGGATTTAAGAGGTAACAATATAGGAGATGCAGGCGCGCAGGAACTTAAGCTCCCAGATAGCCTGCAACTTTTGGATTTAAGCAGTAACAGCATAGGTGATCTAGGTGCACAGGGACTTACGCTTCCTGATAGTCTTCTATCCTTGCGTTTAAGCTTTAACAATATAAGCGATGTAGGTGCACAGGGACTAAAGCTGCCTGATAGCCTCCAATCATTGGGTTTAATCGGTAACAATATAGACGATGCAGGTGTACAAGGACTTAAGCTTCCCGAGGGTCTCGAATCTTTGGATTTAAGCAGTAACAGCATAGGTGATCTAGGTGCGCAGGGACTTAAGCTTCCAGATAGCCTCCAATCATTGAGTTTAAGCGGTAATAATATAGGAGACGCAGGTGCACAGGGACTTAAGCTTCCTGATAGTCTTCAATCGTTAGATTTAAGTGTTAACAATATAGGTGATTCAGGTGTACAGGGGTTAAAAATACCGGGTAAGCTCAAACATTTGAGTTTAAGCTATAATCATATAAGCAATATAGGTGTGCAAAGGCTCAAGTTTCCTGATAGTCTTCAATCGTTGGGTTTAAACGGTAACAATATAGGAGATGCAGGCGCACAGGAACTTATGCTTCCGGGTGGCCTCCAATCATTAGTTTTAAGCGGTAGCAACATAGGAGATGCAGGTGCGCAGGGACTTAAGCTTCCAGATAGCCTCCAATCATTGAGTTTAAGCGGTAATAATATAGGAGACGCAGGCATACAGGGGCTTAAGCTCCCAAATAATCTCCAATTTTTGGATGTAAGGCATAATAATATAAGTGGTACAGGGGTACAAGACCTTAAGCTCCCAAATAATCTCCAACTTTTGGATGTAAGTTCTAACAACATAAGTGATGTAAGTCGATTTAAACTACCAGATAGTCTCCAATCTTTGCTGTTACAAGATAACAATATAGGTGATACAGGCATGCAGGGACTTCAGCTCCCAGATAGCCTTGAATTTTTGTTTTTATCCAGTAACAATATAAGCCCCGAAGGCATACAAAGGCTTAAGCTCCCAAATAATCTTCACTCTTTATCGTTAGGCAATAATGATATAGGTTCTGTAGGTGCACAGCGGCTGAAACTTCCAACTAAACTTCAAGTGCTAGATTTATTTCGTAACAACATGAGTGATGCGGGCATACAAGAACTAAAATTCCCAAATAGCCTCAAATTGTTGATGTTAAGTGATAATGGCATAAGTGCTAAAGGTTTACAAGAACTTAAGTTTCCCGTTGGTCTCGAATATTTGGATTTAATGAGTAACGACATAGGTGATGCAGGCGCACAAGCACTTGAGATTCCAGCCAAGCTTCGATCCTTGAACTTAATGTGGAATAATATAACTGATGATGGAGTTAATGCATTATTAAAAAAAATACCCTGGACTAATTTAACGAACATTGATTTACGCTATAATCCTTACAATGATACCCTTGTGAGACCAGAGCGTGTTACGCAACAACAAATATTATTAAGAAGTTGCCGTGACAACCTTTGTCATGCTAATACACCATTATGGGCACAACAACAAGAATATCAAACCTCTAGTGCTACAAAAGTACAGCCACCCTTATTTTTTAGTTGGTTAAAAAAACCTTTTGATACATTATCTGAATATGCAAACGATTGTATTAGTGAAACATTGAACAATGTGGGTGAACGATTAAAAAAAGTGCTATCACGATCGCCTTCTTATTTTCCGAATATTCATACACCAGCAATCAAGGATTGGCAGTCACCTGGATCACTCATGTTGCATCAATTTAATACTTACCAATCTAGTACTTTACTGTTACCGGCAACGCAAAACGCTATTCAGACACTTTTGAGAGCTACTGCACAATGATTTTTGTTAAATAGTACTACTTTGTATTAGTTCAGACTTGATGTGACAATACTTGAAAAAAGTAAGGTTATCCGTTTTGATGATTGTGTTCATTCAACATCAAAACTTAGGAGGATAACCTCATGTATCATACTAGTGAAAAAGTTATTAAGTAAGCGATCAAATTTACCCACCTTTTTATAATGGCTAATACCTGGCAAGCTGATCTTAAGTTTAAGCATTGAGGATCAAAAAATGACAGAGCCAGAAAACCCTATACTGGATAAAGCTGAGCTTTATACTGAGCACAATAAGCAATGGCAGCAATCTGGCATCAGCCAAGAGAAATACTGCAAATCAGTGAATATTTCTTATTTCGCTTTTCTTCACTGACGGCAAAAGTTTCTTTCTAAAGATAAAAAAGAATCTATTGCCTCCAAAAAATTTCTGCCTTTAAAGCCTATACCTATGTCGTCCGAGTCTAGCCTAGAAGGTTTTCCTTCTAAAGTGCAAGGCAGCAAGATTAAGGTCACTTTTCCAAATGGCATAAAATTATCGTTTCCAATATCACTCAACCCAACCATTATTGGAAATTGTATTAAAATGATGAGGGAAGTTTATGATAACACTGAATTCGGATGTTAGCATTTACCTTTATAACGCCTCTATTGATATGAGAAAGTCGATTAATGGCTTAACGTTATTAGTGGTAGATTCGATGAATTTTGAACCGCAATCAAAGGCCCTTTTCTTATTCCATAACAAAGCTGGAGATAAGGTAAAAAGCATCCTTTGGCATTTTGATGGTTTTATCTTATTGTACAAGCGCAAAGAAAAAGGAAAGTTTAAATTTCCTAAAGACATTGAGGGGACCCACTATCAAATCGATCATGATTTATTGCAATGGCTTCTGAAAGGTTTCGATTTTGTAACCCTTCACAGATTTTAGGCAGCTAATGCAGATGATGTATTGTAAGCATTCAAAAATACCACCTATTTTGCTCTGTTAAGAATCGTTATTCTGGTTTTCTTTAACCTAGGAGTACGCTATGGAAATCAATCCTGGACCATCGGCAAGTAGAATAGATATTAAAAATATGACTCTAGAAAGTCGGAAGGCACTGTGTGAAGAGTGGAAAGCATCTGGGCTTAAAGCATCAGTATTTTGTAAGCAAAAAGGTTTATGCAGATCTACATTCCATGGATGGTGTACAAAATTAGGTTTACACCCCAATAAAACCAACGATTCTAATAAAAGAAAATATCAAAAAAGAAATGATAAAAATTGGTTGCCCCTGATATCAAAAAATGAACCATTTTGTGAGAGTCAAGGTTTCAAGTCAGTAGAAATGAAATTTTCTAATCAAATTATAATGCGACTTTCACTTTCAATGGATGATATTCAATTATTATTAAAAGGATTGT
>CAMFJH010000046.1 GCA_945956915.1 uncultured Francisellaceae bacterium | reverse complement strand
TATTTGGGAAAATACTTCTTTAGCAGGCTATAAGGTGTTTTTCAGGCTCGACTAAGTAAAAACACACGCATTAACCTTGTTTTTTGACCAAAAAAACTCTAAAATATCCTTGTTAAACGACCAAAACCTTAGCAATTTAACCTTGTTTTTTAACCAAAAAAGCGTAAAAAATGTTTAGATTCATAGACTTATATCTTCTTGAATGGGTGTCCAAAAAACCTGCAGAACGTAAACCTTTGTTATTTAGAGGTGCTCGCCAAGTTGGGAAAACTTATGCAGCTAGAAATTTAGGCAAAAAATTTAAATATTATGTAGAAGTTAATTTCGAAAAAACCCCACGTCTTATTCAGATTTTTGAAAAAGATCTTGACCCTGCGCGGATTATACAAATTTTATCTGCAGAGTTAAAAACGCCTATTATTCCTTCTGAAACATTGATTTTCTTAGACGAGATACAAGAAGCACCTAGAGCATTGATAGCGCTACGCTATTTTTTTGAGGAGATGCCAGAATTGCATGTGATTGCAGCCGGTTCTTTATTGAATTTAGCTATAGAGCAAGTGGGTGTGCCCGTGGGTAGAATATCTTTTTTTCATATTTATCCCATGTCTTGGCTAGAATATTTGCTTGCTATGGGGCGAGATAAAATGGTGGAAATTTTATTGTCGCATGGTATTCAAAATCCTATTGATGACTTTTTGCATGACAGTTTATTGGAATTGCTTAGCGAATATATTGCTATCGGCGGGATGCCTGCAGTAGTACAAAGTTGGCAGGAAAAAAGAGATCTAAAATTATGTTCAGAAATTCATCATTCTATTATTCAAAACTATAGAAATGATTTTCCGAAATATGCAAGAAAGGCACAAATAAAATATGTTGAATTAATTTTCGAGCAGATACCTCTACAACTGGGAAATAAATTTGTATTCAGAGAAGTACCTGGAGAATATAGAAAAAGAGAATTATTACCCGCTTTAGAGTTATTGATTAAATCAGATCTGGCTCATGCCATTTATCATTCAAGTGGTCAAGGATTACCGTTAGGTGCACAAATCGACTTGAATAAATTTAAAGTTTTAGCCCTAGATATAGGCATAGCGCAAGCTATGTTAGGGCTGAAGTTAACAGATTGGTTTATTCAATCTAATAATACTTTAATTAATAAAGGTGCCATAGTTGAATCTTTTATTGGTCAAGAATTGCTGGTATATAGAGATCCATATCAAATGAAAGATTTATACTATTGGCATCGTGAAACACGAAATAGTCAAGCGGAAATAGATTATTTGATTCAATGTAATACTCATATTATTCCTATTGAAGTAAAAAGTGACAAGGGGCGAACATTAAAGAGTATATCTTTATTTCTAGAGAATCATTCAAAAATAAAAGAAGGTGTTCGGTTTTCCACACATCCTTTTTCAGAATATGACAGAATATTATCTTATCCTCTATATGCGGTAGCAACCTTTTTAAAGGATAATAGTGATTTACAAGATTTAATTCTGAAGAAATTTAATATAGGTTTTTGAAAAATTGAACCTTTATCGGTGCTTAATTTGAACAAGAAGTTCTGTTTAGTGTTTATCAAAAAGAAATTATTTAAGTGATAAATGCCAGCTAATTAAATTGGCAGTTATATTTTAAGCTGCTTTGTTGTAGGTCTAGGTTTTTGATTATTAAAATATCTGCAGAACCTAAGCCCTTAAGGCTGGAGGAAATGCCAAAATTGCATCTGTAAGGAGACAGAAATGTTTATACAGTAAAAACATTTGGCAACACTATCTGCAGTTAGTATACATACACTACATTATTAATATGCCAGTAACTTTTATCAAAATCAGTTGTTAATTAAGCTACCTCATATCAGTATTTTTTACGGGTAATTTTTTTTTTTAATACAAAATATAATAAAGCTAATCAAAAACAAAGGATCATGAATTGTTAATATGAAAATGTAGATTTATCTGTAAAAAATTTAAAAAATGAATGGCTTCACTGTTGGGAGGGACTATCCGTATGATGAATAATAACATACAAAATCGATGGGAAAAGCGTGCAACAGTAAGGAGCAGACCAAGGATTACATTTGATAACAAAATAAATGGACATTTTTTTCCTTTGTCACACCAACCCTTAAGTATTCATCCAAAAGTTGTTGAACTGGGTAAGGATGCATTGAATTATTTATTAATTCAGTCGTTATATAAATATAGTCATGATATCGTCATGATTGAAACCAAAATGGTTAATCAAGCAATTTTAACAGTGATAGCAGATACTTTGCCCATTTCATTCGATAGTGAAACAAAGTTAGCATTATATACGGTTATGATTGATGAAGCTTATCACGCATATGTAGCCTTTGATGCTATGCTTCAAATTCAAGAATATACAAAAATTCAACCTTTAGCATTTCCCAGAATGATTGAAATTGAGTGTGCTATAAAGTGGGTGCATGAAAAATTGCCAATTAGATATCATGATATCTTTAATTTAATTGCTATTTGTTTAGCCGAGAATACTTTAACTAAAGATATCATAAGCATGGTAGATAAAGAAGACACACATCCATTTTTTCAGAAAATGATTAAAGATCACCTATCAGATGAATCAAGACATTCTGGTATATTTTCTAAATTATTGGCTTATATTTGGCAAATCCTTGATCTAGAGTATAAACAAGCAATTGCTAAAATTTTACCAAACTTCCTAGAGCGCTATTTACGCTTAGGAGTTCGAATGGAGTTTGATTTGAAAATATTAATAGCTATCGGATTATCTGCCAATACTGCGAAAGAGGTGCTTGATGATACATATAAAAATTTCAAACCAAGCAAGCAACATCCCATGCTTAAACAAATACTGTTTTTATTAGAAAGTTCAGGTATGGTTGATAGTATAGTGTCGCCATATTTAAAAGAAAAAAATTGGATTTAGCTTAATGTGATTTATAGGAAAAAATTGAATGGAAGTACTTAATATATTGTTTGTTGGAGAAAGTAATTTATACCAAGCTTTAGAATCTGAAGTGATTGAGCTTGGCCACCGATTAAAACATGTTGAAGAGATTGTAGATGAGGCTTATGCCTATAGTTTTATTATCTTTGTTGATCAAAATGTAGCTTTAAGAGCCGTTGATCAATTTCCTGATATCCTCCCGCGAGTAGTGTTACGAGTTGTCATTGAACAAAAAATATGTGTTTTGAATCTGAAATCTACAACAGATGCTTACAGGCTTGAAATGGCGAGTGATGTGGTCAATGAAGTAGAAATATTAACTGATGCTCTGATCACTTTATCAAAAGCTAATGTCTCTAATTTGGAAATTATAAAATTTTCACTGGCTCAAGAGTCTAAAAAAGATATTTTAAGTAGAGATGATTATCAAAATATTGTCTATGATTGGAATAAAACTGATAAAAATTATTTAAAAGATAAAACAATTTCTCAGTTGTTTGAAGAGCAAGTTGAAAAAACACCAGATAAAACTGCAATCGTTTTTGAAGAAAAGCAACTCACCTATAAAGAACTGAATACACTAGCCAATCAACTTGCTAGACACATTAGAAAGTTATACAAAAGCAGAAACAATGAAGATCTTAAAGCGGATACCTTAATTGCTCTGTGTTTAGATAGAAGCTTAGAGATAATTATTGCAATACTAGGAACCCTTAAAGCTGGCGCAGCCTATGTTCCGATAGATCCGAGCTACCCTAAAGAAAGAATACAGTACATCCTTGATGATATTCACAGTCAGATTGTGTTAACACAAACACATTTGAAAGATAAACTGACAGGTATTATAAATCATTCAAATAAAAATATAGATAGAAAAAGCAATGATATCTACCAACTAGTCATTATGGATGAGCGAGATTACCAAGAAGAGCAAGCGACGAACTTGCCACAATGTATAAATTATACCGACTTAGCCTATGTCATTTATACCTCTGGAACCACAGGCAATCCTAAAGGAGTGATGATTGAACATGGAGGCTTAGTAAATTTAGTTAAGGAAATTATTTATTTATTTGAAATTGATGAATTAAGTGTTTCAACTCAATATGCCAATTTTGTTTTTGATGCCTCTGTTTGTGAGATATTTCCTAGCCTGACTAAAGGCGCAAAGATATTGATAATAAATTCTAATCAGCAAAAAGATATTGAATCATTTCTTCAATTGGTAAAAGAAGAGGCTGTAAACCTTTCCTATATTCCTGGTCCCATACTGAAACAAATATTATCAAGCTATCCTGAAAAATTAACACAGAAAGTTATTTTTACAGGTGGTAGTAATTTAAATGGACTAAAGGCTATTCCAAGCAGCTCAATACTTTATAACCAATATGGTTTAACCGAAGCAACCGTTTGTAGCACACATACGAGGGTAATTAGCCCTGAAGAAGTGAATATTGGAAAACCTATATCTAACACTCAGGTTTATGTGTTAGATGAACAGCATGAGCCTGTTTCAATAGGTGTAGTTGGGGAGTTATATATTGGCGGGGTGGGTTTAGCTCGAGGATACCTTAACAATCCAAAATTAACGACAGAACGCTTTATTCCAAATCCTTTTGCTACAGAAGTCGATAAAATAAAAGGCTATAAAAAGCTCTACAAAACAGGTGATTTGGTTAAATGGCTTCCTGATGGTAATTTAGAATATATTGGGCGAAATGATTTTCAGGTTAAAATACGTGGCTATCGGGTAGAACTTGGTGAGATAGAATCAACTTTATTACAGCATCCAGTGATTAGTGAAGTAGTTGTCTTGTTAGATGAAAGGGCAGAAGATAACTACCTGGTGACGTATTACACAGCCTCAGAAGAGATTTCTAATGTTTCACTAAAAAATTACTTGGCTGATAAACTTCCAGATTACATGATTCCAAATCAATTTATTAAAATAGATATATTTCCTTTAACAATTAACGGAAAACTAGATCGTAATGCGTTATCAAGTTTTAATAAACCAGTTTTAAATGAAATGCGTTCTAAATCTTTGTTACTTTTTACGGATCCTATAGAAGAATTTATTGCCTCACTTTGGTATGATCTGCTGCCAATTGCCAATGTTCATTTAGATTGTAGTAGCAATTTTTTAAACCTTGGTGGACATTCATTGCTATTTGCTTCATTGGTCTTATCTATTGAGAAAAAATATGGTGTTCATCTAAAAGTTATTGATCTGCTCGAGAACTTAGAAATAAGGCAGTTAGCTTCTGTTATAAAAAATAATATTTCGCTATGCATCCCTAATCCAAGTGTGGTAAACCAGTTAAGCATTGATAATGTCAATAGATATCAACCTTTTGAGTTAACTGAAGTGCAACATGCTTACTTGGTTGGAAGAGAAAAATCTCTAACATTGGGTGGTATCTCTACACACATTTATTTGGAATTTTTATTTAAGAAATTGGATCTTAAACGTTTTGAGCAAGCTTGGAATAAACTTTTAATGCGTCATGATGCCTTAAGAACAGAATTTAAAAATGGTATGCAAACTTGCTTAAAGTCAATTGATAGATATCAAATTAGGCAGTGTGATTATGAAAATGCTCGTCAAGAAATGTCTCATCAGATATTTAATCCAGAGAATTATCCTTTGTTTGATATCAGGGTTTCGAATAATAAAAGTAAAACGTACATTCATTTTAGTTTTGATGCTTTGATAACAGATGTTTATAGTCTTAAAATTATTTTTTCAGATTTAATAAAACTTTATCGAGGGGAAAAATTAGCAAAATTAAGCTTAAGTTTTCGCGATTATGTAATTTATGAGAAGGCAAGAAAAAACACTAAAATATATCATGATGCTCAACAATATTGGCTTGCCAAATTACCTAAGCTCCCTCTGGCGCCCCAATTGCCACTACTTAAAGATGTTACAGTTGTTCATGATATGCATTTTTCAAAATTCCATCAGGTTATCAGCTGTGATCGATGGGAACAACTAAAAAAGAAATCCATTGCCCATAAGCTAAGTCCAACTTCTATAGTACTGACTCTTTATGGTATGGTTCTATCGAGATTTGGTAGACAAAAAGATATTTTATTGAATATTACATTATTTAACCGTACAGAAGTTCACCCAGAGGTTAATGCGCTAGTAGGTGATTTCACAACGTTGGAATTATTTGGTTTTATCCGACCATTAAATGATATGTCAATAAAAGATTATTTTCAAAAAATTCAAAACGATTTGTGGAATGATCTTGAACATAGAATTTTTTCAGGAATGACAATTGCTAGTGAGTTAAGAAAGCTTCATGGATACACTTTTGACTATCCTGTAGCACCTTACGTATTTACCAGTGCTATTGGTCACGATATATATGGCTCAGAAATTATTGATAAAAACTATTTGCAGCCTGTTTATGAAGCAGCACAGACTTCTCAATGCTTATTAGATAATATTATTAGAGAAATTAGAGGAGACCTTCATATTGATTGGTATTACCTTGATAGTTTGTTAGATGAAAATTTTGTTGCCCATATGTTTTCAAGTTATATTAAGCTCATTGATAAAATTATTGATTCTGAATGGAGTCGAACAATTGAGTATCCACAAATATCTATCGAAGATAAGAAAATTATTAAAAATGCTAATCATCAAGAACAAAGTAATTCTAAAAAAACATTAGTCAATATTTGCTTGGAAGATCCTAAACGTATAGCTGTTATTGATGCAAGTGGTGAATGGAATTATCAAGAAATTTTGAATGCAAGTAATAACATAGCATATCATTTCCATTTAAAAGGTGTTAATAAAGGTGAATTAGTAGGTGTGTTATCTGAAAAAGGTGCGTTACAAGTGGTGGCAACGCTTGGAGTCATGAAATCAGGCGCGGGGTATTTACCCCTTCATATCGATTGGCCGATTGGAAGGATAGATGATATTTTACAAGAAGGGTTAGTAAAACAATTACTTGTATCAAGACATCAATGGGAAGTTATACAGAATACAGCTTTTGCTGAAAATTACCAGATCAGTCTCATAGAGGATTTGATTGTTCATTCCTCTGAAAAAAGAGATATGATGAGTAGCTTAGCTAAGGTAGACATAGATGATGTTGCTTATGTTATTTTCACATCTGGAACTACAAACAAACCCAAAGGCGTGACGATTTCGCACAAGGGTGCTGTGAATACTATTGAAGCGATTAATAAACGCTTTAACATTGGCGCCTTTGATAAAGTCTTAGCATTATCAGAGTTGAGCTTTGATTTATCAGTTTATGATATTTTCGGAGTGCTTTCAGCTGGAGGAACAATCGTTTTTCCAGACCAGGAAAGAATAAAAGAGCCTAAGCATTGGTATGATTTAATTACTCAACATCAAATAACAATATGGAATAGCGTACCCCAAGTCATGCAGCTATTAATTGATTATGTTAATGACACTGATAAGATATTAGATACACTCAAAGTGGTGCTAATGAGTGGCGATTGGATTCCGGTAACATTACCCGAGCAAATCAAGATGCACAATCCACGCACTACTGTGATGAGTTTGGGTGGTGCAACTGAAGGTTCTATTTGGTCAATATGGTATGAAATTGATAAAATTAAACCAGATTGGACCTCCATCCCTTATGGGTATGCAATGCCAAACCAAAAGATGTATGTTCTTAATAGTGTTAGAGAACATTGCCCTATTGATGTCATTGGCGAAATTTATATTGGTGGAGAGGGGGTTGCATTAGGCTACTGGAATGATGAAGAGAAAAGTAATACAAGTTTTATTCAACATAAGCTACTAGGTAGATTATACAAAACAGGTGATCTCGGTAAATGGAATAATTTTGGTTATATGACATTTGAGGGCAGAGAGGACCAGCAAGTTAAATTAAATGGTTACAGAGTTGAATTGGAAGAGATATCTTCTAGGCTTAAAATGATAGAAGATATAGAGAAATCATTAGTAATTATCAAAAATAATCAATTGATTGCGTATTTGATTACAAACCGGAATACTAAAAGCGGAGATTGTGAGCAATATAAATCTTACTTATCAAGATATCTACCAGCGTATATGCTGCCTAATCATTATATTAGATTGGAAAAGTTTCCTTTAACTTCAAATGGTAAATTAGATAGAAATGCATTACCTGAGCCTGATTTCGCGAATAAAGATAGTTTTGTAGCACCTAGAACAGATTTACAAATAAGATTATGCCATATTTGGAAAGAAATTTTAAATGTTAACAAGGTAGGTATTACAGACGATTTCTTTAGAATAGGTGGGGACTCTATTTTAGCAATAAAACTATCGCATCAAATAAGAAAATTGCTAGATTATAATTTAGCTATAGCTGATATTTTTAAATATAAAACTATATTAAACTTGGTAGATCATTTAAGTTCAAATGACGCTGTAGATATAGTAATTAGGCCAAAATGTTTAGAGCAATATCCACTATCTTTCGCACAGGAACGTCTTTGGTTTATAGAACAATATGAACAAGGAACTAATGCTTACCATTTTCCTATATTGCTTGAGTTGCAAGAAGGAATAAATAAAGATAAATTAAAGAATGCAATCCAACAAGTTATTCAGAGGCACGAAGTTTTAAGGACGGTCTTTAAGCAAGAAGAGACAAAATACTATCAAATTGCTATTAATCACGCAATTCATATTAATGAATATAGCCATATAGAAACAAACATTGATAAGCAACTAGAAAAGGAAATACAGACACCTTTTAATTTACAAAAAGAATTTCCAATACGGATCAGTTTTTATGATAAAAAAAATGCAAATTATCTTTTAGTCAATGTCCATCATATAGCCTTTGATGGTTGGTCTTTGGATGTTTTCTTTAGAGAAATTAATGCCCTTTATTATGGTAAAGATTTACCAGCACTACCGATTCATTATAAAGACTTTAGCGTATGGCAAAGAGAATATTTACAAGGGAAAGTGCTAGAAAAACAATTAAGCTATTGGTTGAAAAAATTGCAAGGTTATGAGCCTCTTGCATTATCCACCGACAAATTAAGACCTAGGCAAATATCTTATTTGGGTGATGATGTTTTATTTAGTATTAATCAGTGTTTATCAACTCAACTAAGGGCTTTGTCAAGAGAACAGGGTTGTTCAGTGTATGCAGTTTTGCTATCCGGTTTTTATATTTTGCTCAATAAATATAGTGGACAAAATGACATTGTATTAGGAACTCCCATCGCTAATCGACATTATTCAGAGATCCAAGATTTAATAGGGTTTTTTGTCAATAGCCTAGCTCTACGAGAGAATATTGATCAGGAATGCAATGTTCTAGAGTTTATATCTCAAGTTCAGCATAACTTAATAGCTGCTCAAAAGCATCAAGACTTACCCTTTGAAAAATTGGTTGAAGAGCTAAAGATAGAAAAAGACACATCAAGACATCCAATTTTTCAGGTGGTATTTAGTGTCCAATCTTTTGGGGATAATATTGAAAAGAAGCTATTTAAAGATTTTAAGTTAAATAACCATTCTGTTGCTAAGTTTGATTTCAGTTGTTTTATGGATGATTCTAAAGATGAAATTCAAGGATTATTTAACTTCGCAACATCACTTTTTATGAAATCAACGATAGAAAGAATGGTTAATCATTATTTAA
>CAMFJH010000045.1 GCA_945956915.1 uncultured Francisellaceae bacterium | reverse complement strand
TATTTGTAACATTAAGTTTATCAAATAAGGAGTCCGGGGAAACAGGGCTAGATCAGGACATGTGGTAAACGAATATCAAGAATATTACAATGATCCTAAGATTTGGGATAAAATGCAAAGTGAAATCATACTCATGTTAGAGCGATTGCAGTAATGGGTTTAATTCAGATGCAAACTAAGCTAAAGAACCTAAATGTTCCTATAATACAAACTTCTGATGCTGCACTTTGTTTAAAAATAACACGTACGCATGCGAGCCAAGTTCTGAGTCGTCTTGCAAAAGCAAATGTGATTTTTCCTGTTGCACGTGGATTGTGGGCCTTTTCAGATAAAATAGATCCTTTAGTTTTTCCTGAATATCTAACTGCACCTTTTCCTGCATATGTTTCTTTACAAACCGCCTTGTATTATCATGGTGTAATCTCGCAAATACCCGATGTCGTGTATGCGGTATCCATAGCGAGAACGCGACGTTATAAAAATCAAGAGAATATTATTTCAATCCACCATATGGAACCTGAATTCTTTTTTGGTTTTGAGATAATCGGTGAGCATAATATTAAAATGGCATGTGTTGAAAAAGCTGTGCTAGACACATTATATTTTTCAGCTGCCCGTTCACATTTGTTTAGATTCTTACCTGAGGTGGAATTACCTGAAAATTTTGATATTAATCTTGCGAATGAGATGATCAATAAAATATCTTCTTCACGACTAAAAACTTTAGTTACAAAACGGTTTAAATTATTTCTGCAGCATGCAAAATGATTTGTAGAGTTTAGGTATGTTATTTAAGAACACATTCAGTGTCTCTTAATTCTTTTTTCAATAGTGTACTAGTGTTTTCCTTAAATTATTGAAGTAAATTCAGATCTCGATAGAGTCTGTCGAAGATATAGGCGCCGAGTTCGAGGCCTTGTTTGATGTAATGTAGACGTTTGGGTTCATCCCAAGATTTTTCCACGACACAGAAGAATTCTTCGGAGTGTCTTGAATCGATTTCTGCGTGGAGTTTGTAGTGGACAAGATCTTCTTCTTTTACCCAATTTCTATCTACGACGGCTTTGCCGATGATTGCGGAGATATCAGCAAATGCGAGTTCTATGATACCCATACAACAAACGCCCACTTCTAGCTCATCGAAAGTGCAGGCGGTGAGTAACACGCTATTAAAGGCTCTAAGTTCGGGGCGTAGGGGTAGCACATCAGGAGGCAGGGCAACACTACCGATGGATTCGAGAAATTGTTTGAAGGTAGATTCATGAAAGGCATCTTGATCTAAATCTCCATGTTCTTCCATCACATTATGTAAAATATCGAGTCTATCTCTGGGGTTAGGGATTTTGCCTACCAAAATAGCCATGGGTCTTGAGAAGAAGAGCACTGCGAAATAAAATTGTTGTTGTGTTTTGTGAAAGTGTTCAAGGGACATGGTGCCGTTTTGAAGCGCTTCAAAATAGGGGTTTTGTAGGATCTTAATTTTTTTTAGAATATTTTCAGCATAAGCTTTTACTCGAGGTGCTGATTTGATCCGAGTCATCATGTTCTCCTAAATGTCTGCTGTGTTAACGGTGATATGCTCACAAATAGGATGGGTAGCATATAGAGTGGCCGATAAATTTTGGTATGAAAAAAACTTCAAGGCTTCTTGCAACAATATTAATTGAGTACTTGATAAAGCAACAAACATTGCTGGATATCCTTGATGACGAGCATAAAATAATGCTTTGTTGAGTACCTCTACTGCAGAGTTAGTATCTTGAAAACTAAAATAGGAAAGATGGGCCGAAATGATTTCTTCCCCATGACTTAATAATAATTTCTTAGCCTTACGAGTATCTTCAAGCAGACCACAGGCTTTAAATTCAGAGTGAAACCATCGCGGTTCAAGTGTGGAGCGAATACTGGAATTTGATAATGTTAATAGTGTACCTTTTGTATTTAATGCGCGATACAATTCATATCCCAGTTTAGGACAAAGGTTTTCAGCGGATTGAGTATTTGAGAGAGAAATTTCGGTACTAAACCGCAAAATACAAACTTTTTTTTGCGCTTGAAAGAGAGGTATTCCAAGGCGACCTGAGTATTGCTGCGGAGTGACAGAGGTGCCATCCATCACAATGCCATAGGCTGGACTGTTTGAGTATTGTGTGATTTTTTGTTGTAAATATTTTGCCAATCTAAATAATACACTAGAAGATCTGAAATTAGGATGAATTTTCAGATCGCCAATATAAATATAGGATTGTTCTGAGTTATGGATTCTTATGGTTCTAATGGCAATAGAAATGGCTGCAATAATTTGATTATTTGCTTCTGCAATAAGGGTTGTGGATTCTCCTATAGAACGATAAAAGGCAGAATAATCTGGACTGTGATCAATTCTAAAGCGTTGAATTTCATCAAAAGGATAATCAAAAAGCTGTTTGAAATTAAACAGCTTTTGAGTTGTTGCACTTAAATCTTGAGCACCATGAAGTTCGTATAAAATCATAGCATTCTTGCAATATGAAGTTTTTGATAAAAAAAGCTTCTATCTTCCTGGTGTAATTTTTTGGATAATGCAGATTCCCAGTGCAATTTTGTTTGCAGTCCTTGAATATCCAAATTAGAATTGAGTTGACGTATGATAAGCCATCCATTTTTCTTAAGACGTTTGGAGACTACGTCGAGCAATTCAGTGCCTTGCTCTTTGTTTAACCAATCTAAAATATTGGATAAATGGATGAAATCATATTGTTCCTTACTTTCTAAAAGAGCATCTGCCATGGTGGCTAGGCAATAAGCCATTTCAGTGTTGCTGGATTTCTGCGCTAATCCTAACCAAGGATAAATAGAATCACTTGTAAATTGTCCTTTTAATAATTGCGAAAGAAAGGGATTGCTTGCAGCAGGCAAGGTTTTAATGGCTTCTAGAGTGCGTTGATTAAAATGATCAGAAAATGGCATTACCGTATTTTGTGTGGCGCCTGTCCCGAATAAAGTCACTAATACTGGTAAAGACATGACAGCTTGAAAAGCATGATTTAAATCTTTAAGAAAAAGCGCCTCTGAATCTAGAAATTGTTTTTGCTCTTCTAGGGTATTCAACTTCAACAATAAGTTGATTTTTTCCGGCTGATTGATAGCAAATTCTAAGCGTTTGAATAAAAGTTCATATTTCCCAATATGATCGGGGCCTAATTCAGCAACGGTATCCAGCGGACCTAAAATCTCAGAATCGCATTGAATAGCATTGAATGCTTCTAACAAATAATTTTTACGCGTATTAAGATCTAGGCTTTGATGGCCTAAAATAGAAAGTCTTTCTGAGGGTTGATAGTTGCACATTAAATAAGATTTTAATTGTGACAAAGCCAGTTGTGCTGGATTTTTATCAACCAGTGTCAAGCGATCAAATTTTTCCATGTGCTGCAGTACTGCTGCGGTGCAGCCTCCTGAGGCAATCATAATGCCTTGTGATCCTATGGGTAATTGATCCACTATCCATTGATCAATAAGTGTATCTTCCCGTACTTGTGCAAAGGCAACTGGAAACGCACTGATATAAGCTAACCAATTTTGATCATATACTTTTTGCACTGCATCCATTTTTTAATCTCCATTTATAAAATATCAAAAAATTATAACTAGGGTAAAAAATTTAAACAATATCCACAGAGCCTTAATAGGTGATAGTTTTCTAGATGAATATCAATGGCAGAGAAATTAGAGTAGAACAACTCCCATGCGACCTGTCGCCAAATTCAAGAAAAATAATAGCTTAAGAAATTAAATGAATACCCATGCCAAGATCGGTAGGGGTAATTTGTTTTAACCAGCGGATACTGCCTCTTTCAGAGGTATTGGGGTCCTCAGAAGGTGCATGTAAACGGACAATGTCGCCCACTTTGAGTGTGGTTGAGGATGTTTTTCTCAACATTAAGCAATACCCTTCCATGCTACTGTTAACAATGCTGGTTTTATAACGCTCGTGGGCATCATGGCTAGATTCAGGCCAAATAATCATTTCGGAGGCTTCTGTTTCGTAGTGATGCGCATATTCGTAGCGAGGGTGTGCACGCGGTATTCGCAGTAGGTCGCCAGGGGTGCGACGCCTTACTGGAATTCTCAGCCCTAAAAAATGAAAAAATTGTATCTGATCGTTTTGAGTTTTCATCCTACTGAAGTATAAGGTATGATAAGCATTTGTGCGAACAGATAGAGAAACAATAGAGGATATACCCAATGGCCTTTTACAGTACCAATGAATTTAAAAGCGGTTTGAAAGTTATCATGGATAGCGATCCATATACTATTTTAGAAAATGAATTTGTAAAACCTGGTAAAGGCCAAGCCTTTAATCGTGTTAAGTTCCGTAACCTAAAGACAGGCAGAATCATAGAACGCACGATGAAATCAGGAGAAAGTGTAGAAGCTGCAGATGTTACAGAAAAAGATATGCAGTATCTCTACAATGATGGGGAGCGCTCACATTTCATGGTGCCAGACACTTTCGAACAATATGAAATGAATCCAGAAATAGTTGGGGATGCGGGCAAATGGCTAAAAGAGCAAGATATGTGCTTGGTCACTTTGTGGAATGATGCGCCTCTACAGGTTATCCCACCTAATTTCGTGGCCTTGAAAATAGTAGACACCGATCCTGGTTTGAAAGGGGATACCTCAGGTGGTGGGGGTAAGCCTGCCACTTTAGAGACAGGGGCTGTTGTACGAGTACCTTTATTTGTACAAATTGATGAAGTGATTAAAGTGGATACCCGCACAGGTGAGTATGTCTCTAGAGTTAAAGAGTAATAGTTGGCGACCGGTAGCAAGTCTTGAAACTCTAAAAGCCAGAGCGGATTTTTTAAAATCCATTCGTCAATTTTTCGAAGCACGAGAGGTGCTGGAAGTCGAAACGCCTTTGTTGTGTGCAACAGGGGCGCTTGATCCCTATCTTGATGTGATTCCAGCCTATGGGGGGTATTTACAGACTTCGCCTGAGTATGCGATGAAGCGTTTGCTGGCAGCGGGTCTTGGCTCCATGTATCAATTGTGTAAAGCTTTTAGAGGCGATGAGTGCGGACGTTTACATAATGCTGAATTTACGATGCTAGAATGGTACAGACTTGGTTTTGATCACCATCAGTTAATGGATGAAATGGATGATTTTTTACAGGCTATGATCGGCTCAGCTAAAGCGCTACGCATTTCTTATAAAGAATTGTTCCAAAAGCATTTGAATATAAATCCCCATACAGCTTCGCTAGAAAAATTAAAAGAACTTGCAGAAAACTTAAATATTCATTTATCGCCTGAAGCTTTGAAAAATTTAAAGCGTGATGATTGGTTGGATTTATTGATGACACATCATTTAGAGCCGACTTTAGGTTTTACAGCACCACTGATGGTTTACGATTATCCGGCATCACAAGCCGCCTTGGCAAAGCTTAGACAAGATGAACCCCACGAACCTCCTGTGGGAGAACGATTTGAAGTTTATATTCAAGGGATAGAATTGGCCAATGGTTATCACGAGTTAACAGATTCAAGGGTACAAGGTATACGTTTTCAAGAAGACTATGAGCGACGTGCAGAGCTTGGAGTATCGCAGATGGCTATAGACACACGTTTAATGCAGGCATTGGAATCTGGCTTGCCCGCTTGCGCAGGCGTTGCTTTAGGTATCGATAGATTGTTTATGCTGAAAATGGGATGCAAATCCATAGGCGATGTGCTGGCATTTCCTGCTCGGCATGCTTAATTATCAATGATTATTCCCAAGGATTGCATACTGGTACCGAGCATATTTCAAAATCCTTTAGGTTTCTTGTTACAACAGTTAAATTGTGTAGTTTTGCAGTAGAAGCTATTAAGCTATCTGCTATAGGTAATTTTTTCCCCATTTTTTCGTTTTCGCCATTTAATTTACCCCATAAATAAATCACATTTTCATCTATGGTTAAAATTCTTCTATGAAAACGGATCTTTAAATCATGCTCAATCCACTCCAACAATTTAGTTTGGCGATTTATATCGTCAACTTTAAATGCACCTTTATATAATTCACCAAAAGTAAATAAACTCAAAAACAGATCATTTTCATCTTGAGTATCGATCCAGTTTATAAATGCTGGATTGGGTTTTGGGCGAATAATTTCAGAAATAGCACATGTGTCAAGTAAATATTTCATAAGTGAGTATCTCTTCCGGTATCTTTATCGCGTGTGAGATCAATATCACTATCCATCAACGGTGATTGTCTAAAAAATTCAGATAAACTAGAAGTAGAACGTATTAATTTGATATAAGAATCAATTGATATCAGCACAGCTGCTTGCTTTCCTCTAAGCGTAATAATTTGAGGCTCATTATGCATAGCTAAATTCAGAACGTGACTTAATTTATTTTTTGCCTCTTGTAATTGCCATTCATGGTGTATCGGCATAGAATTCATAGCAATTACCTCCTGTTAGTTAATCTTAAAAGCTCATTAATCTAGACAATCTAGCTATATTATATTGAAAAAAATAGCTTTTAGCAAGTTCATACATAACTGTATGATTTAAAAAGATATTTTTCATAATCTTTTGTTATGAATAATTATACAAAATCTAATTTTTGTACCTACACCTTGACTTAAACACACAAAAAAAGTATATTGGGGCCCATTAGTTTGGAGTTATGTGATGACAATTTTAGCCATAGATTTAGGTACAACCAATAGCCTTTGCACAATATACACCGAAAGCGGCCCAAAGCTGATACCCAATGCATTAGCTGAACATTTGACGCCTTCTGTTGTTGCAATCAATGACAAATCAGAAATTATTGTCGGAAAAGCAGCATTGGATTTTGCAAGTACGGGCAAATACGCTTATGTAAAAAGTATTAAAAGATTTATGGGCAGCAAGAAAACAGTTAAATTAGGCAAAACGCTTTTTAGTCCTGAAGAAATATCAGCCATTATTTTAAAATCCTTAAAAAAAGATGCAGAAGTGTATTTAAATAAAACAATACAAGATGCGATTATTTCGGTTCCTGCCTATTTTAATAATAAGCAAAGAGAAGCGACTAAAACGGCTGCTAAACTCGCGGGCTTAAATGTTATTCGATTGATTAATGAACCTACAGCAGCTGCTTTGTCATATGGTATTGCTAACAAAAAACTTGAAACAAAATACTTAATCTTTGATTTAGGGGGTGGCACTTTTGATGTCACCATCATGGAACTGTTTGAAGGTGTATTGGAAGTACGTTCCTCAGCGGGTGATAATTTTCTAGGGGGTGATGATTTTACAGATGCCGTTGTAGATGCTTTTCTAAAAAAATCGGAATTAATCGATTATAAATTAGAAGAGGAGATACGTGCTAAATTGTGGCAGCAAGCGGAACGTTGTAAAGCGAGCCGATTAAAAGAAGGTTTTGATATGAGCATCGATATAGATTCTAAAACCTATGCGGTTTCTTTTACGCCTGTAGAGTTACAAAATATTTTTGCGCCCTTGTTAAATAAATTAACATTGCCCATTAAACGAGCCTTAAGTGATTCAAGATTAAAGCCAGAAGATATGGATGCAGTCATTTTAGTCGGTGGCGCTACCAAGATGCCGATGATTTCTAAAATTTGTGTACAAATATTTAAAAAATTGCCTTTTACGCATTTAAATCCTCAGGAAGTGGTGGCAATGGGTGCTGCTTGTTTAGCGGGGATGTTGCTAAAGGATGAAGCCTTAGACGAGATGGTGCTCTCGGATGTTTGTCCCTATACTTTAGGTACCTCCGCTAATTCTGTGGATCACAATGGGAATACCTATCTTTCTTATGTGCCAATTATAGAACGAAATTCTGTATTGCCTATCAGTCGATCAAAATTCTTTTACACAGAAGCTGAATTCCAAGAAAATGTTAGGATTGTTGTTTATCAGGGTGAGAGTCGATTAATTGAAAATAATATTAAAATTGCTGAATATAATTTGAATATTCCTAAACCCACTAAAGAACCTCAAGAAATTGAAATTAGATACACTTATGATGTCAATGGCATTTTAGAAATTCAGCTTAAGTTTGAACACTCTGAAGATGTATACACAAAAATCATCAAAGAATCTTGTGGGGATATGAATGAAACCGATATTTCTGCCTGTATGGAAAAATTAAATGCTATAAAAATACATCCGCGGGAAATGTCCGAGCATATTGCGCTATTGGCAAAAGCTGAGCGTTTATATGAGGAATCCATTGGTTTACAACGCAAAAATATAGAAGAAAATATTAAGTTGTTTTACGATTATTTGGATACCCAAGATTTAAGCAAAATAAATGAAGTCAAAGATAAATTTGCTGAATTCCTGGATACTTGTGAGTATGAATATGAGTGAATGGGCAATATTAGAAATCGAAGAAACCACAGATCTGAAAGTTATCAAGAAAGCCTATGTGAGTCTAATAAAAAAATATAAACCTCATGAGCAGCCGGAAATGTTTAAAAAAATTCGTGCTGCCTATGAGCATGTGATGCAGCTGATTGAAGAAAATTTATCTCCAAGCGTTGCAATAAACACTCCCTTTGATCATGCTATTATTGGCTTAGAGGCTTCGCAAACCATTCCATTGGAAGAAATATTGGATTCCGATCGGTTTGGTGCCGATGATCTTATGGAATTATACGACAATGTAGAGACTCGTAACGATATAGCCATATGGCAAGCGGCACTACAGGAAAATAGTACGGTACTATTGATGGATGATGAAATATTTAATGTAGTGATAAGTTACATTATTAAATCAGAATATTTGTATCATTCTAGTTTAGAGTTTAAGCCAGAAATCTATTTGATGTTATTTGATTTTTTTAAGATAGATGAAGTCTCTTTTATTTCTTATTATTACAGTCGTTATGTTGCAGAACCTTTATTGGCTACTTTATCTGCCTGTCGATACCAACAAAGAGTAGATGCTCTTCAAAGTACGGCATTTAATTTAGGATCACCAGAAATACAGATAAATGCTGAAAATTATTTTTCAACTCAAATTTATAATCCTTCTGGTCAATTAGTCGTTAATATCAAAACACTGACTGCACACGTCAACGATACAAAAAATACTTATTTTAAAGTGCTGAGAAATGTTGTTTTTAGAGACTTATTAGAAAGACAATTAAGTCCTACAATGCAAACTGATGAGTTACTCGCAGCTTATTTTTACTTATTGTTTAAATTTAAAAATAATAAAAGAAATTTTTATAGAGTATTTGAACAACTGAGTTACAGCAAAGAAGATATAAAAAACTGTTTAGAATTTACAAAAAAAGCCTACAATCATCATTTGCGACCGCCTTTTATGGAAAGAATGATCAAGGCACCACTTAGAAAATTATTCTTTTTTTGGTATGCTCTTTTAATTTTTGCAGTTATTAGATTTGTTTTATTTTTACTTTTAAAGTATAATTAAAGTTTTTTTTAGCGTCAGAAAAATAAAAACAACGATTATCAAATAATTCTTGTATAAAAAGCGTTTTATCGATAAATAAATAATTATATCTCACATCAACAAGCTGTTTAAAATTATCTACGCCCAGTGGAATACGCTTGGGTGGCAAAATTGTGCTCATAAGACCTCCTATACCAAACAGCATTTTAGCATGAGGATTTAGGCTATGCAGGGATTCCCGCCATCGATTTAACCCAGGTATAATCAGGGTTGTAAGCCAGT
>CAMFJH010000044.1 GCA_945956915.1 uncultured Francisellaceae bacterium | reverse complement strand
CTACCGGAATTTCTTCGGGTGGAACTGATTCTGCCTCATCAAATTGCATTTCCATATAAATCACCTCAATAAATAAAAATTAAATATTGAGGTGAGTGCTTATTCTTTACAAGATGTATTTGGCCGAACGCTTACTTTAGAAGAGGTTGACGATGAATTTAAAAGTCTATAAAATGCCTCCAGGTCATTTTTTTTAATCGCTTCTATAATAGTCATGGTTTCCCCTTCCTTGCCTCGTTGCCCTAAATTATACTCAGATCTACCAGTGTTTGAAAATAAAAGAACGTTCTTAAATTGACTGACTTATGAAATATTTAAATGGCTCAATAAATGTGCGAGCACATGTTTTTCAGTCAGATCCGCTGCATTTTACTTCACTGAATTTGTTAATTTTTTTGCACTACCAAATATGCACTATTTGCAGCACTATGTCTAGCAATGCCTTACCCACATACACAAATTCTACGTAATCTTAGATAGCACTAAGTACGCAAGAGTGTATCCCTTTCGAATGTGCAAAAATTTAGCAGAATTTTTTGATTATATTTAATCATAAAAAATACAGCTTTTAAATTTTTTACATTCCATTTTCCGCTGTTTGTTGATTTTGATTAATCCTATCTCCTTTAATTTTAAAAGAACCAACCTGACGATATTGCGTTAACATAGTAGGGATTTTTTGTTCATCCATTTTTGAGTTACGAGATTTTTCTGGAAACTGTACTATAACTTTTTGAATATCTTCTTTTAACGAAGAAAAGTTAGAGCTCTGTAATAACAAATTCTCGGCAACTAACCCGCTTTTAGATAAGTATACTCTTAGTTCTTTAACATCTATTTTCCCTGTTTTTGATACCTGTTTGATAACAAATGGTGCTAAAGAGTACAAATATTGTGTTTGAGTCGAAGCAATCGAAAAACAATAGCTGGATTTTTCTATAAAACCTTGTATGCAATAATTTCCCGGTTGAACATTTTTATCAAAATAAATTTGACAGCTAATTTGGCTATTAAGGTAAGCACCCGCCAAGATATGAGCTAAAAAATCTAATATGTTTGGGTGATTAGCATTTTCTGCCCAAAAAGAAGGAAAAAACGTAAATATAGAATCTATACATATTTCGAAAACAAGTAATGCATTATTCTCACCTGGAACAGAAAAGATACCTAAAAGCGCGTCTAAAAGCTTTGGCATAGCAACTTTATTCAATTGGCGAATCACTTGTGCAGCATCCCAATACACTTTCCTATCTGTATTCGCCAACAACATTACTAACACGCCCAAAAACTGTGGGATGGCAGCTACATCTAATTTATCGACTAACTCTCTCGCAAAACGCCGCGCCTCTCTATTTCTGTGCGTCAAGAGTTTCGATAATACAGCAAAAGCTTGTGGTGTCGCACTAGCAGCAGTAATCAACTTATGAAGAACTTCTAAGACAGAAGAAGACGCATTCCGACCTCTATCACCCAAAAGCTGTATCAGCGCATCAAATATCTGGAACGTTGCAGCAGCAATACCAAGTTTACCGACTACTTCCATGGCCATGGCAGAAGAGCTTCTCCATCCTGTATCTGCCAATAGCCCTGCCAAAGCATCAAGTATCTTTGGTATTGCAGCGACGGCGCCCAAGCTCTCCACTACCTTCAGCGTAGAATGACACACATCACTATCAGTATCTTTCAACCATATTGCCAACGCATCAAGAAAGCGCGGAGTCACGACAGCCGTTCCTAATTTAATCACTCTCTTTACAACAAAGTCTCGCACATCCCTATTCTTATGCGCTAACAGTTTCAGCAACTCTTCAAGAAATTTTGGAGTCGCATCAGCAGCATCTAATAACTTAATCATCGCATCTGTAGCATAACGACGTACCGAATCCTCTGTATCTAACGACAACTCCGTCAATGCACACAATATCTCTGGTGTTCCAGCCACAGCACCTAAGTGACCAACTGCTTCAGCAGCATAGCAACATACCGACCTTTCCCAAGACCGAGAATAGAAATGCGTGTCCCTGCTTTTATCTGCCAACAAGCGAGCCAGTGCACCCAGTATCTTAGGAGTTGTGGCGATGGCACCCAACTTACCAATAGCCTCTGCTGTATAACGACGCACATCCTTATTTTCATCTGTTAACAACGATCCCAGTACATGAAGTATCTGTGGAGTTGCAGCAACGGCTCCTAGTTTACCAACTGCCTCTGCTGCGTAACGACACACATCCTTATCTTCATCTGTTAACAAGGATCCTAACGCACGAAGTATCTCTGACGTTGCAGCAACATTACCCAATTTACCAACTGCTTCTGCCGCATGGCGGCGTACATCCTGATTTTCATCTTCCAACAACAATCCCAGTGCATGAAGTATCTGCGGCGTTATCGAGGTGACGTTCAAATCACCAATCACTTGTACAGCAGAGCTACGCATATTGCTTTCTTTATCTGACAATAATCTCAGCAACAAACCAAGAATTTCTGGCGTTAACTTATTCATAGCAACCAAATTACTTATTTTATTTAAGACGAAGCTTCCTAAACTCCTATCCTTATTCGTTAACATTTTATTCAATATATACAATACTTGTGACATTGAGGGAGTAACAGCCATCGAAATAACACCAAATATAGACATAGAAGTTGTTTCTGTTGTGGCATACCTTGCAACACACTGACGTACACGCTTATTTTCATCTTCTAACAATCGCACCACTCTCTCAAAAATCTTTGGTTCGGCAACGGCACCCAATTTATCAAGCATCCGTTCAGCAGAGTGGCACACACTACCTTCATTATCTGCTAGCAATCGCATTAGTATATCCAGAATTTTTGGTTCAGCAGCGATTCCCAATTTATCAACCATTTGCATGGCATGGTAGCGCACATCATATTCTGTATCTATCAGCAGTTTCGCCAACGCTTCAATTATGATTGGTGTTATGGCAGCTGTACCTAATTCAACAACCGCTCTAGCAGCGGACTCACGCACACCACTTTCTTTATTTCCTAATAGCTTTGCCAGCGTTTCTATGACTTCTGATGTTGCTATAGAAGCACCTAGTTTAGAAAGTGCCTCTATCGCATACTGGCGTACATTCGCATTTTCATCCCCCAACAACCGCATCATTCTATCCAAAATCTTTGGCTCAACAGCGATGCCCAATTTATCAACCGTGTGTCGGGCAGCGTAGCGTACGCTGCATTCTTTATCCGCCAACAACTGAACCAATACATCTAAGATTTTTGGTTCAGCAGCAACCTCGAATTTATCAATAGCCTGTATGACAGAGCAGCGCACATCGCTTTCCGTATCGGCTAAGAGCTTCGCTAACGCCCCCAATACCTGTGGTGTCACAGCTGTTACACCTACCTTAACAAGTGCCTTCAATGCATATTGACTGATGCCCCTATTTTCATCTGCCAACAAATGAATTGCTTCTTTGAGGATCTTTGGCTCAGCAACTACAACTAACTTATCGATTGCCTCTCTGGCAGCATAGCAGACGTTATTTTTTTTAGCTCCCGACAACTGTGCCAGCGTGTAGAGTATCTCTGAAGTTGCGGCGGCGGCACCGAGATTACCAACAGCCTTTGCGGCGGAGCAACACACCCTGTATTCTTCGTATTCTTCTTTTTTATTCACCAACAACTTCGTCAACGCTTTCAGTATTTTTGGCGTCGCGACGGGGGTACCAAGCTTAGCGACCGCCTCTGCTGCAGAACTACGAACCTCACTCTCCGTATCAGCCAATAGTTTCTCTAGCACTTCCAACACCGGTGGCTCTATAGGGGCAATACTCAATTTACCCACTGCTCTTGCAACAGAACGACGCACCCAGCTTTTCCCATTTTCTAACAGCCCTATCAGGGTTTGTACTTGCGGCGTAGTGATAGTTACACCTAATGTAGAAAGTGCCTCTATGGCATACTGGCGTACGTCACTATTTCTGTCAGCCAATAATCGCAGCAGTGCTTCTATAATCTTTGGCTTGACAGCAATACTCAACTTATCAACTGTTTCCGCAGCTAAACTGCGTACATTGCTGTCTTCATCTGCCAAAAACCGACCCAACGACTTCGATATTTGAGACATTACAACCGTAGATTCTGAAGAACAACCAGACACATATTTTTCTGTATTTATTAATAACTTCTTCAACACCTCCAAAAATTCTGGTTTTACGGGGTAATTTTGACTCCAACGTGTCTCCCTAGAATAACGTATACTGCTATTCGAATTCGTTAGCAACTCTGCAAATGCATCAAGAACTTGTGGCAAGGCAACAGTAGTCACTTTATCAATCATCTCTGAAACAGGGTAACGCACATCTCCTAATAACCTGAGCAATGCTTTCAGTATTTGTGGCGTCGTAGCAGCAACGCCAAACTTATTAAGCATACTGAGTGCAGAATTACGTATGCCACTATCCCAATTCTCCAATAGCTTTGGCAACACGTCTAGAATCCGAGGCGTTGCCACAACATCTAGTTTACAAATCGCTTCTGCAGCAGAACTACACACCCCACTGTTCGAATCCAGCAATAATTTTCCTAATGCATCAAGTATCTCAGGTGTTACAGCGGTACCCAAATTGCCAACTGCTAATACAGCACTAAGACGCACCTTGGTTTCTCTATCTTCCAGCAACTTCTTCAATGCTGTCAGTATTTTTGGCGTCGCAGCAACGGTGCCCAGCTTAGCAACCGTTTCTGCAACAAAACTACGCATCCCAATGTCTCGCTCCAACGACAGCATTAGCATTCCTAATGCATCAATTACTCTGGGTGTTATAGCAGCACCCAAATTGCCAACTGCTAGTACAGCACTACGACGCACATTGCATTTTCTATCTCCCAACAGCTGCGTCAACGCATCCATCATTTGTGGTGTCGCGGCAATAGTACCCAGCTTAGCGACCGTTTCTGCAATAAAACTACGCATCCCACTGTCTTGCTTCAGTGACAGCATTAGCATTCCTAACGCATCAACTATTTCAGGTGTTGCAGCAGCACCCAAACCGCCAACTGCTAATACAGCGCTACGACGCACATTGCCTTCTCTATCTTCTAGCAACTTCATCAACGCCATCAGTATTTGTGGCGTTGCGACGACAGCACCCAACTTAGCAACTGTTTTCGCCGCAGAATCGCGTATGTCGCCATCTTTATCTTCCAATAGCTTTGTCAATGCATCCATAAACAGTGGGGTCGCAACAACGGTTCTCAAACTAACAGCCGCCTCTGTAGCATAACCGCGCACTTTGTTACTCTTATTTGTCAATAGCTTCACTAACCTATCCAGTATCTGTGGCAGCGTAGCAGCAGTAACCAGTTTAACTAATGCCGATGTCACATAGTAGCGAACCTCACTATTTTTATCTGTTAATAGACTTATCAGAGGAACGACAAACTCTGGCGTTTGAGCTATTATTTCAAATTGAGAAACCTCCCATCTGGCAGCACGGCGAATACTTTTATCACTACTCGCGCATAACTTTACTAATTCATAGAAAATTTGTGGCGTCGCGGCAAAAATGCCTAATTTTCCAAACGCCGATATGGCAGAACGGCATAAATTTTCATCTCTATCTATCAATAACCTGCTCAGAATATGGGATGTTTTTGGTGTTGCAATTTGAACTGAGGCTATCCATGTTACAAAAAAATACTTATCTTGACTCTCACTAGCTTCTGGGATCAAAGCATACAAATCTTGTGTCTTACTCATACAAAGATTTGGGCTCATTCTACAAGCAGAAAAAAAAGGAGATTTGCTTAACCCTAAATGCTTGAGGTTTTGTCTCAGTTCCTTCTCACTTGATAAATTTTTTGTTATTTGATAAAGCCTTAAAAAACTCTTTTGTAATTGTTTTATAATCGGCTCAATTACCTGGTCATTATTAGGCTCTAAGCCTTCATCAACACAACGTGCCAATAACCCCAGTTGATAATGTTGCAGGATATCTTCCGTTAACATTTCACCTCTACACTTACCTTGTAATTGACTTAAGTAACTTTCATAAACAGGTGTATTTTCTCGCAGCAAGCCCGCGACAAACCACCATACAATTTGCCAACGAGGATTGTATTTTTCTTTCAATATCACTTTTTCAACTTCTATCCTGACTTCTGACTCTTTATCGCTTAATCCTTCTGCAAGATAAATGGCCGTATAATATTCTTGAAAAGTCAAATGCAAAAATTCATAATCTTGCTCAGTTTGCGGAAGGTCACTTTTATCTAGCACAGGCTTAATTAGTCCTAATCTACAGATGTCGTCAAAAAATACCTCGGCTAGATTTTCTTTTTCTTGTAAAATACTTCGCTGAGAGATTTGTGTCACTTCTTTATCAACATAAGCCTTTAAAGCATCCCCTACTATTTGTAAAGGAATAATAATGCATTCTGCCGCAAAACTTTGAAAAGCCAGTTTTGCTAAAAAAAGACGTTCTTTTTGATAATGTTTGATAAAATCGATTTTCGCTCTTATCAGCTGCCTAGCGATTTTAATTGGACCGGTATCATGGCGACTGTGAGACCGCTCATATAATTTTTTCTCCATGACTTGATATAAGCGAGTCATGGAAGATAGCTGTGCCAGCCCTTGATTTAAACCTTCAGCATGGGCTTTCTTGATGGCTTCTTCCATAATGCCACACAACAAGTTAAGATTGAGCGGAATATGCGCATTCGCCCAAATAATCGGTTGCTTCCGTAATGCCTCTGTTAAAGTAGAAACCAGTGTTCTATTGGGAATTTTTAGAAAATATGTTTGAATATAATGATTGATATTTTCATCCGTAAATCCAATAACTTCAAGATTACGCCGCTCATCGGTGATATTCTCGGCACGAGAAGGACGAGTGGTAATTAATAGCAACAGATTTTGATATACATCTCTCTTCTGTAATAAGCTGTTCAAGATAGCCTGACAAGGGTGTCTGTCAGGGACTTCATCATAGCCATCCAAGATTAAAAGCACTTTATTTTGATTTATTGCAGGCTCAATACGCTGCAACCAAAGCATTTCAAATTCTTTTGGAGGCCAGTTGTTAAATTGGCTTTGTCGTATCCATTCTATCAGACTTAATTCCTGTGTATTTGGCAAAACACGCAGTTTACGTAACGTTAAAGTAAAGACCCACGTGTAATGGGAATATAGTTGCCCTTTGCTCCATTCATGTCCAACATAATGAACAAACGTTGTTTTACCGATACCCGCACGACCTTGGATTAATAATAAACGTGGTGGTTTATCTTCTTCCTGTCCTATTGCTTGCAGTTCTTGCTCATCAAATAATTCTTGAATAGGCTTAAATAAGTCTTCAGTTTTAATTGTATGCTTATCTCCAAACAAATCTTCTACACTCACCATACGTTCATCTTTATATCTTTTTTCTTGCTTTAACTTATTTTCTTCATGTTTGCTTTTTTCTTCTCTTGAACCCTTGAATTCTTTATCTTCCTCTATTTTTTTATTTTCTAAATCTACACACAGGATTTGCAAATTGATATATTGCCCCTCAAGCTTCAAAGGCGAACCAAAGGTAGCTGGAATAGTGGCGTGTTCCGGTTCTAAATAACTTGTTTTAAGCTGTGCAAGGGCTTGCTTTTCTTTTAAAGCCAGCGTTGCTTCATCTAATACAGACTTACTGGCATAATGATTAATCACATCAGTACCACCAATGCGCACTATGCCGCTGGCAGTAGCAATAACGGGACCTGCAATGGCAATAACGTCCCTTTCTGCGTTTGCTTTAATATCAATGTTAGTCGGCGTTGTGGTACTGCTAGCAGTTGGTGTTCTACTTGCTTGTCTATTCGACAACTGTACAGACTCTATCATTTTGCCAATAATCTTAATTGAGTCCTGTGGCTCTAGAGGTTCGTCGTTTACAAAAAGCTTATGTATCTTTTCATCTTCGACATAAACCAAAATGGCTTTATGTATCTCTAAAACGCTGTTGTAGAGGTCACAATCCTGAGATTCTAAGCCCTTATACTTATTGCTCATAAAAAATAACTTTAATTTTTTTAAAATAACTATATTATCTACTTCAGCTTCGTTTTTAACATCATGACCTGAATGGCTAGCTTTGAACATAATCTTTTCCTTAGTTTTAGAGTAAGCCTTAAGTTTTAGCGAAGTGTATAATTTTGCATATTTCCATTATTATTAACGACGCCAGTCATATTGTACTGACCAGCAGTTTGTTTTTTAAACTGATTATAAGCCGTGAAGTTATTATGCGTATCGCCGCCCCCAATACGTAATGCGCCTCCGCTTGTAATGCCACCTGTAATCGTTATGACATCCCGTCCTGCACGTGCTTCAACACGAGTGTTAATAGGTGCTGCGGTAGAGCTAGAAGCGTGAGCTATTGTGTTTTGAGCATTCAATGACTGTAAAGAGGTTATCATTTGGGTAATTCGCTTAATCGAGTCCTTTGGCTCTAAAGGTTCATCGTTTATAAAAAGCTTGGAGACACGTTCTTCTACATCATAAATCAATTCAGCTTTATGTACAGCTAAAGCGCTATTGTATAGCTCGCAATCTTGGGATTCTGAACGCTTATATTTATTACTCATGAAAAATAGCTTTAACTGCTTTAATATAGTTATATTATCTATTTCAACTGCTTCTTTAGGGTTATTATCTGAACTGTGCTCGCTAGCCTCAGTGGAACTTGAATTATTCCCGCCACCTATAATCATCTCAGCTTGTCCTCTAATACCTCCAGCAATTGTAATAACATCTCTGCCTACTTTAGCTTCCACATGTGAAGTGTCGCATTGAGGTATTTCTGCTACAAAATTTTCTTGAGATACTTCTTCAGTTAATTCAGCGTTTGGACTCAAAGTCTGAATGCTATTGGAATATCGCTTTAAATGAGCTTCTATTAAACTAACAATATCTTTATCCGTTTGTGTTGTACCTTGCTTAGCTAGTTCTAACGGTGTGCCATGTGGTGTTTTAATATTCGCATTGGCTCCCGCTTCCAATAAAGCATTAATTACTGTCATATCCTTCATTTGAACAGCAATATAGATTGGCGTTAGACCATTAATCTCCGAGGCATCCAGATTTGCGCCTGCGGCCTTGAGTGCAGCTATGGCTTCTGCACATCCATTATAAGCAGCAGCACAAACTGGTGTTGTACCACTGTCATTCGGCCTATCAACATCTGCACCACCAACCTTTAATGCAGCTATAATTTCCGCATATCCCTTAGAAGCAGCAATATAAACCGGCGTCCAACCACGATTATCCACTTTATTGACATCTGCTCCCGCTTTAATTAAAGGCTCTATGAAATGAGTGTGGCCAAAGGCAGCTGCCCAATACAAAGGACCGCCCCCATCTATCGAATCAACTTCGTCAATAAACCTTTTGCCTGATAAGTCCGTCTTGAATAAAAATTCAAAAAATGCTTTTTCGTTATTTTCCTTAATCGCTTCTATTAGAGTCATTGCCATCTCCTCCTGCTTAAACTGGCTCTATTATAACCGAGCTTACTTCTATTGAAAAAATAAAAATTCTTAAAATTGATTCAAAAAATAGAATACTGCTTGTAAACTGACTCACAAAATGCTTGCATAGGTCAACAAATCTACAAACACATGGTTTTCAGTCATCCGCACGAAATTTTATCGTACTAATCTCGATAGCATTTTTTGTAACGATAAAAACGCACAACCTGCCGCATCAAGTCCAACGCTGTCTCACCAAAATGCGCAAATTTTCCACTAGCTAGTCGCTGGCGCTTAATTCAAGGACTTCC
This sequence comes from uncultured Francisellaceae bacterium, assembly GCA_945956915.1. Taxonomy (GTDB): domain Bacteria; phylum Pseudomonadota; class Gammaproteobacteria; order UBA6186; family Azoamicaceae; genus CAMFJH01. The sequence goes on along the minus strand of CAMFJH010000044.1, from coordinate 19 downwards.
TAGTACTAATTCAGGAGGC
>CAMFJH010000043.1 GCA_945956915.1 uncultured Francisellaceae bacterium | reverse complement strand
AAACGCCCATACTTTTTGCTGCATCATTAACTTCATGGTCGATAAGAAGGCTCACTCCTCCTACAATTGCGTAATCACATTCTTTTCTTTCTAAGGCAATAATAGCGCGATTTAGAGCTACAAGCGCACTTGAACAAGCAGTATCAATCGTTTGGCTGGGCCCTGTAAAATTTAAAAAATAAGATAATCTGTTTGCTAACATGGCGTGAGCGTTTCCGGTAGCAGAGTAGGGGTGTCGGCTTTGTTTCCACTGTTGTAGAAGTATTTGATAATCGTTAAACTGAAGTCCAACAAATACGCCTACTTTCTTTAATTCTTTAGGGTTATAACCAGCATCTAGTATCGTATTATAGGCTACTTGCAAAAAAAGCCTATGTTGGGGATCCATTAACATTGCTTCTCTAGCAGACAAACCGAAAAAGCCCCTATCAAAATGATCAAAATTTGGAATTAAGCCTCCGGAATATTGTCTATTTGGCCATCTATCAATGGGCTTTATAGCATTTCGTTTGTCTATTAAATTATCCCAAAGCTCTCTTAGACATAATGCGCTAGGCATTATACCATTAGCACCAATCACACTGTATTTTGAGTTTTGGTCAATGTCATTTTTTCGGCTTTCATAATTAACCCCACTATGTTCATTAGTAGAAAAGGTGTTTTCTAAAAGGTTCACAGGATTTTTAATATTTTTGAAAAAATTTTCAATTTGCTCAGGTTTACTTAAAAGATGGGTTTTCAGTTTTTCGACCGTGTTAAAAGTAAAAAAAGCACTCGGGGGAATATCGATATAAAATTGATTTTTTATTTTATCCGATAAAACTTTTAAAGAAACTGAATCAAAACCATAATCACCAAAAGAAGTTTCTAAATCAAGAATATTTAGGGGGATTTCTAAGGTGTTATGAATAAGATTGTAAAGAGATTTTTCAATTTCCTTTGCAGCGTGGGTAAAATTATTATTTATATTCAAAGTATTATCATCGCTTGATTCGATAACACGCTTGTAAGTTTTTAAAATTTTTTCAAGATTGCCTTTTACAGGAATAATTTGAGTAAAATTACTTTGTTGAATAAAAGTTAAAGCATCAATAAAAGCAGAAAGACCTTCTGTGTCTTCGAGCGGCTTTATTCCGTATTGTTCATATGTAAAATTAATATTCTGCAAAAATTCAGAGCGCATTCCGCCTTCTGCCCATAGAGGCCAATTAATACTTAAAGTATGCCCAGTTCGTATTCCTGCATCTACTAAAGATTGGCGGTATAAAGCAAACTGATCTAGAAAAGTGTTTGAAGTAGCATAATCTACTTGACCTACAGTGCTATAAATACTCGCAGTAGAGGAAAACAGCAAAAAGAAATCAAGATTAAGCTCACTAAATGCCTTATCAAGGTTTATTGCACCAGCCATTTTAACTGTAATAACATCTAAATAATCATCTAGAGATTTTGTATTAAAAAGCTTATCCTTAATGATGCCAGCAGCATGTATAATGCCATTTAGAGTTGGATGATAGGTTATGATATCTTGCATGGCCTTCAAGGTTGTCTCTTCATCTAATAAATTGATTTGATAATATTTAGCGGATCCGCCATTTTTTGCTAGTTCATTTATACTATCTATCTTGCTTTGATCAAGTTTAGAAGAGCCTAATAACAATACTGTTGCTTCCCATTTTTCTAACAAGTATTTTGAAATAATTTTCCCAATTTTTCCGAGCCCACCTGAGATTATATAAACTCCACCTTTTTTTAAAAGAGGGCTCTCAAATTGAGAATCTTTATAGAAAGGTTTATACGATAAGATAAACCTTTTTTGCGCTTTATACATAATAGCTTGGTAACTAATAAAATTTGTATTAATTTCATTTTTTAAGAGTGCGCTTTTTTGAACTAAGAGTTCTTTATCGATTGCTATAAATTTAGATTGTATTCTATGATTTTCTGTGTTTAGTGATTTCAAAAATCCGGATAAAGAGTATATTATCGAAACAGCCAAGTTTTCAGTTGCTTCATATGCAAAAATACAATTAATGCTAATAGCATTTTGGTGAATATGTTTAAAAAAATGATAAAAGCAAGAATAAAATTCATTTTTTTCATTTATAACAAAAATATTACAAAAATCAAAAATCAATTTTATAGCAATTTTATTATCTACGCTTTTTTGGTCTATTTCACTTTTCGCCTTTTCAAGAATCAATTTTATAGATGTCATCTCATTAAAATGTCTCTTTTCAGAGTAAGAATCCATTGTGGAAGTATAATCTATGGTAGGAAAAGCATAATATAGGAAATCCGTAGTGGAGGCATCATTTAGAAATGGTTCGTCGGGTTTCCAAAAAGGTACGATATAAGATAAATTGTTTTGGTTGAAAGAAGAAGTAATAGCTGGTTCAGGAAAAACTTTTTCTTGTACTTTAAGGGGATTGGCTAATCGATTACTTCCATCACACTCTTTTGGCCAAAAAATATTTCTTTCAAATGGATAAAAGGGTATATCAACAATAGATTTTTTTGAATAAATTAGCTCCCATGGAATATCATATCCTTCTATGTATTTTTGGTATACTTCTTCTAATAAAAGTAATATATCCTCTTTTAGTTCTTTTGTAATTAAATATGTACCTTTAGAAGGCTTTTTAGTACTTTTCCAATCTGTATTTAAATAAATTTTTTTTAAAGCTTGCAGTAATTCGAAATGGCTACAAGAGTTTATGACAATACGATATCTAAAATGCTCCCTGCAATTAGCAAGGCTGTAAGCCAATGTGTAAAGGGGCGTACTTTGATTATTTTCAAGCCAGTTAATTAAGTCGGATATTTTTTTCTGTAAAGAGTATTCAGACTTGGCAGAAATTGGGAAAACATAAAGAGGAAAGTTATTTGGCTTATGTTGATAAAAAGTAGTACCTTCCTCTAGAACAACATGAGCATTTGAACCGGCTGCTCCAAATGAACTAATACCTGCTCTTCTTGGTTTGTTTTCTTTTGTTTTCCATGCCATGGCTTTAAGAGCTAAGAAAAAAGGTGTTTCATTTAAATTTAAAATCGGATTAACTTCGTTACAATTAAGAGTAGGGGCAATAGTATGATACTTAAATTGCATTAAAACTTTTATTATTCCGGCAAGGCCTGCTGCTGATTCAAGGTGCCCAATATTGCTTTTAATAGATCCAATAGCACAAAATTGCTTATTTTTTGAATTAAAAGCTCTGCTAAGCCCCTCAATTTCGATAGGATCTCCTAAAGAGGTGCCAGTACCGTGCGCTTCAATATAATTTAAAGAATCTGGGAAAATATGAGCATCTTTTAACGCTTTGCTAATAACAATTGATTGCGCCTCAGCTGAAGGGACTGTATACCCTGCAGAATGTCCTGCAGAATTTATAGCGCTTCCCAATATTTTTCCATAAATTTTATCCTTATTTTTTATTGCATTCTTTAGGCTTTTTAATACTAATACAACTATACCTTCGCCAGGAACATAACCATCGGCATCCTTTCCAAAACTATGACATTTACCTGTTTTACTTAAAAATTTTCCTTGAGATAATAAACGAAATTTAACAGGATTTGGCATAAGGTTTACCCCACCCACTACTGCTGATTGAATTTCATTTTTCCTAATGCTTTCGCATGCTAAATGTAAAGCTGTCAGAGAACCAGAGCACATTGTGTCTAATGCGATAGAAGGGCCTTGAAAATCAAAATAATAAGATATTCGATTAGCAATCGAAGCAAATGAGGAATCGATAATCAAGTTGGGGGAAGTATGAAGAAGATAGTGCCCAAACATTGCAGAAATAAACACGCCAGTAGATTTTTCCCTTGTTAAAATAGCGCCTGCATCTTCCAGGGCATGATAAACATTAGTTAATAATAATCTTTCTTGTGGGTCTATTTTTACAGCCTCTTTAGGCGAAATATTAAAAAAAGAGGGATCAAATTCTTTAATGGATCTTAAAAATCCACCATGTCTTCCATAGCTTTTACCATCTACTGTAGGATCAGGATCATAGTCCTCTTTCCAATCCCAACGATCATCGGGAATGATGCTTACGCAGTTTTCGCCTTGTAATAGTTTTTTCCATAGTTCTTCTACTGAATCTGCTTGTGGGAATTGACCAGCTATCCCAACAATAGCTATTTCATCGTCTTGGTGATGACTGCTATCCAGTTTAATAAGATCTTCAGCTAAAATTTTTTCTTCATAAATTGGATGATTATTTTCTATGTCCTTGAAAAATAAAGTCTTTAAGGATTGCGCGTGTTGAGAATATAAATAATGAGTTAATTTTTCAATGCTGGGGTGATCAAAAATAATTGTTTTAGGAATTTTGATATTAGGATTTATATTGTTTAAATCTTTTTCTAGAGCAGTTACAATATTAACCGTCGCAATCGAATCAGCACCTTGAGAAATAATAGAAGTATCATTATCTATTTGATTCAATTTTGTGAATTTGATGACATTATCCCTTACCCATGACAATGTTTCATTATATATATCTTCTTCCAATGAAGCAGAAGTTTTTTCACTTATTTTATTATGAATTGAAGAAATAATATTATCTTCTTCAATTAGATCTAAACATTCAATAGGCTGTAAAAGGGCGATATCTCCTCTATAAACAATTGTATTCATAAGGTTATTATTAATTGCTAACTCCATCTGTTCGAAAGCCTCTTCAGTTTGTAAAGAGGCCATATCAGATCCTTCGTTAGGGATTTTCATCCTACCGTCTTCCCATAATCCCCAATCTATACAAAAAGTTTTACCGGTTATTTTTTTGCTATCAATTAGGGTATTCCTGAATAAACTATGAGATCTTAAAAATCCATTCGCGGCAGAATAATCTGTTTGCCCCACATTTCCTAAAAACCCGCTTATTGAAGAAAAATAAATAATAAAATCTAATTTTATTTGAGCACAAGCTTTATCTAAATTGAGGGCACCTTGTACTTTTGGTCCTAAAACTTTTAAGAATTCGTTTATACTTTTATTTTGAATTAATTTATCATTGATAATTCCAGCCAAATGAAATATACCGTTAATTTGATTAAATTCTTTCATGCAATAAGCAATTCCCGCCTCTAATTGCGCATAATTCTCGAGATCCACCTTTAGATAGGATTTTACTCCTATATTTTTCAACACAAATTTATCCTTTTCACTTAAATCTTTTCTTCCTAGAATAAGGACATTTGTTTGATATTTATTGTATAAATATTGTGCTAAAAGCTTAGCTATTTTCCCATTTCCTATAATGAGATATGTGTCTTTTTTCTGTATAGTAGGTTTAACAATATTATTTTCAAAGCGATTATTAGAGCTAATAACGAGTTTTAAAATTTTATTATCTGAGATTTGTAGAATCAAAGGATCAGAAGTTGTAAGATGAGAAATTAAGCTAGAGATTTCTGGTATATTCAAAAAGTCTACTTGTATTAATCTTATCTTAGAATTTGGAGATTCCTTATTTAAAGAAAATAATAGTCCTTGCAATAAGCCACCATAAGAATTGACAAGTGGACATACGCAGATATAGTTGCATTTTTCCCTCTGTAGCGCCAAATACTTTGTAATATAAAAATTTATTTCAATAAATTTATTACACTTTTCATTATCCTGTGTATCCAATTGCAAAGTATAGTTTTGCCATAATGTTAAATTGATTATTGTTTTTATATCATCTTTAATTTTTTCTAAGGATTGTGCTAATAATTCTCCTATTGTATTTTCATCTAAATGCTGATATATATCTAAAAATAAGATATTTTTATAATTTTTCATAACTAATAATTTATATATTTCCTGCGTTATACATAAATATAACGCTGAATCTTCCTCTTCTTTTAATGCTATATTCAAAGGAAGCTTATGCTCTATCCAAATTGGAGAAAGATTATGTAAGGGTTTTCTGTTATTAAGCATATTTTTTCCCTTTTCTTAGAGGAAAGGGAGTCATCAAAGTTAAAAAACATATCAAGAAGCAACAGCTCGCCAATATTAAAATGACTTGAACATTCACATTTAGCAAAAAATAACCGCTAACTCCGCTAACAGTAGCACTAAAAGCACTCATTGATGCGGCAACCCCCATAATTAATCCTTGGTGATCTTTAGATATCTTTTCCGAAAGTAAACCTAAAAGAGCGCAGTAACCTAGTCCATATCCTATCGCAGACATAAAGCAGGCAATTTCAAAGAAAATCAATTGATTGACAATGATTAATTGTAATAGAGTACTTAAGGTCACCATAAATAAACTAAAAATAGCAAGACTCTGAGTTCCTAATTTTTTTTGTAGTATACTTATTAAAAAACAGAATGAAATAGCCATTCCTATGCCAACGATAGATAATGTTTGAGCGATAAAGCTAAAATTGCCATAACTTCCAAGAAAACACGGTAAGTATTGATAATATAAAGTCCATCCGAGTTGAAAAAGAAAAAACAGAAAAATAATATCCCTAGCACTCCTAATTTTTTTGAGCGAGTCAAAAAAATTAAGCCAAGAGGTCCATTTTATATTCTTATTTGCTTCACGGTCTAATGTCTGAGTTTCTTTAAGCGGTAAGAGCAATAAGATTGATAAAAAACTCAAAAGTGCTGTGGCATAAAATGGGGTGCAAAGATCAAACTCTTTATAATAATTTTTATTTGATAGAACCCCCGCAAGTATTGGACCAAGGAAATACCCCGAAGTTACTGCAAACAGAACAAACCCTATACCTTTTGTTTTTTCACTTTCTTTTGAAGAGTCAATCATCATAGCCTGTGATATAGAGATACTGCCAGCCGTAATGCCATCAACAACTCTACCTATAATGAATATTGAAGCATTTTTAAACGAGATGCCAAAGCTTGATATTAAATAGCCAATTACCGTTCCTATTAAAGAAAAAATTAAAATCTTTTTTCTTCCCAACTTATCTGACATTTCTCCCAGCAAAGGAGCTCCAAAAAACATTCCTATAGAAAAACTGACTAAACTGAACATGTAATACATATTGCGGATTTGCAATGAAGTTTTGTTAGGTAATATACTTGTGTTAATCTCCAAAAATAATTCTGGGAACAATGGGAGAATTAAAGAAATTCCAAGCCCATCTATGAAGAGTGCTAAAAATAGCGCTGCTCGTGCAAGCTTAAGAACGTAGTCCCTATTCATACTCACCTTAGGTTTCCTTTTTATATAACTATCATTTCGAACATTTGAGTAATGTATTAAATTTTGTTACATTAGTCAATACCAAGGAAAGAGAATATTGAGATCATACTACTATAGTATGCAAGTTAAATTCCACAACTTTAGGGAAGGAGTCGATCTTTATGCGCTATGCTCTGGCATCACCTTATGAAAAATTTATTTGGAGTGCCTGGAAAAAAAACCCTCATGATTCCAGTCTTTTTTTAAAATATGTTTTTGAAATTCATGGAGAAATTAATTGTGAACTTTTAATTAAAATATTAAAAAAATATGTTGCTTCACTAAATAATACTTGTGGAGGTTATTTTTATTTAAATTCAACTAAACTATACAAAGCATATCCTGAACCGCTGCAATTGAATGAGGTAGAATTCATTGATGCAACAAAATTGAGCAATGATCCCAAAAATTTTTTAAATACGGATTCGAGAGAAATCCTAAATATTGAAACAGGACCTCTTTGTAAATTATTACTCATTAAGTTTTGCCATAACCATTTTTTACTTGATTTAAGATTTAGTCACATTATTTTTGACGGACTTAAATATGATGCATTTAGAAAATTTTTAGAAAACCATTATAATAACCGAATTGAAGAACTTTGCAACAATAAATTTAAAAAAATTGACTTTTTTGCTACACATAATGATGGCGAATCGGAGAACTTTTGGCGTCAGTATTTATCTGAAATACCACTTCATCAAAATTTGAATTTTTTTAGCCATAATAACAATAATTTATCTAATAACAATATTTTCTTGAAAAGAAAAGTTATTTTTATGTCTAATGAACTTCAACAAATAATAAACTTGAAAAATAAATATAAATTTTCATGGTTTCATTTTTTGACAGCTATTTTAACGATTTTGGTAGGGAAATATAATCATTATTCCAATATAGAAAAAATGGTATTTGGGTATACTGCAAATAGCGGAGATCAAGAAGAATTATTTGGGTGCCTTACAAATTTTAATCCTCTTTCTATCGAATACGATCCCAATGAAAGTTTTATCCAATTAGTCAATAAGATTATGTTTTGCCGACAAAAAATAAAACCGCACCAGCATTTTCCTTTTATGAGCATGTTATCCCTTATTGATAAGGTGCATAAAGGAAAAGTATTAAATATATTAATTAATAATTCTCCAGGCATAATAGGTTTTTCTCATCCTGATTTAAAAGGCTCAGTAGTTAAGACGCTAGAATGTCCATCAACAGATGGGCCCTACGACTTAGGACTTATCTTTAATTATAATAATGGACAGTTATTTGTAGAGTTAAGCGTGCCTGATATACTATCAACCAACTGTCAAATGGATGAGCTTATTTTAAATTTTAAAAATATTTTTTATCATTTTACTAATAACATAGAGGCCTCTATTTATAATTATAACCTGCAAACATTATTCGCAGTAATAAGTAATCAAAAACCGCCTATAGAACTTACTGAAGATATAACAGAAATTTTTAATAAATCATTTGAAGAAAATAGTAAAAAAACTGCAGTTATTTTTGAAAATTATCAGCTTAGCTATAAGGATTTATTATTTAAAGTTAATACATTAAGCAGTCACTTAATAGAACTAAAATTACATGTGAATTCGATTAGAGATACACCTGTGGTTGGTATATATTTAAATCGTTCTCATTATCTGTTAATATCAATTTTATCTTCGATTATTGCCCATTATTGCTTTATTCCTCTAGATCCTGAGTATCCTTCAGAAAGATTAGATTATATTTTAGAAGAATCTAATCTTAATCTTATTATGTCAGATACAAATACTCTAAAAAAACATCCACTTTCTTTTAAAGAAAAAAAAATAAATTTGCTATTAATTGATACCCTAAAAGAGGAAAGAATTTTAAAAAATGATTCTATTACAGACTTTAAATTTTTTTCTAGAGTGCAATATATCCTTTTTACCTCAGGATCAACGGGACGCCCCAAGGGAGTCATGGTATCTTCCAAAAATTTAGCCAATTTCTTGTTGTCAATGAAAGAACTTAAGATGTGTGACCATAAGGACCACTTGCTTTCAATGACTTCTCTTAATTTTGATATTTCATTGTTAGAACTTCTATTGCCCATAGCTGTCGGCGCTACAGTTGAAATCGCTCCAATTGAACTTTTAAAAGATTCGAACTTATTAGCAAATGCTATTGAAAAAACACCAATTACAGTAATTCAAGCTACGCCTTCAACTTGGAAGATGCTTGTAAATATAGGTTGGCATTCAGAAAAACCTTTAAAGATTTTAATAGGGGGGGAAAATTTAGAAACTTATTTAGCACAGTATCTCTTAGATCAAGGTCATCGGCTATACAACATGTATGGGCCCACAGAGACAACTATTTGGTCTTCCTGCGCTCTTGTAAATGACTCCACAAAAATTTCTATTGGCATACCGATACATAATTCTTATTATAAAATATTAGATAAAAATAAAAATCCTTGCCCCCTTGGCATTCCAGGAGAGTTATACATACAAGGTGAAGGGGTCGGTTTGGGTTATATTAATTTGGCAAATAATGACAGTTTTATAGTTAATCAAGGTGAAAGTTTATATAGAACAGGAGATTTAGTTTGCCATTATGGAGATGCTTATATTAAATTCATCAGAAGGAGAGATAGCCAAATTAAGTTAAGGGGTTATAGAATAGAATTAGAAGAAATTAATAATACTGTAGGGTCGAACTTTAAAATGACCAACGTAGTAACAGTGCTTCGCAAAAAACCTGAAGAGCATTTGATTACGTTTATACAAACTTCAGAGGATTCCATTCATCCTAATGCCATTAGAATATGTCTTAGTAATCACTTACCTCCTTATATGGTGCCTAATAGGATTGAAATTTTAAAAGGTTTTCCTTTAACATTGAATAAAAAAATTGATTTAAAATATTTAGAAAATCAGCCAATTGAAGAAATTATTGATAAATATGGCCTTGGAAATTTAACAGAACAAAATTCTCTAACAATAGCAGCTTCTTATAAGCCAGATTCTCTTCTAAAAACTATCATCGTACTTTTTAAAGAAGGATGTGAGCTTTCAATAGAACCCCCTTATTATGATACACCTTTGGGTCATTTCGGTTTAAACTCCATTAATTTTAACTTACTGGCTTTAAAGTTATCTGAAACTTTCAATATTAGCTTTTCACCCCACCAATTCTATACATATAGCTCTATAAATAAGTTGACTGGCTTCCTAAAAGACAAGGTTCAATCTCATTTTATAGACAATAAGTCAGAAAAAAAATTGCTTTTTAACAAGAAAATCGATAGAAACCGAGCAGCTATTATTGGCGTTTCTGCAGCTCTTCCCTTAGGAGCAACTTTAGAAAAATTTTGGTATGAAATAATTTCAGGCAGCTCTGCAATTAAATCACACACCAGGAAATGCTTATCTTCAGATTTAAGAGCAGGCTTTTTAGATAATTTTGAATCATTTGATACAAAATTTTTCAATATTTCTCCTTTAGAAGCTATGGCTATGGATCCCCAACAACGGCTAATATTACAGGCCGCTTGGCAAGCATTAGAAAATTCAGGTTATAGGCATGATGAATTTGGGAATAAGAAGGTAGGAGTTTATGTAGCAGTCACTGGGTTTGACTATTACAATATACAAAAGGATAATTTCTCAGCCTTACCCTACACGATGCCAGGAGTTGCACATTCAATTTTAGCAAATAGATTATCTTATTTTTTTGGTTGGAACGGGCCTTCTATAACTATCGATACCGCTTGTTCCGGATCATTGGTCGCATTGGTTAGGGCATACCAAGATTTGATAGATAATAGAATTGATTATGCTTTCGTTTGCAGTGCAAATATAATTTTAGATCAAAATATTCAAGAAGCTTTACAAGCGGGTCATCTAC
>CAMFJH010000042.1 GCA_945956915.1 uncultured Francisellaceae bacterium | reverse complement strand
AAAGTCAGATAACACAATAGGTCAAAATGGTGCGCAATATTGCCATGGGGGTAACAATGCACTACTCTGCACAGCTAATCCCCACAATCGATTTTAACCCAACTTCCCGCCCCAGTGTGATATATACCCAGTTTCAATATCATTTTTAACTCATATTTGTGTAGCACTGCATCATTATGTATACATTTCAGAGACATTCGAATAATTTGTATTTTTCATTTATTATGTCAAGTTTTGCTTGACAAAAAACAATATTATTACAAAATCACTTCTTTTTTTGTATTTATCCTCTATAATGTCTATTATGACTAGACAAATAAATGGAAAATTACAACATCTTCTACAAACTTGGCCTACTGGAACAGTTACCACTACAAAATGGCTAGGTAGTAAGGGTATCTCAAGACAATTAGCAAATACCTATAAAAAAGCTGGGTGGATAAAACCATTTGGCACTGGTGCATTTTCAAAAGCAGAAGACAAAATAGAATGGTATGGGGGTCTCTATGCACTCCTCAATCAATTAAGCCTTAATATACATGTAGGAGGGAAAACAGCCTTAGAACTGCTCGGGCTTGCTCACAATATACCCATAGGGCAGCAAACTATCGACCTCTTAACCGCACCCCAATCTTTAATACCCAGATGGTTTAATCAACATCATTGGCAAGAGCGTGTTCGGATAATAGAGAATAATGCCTTACCCCCTAAAATCGGAATAGAAGTCTCTATGGACCACTATATGATAAAGGTTTCATCTAGGGAAAGAGCAACTTTAGAGCTTCTATGCCTTACCCCTCGTTTATATAGCTTTGAAGAAACTCGGCTTATCATGGAGTCACTTGGGACTTTAAGGCCTGATGTCTTAACCAAATTATTAATGCGCTGTACATCTGAAAAAGCAAAACGATTATTGCTTTATTTTGGAGAAGAGCTAAACCATCCATGGCGATCAAAAATAAATGTAGATAACTGCAAGCTAGGAACCACGCTTTTAAAGATAGCTTCCAAAAATGGAAAATATCATGCAAAATATAATCTCTTTTTACCTATGGAATACGTAATAGAACATGACCAAGACATTAGATTCTAAATATCTAGAACAAGTTAGCACCCTTATCGATATTATTCCTCTCATCTCGAATGATAGCCGATTTGCAATTAAGGGTGGCACAGCCATCAACTTATTTCTTTTTAATATGCCAAGGCTTTCGGTTGATATCGACCTGTGTTATTTGCCATTGACACCCTAGGGAACAGGCATTGAACGATATTAAAGACTTTATTAAAAACTTGGCTCAAAAAGTTACTTCTCTGGGTTTTAAAACCAGGGAAAAACAAAGCGCAGTTGGGTATGAAAGTACGCTTTTTATCCTCACAAAACACATTGAAGTCAAAGTAGAAATCAATTTAGTTGTTCGTGGATCAGTATACAAACCTGTGACCAGATCGCTAGTAGCAGAAGCAAAAAAAGTATTCAAACGCGATGTCGATATGCTATGCCTTGCGAATGATGACTTATTTGCTGGGAAAATATGCGCAGCGCTTGATCGGCAGCACCCTCGAGATTTCTTTGATCTCTATATGTTTTTTAATCAATTCACATATACCAAAGAATTGCATCAAGCATTTATTGTCTATTTACTGAGCTCTAAAAGACCAATATCCGAATTGATCTGCCCAAACCTGATAGATTTCAAATCGACATATAAAACACAATTTGAAGGCATGACATCAGAGGATATTGATTTTCTAACTCTAGAAAATACCCGAGCACAATTATTTACACTGATCGCTGCTTCTTTGACAGATGAAGAAAAGGAATTTCTTATTTCATTCAAAAGTGGTGAGCCAAAATGGAAACTGTTTCCCATTCAACATGCTCAAGATTTCCCTTCAGTTAAGTGGAAACTACATAATATTAGAACTATGCAAACCACAAAGAGAGAAAAGGCTTTAACGTTACTAGAAACAAAACTTTCATCTATATGAGGTACTTTAAATCCTTTTTTGTACACTAAAATACGTAATCCTAAGAAACTTGTGAACCTTTACGAGGAAAAAAATATGCTTAATAACTGTGAAGGTAGAAAAAAATTGATGAAATATTATCCGATAATTACAACCGAAATTTACGAGGTCAAGCACATGAAAGATTAATAGAATTGGGAATTGAAGTGATACACGACTCAGAGGTTTCTAACTTTATAATTAATTGTTTTGCTTTTGCCTTAGAATTAGAAAATTCTGATATCTATAAGCAAATGTGCTATTACGAAGGTTACGATGGTGTTAAACCTGATTTTATTAAATATTTGATTGACGAAAAACTTTTAAAAGAAACAGATCCATTCGAAAATTGTTTTGTAATGTATTTTTTAGACAATAAACCTGTGCATGCAGGGAGACTCATCGTTAATAATAGTAATAATTCTAAAAAAATAGTGAAAAGTAGGTGGGGAAATCGTGCTGCGGTTTTAACACATGCATTAGATTTGGTGCCCAATGAATATGGTTGTATAGAGAATGTTGTTTATTATCATCCAATGAACCAATTAACAACAGAAAAACATATCCGAAAATACCATAATCTGACTTTGACTATAGGCAACTAATTTCCTCTTAGTACTACACCAGCACATAATAAGATTGAACGCTGTTTAATTGCATGCAATATTTCTCACTTAATTATGCTAAGTTAATAATTAATTTTTATATTTGAACCATTGGGATAGGAATTGTCACAATTTCATTGTAGACTAGGCTTAGTCACTACGAAGATAAACAAGGCTTTCTAGAGCATCAGATTTTCGTCGCATCCAAGTTTGTACTCGCTCACGTCAAGGGCCTGGATTAGTACTGCCAGGATTAACCGATGAGAAAAGAGTTAGTTTAATCGGTCACGATCTAACAAAATAACACAAGCAAACAGTCGCCCGGAGGGTCGTATTCATTTCACCATGCACAAGCAATAGGTGCTATGCTCAGTTTATTTATAAGAACTTCCCCCTGTTGCAAGAAAATTCCTGCACTTTCTTTTTTTACTGATAGAATGTTAAATTAGATATTGTTAAACATGGGCAATTTTATGAATTCAACTGACTTTTTAGCATGGGTAGGTGCGGCAGCATGGCTGTCTCCTTTAATCCCATGGACTGTGCGAAAATTTAAAAGACCAAATATAAAAATTTTTCCTGGGTCTATTGCTGAGTTGGGATTCACATCGTTTGGAAGAATTATAAATTAAATATTATTTTAAAAGAACTATCGTTGACAATCCCTAATATAAAAAACATTCGTCTGCGAACCACGCTATTTCTGGAAATGAACGACAAAGAGGCAAAATGATTTTCTGATAAATTTCTTCATTACTATAGTCTTGAAGTGTTGATATTGTATGACCTAAGCTGTTGCTAACAGCAGGTTTCACGGATTCAGTCTCGGGTGAAAGCACGAATATCTATTTTAATTTTGCAACATCGCTTTTGTATCAAATTGTGACAAGCTAGGCAAAACCTGTACGGCTTTTTTAAAATCTTGCTTTTCTGTAAACCGATTAGGAACAGCAAAGACTTGCATGCTCGCTGTTGAAGCTGCTTCTACCCCAGCATTGGTATCTTCAAATACAATGCAATCTTTTGGGTTTACTGCTAAGGTTTTTGCAATTTCTTGATAGATGTAGGGTTTTGGTTTGTTGACACCATCAGGATCAATAATATGCTTCAAGTCGTCTTCGCCTGAAGCAATTGCATCAAAATCTTTTGGATTGATTCCAATACTTTCTAAATTTTGATTGATTTCTCTATGGGGTGCGGAGGATGCAAGCCCAACTTTGATGCCATATTTTGATTTATTTTCCAATAGATGTTTCAAGAGTATCACGCCATTTGGAATAGAGGGTACACCTTGAGCTTGGCGTGCCTTATAAAAATTATTTTTTTCTTGTATCAATAAATTTTTATCAAATTGAGTATTTTTTTCTTTTTCAATTTCTGAGGCAATTCGTTCAGAAGAATGTCCAACTAACGGTAAATAATTTTCTATCGTAAAAGCAATGCCTTTTTGAGATAAAGCATCGCGCCATGCCTCAAACTTTAAATATTCAGTATCAACCAACACTCCGTCACAATCAAATATAATAGCAGAAACTTTTGCATATGTTGGGGATATAAATAAAAAAGTTAATGCAAAGATGAACCAAATTCTTAAAGAAGATTTTCTAAATGGTGCCATCATAGCCTCCGTGTCTATTTTATTAAGGTTAAATAAGTTAAAGATACTTTATTTCTTAGGACATGTGGGTACGGTATCCCAAAATAAAGTCATATCTTAAAAGTATTGAGACAGTATACAGGATTTGAGCTTTGTATGTCAACCTACTTACCCATTTAATTTACCCTTTTCTATTCAAGCGTCACCAAAGATGTGTAGTTACACAATTTAGCGTATCAATTGAGGCATCAGAAGATTAAATCTGATTTCTTTACCATAAAGCTCCATAACTCGCTAGTAGAGGCAGCAAAAATATGCCACACCCAGGCTATGCAAAACACACAATAATTCTCCACACCTTGGCCCGTATCCATTTCAAAATTCTTCCCCGCTATCACAGCGATGAATCAAAACGAACGTCCTAAAAATATCTCCTTGCTACACAACAGCACTAAAAAGCCCGTTTTAGTAAACAACTCTATTGAATCATAATACTCTGGGATTAAAAGCTTTGAAGGATAATCAAAAGATTTAGGTTTGTAGGGTACACGCAATAGAAAAGAAAGTGTTGTAACTAAAATTGTTACACACTCTCTAAGCAAGAATTCAAAAGTACAATGTACAACCCAACAGTTGTGCGATAGAATCATTTTAACCATTTTTGTTTTCCAGAACAAACTTGGTGAGTGCCCTGCAGGATGGTTAAACGCATCCAGCTTGGGCGCGGCCTGGTTTCCTCTTAAAGGAGGAAGCCAGTCTCATCACAGTACACTAAAAAATTACGATGAGCAACACCCAATTTTTTCACAATAAATTGCTAAATGGATCGATTAAGACCTTCTAAAGTCATATTTTTATTTATGTCGTTTCTAAAGGGCAATAGAGGTTGTTGAAGCCTGAACACAGCGACAAGACCAAAGCAGCACAGAATCAAGCTATACCAAAGGGGAGCAACCGGACTATTACTCACTTTCCAAATCCACAAGCTGATTAAAGGTGTGCTGCCCGATAACACCATAGATCCCAACGCATGCCCCAAACCAATGCTTCTATAACGCTCTTGGATCTCAAACTTGTCATAAAGCATTACCATTGCAGGTCCTTGTATACAAGCAAGCATTATACCTACCAGTAAAATGAGCAGGATTGGCAAACCACCCTGTTGTACATAATAAGCATTTAAAGCCCCCAATATCATGAGTCCATAAAATCCATATTTGACAACAGCGACAGCACTGAAACGATCGCCTAGCCATCCCGCAATTGGCATAAAAAGCGTATACATCAACACACCCCATGCTGTTAGGTTCACTGCCATAGATTCATCCAACTACAAAGCAACAATCCTAGAGGTGCCCACCCACCAATGCTTTTATATTCTGGCAAGAAGCCTATACAAAGTGTCGGCAATGCAATGCCTATCATACTTATTTTTAGAGCCACTGCACGACCATAACGATCGCCTATGCTACCAAAAATAACCGCTCCTACAGGCTTAGAAAAGAACCTACCACAAATACGCCATACGTTTTTAAAAGAGCCTCCGCGCTATTTTCATAAGGGAAAAAGGCAGTCGCTAAAATACTTGCATAAAACCCATATAAGGCATAGTCAAAATATTCTAATACAGTACCTGCGATACTTAAAAAAAATAAGCGAGGTGGCATCTGATTAAAGATGTCCATTATGATCTCCCTATTTTACTGTCTGTTATTAGATTGATATCGATGCCGATTCAATGCAGCCTGGCAAGCGTCGACATCTATAAAATGCTTCAGTATGATTTCTTTTTCTCGAGGATCAGGTACATATTTTTCAACAAAATGCTGTGTAAGCCATAGTAGACCATGAGTACCAATACCAATGGTTGCAGTAGTACTTAAAACAGATTTTAAATTAGAAGGTTCATTTAAAAAATGACGGAATGCATAAAACATAAGACTCTCCCTACGCTAGTATTGTCTAGATACAGGTTAAAAGGGTTCGGCAACACGCCGTCTCAGCCGATTCACAAGAATCAGCACCCCTGGTACAGAAAGAGTCTATATGGAATCCAATAACAGTGTCAATACTCAACTTAACGGGGGTTTTGAGCTCCTCATCTTCATAATCCGTACACCTATCTTTTTCCATTGCTCAAATTGTTCAGTCTTCGGACTAACAGGCAATCGATCGAATGCGTCCGATAATATGCCCAACAATACCGCTGCTTTATCTCTACTTTCTAAATCAAATTGTAGATCTAGTCCTTCTTCAATCCCACAGATTGAAAAAAAACCTAGCATCTGTAAAAGACTACCGCTTGAATGATCGTGCGAGTTCTAGCTCTTCTCAAAGCCTTATTGCTTGCTTGATTTCGATAAGAGGCAGCAGCGCTACTAGCTAATGACCGATTGATTTCAGACATGTTCCACCTCCACGTTGCTGTCAAATTTTTTAGCACGATTTTGTTCAGGCATAAGACTTGACTTACGAAATTTTTTTCCAGTTACCCGCCACGCTTCCATTTTCACAGGATCAGATCGTATGGTGTCAATTGTTTCTAATATTCCACCCACCAGACAATCAAAATCGATTTGGAAAGCCTCCTGCACTTTCAAAACTTGTCCTACATTATCAAGCAGCTTTTGTTCGATTGCATTTTTCTCGGCTTTTAATTGCTTTAGTTTTTCATGAATCGCTTCAATTTTTTGAAGATTGTTTTTCATATGCTCTATTGCCTCATCAATTAAAAATCAAAATAAAATTTAAAGTTCACAAAAAAGATCATAGCAATCAAAAAACAAATATTCTACACCCTAAGGATGTTTTTTAAAAAAATAAATAATTAAGGCGCCAGCCTTCAACCGTCATTTGGAATCAAATGCGCACTTATGCGCACTTGCGCAGTTTGCCTATCGGCGATATATTAACACCATGGCTATTTATCATTATCGGGTCGGATTCGTTTCAAGAAGCACTGGGCGAAGTGCAGTCCAAAGTGCTGCCTATATTTCAGGAACTAAATTAGAAGAATTACGCAGAGATATGACCGCTGATTATCGAAATCGTGCATCGGACATAATTTTTTCCGCCACATTTGCACCTCATCATGCACCCAAGCACATGAGGAATTTAGAGGTTTGGAATTCATTAGAATCTTTTGAAGATCAATATGCGATGCAACACTATAAAACAGAAAGCACACAAGAAAAATATAAGAGTTCTGCTCAAATGGCTCAAAAAGCAGTTCACTGTCCCCTTCTCGATGATTTATTTTCTGATGACGAGACCACGAGGGGATGCACCCGTATACTTCACCTTCATGTTCATATTTTTTAATAAATCCACACTCAATGAATGCATTCAATACGGCTGCAATATCCACATCATCATAGGGCAACATATCCAGCTTTAATCGTCTGGGTTGCCACCGAAATCGACCTTCACGATCACAACAACCAAACAATGCTATAAAAGCCAGCCGTAAAGGCAATTTATAACGCACTTCAGCTTCATATAATCCTTCATGACTAAATAATTCTGGTTTTACAGAACGGATCCTGGATGTAAACATCATTTCACTCCTTATTTCTACGTTGGGGGTTGTTTAATAAATTAGCTTTTAAATTTTTTATCTTTAGGGCAGCACTCTTAATCGCTAAAGATTGGTTATCCATTGCCTGGATAATTTCAACATCACCATGTAAGTAAACTGTCTTGGCACGAAAGTATGTATCTCGGCTACCTATATCAACAAGATTTGCTATAACACTATCGAGCCGAACCTTGTTGCCCGGGCAACAAGGTGATTTATTAATGGCTATCTGATCATCATTTTGTTCATTTTTGAGATCGTTTCTCTTGCCCGAATAACTCCCTATTAATCGTTCCAAACACAAACCAATGGCCACTTTTTCACTGATTAATAATTCTAGGTTTGCTTCTTTTAGGGATCGCTCCTCTAAAGCAATCGCTTCTAGATCCAATACGATGGCTTGAACCTTAGCTTTCTTTGGTGATTTTTGAAGCTCCAATTGTGCAAGACCTGAAATCAATACCCCATCTGTACCAATAATCATTGGACGCTCAGGATACGGGCAGTTTGAATAAAAATGCTCCCCAAGCCGGATAGAGCTTAAGGCCACAGGGAGAATGGGGAGTGTATCTTTTGAACGCAAACGTCTAATAACCTTATTGGCAGCTCCGTATAGGGAGACAGGCGTTCAATACTCACTTGTGTGATGTCTTCTGTCAAAATAGCGTACTGATAAGGCATCTCCATTTCTGGTCTATTGCACCAGTTGCTGGCCCGGCTTCGGTTTACTTTAAGGCGTTGGCTAAAGGCGGTAACCCCGCCACAAAAGCGAATGGCTTCGAGCAAAGCTCGCTTGCGCATTTCAATTTTGTTACCTATGCCAAAAGACATTGTAAAATCCCAACCAATCCGATATCTGCCTATTGCTCAAATTAATTAGAAAACCCGACAATGAGTTGTCATTTTTATTCAAGGTGCTTGCGCAAATTCGGTTGCTAAAGATTATTCGAATTTCTATTAATTACAGATACGTATCGAGTTGAAAATTCACCCAAAAGCAGCTCTTGGGTACTATTTACTCTAGAATTATTAAGCTATATTTTAGTTAGGCAATTAATAACAATCATGACTCTTCACTTTTTTTAAAAAACAAGTTAGTATGAGAGCTGCGGTTGTATAACTGCGTCTTTATTAGGTTTTGAATGTTATGAGTGAAACTCTGCAAGAATCAGATCTCAGGCAGTATGGTGAGCATGATGAAATCATCACACCACAAACCATTTATAGTGCCTATTTAAAAACAATTAATGGCATCTCATTTACTTCTAGAGAAATCGACATTATTGCCTGTATGGTTAGGGCCAGAAGACCTAATAACATTGCTTCCCTTTTATCTATTGCTGTTAAAAACGTTGAAAATCGCATTGCCGGAATAAAAATAAAAACAGATTGTAGGTCACAGGAAGGGATTATAGATTTTATAGAAAAATCTGATAAATTTAATCATATCAATAGCTATTACTGCAGTTTATTAAACCTAATTGAATTTGAAAAAGCATTAAAGAAACTCTCCGTTTCTGTGCATGAAAGCATCTCTTGTTCTCTTATCTATGATAGCAGGTCAAAAGCAGCTTTTACTTTTATGCGCCAAGTAAAACAACACCTCCAACTTGCAAATATTCATGTATTAAAGTCAGGTGAAACTTATGATGATCTAACAACACTGATCAACACCTCGACTGTGAAACAACACCATATCATCTGTTGTTTATCGACAGCGCTGGTAGAAAGAAAACCAGAGATTTTAAATATAGCCAAATTAAATCAAGAAGGTTTAAACCCAATCATCTTTATCTCAATTGACGAGCTGCCTATAACTATTTTTAATGCCTTACCTGAAATGCAATCCTACATTAATCTAACAGCCAATAAAAATTATTATTGCTTAATCATCGATATGCTTGAAAAATTTTATCCTTTCAAACTGGATAAATATTTTGAACACTTCTATGCAGGATGCAAATCTACTGCCAGTTCAAACGAGCTAACAGAGAGTGTTGTCGACACTTCTGTACCTAAAACTAAAAGTCCAAAATGGTGGCTTATAACTTGTACATTAATTGGCTTTACGTGCACCATCTTTGGCACACTTGTGTACAAAGACAACAAAAAAACAAACATTGAAAATCACAATACCCCAAATACCATCTCAAAAATACAAGCAACTCAAATTTGCAAATTACCATTGCCTTGTGCATATTTTACAGGAAGAGAGTCTTTTCTTAAACAAATTAAACAAACACTAAAAGAAAAGAAAAAAGTTGTAGTAGTTGGGTACCAAGGTATTGGAAAAACTCAACTTTCTTATCAATATGCAAAAATTAATGCAAAAAAATATCATGGCGGCACTTATCTTCTAAAAGCAGATACACCTCAAATCCTTATTAATTCAATCCGATCATTTGCCATTGCTATGGGTGTTGTGACTGAAAATCAGATAAATCACTTGAACGATGAACAAGTAAAGCAACTTGCGATTCCATTATTGCAGAATCACCTAAAAAACAAAGAAAAGATGTTGCTTGTTTTAGATAATGTATCGCGTTACGAAGATATTAAAGATCTGATTTCAGCCCAATTTCAAAAACATGAGATCCTTATTACCTCTATCAGAAAACAGTGGGATGCTTGGGATGTGCTTGAGTTAAAGGTATTTAATCAGAATACCCAAGAGGCTGAAAAACTGATCTTAACAATTCTGAAACATGAATCTTTAGAAAGTGCAAAAAATTGGCACAAAAACTAGGCTACTACCCATTGGTCATCACTCAAGCCGTTAACTATTTAAAAAACAACAGTATGGTCACAATAGAAGACTATATTAGAGAATATGATTCCATCAGTGATCGAAGAATAGCCTTTTTAAAATATCAATCATTTGAACAAAATCATTATGTAAAAACCGCCCATAAGGCTTTTGAAATCTCTAAAAAAATATTAGTCAAAGAGCTAGGAGAAGCCTACGAGTTACTTAAGCTGTGCACCTGATTTTCTCATGATATCATCCCAGTTTCCATATTCAAAGATGAAATTAAAGATATTTATGCCGTCTTAGAAATTTTGAATAAATATTCCTTAATAGGCATTTCCAACATTGAAGGTCAATTATGTATAAACATGCACAATATATTAAAAGACAGTATCAAAGTACACATAATAGAGTCACATAAAGCCCCCGCAACAGAAGAAAAAGTGCTTGGCTTGCTTGACAAATATCTGGTGTATGACTTTTGGGACAAGAAAAACATTGAAAATATCCGCATGATTATGCCTCATATCGATGATTTTTTAAACCATTTAATAGCCAATAACAGTGATTTATTAAAAACCAAAAAATTCATCAGCATTCTAAGCAAATCTGGAGCATACTATATTCATTGTTTGCGCGATGCTCCTGAGGCCATTCGTCTTCTAGAAAAAGCAAAAACTCTGGCAACAATAAGCAACCCCCATGATAGGATGCTCAATACAATCATGGAAGATCTTGCAACATCCTATTATTATTCGGGCGAGTATAATAAAGCAAGACAAGAATTAAATCTGGTACACCAAAGAAACGGAGCAACAGCGCTATCCTATTTAATAGGTGGACACATCCTATACAACGAATGCAGATATGATGAAGCTGAGGCTGCTTATCAGCAGGTCTTAAAGACTTTAACTAACAACAATTCTCAATATTTGGCTATCACATGCCGATCTCTTGGGTTGGTATATTATAGGAAATCACAATTCTCATTGCCTGAACAGTCAAAAAATTACATTGAGTTGTCAAGAGAGCATCTAGAAAAAGCTCTTGAAATTCACAAGACAATTAATAGTGAAAATTTAGAACTGGCTATTTCAAAGCATGCTTATGGCAGAACAGCAGCAAAGCTCAAAGATTTTGAAAAGGCAGAAGAAGCACTTTCAGATGCTCTGCGCATTGCTAAAAATTATTGCAAACAGGATGAGGACCATTACGAAGCATTGGTTATTAAAAGATCTTACGGACATTTTCTATGTATGCATAGGGAAACTCAATTTGATGAGGGTTTAGAGTATCTTCAACAAGCATTAGATGGTAAAATTCGTCTTTTTAAAAACAAACCACATCAAGCAGTAATAGGCACTATAGAACTTATTGTGGATGTCTATTCTAAAAACCCCAAGCATCGACAATTAAGAAAATTGATGCCCAGAGTGACTCAATACTTAGACAATTGGACAAGCTCTATACAAACTGATAATAGCAAACATATCAATAAGGAGCTTATGCATGATAGAATCCATGCCCTAAAAGAAACCATTAATAAGGTAAATAAAAAAAATAAAATCAGACTAAGGAGGACTGTAACTTGACTCGTTTAACATTATTCGTGGTACTATTGCTCTTGAACGGTTTGTACCACAACATTGCTTTAGCTGAAAGGTATACTATGCACCAAATTGAACAACTACCTGTTATTCTAGAAAAGGCCAGCTCAGAAACACTTGTTATTTTTGACGTGGATGAAGTTCTGGTTCATCCAACAAACCTTATTCAACTACAACCTGCTTCTGCCTTTTGGGAAGCCTCAATGGCCGATATCGAAAACCGTTTGGGAAAGGCTGCACGTGACTTATTACACAGCATCATGTTATTGCAATCCACCTGGGAATTAACAGATCCGGCTTTGCCTGATCTCATCAGGAACTTACAGAAGAAAAATATTCTTGTTCTAGCTTTAACCTCGTTTAGAAGGGGCAAAATGGGCAATATCCAATCAGTAGAAGATTGGAGAAATTTACAATTGAAAAAGCATAATATGGATTTTAGCCTCTCTACAGGTTTAGCTAAAGCTAATTTCGAGGTCGATAAATTAAAAAACCCACATCTAATAAAAAGACCTGTCTATAAAGATGGCATTATTTATACTGATCTACATACAAAAAGTGATGTCCTTCATGCTTTCTTAACTGAAACCAAACTAAACCCTAAGGAAATTATTTTTATTGATGACAGATTATCCAATATAGTAGACTTAGAAAATTTTTGTATAAATACTAGAAGTTGTCTCAAAAATACTTTTTCAACAAAATCACCACTGTTGCTAAA
>CAMFJH010000041.1 GCA_945956915.1 uncultured Francisellaceae bacterium | reverse complement strand
TCTGTAACTGTAAGAATTTTTAATTTTTTTGGTCCAATTTCTTGACATCGTACCATACATCAGGAAGCGCACCTACTAGCTTATTATCTTCTAGAAACTTTTGAAGAATTACGTCTACTCTTTCGCCAACATCCGGCTTACCTTTTGCAGCAATTAAGTCGTCAAATGAAGCACCTTCATTTACTGTGAATTCAGCAAAACGTTGCCCTTTATATCGGTCTGATACATATTTGAAAAACAACAATACAAGTACATAATCTTTATACCTTGACGGCTCAACTCCACCTCTTAATTTATTACAAGCTTCCCACAATAGGGAATACAATTCTGATTTTTTCACGGCCATTCATTTAACCTCTCTCATCTCTTAATTGTTTTATATTTAGTATTCAGTTATATCTAT
Organism: uncultured Francisellaceae bacterium; assembly: GCA_945956915.1. Taxonomy (GTDB): domain Bacteria; phylum Pseudomonadota; class Gammaproteobacteria; order UBA6186; family Azoamicaceae; genus CAMFJH01. The sequence goes on along the minus strand of CAMFJH010000041.1, from coordinate 13,061 downwards.
TCCTGCTTTTAATAACCTTTCGTATCTCTCGTGAGAAATAAGCACTGCTACAGGCTTTCCGTTTTTCAAAACGAAAGCAGTTTTATCTTCATCTGATAAACCTGTGATCAATTTCGAGGATTGTCCTCTAAGAAAATCTGACATATTATAAAACTCCATTGGTTGCTTTTGGGCTTTATCTTCCTTATCCATACCTAAATCCACCTTTTCTTTTTATCATAACATTTTACAACTCTTATCACAACCTTTATATGCACTTGAAAAGTAATTACTTTATAAGTGCATTTCAATCTTGTATGTCCATTCAAGCCAATAGACATCTTGTCAACTCACCACATTTTTGCCAGCAATCTTATCAACTCACCAAGCCTATATTCAAATTCGTAAATCCGGTGAATAATTCACCAATCTTGGATAACTTCCCTCAAAGCAAAAAACCGTGATTATCCTTCCGGCATAGAACCAGACCTCAAACCACGGAAAGCCTTTATTTACTTATCTTATTACACTCTTACTTCTCAACCCTTGACATCAATACCACCGTCTCAACATGTGTTAAGAGGATAGGATAGCTATCAAATTCATTGTCCCAAGCCCTGTTTATATCAAGGGTCATTTGGGGGAACATATCCAAGCTTGACCATTGTTTGTGGAAACATATCTACTGCGTTTTTGGGGCTATCGGTAGACAGGAACATATCCAGTCTCTCTCTAGAACGTATACCTTACTTTAAAAAGGCAGAATAGCACTTAACCTATGCTATCCTACCTATAATTAAACATTTACAGTTACAAGTGATTTATTGTTTTTAGCCGTTAAATATTTTATAACTATTAAATAACGATAAAAATTGATCGAAACTAATATTGTTTAAATCATATATTCTCGCATGTTTTAAAGCTTTATTAAATTGATTTTTTGTAAACAGTTTTCCATACTCTTTGTTAACCCATTTCATTACAAAAGTTTTATATTTTTCTCTCTCTTTAAATGCCATTTTTGCTGGCTTTCTTTTTAATACAATTAATGTGCTATCCACTTTAGGTTTTGGATGGAAATAATGCCTAGGAATTTTTGCTAATATAGAAATATCTACCTCTGCCATTAACAGCAATGCTAGTGATTTGTTTGTATTTAATAACCTTTTAGCAAAACCATATTCCACTATTAAATAACTTACTGTGGCCGCACTTTCAAAAACAATTTTTCGAATTATATTTGTGCTTATGTTGTAAGGTATACTGCCAAATATTTTATATGGATTGTGGCTAGGAAATGTAAATTTCAGTATATCGTCATTTACTATTTGATAGTTAGGGTAATTTAAGAGCTTATTACGAGTTACCTCACATAATTTAGAATCAATTTCTAGCGCCGTTACAAAATTACATCTTTTTATCAATTCAACAGTAAAATGACCTTTGCCTGCACCTATTTCAAAAATGTTATCTTTTTCATCTAAACTAATGCAATTCATTATTTTTTCTATGTGATATTTTGAAGTAATAAAATTTTGACTATCTTTTATATTTACTTTGTTCATTATAACCTTTTATTTTTCGTTTGGTTGATAATGAAGTTTATCAATTACAAAAATTGAGTAAAAACCCATTAGAAAACCTCCTTAAATTCTTTCATCGCTTTTCGAATTCCTGTCATTGGTGCAGGATTAAAATCCATTTCTTCATAAAGCCACTTTTCTAAAATCTTATAGTTCAGTCCGTTTATCGAATCTGCTTTAAGCTCTTATCACTAATTTCATAAATTACATCAGTCACATTTTCGAGTAAGCGTTTGTCATGGGTGATAAACACTATAGTTCCAGAATACTCCTTCATTAATATTTCCAAAGCCTCTAAGCTTGGTATGTCAAGGAAGTTGCTGGGTTCATCCATTAGTAGGATGTTATATCTACCCATAAGCATTTTAGCTAACAATAATTTCATAATTTCACCACCGCTTAAAACAGCTAAGCTTTTTCCTATGTCGTTTTGTTTAATTCCCATTGATGCTAACACAGAACGAATTTCTGAAACATTGTAATCACAATCCTCCTGCATAAATTCCAAGACTTTTTGATTACTGTTGTACTTGTAACCATTTTGTGCAAAGTATCCTATTTTGGCCTTAGGTGAAATAGTAATTCCATCTTCATGATTTAAGATCATTTGGATTAAGGTTGTTTTTCCTGTTCCATTACCTCCAGTTATCGCTACTTTTGCTCCTAGCGGAATTTGAAAAGATGCATTTTCAAACAGTGCCTTATCCCCAAATATTTTATTAATTTCCGCACCGACTATAGGGTATGGATTATGGAGCTCCAATGCTTTACTTTGCCTGAAACGAATTCTGCGAATGTCTTCCGGAGCTTCTACTTTTCCTAAGGCCGCAATCCTGTGCTCTAGGGATTTAGCGGCATTATGCATCTTTTTTTCCTTACTTCCTATTGATTTTTGATGAGCTAAACGCCCTCCGCCTTCAGTACTTTTTTTCTTTGAAGCACCTTTTGCCTTCTGTTCTATTTTACGAGCCTGTTTTCGCTTTTCCTCCGCAGCCCTTTCCAATCGGGCACGTTCCGCAATAAATTGTTTGTATTTTGCAGCTTGGCTCTTACGTTCTTCCTCTTTCTGACGAAGATAATCAGAATAGTTTCCCCAATACTCAGTGATTTTGCCATCTTTCAGTTCCCATATTTTATCTACTATTTCATCAAGAAAATAGCGGTCATGGCTAATAACTAACAGTGCACCTGTAAAATATTTTAGCTGTCCTATTAGAAAATCAATTCCTTCACGGTCTAAATGGCTCGTAGGTTCATCCGCTAAAATACCATGAACCTGTGCCGATAAGGCCTGTGCTATTTTAAGCCTTGTTTCTTCACCACCGCTCATGGTCTGTATATTTAATTGCTCAACACCTAGCTTGCCTACAAGTGCAAAATCTTTTTCCTCCTGCAGAGTTACTTCGTCCAACTGGGGAATATAGGCAAGTTCACCCAGACGATTCATTTTACATCCTGGGGGAATTAATTCTCCTAAAAGTACCTTGAGTAAAGTGCTTTTTCCTGCACCATTTGCTCCTACTAAACCAATACGGTCATAATCATATACTTCTAATTCATTTATATCTAAAACATCGCGTCCTTTGAATTCCACACGAATGTCTTTTGCTTTTAATATTAATTCCATAACATTTCCTCCTGTCTATAATCGCATGCTTTCATTTGCTTGTACGCAGGGAAAACCCTGCGATTTTAGCAGGAAGAATTACATGAAAATAAGATACATAAATATCCCTCCAATATTGTTTATTTTAAATCTAATTTTCTAACCTCAGTTATCATTGGGCAAACTATAGCAATGCCAATAATTAAAATACCTGATAGTAAAAACCAATGATTTACACCGATTTTATCAGCAAAGAATCCAGAAAGAATTAACCCAATTGGCATAGCAAGTGACATGATACTTCCGGTCAAAGAAAATACACGTCCTAAATATTCAGGCTTAATTTTCTCCTGAAAAAGAGCTGTTTGCACACCGCTATAAAATGGCACCGAAAGCCCCATTATTGCACAGCAAACTACAAATATTACAAATCCATTTGGAGGAAGTATTCCCGAAACGGCTAAACTGGCCCCCATTATAAAAAATGAACTAGTTATTAGTAATACACGCTTTTCGAAGCTCCCTAATCTTCCTAACAATAAGCCTCCTGCTAGCATTCCAAAGGCAAAGGAAATTTCCGTAATAGAAATATGCACAGGTGTTCCATTAAAGTATTCCATGCTTATTAAAGGAAATAGTGCATTAATTGGCATATAAACAAAAGTATATAGTGTTCCTAAGAGTAATAAGGCAAACAATCCTTTGTTTTGTCTCAGAACGACAATTCCTTCTTTCATTTCTCTTATGAAATTTGGTTCCAAACTTTGCACTTGATTACCCAGCTTAGGTATACGTACAATTGCTACCGTAATAGATGCAATCACAGCACCCAATACGTCGATGGCAATAATAGCATTTAAATCCCAAACGGAGTATAAGAGTGCTGCAACTGCCGGACTAACAATATAGCTTATAGACTGCAAAGACTGACTATAGCCTGCGCATTTCGTTAGCTGTTCTTCTGGTACTAAAAGTGGTGTAACCGCATTGAGCGCTGGGGTATGAAAAGCTGTTCCAATGCTACGGATAAACAATACTATCATAACCATCCAGACAGGTAGCTCCATATAGAATGCAACAATAGCAAGCACTGCACCAGCTGCTGCGATAATTAAATCGGCACCAATCATTATCTTCTTCCTATCATGACGATCCACTAGCACACCAATGGCAGGCCCCAAAATCGCATAGGGTAAAAAACCTACTAATGAAGCCATAGACAAGACCATCGCAGATCCTGTTTTTTCTGTAAGGTAAAAAATAATCGCCATTTGCAGGATGGCACTAGTGATTAATGATACTGCTTGCCCTGCCCATATTGCATAAAATTTTCGTTTCCAATTGTTGTATTTTTCCATTTATATTATCTCCTGCATATTATTTTGCTTGAATTTCTATTTTGAATAGCATTCTAGGCAATAAAAAATGCAGGCCAAACCCCACAATGTGGCTTTTGGTCTGCATACATACAATTTGGAAACATTCATATTAAAGACATAGTTAAATAAAGGTATAGTTAAATAACCAATATCCTCACCGTAACTAACGAATGCTCAATATCGTATAAATAAGCACAACAAAAAAGCCTATCATCGGGGATAGATTCTGCTTTTTTTATTGCCAGCTTATCTTAAACGCATTGAGGCTGTCATAGTTTCGGTTCCTCCTACATCTTTATTTATATCAATTTATAGAATAACACAACAAGATGATATGTTCAATATAAAAATTATGGAATGAGTCTCATACTTCCAATTCGATGCCAGATTTAAAGGTTATGATAAAGTGGTCTTCATAGACTGTAACGCTCTGGATTATCTTTCTCACAAGCTTATCGTCGTACTCTAAGGTACGGAATTTATTATTGCGGATAAATTCAATCAGCTCATTGATTCGCTCGTTCTCGCCACTGAGGGAGGCATCTTCTACTAAAAGGATCTGTCGCTTGTCTCTCAGCTCATCAATCTCATCTGCTAGGTGTTCATAGTCTTGACCCTTGTTCGCCAGCTTGATAAGTTCTTTTTGCTTTTCCTCCAGTAAGTTGTTAATCTCTGAAATTTGGTATTCTGTGGTTTCACCAATCACAGCATGAATATTCTCTTCCAGGGTCTTTATCATGTTGTTGCCACCTGCAAGCAGCTTATTAATTGCGGTCATTACAGCACCATAGAGTTCATCTTCTTTTACGGTTCGGTTCTTACAAACTTCAGGACCTTGCTCGATTCTAGTCACACATCGCCAGACAAATTCTTTTCTGCCGTGAATATTCCAATAGGTTCTCCTATAAATATCGCCACATTCTCCACAGAAGGTAATGGCACTTAAAGCGTACTTGCTACTATAAATGCGTTTGTTCTTGCCTTCTCCTGTGTAGATATTGCTTCTCCGATGAATTTCTTCTTGCGCCTGCAAAAATAACTCTTTAGGAATAATCGCCTCATGGCTATTTTCAACATAATACTGGGGAAGATGACCTTCATTTTTCACTCGTTTCTTGGTCAGAAAATCTACTGTGACAGTCTTTTGCAGAAGGGCATCTCCGATGTATTTTTCGTTTTGAAGGATCTTCTTAACCGATTCCGGTCGCCATCTTGGTTTTCCTGCTGCTGTTAAAATACCATCCTTTTCAAGGCCTCGACCAATGCCTACTAGACTCTGACCTTCAAGGTATTCTCGGTAGATGCGTTTGATAATCTCAGCTTCTTCGGAGACAATAATTAAATTTCCATCTTCATCTTTCGTGTAGCCCATAAACCGCTTATGGTTGACCTGCACCTTTCCTTGTTGGTATCGGTACTGTAGCCCAAGCTTAACGTTTTGTGAAAGGCTCTGGCTTTCCTGTTGTGCCAAAGATGCCATAATAGTCAGCAAAACCTCACCTTTGGCATCCATGGTGTTGATATTCTCTTTTTCAAAGTAGACGGATATGTTCTTATCTTTGAGCTGTCTAATATATTGAAGGCAGTCTAGGGTGTTACGTGCAAATCGGCTGATGGATTTAGTAATAACCATGTCGATGTTACCATCCATACACTCTGCAATCATACGATTAAATTCGTCACGCTTTTTAGTGTTTGTACCGGAGATACCATCATCTGCAAAGATGCCAGCAAACTCCCATTCATTATTTTTCTTTATAAACTCTGTATAGTGTGCGACCTGAACCTCATAGCTAGAATTTTGTTCTTCTGTTTCTGTAGAAACACGGCAATAGGCAGCAACACGAAGTTTCTTTATCTTTTCTTTTGCGGCTGTACTTCCTACTCTTTTACGAGCAGGAATAACCATTATATTTTTCTCTGTCACTTTATTCCTCGCTTTCTATCAGACTATATAAGTATTCTGCTCGTTCAAAAGGATCAACTGGCATCTTATTATCTGCCTTTTTCATTTTGAATCGTTCTTTGGGAGGGGGAGAGGTGAAAGCGGCAAGCTCTACCACTCGTCCTAAATCCTTTGCACGTTTATCTCTAACTTCTTCAGCTTTATCAAATATCTCTTTATCAATAATTGCTGGATACGTATCATTTCCAAGGTAGTTGACGTTTTTCAAAATGCGCCCCATCACAGAATGTGTCTTTTCAATACCTGCCTGTTCGCCAGCCACTGTAAGGGATAGTCCTGATATGTATTTCTCAAAGAATACCTTTACTTGACCTGCTGCCTTTTCATCGACAGTAACCACTCCATCTTGAATTTTGTATCCATATGGAATATATGCCATTTATCTCACCACCTTTTCTTTCAGGGAAAGACCGCATTTCAAATTGAATGTCAGCTCATCCCTGGAATTTACAATGATGTTCACTACAAATTCTTCAAATAGTTCTTCCGTGTAGTCACCATTAAAATTATCTGCTGACACATAATTAATGAGGTCCTTTATCTCGTTTGCTCGCAAAACCCCACTCGCGGAATTTGATACAAGGTTTGTTTTTTCGGTTGAAAGATTTTTCATCTCACTATCTAAAACATTTCGTTCCTGATTAAAAAGAGCTGGCTCAAGGAAACCTTTGGCCATCAGTGTAATAAGGGTGTTGCGTTCTTCCATGAGTTGCTCCATTCGCTTATCAATAGCATCCATTCTTTCACGGTCGCTTTCTTCATCGATTTGGCTAATTGATTTGAAAAGTGGCTCTAGGATTAGCTTGTTACTGAAAGCAAGCTTGTTCATCATGGTGGTAAATGTGGCTTTTATTTCTCCATCTCGCAGAAACAACATGGAACAGCTCTCTTTGTCTTCGATGTGACCGATGCAACTCCAAGCAATATAACTCCTGCCAACTGAGTAGTTTGTCTTTCTCCTAAAATTGCGACCACACTCTCCACAGACCATCTTGCCACTTAGAGCATATCGGTTGAGATAAACGTTCTTTTTCATGCCCTTGCACTTCATCTTGGCTCTCTCATCGATGAGATCTTGTACCTTAGCAAAGTCTTCTCTGCTTACAATAGGTTCATGATTATCCTTGTAGTAGTACTGGTCTTTTTCGCCTGTATTTGGATGGCGATTGTAGTTACTATCGGTGTAAGTCTTTTGAAGTAGGACATCACCCATATATTTTTCGTTTCGAAGCATGTCTATCACCGTGCCTGCACTCCAGTGATTACCTCTACTTGCAGGTATTTTGTCTTTGTTCAAACCTCTTGCTATAGTACCTCCACCTTTCCCTGAAAGGCACTCTGCAAAAATACGTTTGATGATTTCTGCTTCTTCTGGGACGATTACCATTTCACCATCTATATTGGTATAGCCATAAGGCGGAGTACCAATATAGCTGCCATTTTGAAATCTCTTTTGAATGGACCACTTGCTGTTTTGTGAAATGGATGCAGACTCTTCTGCAGCAAACCCTGAAAGAATAGAAAGCATCAACTCGCTTTCCATATCACCAGTATTTAAGTTTTCTTTCTCAAAATAAATATAAACTCCAATATCAATCAGCATTCTTACAAGCTCTAAGCAATCTACCGTGTTACGGGCAAAACGGCTGATAGATTTGGTGATAATAAAGTCAATCCGATCCTTCTTACAATCTTCTATCATTCGAAGCAGTTCTGGCCGCCTTTCTTTTCTGGTGCCTGAAATACCCTCGTCATAATAAAGTCCTGCAAACTCCCATTCTGAATTGGACTTAATGTAGTTCTCATAATGTTCCCGCTGTGCTTTTAGGCTGATAAGCTGGTCATCGCTATCTGTTGATACCCTGGCATAAGCGGCTACTTTTAACTTATTATTGGTCGGTTGAACTTTGGGTAGTTCATCTATTTTAGTTATCTTTTTCATCATCTCACCTCGCTTTCACCCATTACATATATCACTCTAAAAGCCACTAATAGCAAGGGTTTTAGGACATAATCTCGGCTAGTCGAGGAGAGAATTTCTCTCGGTTTAATGCTGATATTTTGTGTAATTCATCCGCTGTAATTTTGCCTTCTTTATAAAGCATTTTGACAATGCCCTCTGCTATATGAAAGTCATATTCCTTCTGCAACTCTTCTGTTGTCATCTGTTCTGTCTTGCCCTTGATGGTAGGACAACCGTCTTTTACTTCAAATATGTTCATAGAAAAACACCTCCTACCTAGTAGCCACGGCAGGAGGTGAAATCTGATGGTTTTATAAATCTTTTTGGTAAAAGTCACATTCATAGCCATCGGCATCAAGGAGCAGTCCGTTTGCCCAAGGTGGCACGATGCTCATTTGTTGGCATACCCTATCAAGTGACATTCGAGGATCTGACTCAATAATGACTTCATCATGGACATGAGCCACAATACTACAAGTTCGGAGTGTCTTCATGGAAAACATCAAAATATCACGGGAGATTGCTTGAACTATGTTCTCTACAAATTTTGGTCCATAGCTTTCAAGACGCTCCCATTTCTTTGTTCCACCCACACCTTCATAGGTAACAGATTCACCACCGAAGATGTTTTCACCGATCCGAGGTTTGACATAGGCAAGCTCTCTCCCAGAAGGAAGAACAATAAATAGCATGCTACTTTTATAGTAGAACTTAATATTGTGCGTTTCTTGAGATTGTCTACTCTTTATACAGTCCTTTGCCGCTCTATCAACATCCCACCAGAACTTTACGATGTAGGGATTGGTCTGTCTCCAGGCATTAACAAGGGGTTTTAATTCTTCCTCTTCAAGTCCCATCTCTATTGCACCCATGGCCTTTAGTGCGCCTACTGAACCACCATAGCCAAGTGCCAATTCAGCAATTTTACCCTTCTGTCTCAAGTGACCGTTCACACCATGCTTTTCAACGGAAACACCAAACATCTGTGAGGCAGATGCACAGTAGATATCACCACCACTAGCAAATACATCCGTTCGCCATGTCTCACCTGCAAGCCATGAAAGCACACGAGCCTCAATGGCTGAAAAGTCAGCCACAATAAACTTATGACCTTCTTTTGGTACAAAGGCTGTACGAATTAGTTGTGAGAGTGTATCGGGTATATCTTCATAGAGCAGTTCTAGTGTTTCAACATCACCATTTCTGACAATAGTTCGCGCCTCTTTTAAATCTGGCATATGGTTCTGAGGGAGATTTTGCAATTGCACAAGCCTACCGGCAAAGCGACCGGTTCTGTTAGCTCCATAAAACTGAAACATTCCCCTGGCTCTTGAATCACTACAAACCGCATTTTCCATTGCTGTATATTTCTTTACCGAGGATTTTGCCAGTTGCTGACGAAGTGAAAGAACTTCATTTAGTTCACCATCTGTTTCCTCAAGTTTCTCAGCGACAGCCTTTTTCCCGAGTGTCTCCATCTCTAGACCGTTATCTGAAAGCCAGCCTTTCATCTGTTGTACGGAGTTTGGGTTTTCAAGATGTGTTATCTGCTGCATGGCGGTTAGTAGTTTTTCATGAGAGATGTCATCCATAGCGATGGCCTGCTTAACAAAATCCATATCAACCTTTATGCCTCGATCGTTAATTTCTTGGTCGAGATGATACTCATCCCAGATGTCCTCTGGCACTGGAAACTTGATCAATTTTTGTTGTATCTGGATTTCTGCCTCCACATCACGCTTGTTATATGCTTTAAAATTCTGCCACTTATCGATTTCATCACTGGGTAGGTTACGGGTCCTACCACCATTTGTTTTAGTCGGAGTACATGGAAGACAAAAATATCGTATCAGGTCTTTACCCTCCGTCAGCTTTTGCTTCTCAAGTCCTAGCACTGCACCTACACCTTCTAAAGAAAGAGGAAGTCCCATATAGGCAGACCAAACCATGGAACATTTCCATGAGGAAGGATTTAGATAAGTTCCAGTGGGGTAGCCCAAATAACGTGAAAGGCATATTCGCTCAAACTGAGCATTAAATGCCCACTTCGTAATGGTTTCATCGGTTAAGGCATCTAGGATTTCTTTTGGAATCTTTTCTCCATTCATCAAATCGATGACCTTAACTTCATCACCGTCAACCGCATAACCAAACAGCATCACCTCAAAATCATCTGCTTCTACGTAACGATAAACACCACTTTTTTGTAGATTGGTAGATGAATAGGTTTCGATATCAATTTCTAAGTTCTTCATAGCTACCACCTTTCCTAAATGAAAAAAGGTGGCAGAGGGAAGACCTCCACCACCGTCAAGTTTTGTATTCCTTTTAGGCAAGGAAGTCATCATCTACAAGAGTCGTAAAATCATCTACTGCAGAAGTCTTGCCGCCTAGAGGTTCTCCATCTCTAATTTTTTGAATATTACCAAGACCACAAGCTACACCTTTATTACCATTTGAGTTGAAAGCATAGAAGTTAAGAGAAACCCTGCCATAACAACCGCTGTATACCTCGCTACGATCCAGTATCGGCTTAACACTTTTGTCTACAATCTGTGGCGCTGTCTTGCTATTCGCATTGATGAAGTAATGGCCTTTATAAGCCTCATCATCACGCTCTACATCACCATCACGCAGCGGTAGTTTAATGGCTGCCTTATTTGGTTTCTTACCACCAAACTTTGCGATACCTTCCTCAATGGCAGCATCAAATGCTGCATGGATAGCATTAATGGTTTCCTTGTCATCCTTTGGAATAAGGACGGATACGCTGTACTTTTCTGCACCACCATTAATAGATACAGGCTCCCATCCGTGGAAGTAAGAAAATCTTGAGTTTACACCTGTGATAACTTTTGTTTTGTTTTGCATATTTGCCATAATGTTTAATCCTCCATAATTTCGTTAAATTCGTTTTTAGCATTTACTACGTTAATCGCCGGTCTTTTATCTGAGTTTGGAACAAGAGTCGGCTTACCCGATGGTTTGAAAATGAGATCACCAAGGAGTTCCTCAAACTTGGCTTTACCCATCAGTTTTTGCATCTCTGTCATCGGAATAAGGCTCTTTCTGTAAATATCCTTATATCCACCTGCTACAGCTTTTTCTGCGATGGCTCCTTCATCTTTGTACTTGCGAACCGAGCGGCCTTCCACAACTTTAAAACCGTTCCACTCTTTACCGTGGTTGACTGCTGCATCAGTGGCATAGGCTGTTATTTCATTTGCCCACTTGGTAAGGTCGGGAAGAATAAGTAAGATTTCTTCTATTTCAGCATCCGTCAGCAACGGCGGCATCTTGAATTCTTTCTCTGCAAGTTTTAGCTTTTCTTCGGCTCTGGCCCGACATCTGTTTGCCGCTTTACAGAAGATACACCATGGACCGGGGATGTATTCACCCTCACCGTTAAAGGCTTTGACAGCTCTAGGCTTTAGTTCCTCTTCCGCCCAGTCTTTTAGTTCTTCCACCGGTATTGTCCAGGTGCTGACATTTTCTCGTCTTGGCTGAAAGATGGTCATAGACACTTCTTTGATGTCATACAGGTGATCATAGATTCCAAGTGCTCCTAGGGCATACAGTTTCATCTGTGGATTGTCCACGGCATCAACTAGCACACCCAGTCCATATTTAAAGTCTACGATGTGAAGTCTGTCATCTGAAATGATCACACAGTCTCCTGTCCCAAAGCCATCTGGCACATAGCATGAAAAATCAAGGTGCTGTTCGATAAGAACGATTGGATCCTTGCATTTCGCTTTTGCAAGCTCTACCTGTTCCATAACGAAGTCAACGTAAGCATCTGTACATTCCTCCATCTCATCAGAGTTATACTCAGAGACAGGTCGCTGACTTCTCATATGAAGTGCCTTTTTTATCTTGTGTTCACATAGGTCATGAGCCGCTGTACCTTCTTTTGCTGCTGAACCACTTTGGTCTTCAAACTCTAGTTCAAGTCTTGCAGAGGGTAGGCAGTTGAGCCACCTGTGGGATGAGGATGCAGATAATATTGCATGATTACCCATTTCCAAGACCCTCCGCATCTTTCAAGATGTCAGCATAATAAGCCTTATCAACAGCACTTAACTTATCTGCACCATACTTCTGAATGAGCCCTCGCACTTCGGCGGTATATCCAAGCTGGCTCTTTTCAGCAAGTACCATACGCACTTTTTCCAGTGGGATATCCGGCTCTTTTACTGGTTCTTGTTCAGTTGTAGCTTTTGCACCTGGAGCAGGATCTCCTTCTGTCATCGCATCGCAAACTGCCTGTATGCTGTCAGCAAGATATCGCATATCATTGACCACGTCAAGCAGTAACTTTATTTTGCTCAAGGTCAGTTCCTCCTTTCGTAATTTCACAGATAGATAGTTCCTCGATGCTATCTCCAGGGATCACAATCGTTACACGCTGTTTACTCCCTAAAAGAAAGCGAAGAATTCGTTCCCTTACGGACACATTACGGTAGGCAACAAGTCCGCCTGTCTGTGGTTTCTTAGAAACACTAATTTTGAGATTGTGTTTCATATCCATTGGTACGATGTCAAGAAATTGGACCAAAAAAATTAAAAATTCTTACAGTTACAG
>CAMFJH010000040.1 GCA_945956915.1 uncultured Francisellaceae bacterium | reverse complement strand
TTTAGCAACAGTGGTGATTTTGTTGAAAAAGTATTTTTGAGACAACTTCTAGTAAAAGTAATTTTATAGGTGAACTGGAGGAATTAAGAGCCTCTGTACAAAAAGACGTTAAGTTAGCTCAAGCTGACAAGGAAAAATTTATTGTTGAATTGGAAGCATTAAAGAAATCCATGAGCACGGATGCTGAACAGGTAAAAGATTCTGTGAAACAAGAATTAGATTTTATTAAAACGGGATTGATAGAAGAAGTAACAAAAAAAGTTACAGACTCTAAAGACGATTTTGAAACGATTAGAGTCAAAATTCTGAAGCTTAGTGAAGAATTAAATGTAACTATAAAGAATGCAGGTGGAAGCATGTGGGACACTCTTAAGAGAAGGGCAATCAATACTGGACTCCTAGCTGCCATTCTTGGAGGATCAATTTCAGCTATTATCTTAATTTTAAATAGCATTGCCGCTGATGAATTTGAAGAATCTTCAAAACACTTAATGGATCTACTGCTTGAACATGATGCCTTAGAACAAAGATTAGGTAATGAAGAAATAGAAGCAAGAAGAGTTGGGCTAGACGATTTAAGTGGTAATTTTCGAATATATCTTTTTACTCAAGCTGTTAAAATTAGGATATTTTGTTTACTTTGGGGGGAATCAGCAATTCCCTATTTTCGAACAAAAGCAAATTTGGTGATGGCTTTATTGTATTCTGATGCTAATTTTGCTTCTTATCTCCATAAGCTGGCACTAGCTGATTATCAGCATCATTACGATGGTGAAAAGATTTTGAAGAAAGCACAAAAAGAGCAGCAAGCGGAGCTTTCTTGGCTAAGTGGTTTTATTGATTTACAAAGCAACGAATTACCTCAAGCTGCTGAAAAGTTTAAACGAGTTGTAACACTTTCAGAAGACGTATTGACTCAAGTGAGAGCAGAATTAGCTTTAGCAAAAATCTACAAGTTAAGAGGAGAGAAAACAATAGCGAGGAGATATTTAGAAAGTGCTATCAATCGGATGGAAAAGAGCAAAAAAATGATACCTTTGTGGACTGGCTCTAAACAGATGTTAGCTTCAATCATACTAAAAGGCGTTTACTCAAAAGAACAACCATATAAAACTCGAAAGCCAGCAGAAAACTTAATGTTAACAGCAAAACGTGATCTTGCGTTAATTCTTAAGGATGTCAATAATGATATAGACATAGATCTTGATCGTATTGACTCTGCATTGACAGAACTTACTAAATTAGAAGCAAATGCTTTATTATACAAGCAAGCAAAACTAATAAAAGCAATAGCTGAAGTGAGATATTATTCGAGTCACAAAGGCATGAAAAATGAAGAATTTAAAAAATGGGTGTCTTTAGTCAAAGAATATGAATTAGATAATAATGTTAAAACTTTAGTTTTAGAGTTGGCTCATTTTTGCAAGAGATTACAAAGGATCCATAAAGATGTGCTGTCTTTAGATTGGTTTAAGACGGACCCATTCGATTGGCTTAATCTTGATCCAAAAAGAGTAGGAATAACAAATGACTATCAATATGCCGTATTTGCAAAAAAGGCGTATGATCAAGAACCAAGTTTATCTGAAGCTGAACAAGCTGAAGTGCCTGGATGGAACTACCTAACAGATTCCGGTAAAACTCAAGTTCTCGACAATCTTGGCTTTCGAGCTGTTGCGTATTATAATGCTTCCAATCATGAGCTATTAATATCCTTCCGTGGAACAGTTCCGTTAGAAATAGAAAATTGGAAAGCAAATTTATTAGGAACTATTCTTGATAAACAATCGACAGTCTTTACCTACGCTGATACCTTTACTAAAACCGCTTTAGCCGAGTATCAAAGAAAAATTAATAATGACAACCAAACTGTGAAGCTTACTTTTACTGGACATTCACTTGGAGCTTGGTTGGCGGAATGTTCTTTGTGGGATATTTATTTAAATAATGATGAAAATGGTACTTACTCTAACGTCGATGTTGGTTACGCGGTAACCTTTGACAGCCCGGGTTCTGCAAATTTTATTAAGAGAAAATTAGAGCAGCGTACCTTTTGGGATCCAGTCACAAAGCCCAATATTACTTGCTATTTATCTATGCCAAATCTTGTTAACACAGCGAAGCAGCATAGTGGAAGGATGATTCATTTAGATGGGATTGAATATAATTACAATAGTTATAGTGGTGGCTTGCTGGTTGATGCAGTATGGAATATTTTGAGGTTTTTTAAGCTGCAAAGAGATAAAAATTCGATAGTAACTGATTTTGTTGAACAGACTTGCAGACAAGCAGTCCAGACGTTGGATACTCACAAATTAGATAGTATTATCAAACAGATTAAAAAGATAGAATCTAATCAAGACGATTCCGATAAAACAAGAGCTTTCCGAGCGATTAGTTGGCCTCAAGGTTCTTTCCAACATTCTGCCTATTTGCAACTTTATGACATGGCACGCAATAAGCACAAACAAAGTTTACATGATATGGTCTTGAATGTAGATACTCAGCATACATTACAACGAGTGGCTAATTATTCTGCTGTTAGCTATAGTCCGTTTAAAGCAAATCGTGATTCCATTGATTCTGAAGCTTGGAAATATCTTGTATCTTATGTGCATACAAATGGCGAGAGTGATAAAGATGCAAATGCAAAAATTTTACGTTATGATATTAATGAAGATGCTATCTCTGTAAATTCTGGAATTACCA
This sequence comes from uncultured Francisellaceae bacterium, assembly GCA_945956915.1. GTDB lineage: Bacteria > Pseudomonadota > Gammaproteobacteria > UBA6186 > Azoamicaceae > CAMFJH01. Next base: position 10,987 of record CAMFJH010000040.1, on the reverse strand, counting down.
TTCAACAATTGGAGAGATATGCAAAACAGAGAATACATTATTTGACAAAACATCCTCAAGCAGAACTGGGCGGTTATTTTTACAATAAGCGGTTAGAAATGCAAAATTCAATACTTGGGGCAAATTATAAAAAAGAAAATCGTGGCAGATTACAGTGAAAACTAATACAACACCATTTGCCCAATAGTTTTCAATAAATATGCAATAATAGGGATTTGTACCGTCCTAGTGCCAATTGGGTCTTTATATGGAAAATAGTGTGGGAGATTTAAGTGTTTCAGTGCGGCTTTGTTAGACTTGGTGTGACAAATGCCATATATTTGCAATTGTAAAAAATATTAGCAAAATCACAGTGATAAAACGTCAAAGTGAGGATTACTTATCACCCATTCCTTGATTGATTGCGCGGTGACAGTGGGTTTTTCATATCAATATTTAAAGCGTTCTCTAAGTTTTTTCGAAAAATTGTGTGGGGGATTCGTATGCTTCAATTAAGACATTGCTAACCACAGTTCGACATATGGCATCTCTTTATAGCAATAAAAACCCTAGAAAAATCAAGATAGTTAAACTTCGAAATCTGCTTGCTAATCACCCGCCCCAAGCCATAATGCTATTTAAAAATTTTAAAATGAATGATAGGAATTGAAATGGCGTTTAAAAAAATATTGCGGATATTATTTATTTGTAGTATAAAGTGGGGAAGTTTGATTTTTTTCTAAAATATATGGAGGTGTATTGTGTTTAGAGACGCAATGAAGGACTTAAATTTACCCGCTGGCTTTACAGTGGTGAACGCAAGAGGACAAGGAGATTGTTTTTTTGATGCTTGTGCCCAGGGGGTATCCGCGATTCTGAAAGAAAATTACACTACAGAAGGTTTAAGGCGTTTGTGTTCAGACTACATGATGGAGGCGGTACGAAGTGGTTATTCTCAGCACCCTATTTATAATGTTTATCTTAGTAGAATAAAAGAAAAAAATAAAAAGATGCCCAGAGAGCATATTGTCACTAAAGCTACAGCACTCTATATGCAGCGAGCTAGACAGGTAGCTTATTCTGCCGAAGATGTAAAATTACTGGGGCTTGATGGCGGTGCAATTTGGGGTGAGCAGGAAGTCGATGGTAGAATGATTTGCATAAAGATTAATGAACTACTTGCTAAAAATGGGTCTGAGGTAAAGATAACGATACATACAGTTGAAGTTACAGATATAGGAGTTACCCATCATTTGATAGATGAGAATGGTGAAACAATAGTAAGTGAGGAATTAGAGATAGCCCAATTGTACAAAGATCTCACGATTGTTCACATGGTTTGCCATAATTCGCATTGGCAATCAATTCTATACAGTGAAGTAGTGCCTCGACTTGCAGCAGATATGCCTTCAGATCCTAGCGTAGAATTAAAAGATTATGCAGAATCATCTGATTCGGTAATAGACTACGAAATGCTCTTTACCAAGCTAGCTATTCTGGAATTAGACAAGGGGGTAGTATTAGAATTGCGAGAAACCGTTAAAATAATTCTTGCTCCAATAAAAGTGTTTAATGAGCACCGTGCGAGTGATAAAGCATTTGATAGCCAGCATCGGATACTTCAGAGCATAGAGGGAGATTTGCTGGTAAGAAAAAAACAACTGATGGAGAAATTATCTGAAAAAGAAACTGCGGAAAAACATGCTCTCTCTAAAGAAAAATTAGAGCGAGTAAACCAGGGAATAGAAGTTGTTAGGCTATTTAAAGGTATATTTAAACATGAATTTCATAAAAAAGTTGAGGATTTTTTTAACTTTTTATTGGCGGATGAAACAAAATTAAAGCAAATATTTTTTGGTGAAATAATTTTATTAGAAGAGCATGTAACACATCGTTTTCGAGAAATTAGCAAACTGTTGCACCCAGATAAAAATGGAGGGCGAGAGCAATTAGCAACAAAATTGTATCAACATTTAACAAAAATACGAGGCAATATTTTAAAGGATATTAAGAAGGAAATTTCGGAACAAAAAGGTGATTATGAAAATGTTTTCGATCAAATAAGTTCTTATGAAGCTCAAGCACAAGTATATTGGGAAGAAGCAATCGATTATCAAAACGCACTAAAAGATGGAGCTATTTTAAAACGGCTTAATAAAAGTTTTTTAATAAATTTACACAATGCTGAACGTTTAGAAAGAAAGCATGCATCTAGTCGTTCAGCTTGCACATTATATCGGGCTGCTGTTCGTTTGATTGATAAAGAAATACAGAGAGATAAAACGAATAATGTGGATTCAAGATCAGAAAGGTCAATTCAGTTGTTCGAGAAGCAGATTGAATTGCGAAGTAGCATGGCTCTTGCACTGTACATGGCTGACTTGGCATTAGAAGCACAAATCTGTATCCTGGGTGTTTTACGTCTGATAGAGAATAATCCTGCTTCAACAGACAAGCATTATTTGAAGCCTTTAAGTATTTTAGAAAAAATTCAAAAAACACATTCTAATCCGTTACCACAAGCTGACGAACCCGTAGTACCTATAAGTAAAAGTATGGAGGTAGTGTTAGCAAATAACTCTAGTCAGATAGGGCCGGTAGTAGCATCTAGAGCTATTCCTGATTCTCAGGCAGGCAGAAGAGATTTTTCACGCGCAATCATTCGCGATATCTCGGAATTGGCCATTAGGAAGATGGTGAGTCCTGATCATAAAATCGTTTCCTACACAACGCCAAAAGAAATAATATTAAAGACTCGTCAAGAAGCTCTAGCACATAGAACAGCAGGTAGAACTTTAATTGCCGGAGGCCTAGGGCTGGTGGTGGCTGGCGGTATAGGCGCGGGAATTCAAGTGGCAGTAGCGGCAGAAGCCATCAGTGTTGCGGGAGCTATGGCTGCCCTGGGAGGTCCTATTGGCATTTTAGGTGGCGCAGCTGTTTTGTTAGGTGGATTAATTGGAAGTATTTTTGGTGGGGTAAAATTGTTTGAAAAGGGTTCTAAGCTGATGGAAGAACCATTAATGCGGGAAAATTTAAATGACATTATTGCAAGAGCAGTTGATCACTATAGTAAAGGAGAATATATAGAATTTTTCGAAGCTTTGTCGGAGAATTATTCTGAAGATTCTTATGAAGAGAAACAGTTGATTAATTTTCGACGAGGGATTATGGTTGATATTCGGACAGAATTGCTGAAACCACCATTAAGTCGTTATTCCTCTCCAATTCCAATGTTAATTTACAATGGAAGTGATTTTACATTAAAACAATTGATTGTTAAGCGAAATGAGGCTATTCAAGTACAACGAGTATCAAAAGTATTTGAGAAGAGCTTAATAGAATCTATGGTACTATGTGATATTCGTTTAGCCTTAGATACAATGCAATTTTCCAGACCTGATGCTAGGCAGAATGGTCAGGAAATCTTAGTTGTTATGCAACAGAATAATAGATTGAAGATAATTTTTAATAAAAAGCAGGGTAATGAAGTTAAAGCAATTATTATTGATGGTACTGCATTCTCTCACTTAGATTTAAAGTTTGATGGAAAAGTTCTTGTAAGAAATAAAGTCTTTGAAAAATTCTTTGGTTTCATTTATGAAAAAATTCAACTAGCCGGAGGATGTATTCATGCGAAGCAAAAAACAGTTTTGTTAGATTGGGATCATCCAGTGATGCAGATTATCGCTTCAAATAGTGATTATGGCAGATACATTCCGCTAGAGGTTCCATTGCGTGGTCATGTTTTCTCTAGTCCTCCATCGGAAGGCATAATTTCTGAGCTAATAGCTCATGGATTTAGAGCCGATGGCATTGCCTATTTATTGAATATAATTGGTGAAACGATAATAAGTAGAAAGATTAAGGTGCCAGAAGAAGTAATGGTTGCTGCTGATTTAACTACATTGTCGATAAGAATTTTTGAAGCAATAATAAAATCTGCTGAATTATATAAGTCGGCTGCTAGCCTGGATGAAGCTGTAGACCAGGCTAGACAAAATTGGACCGGTTTCAAATGGGTAGATCGTAAATTTAACATAGCAATGAAAGGCTATGCCAAACGTCGATATGATATTCCGAAGGAATATTTTGAAGATGCAACGAAAGCTCCTTTTATGAATAGACTTGAAGAAATGCGTAATATTGCCAAAATGAATTTGGCGATTATCCATATAATAGTGGGAGCTGCAGGTAACTTGTCAAAGGCGAGTCAGTGTATTCGAGATATACGTGAATCTGTTAATAAGCATCATCAGTATTTTACAATTCCTGAGGAAAGGTTACACGTTTTACAAGATTTTTTATTTGCTTTGGGTGTAGTGGAAGAGGAAGAACCTGAGATTGTTCCTGCAATCGAGTGGATAACATTGCCATTAGTAGTGCATCATGATCAAAGGACTAAGTATACGATTGATGCACATTATCAATTAGCTGATGATAGGAACATTTTTACTCTATTATATTCTTTGTCAAAAGGTGCTGTGAGTCTTGATTATAATGCTTTTTTGAAGAAATTAGAGATTGAAGAAAAAAGGACAGAATTTTCTCAAATAGCTAGGAAGTTAATTACAATGCTAAAGAGAGAAATGCCAATGACCGCTAGGATGTTAGAGCGTGAGCATTTGCCGTTGCTTGCACATGTGTTTGGTGTTGAGCTTAAGCTTTGTCATCAAAATCAAAGAGATACTATTCACCATTATGTTTTGACAGGTTCGGTCACTCCTAAAGCTGGAACCCCAATTAAGGCTGTGGTATATGTGGCTTTCGATAACATAGGTGAGGTTGTTCCTAGTGTAGCATTTGTTGCGAATGATGATATTTATCTTAAGCGCTTATATGCAGAGTTGGCATGTGCTACGGATTTAAGGGCGATATCAAAAATACGTAGTTCTATAGCGAGTTATTATTGTGATGAAGCAAGGAGAACTGAAAAAACAAATCATATTCGAGCCTTATTTTCGTGGAAAGAAGCATTAGAACAATATCGAGCTATATTGGATAAGCAAATTTATGATATCGGAGCTTGCTTAGGGCATGCAGAGTGTCAGTTGCAAATGAGTAAATTTAAAAAAGCGGAGACTTTTTTAGAAACAAGAAAATTGCATATGCGAAACGATTCAAATTACTTGCCATTACGAGCCACTATTGCACGTAAGCAAGGTGCTTATGCAAAGGCAAATGATTTTCTTCATGCGGCTTTGAAGGCAAATCCCAATGATCAACAAGCAAAAAAAGAGTTTCGAATTGTAGGGAAATTAAGGGATTCAGCAGAGCAATATACTTTGCACTATCGGAGTACACAAGTTGCTATTGAACCAACTTTTCTGACTGTCCGTCAGCAGGATAAGGTTTTTTATGATATTCTGAGTATTGATGGTGGTGGTATACGTGGTATTATTCCAGCAGTTTGGTTGTCGGAAATCGAGAAACGTGCACATAGGCCTGTAGCACACTTATTTAATTTAATTGCTGGTACATCGACAGGGGGTGTAATTGCAGCAGGACTGACTATGCCCGGCGATACAACAGCATATAAACCAAGGTATCGTGCCTATGAATTGCTAGATATGTACCAAACTAAAGGTTCTGAGATTTTTACCTTTAAACCAGGTATCAGTCGATTTATGCATTCTGTACCTATAGTTGGTGGAGCATTTGCGACTGAGAAGTATACTGCTGAGGGTCGTTCGAATGTTTTCAATGCTTATTTTGGTGGTACAAAGCTAAGTGATTCTATTACAGATCTAGTCATTCCAGCTGTGGATGAAAACCATTTACAGCAAACCTACTTATTCACAAGAGGGAAGGCACGAAAAAACCCTACTCACAACTACCGTTTATTTGATGCCGCGATGGCAACTAGCGCGGCCCCAACCTTTTTTCCTGTTTATAAAACTGGTAGAAGTTCGTTTATTGATGGTGGGATAAATGCTAATAATCCTGCAGAGCTTGCTTGTAACGAAGCGTTGGGTTTTGGCATAGATGAACGGAACATAAATGTCTTGTCACTTGGCACTGGTGATTGTGTTTCTGATCCGCTTAATGTGGCTGAGAGTCGTAATGGGTTGTTTTGGGCTATGAATCTGCACAAGCCAGCCTTAATTCCACAAGCTGGGAATGTAGATGATGCTTTAGAGGCTAGATTATCCAATCGGTACCAACGTTGGCAATGTTGGTTTGAAGATGCTATTCCTTTTGATGACTATTCCCCTACCACGATAAGCCGACTGATAGATATGGCAAGAGAATCTATTGCAGAAATGGATGGTTCTGATGAAAACCCAATTAACAGAACGGTAGAGCGATTGTGTCGTAACAGAGAAGTGTAGATTGGGTGCCACTCTCTCTCTAGCGGTGGTGCTGAGTAAAAAACTTACTATCGAGTTAGAAGTTGCAAAAACGTTTAGAAAAAAGTAAATTCCAGAGATTTACGAGAAATTGCAGGTTTGTCTAAATGCACATTTGCTAACATTACCGATTTTCAGAAAGATGTTAGACTGTGGTTTGAAGAAAATGGTGCTTGGGTGAGGGAATGTACTATGCAAAACAAATTAGCTGGAAGTGACTTGTAATGATATTTTTTTAAAAGCTCATTCGTGAGATTTGCGTGTTTTGACAAGACATCGTTTAACACGATATAGCGAACCTTAAGTATTGTTAGTGCAAAAAAAAATAACAAAATCAGTGTAGTAAAACATCGAACATCTGACTGAAAATCCTGCACCCCCACGCCATTGGCTGCTGCAGAGAGGTTGTCAAGTTTAAAAGTGGCAAAGGTAATTCTTTCAGAGTAATTCTTTTGAAGTAAGGGGTATGGGGGAGGTTGAAGCGCAAGATGAGAAGACCTTTTGGACGGCTTTGATGATAGGTAGCCGAAAAGATACGCCGAACAAAATAATTGACGCACTATTCTAAATCGGCGATAATTCTCCTGAATTGGGCACAGTAATCAAGAGAGTGTTATGTTAGATCGGACTTTTGCACTAAGGAATATCTATTCGGTTACAAAACTTATTTATGCCCAAGTGCAATTAGCTAAGACCAAACAGGAACAATGCAAAAGATTATCGGAGCGGATTCAGATTATTGAATAAAGTGTTCGCAACTTAAGTAATAGCGATAACCGAGCTTAAGAGTCTAGGCTTGTAATTGGAAACTCGAGGGAGTGAAAAATGGCCACATCACCAGAAGTAATCGCTCAAAAAGTTAAAGTTAGTATTCCATCTGAGCACATTTGTCCAATTACAGGGCAAATTATGATCGATCCAGTTTTTACAGATGATGGTCACACTTATGAACGAGAGGGCATAGAAAATTGGTTGAAAACGAATGATACCAGCCCTAATACTGGTAAAAAACTTAACGATAAACGATTAACTCAAAACTGGAATAAAAAAGGAGAAATTTCAGACTTTTTAAGACAACATCCTGAACTGTCTGAGAATGAGCTTTATCTGCCGCAGTCTTGGAAAAATGGATTAATTATAGCAATTAAATCAAATAAAATAAGAGAAGTATGCGAATATTTAGCCAAAGATTCCCGCTTATTAACAGAAAAACTGGAAGGAAGGTATACGGCTTTTCATTTAGCTGCTCAATTTGGCTCTATTGAACTTACTAATATCATACAGGAGTATTTAATCAAAAATGATAAGTTTACTAGGGTAACAAGCGAACAACCGGATGAGTTTAGATCTATTTTTTTACAACCAAGGTTAGAAAATTCCTCATTAGGATCCAGTCTGCCTAGGGAAACTCAAGAATTTCTCAACTATGTGGCTGCAGGGAAACAAGGTGAAGCAGAAGCAATGCTACGAGTAAACCGGGATCTGATTTTAGCACGTGGAACAGTGACAGATCATGCTGGTCGAATATTCAAAGAGATAACCGGATTTCAATACGCAGTTTGGGCCCTAGATTATAACATGTGGGAGATGCTGAAAAGGTATTTACCAATAAAGGAAGCACGAGAACAGGGTGAAGGATTTAGTCACGGTTCTTGGGTAGGAGAACATGGAAAACATGTAGGATGGGATAAGTTAATCGAAGAGTTGCTAACGGTATCATATATGTTCAGGGTGGAGTCCCCTAAAGAAGCTGATAGGCGTTGGGTAGATAAAATTGGGAAATTGCAAACTCTCTTGCCAATGCATGCATTGCAAGAATATTGCCAGCCAAATCGTCTATTTTCTCCATGCCCAGATTTTCATTCTCAGTATGCATTGAATCGATCTGCTCTAGATAGAGATAGGATAAACCAACTAGGGGAGGCGGGAGCCTTTCTTCGGGGAAAAGATAACGCCGACGAAGTATACAAGACTTCTCTACAGCAAAACATAACAACGTTAGCTTCACAAGAAGGACGGCCTAGAAATGCATGCTGCAGATTGACAATTTGGTTTTTAAATTGGTTCTGCCTCTCTTTACTGAAAAAAACACTGCACGAGATGAAATACTCTTCTTATATTCAAAGTGATGCGGATGCGCTCAAAGCATTGCTTCAAGTTCGAAAGGAGCAGCGAACAGTTTTAGTCACTGAGTTAAAAATAGAACAAAGAAACAGCACTATGGATGATAAAGATACAAAAGAAGAAAGTGGGGTTGATGGCTCGATGCAAGGTTTAAGGAGGCGATTTGAAATAGTAAACATTGGTGCTGTTCAAGGTGGTACATCTGTTTCAGAAAGCTTGTCATCTACTCAAAGCAATGCAGAAGGACAAATGTTAGCAAGTTTTGCGGCCTCAAGTTCTTCCTCTATGCCAAGCCATGCTTCGAGTTCACAATCTTCCTCGTCTTCACGACCATAAGTATGCCTACAGTCGGTTGATTTACTATTTTAAACCTGTCATAATGCTTTCAAGCGAATTATGGACTTTATTTTGTGCTTGATTTTTTGAAAGCTGAGCACTTATTTCGTAGGAGTGCAAACAATATGTTCTCGAGCGTTCAAACAAATTCCGACGAAAAGCTTAACCCTAACTGGCAATCGACTTTGGGAGCCTTTGCCCAACAACCGCCACCTGAGCCTGAGCAAGGATTTTTGGTTTCCTGTCAAATAGATTACAACGATTTAATTTTAGGAAAAGAACTGGGTCAAGGCAGCTTTGGTATTGTGTATAAAGGCAGATACAAATCGGGTGGTGATATTGCAATTAAGCAATTGCAAATAGGTAATCTAAGCCCGGCAGCGCAAGAAGAATTTCAGAAAGAAGCCGAAATGATGGCGCAATTACGCCATCCGAATATTGTACATTTTTACGGCTATTGCAGCATTCCTAAATGTTTAGTGATGGAATATATGCAAAAGGGTTCTTTGTTTAGTGTTTTACAAGATAAAGCACAATCGTTAGATTGGAGTGCTCGCATACGTATTGCCATAGACATGGTTTCGAGTCTTGCCTTTTTACACAGTAAGGCTATTTTACATCGTGATATCAAAAGTCTGAACGTACTATTAGACGAACAAGGTAAAGCCAGATTAACAGACTTTGGATTATCCAAAGTTAAAAATGAAACGAAATCCTTAACAAAGAAGATCCAAAAAAATAAAGAATTGGTTGGTACGTTACCCTGGATTGCACCTGAATTATTTGATGGAGAGAAATATACCTACAAGTCTGACATCTATAGTCTAGGCATCACTTTTTGGGAATTAGCCTCGCGCCAAATCCCGTATGCCGAGCACATCCCAGAAGCCATCCCTGTGTTTGTTTCCCGCGGCAAACGCGAAACGATTCCATCAGACTGCCCTGAAAAACTAGCGTACTTAATTCAGCAATGCTGGGCAGGCAATCCAGAGGCTCGTCCCACAGCATCTGAGCTTGCAAATTTCATGACAACGGATGCTAAAACGCTACAAGAAGCATCAAGCCGTCCCATGGCTCAACTCTCTACTTTTAGTCCAAATGCTGCCTTTCATTTACCAGCTGGTTCTGCTCTTGTATCACCAGACAGCGCGCTCAGAAGAGACAGTGTAAAGCTTAATATTGCAGACAAAAAAGACGAACAAGAAAAAATACGGTATGTATTAGAAGAGCTTAGAACCTTTTTTAGAGAAGAAAGAAACGAAGGCGGGAAAACGGAAAATTACGCAATTTATAATGAATACTTAAAAAAGCGCATGAAGATGCAGCATTAGTCTATAACGCAAAACAAAATAAACACATACTTTATGTTAATGATGAGCCATTGGAGGCCAAAGACGCAGTTAAAGAGCTGTCAAAAATGCTGAAATCTCTATCTCTAGTGCCAGCAAGCGTTTCTGCAAAGCCTGTGGTCTCTCCAATTGTGCAGTTCTCGCCATCTGCGTTGCCGCCCGCCGCAGTTAACGTGAATCCTATTCAAGTAACACCGCAAAAGGTACTATAACCAGTTTCCCCTACTGTTTCTTCTGCTGTCTTGCCTGTTGTGCCTATGATGCCTGCTGCAAAAGTGAACTCGCCGGAACAAAAGAACGGTCCTGGGATGCTCATCCAGTTTCCAGGATTTGCTAAGCCTGCTCCTCGAGCCATGAATGCCAGCGAATTAAAAGAATTACAAGAGTTCTTAAAATTTGTCGCCGAAGGCGAACAAGACAAAGCAGAAGCGATGTTAAAGAAAAACCCCGCTTTAGCGTTAACACCGATTGATGTGACCGACCTGTCCAAACGCATATTTCAGAACATCACAGCCCTGCAATATGCACTATGGGTAAGCACTAAAAAATACCACTCAAACCACATCAAATTTTTTTAATTGCTATCTAAGACCTGTTTTGACAGCATAAGCTGCTCTTCTGCAAATACTTTCAGTTTTCCATGATCAATAACGTGCGGTAATAAAGTAGCAGGATCTACGTCTCCTTTTCTAATATTGTGAGTTTGAGTTAAAAGATAATGAACATATACCCTATAGTTTAACCCATGTAATTTAGCAGATAAAATAAGACTGTACCACAAAGCATGTATCATTCCACTATCCTCATCATTGATGAAGAGCCAATTCTTTTTACCTAATGCTGTTGGCCGAA
>CAMFJH010000039.1 GCA_945956915.1 uncultured Francisellaceae bacterium | reverse complement strand
AGGTAAATATAGGAAAAAAGCCGCATGACATTTAGCGCCAGCGACTAACTAGTATTTTTCCAGGCTTTAACTTAGGCAATAATGCATCTTTTATGAAAGTTTCGATACAATCTTTATCTATTGAACCTTCTACCAAAACAACATCCACTACTCCGTTGATATCAATGGCTCCAATTGCAGAAATATTTTTACCATGCAGGGGTGCTGGTAATTTCAATCTTTCTGATTTATCACATCTTCCATATGGCTTTGTCATATTCAATGGAAAACCAGACTCATCAATCACAACCAAATCATTTACATTTAATTCGGGCATGAAATTTATAAAGTTTTCTCGTTCTTTTTGCACATCTTCACGTAATTGTTCCTGGGCGTATAGGCTTTTTTTTTCTAGTGATATTGAGCTTTTCTATAATAAGATGCATGTTTGATCTTGAAATAATGCGATTAGTTTCCTCTTTGAATTTTACGCAGTACTCTTCGAGAGTGGCATCAGGATAAAGAGTAATATATTTTCTAATTAACTCTCTATCTTGCTCAGTAATAGTAGAAGGTCTTCCTGTTGGTTTTAAAGGAATTAATGATTCTCCTTGATTGTATTTTTTAATAAATTTTTTTACGCTGGTAAGTCCAATAAGAAACATATTTGCTATTTCTTGGTTAGTGTACAAACCACTTAATTTTTGTTGTATCACTCTTTCTCTTAAATCAACTGAATATGGTGTGGTCATCTGCAATCCTTGCCTCGTATATAAGATAATAAAAACCCTAGGTTGCTATCCTATCACAGCCATGTAATTATTGGAACTGCTATATGTATAATCGGAACTTTCCTAAGGATAGCATTAATTGAAGTAAATATAGTATCGTCCCCTCTACCGGAAGATACTGTAATTGATCTTATTGATTAAGTTAGTACGTAGTAAGCGTTCGGCTAAATACATCTTGTAAGCAATAATGACTTCCCTCAATATTTAGTTTTTATTAATTGAGGTGATTTATGACAACAAAGGAAAAATATTGGGATCCAATTATTGAAAGTTATTCTGCAAGTGGGCTATCACAACGAAAGTTTTGTCAGGAACAGCAAGTATCCTATATCCAATTTCGTTATTATTTAAAAAAATCGAATGAAAACAATAGCAAGGCGATTGGCCACTCATTTGAACCTATTATAATTACTAAAAAATCAACCATCCCGTTATCGGGTGCGACAATGGACTTAACTCTACATCTGCCTAATACAATTCGAGTGGATATTAAGATTGAGCAAGGCAACGCATTAACAATATTATTGAAAAATTTGGTGACTTTATGCTAATTCCAGACAACCTTAAAATTCATTTGCATTGTGGAGTGACCGATATGCGTAAATCTATTAATACACTTGCTGTCCTAGTTAAGGATGTATTAAATATGAACCCTACCAGTGGTCAGTTATTTTTGTTTCGTAGTCGTTCTGGTGATAGATTGAAAGCTCTTCATTATGAAAACCATGGGTTTACTTTGTGGTATCGTCGTTTAGACAAGGGGAAATTTATTTTTCCAAGAAATACTCAAGGTCATTTAGAATTAACACGTGAGCATTTTGAGTGGTTGATGGCAAGTAATAAATTTGTTCACCATGGGGGTAGCGAACCCTTGATTTATGAAGATATTTATTAAAAATATTAACTTTTTTGCATGTGCATATGATACAATAGTTACATGCAAAAAAGTGATTTACCTCTATCTATAGACGAGTTACAAGCTAAGCTTGAAAGCCAAGATGCATTAATTCAATCTCAAAAAGAAGAAATCCTATCTTTAAATCAAAAATATCTTAATTTACTTGAACAATTTAAATTGGCACAACAACGCAAATTTGGTCGTTCGTCAGAATCTAATGTCTTGCAAATGGAAATGCAATTTGATGAGGCAGAATCAATTGCAACCGAGGAAATACCGGAGGAAGATAATACGGTTACGATTACCTATACTCGCAATAAACCAAAAAGTCGTACTTTACCTGAAGATTTACCTCGTGAAAGAATTGAGTACGATATCTCTGAAAGTGAGAAGCAGTGTTCTTGTGGTTGCGTAAAACAGCGTATCGGGGAAGAAGTAACTGAACAATTAGATTTTATTCCTGCCAAGCTGAAGGTTGTTGCTCACGTGCGTCCCAAATACGCTTGCAACAATTGTGAGGATGGCGTTAGCATAGCTTCTATGCCAGTATTATTTTTACCTAAGAGTATAGCTGCACCTAGCCTAGTGGCTCATACAATTGTAAGTAAATATCAGGATCATATGCCCCTGTATAGACAAGAGAAAATATGGCAACGATTAGGGGTTGAAATACCTAGAAATACAGTTTGCGGTTGGATAATGGCTGCTGCTGAAATTTGCATGCCTATGAGAGACGCTTTAATCAATAGTTTAAGAACATCGGGCTATATACAAGCAGATGAAACACCCGTACAAGTAATGAATGAAAACAATCGAAAAAACACTTCTACGAGTTATATGTGGGTGTATTCTCATTTAAGTTCTTTTAAAAAAATAATTTTATTTGATTATAGAGAAACCAGGCAAGCAATCTGGCCAAAGGAAATATTGCAAGGATACAAGGGATATTTACAAACAGACGGTTACAATGGTGTGCGACACGAGGTTGCACGATGAACTGTTGTTTGGCAAAAGGATGTGCAAGAACAACCTGCTGTTACGTCAGCAGTTTCCTATCTAGACATGCGATCCGAGCAATCAGGTGGTGTGAAGCTCTAGAGACAATATAGCCACAGGAGAACTGTAGGAAGCCTCGTGAGAAGCAACTGAAACTGCTAGCACTAAGCAGTGAGGCGTTAGGAATGAATGGTATGGTTAACATATGTGAACTTCTTATAAACACCGTTAAGCCGAAGGAGCTAAAAGTGCTGATAGGCTTCATCCAAAATGGAATGTAACTCGAGTATGCAGCTACCGTCTACTGCATCACGTATCAAGAGAGTTATCGGTGGAATCGAAGAACCTAACCCATTCTGTTCATCATGCAAAACGTGAGAACTCCGTATCATTCCCATAAGGGTAGGCAAGCTGCAAAGTCTGCACAATATGATGCGGAATTGGGAGGTTAGAGAAAGCGAATGTATCACTGTAATGGTGATAATACGGATTTAAATGTCACCCGACACGAAAGTGGGCCCACTTCTAACGGGTCTTAATCGCAAGATATTTTGGAGAATCAATTTAATATGGGGAAGCAAATGACAACGGTGTCCGTTAAGGAATCGCTTGGTGCGTCCATAACTCGTAATCTCAGGTGGGATGCCATTGATTGGCAAGAAGCGGAGGTTCAAGTAAATAGACTGCAAAATCGTATTGCGAAGGCATATAGGGAAGGAAGACATAATAAGGTTAAATCCTTACAATGGCTGCTAACCCACTCGCTCAATGCTAAATTATTAGCCACTAAGCGAGTCACTACAAATAAGGGAGCAAAAACATCAGGGGTAGATAATGTCAGATGGCATACATCTGCCGACAAGGTACAAGGAGCGTTATCGCTTAAGCGACACGCTTATAAGGCCCAACCATTAAGAAGAATTTATATTCCAAAGAAAACAGGAAAGATGAGACCTCTATCGATACCTACGATGCGATGTCGAGCGATGCAAGCTTTATACTGGCTAAGCTTAGATCCAATCGTAGAAATGATAGCCGATAAAAATGCCTATGGATTTAGGCAACAGAGGTCAACGGCAGATGCGATTGAGCAATGTTTCAAAGCACTATCGCTACCTGGCTCATCTCAATATGTTTTGGAGGGAGATATAAGATCTTGCTTTGATACGATTTCCCATACGTGGCTATTAAATAATATCGCTATGGATAAGGAAATATTGAAGAAGTGGTTAAAGGCTGGCTATATAGAAAATGGGATGGAATACGCTACCAATCTGGGTACACCTCAAGGAGGAATTATCTCACCCACTCTTTTGAATGCAACGTTAAGCGGGCTGGAGGATGCGATTAAATCGCAAACATACGCACGCAGAGATAAGGTACACATCTGCATATATGCAGACGACTTTATTATAACTGGCGCCACAAAAGAGTTACTAACAGATAAGGTGAAGCCAATTGTAGAAACATTCTTGCGTGAGCGAGGTTTAGAACTTTCCGAAGAAAAAACCAAAATTACGCACATCACAGAGGGATTCAATTTTCTTGGCTGTAATATAAGGAAATATAACAGCAAACTTATTATTAAACCATCAAAGGAAAGCAGCAAACGCTTTCTGAGTGAAATAAGAAGTTTAATCAAGAAAAACAAATCGGTCACTACAGAAAATCTAATTAATCTGCTAAACCCAAAAATCAGGGGGTGGGCTAATTATTATAAGTATGTATGTTCCAAAGAAACCTTCAGTTATATAGGCTGCCAATTATTTAAGGCATTGTGGAGATTTTCTAGTCGTAGACATCCCAACAAAGGCTGCAAATGGGTTAAAGCGAAATACTTTAGATCGGATGGCAATCGGAACTGGGTGTTCAATACCGAAATAAAAGATAAGCATGGAAATAGAGCAAATCTAGATTTGGTAGATATAAATCAAGTTAAAATAAAAAAGGCATGTTAAAATCAGAGCGGAAGCAACCTTGTATAACCCCAGATTCAGAGAGTATCTGGAAAATAGAAAGCGAGCTCCGAACACTCGTGATATAACATGAATGCTAGCAATTTACGCTTGATAAATTTGCCCCTCTTATGAAGGGTACATACTATGCCGGGTCGCAACGATCTTATTAAGGCTTGAGCGTAATGATGCGAAAGTATCACGTTGCGTTCTTAGAGGACGGGATTTACAGCAATGTAAATCCTGTTACTCGACTATTATTGGGTAGATGATGATCCTAATATTATACATTTAGGCTGCATGGCGCATGCTCGTCGCCCATTTGCTGAATTAGTTAAAATAGCTAAAGCTGTGGGTAAATCACATAAAGCTGCCACCTATTTTCAAAAACTCTATGCTATTGAAAAAATAGCACGCGATGAGCATTATAACCTTATACAACGTTATGAGCTTAGGCTGGAAAAATCTAAACCCATACTTGAAGAAATGAAAGAATGGCTCGAAAAATCTATGTCTCATGCTGTTCCAAAATCCAAATTGTCTAAAGCATTTATTTACATGCAAGAAAGATGGAGTGAATTAAATAATTATTTACAAGATGGTATTTTAGAAATAGACAACAATAACGTTGAAAATCAAATTAGGCCATTTGCTTTGGGACGTAGAAATTAGCTATTCTCAGGAAGTCCTCGTGGTGCACACGCGAGTGCACTATTTTACAGCCTGATTGCCACATCAATAGCAAGTAAGTGGAATCCCTTTGAATATCTTCTATATCTTTTTGAAAATATACGAAACTGCAAAACTGAATTAGATTACATTAATTTGCTGCCGTTTAATATTAAACACGAACCCACTGTTAGTTAACCACTGTAAATAAAAAAATTTTTTATCAAAATATATTAAGTTTATTTGGCCGAACGCTTACTTATATTATGAAAATACTTTGATCTTCACCCGAGGGAGTCTTCATTAAAGTTTAATTTTTGATCTTAGGTATAAAGATGAGCACTCGCTACTTTTATCTGTATTATTAAATGTTCTGCTATCATTTATAAGTACCCAAACATGCTGTGTCATCGAGTAATTATTCAACAACCCCTGTTCATGATTAATTTCTAATACATGTCGAGCTTTCTTGAAACTAATATATTCTTCTTGCAATTCAGTATCCATGTTACTAAATAAAATTGTTTTATAATCAGCATCACGATCAATATTATGAAAATTACTCATAATATCCAATATAAAAAGTCTTGTACTCATTGCACAACGATGTGCTCTTTGTTTTATTAGTCGCAAAATCATCATTTGTTGAGCCAAAACTAATTTTTCAGCAGAAGGGGCTTGTATTTTCATAATCATATCTAAAGGAAATTCACCATTTTTATTACATAAATTTGGAAAAATTAAACACTTAAAACAATTTGATATTGAAACCTCATCATTCTCGGCAATGAAGCAATGTAATACCGAGAAGCCTTGCTCGTTTTGTTGATCAATAGATAAGCCAGAATCCTTAAATAATTTAATTTCATTATTTTTTATTAATGTATACACATAATTGAATAAGTTATCATTTTTATGTTCTTTTAACCAATTAGATGATACATTTCCTTTTATCATTGGCTTTAGAAATAAAAGTGTTCGCTTTTGTTCTTCTAGGTTATGCAATAGAATGTCTAAACTACTTTTATAATGCGTATGAGCAACTTTCAAAAGGATATCCTTTTTATCCCACGTTGTTTTATCTAATGCATTGTGTTTATACAGTATTGTGGAATACCATTGTTTTTTGTTTTCAAAAAAACTTAGTATACTTTCCCGCATTTTCGTATCTTTACATTTTGTTATGCAATCTAACGCGGTCATTCCCAATGAGTTGGTCAAGTAAAGACAAGGAGAGGTTTCATATAGATTTTCTAATAATTTAACATTGCCAATCTCAACTGCACGATGAAATAACGTATTTCCTTGCTTATCCCTAATAAAAATTAAACGTATTTGTAGCTCGTTAAGAATGATGCAAAAATCTTTTATATTTTGACATGCTAATTTAAATAAAAAATCAAAGCGCTCATCAGATTCTCGAGGTAATAATCTCTCTATGTTTTCAAATTGCCTAAGATTTCCAAATAAATTTCCTTTAAATTTTTGCACAAACTTACTAGCACATTCTACACCAGAATGTTCTAAATTCTTCCTTTTATCAAGAGACATATCAAAATCAAGAGTATCTACATCTTTTGTATTAATATGAACTGTTCGTATGATTTCATCTGGATTTAAATAGTAATCACTTTCTTGTTTTGTAAATGAAATAATAGAGAAAAGTACATTATTTAAGAAGGTGGTCAGGTTATTTTGATCAACTCTAGGTAGTATGGATTCATTCTCTTCATAGAAGGCATAGACCTCCGGGCTTAGTAAACGTAAGCCTATAGCAGCATAATTAGTTATTTTATCATCAGGTGAGCCAAATGTTGCTCCCTCAGCATTTATATAACATCTTTTATCAAACATGCCTAAAATATAATTATCTAAAGAGCCACCATCAAAAAATTGATCATTTCCATATTCATCATGTAACTTTTTTCCATTATTAAAAACATAATATTTATGAGGGGTGAAAAAGACTTGGATACTCATGGAGCATCTAACTGCATCAACAATTATCGCATCCGGCGTGGTCTTATAAGAAAATAACATCGTCCTTTTTCGTGAAGCATTGTACGCTACAATATATAAATCTTTATATTTAGCATTGCCATTTGCGTATTCATGTAATCGGGCAAAGGTTAAATTTTCATCGAATCCTTTCCCTTTTACCCATTTAACAAAATTTTCTCTTAACACTTCTCCAGGAAATATACCCAATTCATTTTTTAACTTTACTAAAAAAGGAGCTATTCGAGTTATCACTCTCTCAATATCTACTTTGATCTTTTCAAATTCATTATCGTGTACACCTAAAGCTTTCAGCAATTCATAAAATGGTGTAAACATTGGATATTTTTCATTAGCACCACCTATAATAGTTTTAATAATAACATTCTTTATTGCCTTAAAATCACCACTTTTTACTCCTGAAACAAAATTTGTCAACAAATGAAATAAACCTTTGCCTAAAAATAATTCTAAACCGTTTGGTTGGGATAATTCATTTTTTATTGCAAAAAACTCATCTCTTAATTCTATATCTAATAATTCTTTAAAATTTAATTCAGCAAGTATCCCTCCTACTTCTTCAATACTATAACCCAGAGCTAACAACATCGCGTTAATTGCACCAGCGGAAGCCCCTGCGACAATTTTTAAGTCTTCTAACCTTAATATTTCTTCCTCTATAAGTTTCTTGAGAGCGCCATAAAATGCAAGGCCTTTTACTCCACCTCCTTGAAAAACAATAGTATTAATTCTTGTAGACGTTAAAATTAAAGGATTGACATCCATTTCATGAAAAAGCGACAGCTCGTTGATTTCTTGAGCAAGCATTACAGGAGATTTACCTTGCTTATTAACAATTGAACTGTTAGCATTTAATTGTAATAATAAGTGACTACAAGCTAGCATTCGATGGTTAAGAGTGATATGAAGAGGAGTATCACCATTTTCGTCTACTATATTTACATCCAAAAAATATTTTTTTACTGCTACATTAATCAGCTCATGGTGACCATATTTTCCCGCAACATGAAGAATAGATTGATTATTTTTACCTTTGGTCGTTACATCTAAATGATATATTTCAATTAAATCTTCTAAAATATTAACCGCACCAAATCTAGCTACAAAATATAATACAGAATTATAACTTTCATTTTGCCATTTTAACAAATCTTCTTTTTTAAACGAAAAGTGGCGCCAAGCTTCTATATCATCATTTATAATAGTTAAGTAACTAGGCGGTACAATAGTAGCATCAATTTTTATAAAATTTAATTGATTATTTGAAAGCATCTTAATTAAATGCGTCGCATTCTCGGGATATATAAGGAAAAATTCTTGCAATACTGTTTCACAACCATACATTTTAAATAATGCATTAATCAAATAACTAATATATTGAGTAGAGTCATATAATCCCTCTATAGTCAGTAATGATTTTAATAAGAAAAATTGGAAAGGCAGATCATTTATTATAATAGCATTATCAATTAACTCTTTTAATTTTTTTAATTCAATTGTAGGTAAACTACCATTTATTTTCATTTGATGAATTAAATAATATAATTCTATTTTTGGATTGTTACTGTTAGAAATTGTTAAACCATTCTGTACTCCGAATTTACTGTGTAAAAAATCTACTATGTGTATTTGATCATGCTTTAAAGCTAAAGCAGTTAATTCTATAGCATTTAATGATTTACAATACGGTAATAACAATTTTAAACAAAGCTGATGTCCTTTAATGCACGCAATAGATAACGCATTCATTTCATAATTGGTTATGGTGTCAATATTATTGACTTTTGGTAGAAGATACGCTAATATTTTAGGAAAATTAAAATTTACAGCTAAAAAAACTTGACTTTCCCCTAAAGGTGTTAAGAGATCTAAGTTGGCACCTGCTAAATACAACTTTTTAAGCATCGTCAAGTTTTCTTGTAAAATTGCAAGATGGCTTGCTGCCCAACCGGAACCATCCGTTACATCAATATATTCCATATGTTTTAACAACTCATCAACTACCAAATGGGAATTTAAGCTAACCCCCAGATGTAATGGAGTCCATCCTAACTCATTACTAGAAATTTTTTGTCCAGCGAAACTTGGTTTAAAAAAAATGAACGCCTTTAATTTTTGCATATCCATATGACGTATAGCATTTAAAAAATCTTCTTCATACATACCTTTTTATCTCTCAGTATTCATTTATAACCTACAATGGTTACATATCTTAATCACTTACCTTCTAAAGAATAATTAACAGCCCGCCGTCTTACTACTTTACTCTTTGTATTTAAGCTTTGCTACAGCAAGATCAGCCATTTGTTGCTGCTCTGTGTTCTTATTTGTTTGCTGCGCAATAGGTGTATTTTTTGGACTTGACTCAGAAAAAATTACCGACTTAGGTGAGGGTGGGGCTGATAATGCAATAAAGTGATCTCGCCCATTATATTGTATGTAAATTCTTTTGTTTCCATAGGATTTTGTAGCATAAATTTCAATTCTTTGATTATTATAAATAGAAATTTTAGCTTTTAACATATGAGCTACTACATCTACCATAGAAGTTGCTTCTTGTTCTGCAAAATGTCGTTGAAAAGCAAACCATTGGTTAGCGCCATAATACTCGCTTACATACGTCTTATAATTATCTTCATTTTCACAGTATTCCTTAAATCCTTGCTCAGCTTGCGCAAACAACTGCATACGTACGCTTAGAAAATTTTTAAAGGCATGGCTATATTTTTCTTGATTCTCTTTTTGTGAGAAGAAAATATCTAATTGCTCTAATGAGAGACGCTGTCCTACTGGATGACTTAAAGCATCATTACATTTAGCTACTGCCTCTCTCATAGCTTCATGAGCTTCATAATAGTTATTGACTAATTGACAGATAGGATTGCTTCTCATACTTTTAGGCAGTGCAAAACGTTCTAAATAATTTAATTCTGTACTTTCGCTAGTAATACCTTGATCGTCAAGAGAAGACGTTATATGTATGGCAACTTGAGCAAGTTCCTCATCTTCTTTTAAAGCCTCTGCTACTTGAAATAGCTCAGCAATTCTATCCAAACGTTCTTTTTCAGATTGATTTTCTTTTTCTGCAATTTCTTTTTTTCTACCTAAATAAACCGCTGTTATTGCAGCAGCATTCCTAATTTCCGGCGCTAAAAGTCTTCGAAAATTTACATTAGTGGCATTTTCTGATGCCAAAGCATACTCTACCAAATCAGCACGATTAATTCCTGCAGCCACATCGAAACAATTCCATCCTAATTGCTGTTTTTTTGACGGGGTATTCAATGTCATAACATCTTCAGTAGTCGCACTCTCTGGTAAACTTCTTGTTAATTTGCAAATCAAAGTTATATTGGTTTCAACTTTATATTGTAAATCTTTGTTTTCTCGTTCTAATTGTTGTATTAATTTCTTTATATCTTCTTTATTTTTTGGAGTTGGCTTTTCCATTGAAGAATGACCTTCATTAAGCAATGATGCTGCTTTTCTAGAATATTCATTAAGGCTTTTACTATCCATATAATGCCATTTACGAAAGTGTATCGTTTCTATACCAGCTTCATCTTGATATATATAAGGGGGGGAAAGTTCTCCTTGTGGAAATTGTGTAAGCAGAAAAGCTTCATCTAATATCTTTCCTCCATATGTTAAAACTGGATTTTTCATAAATACATTTAATGTTGTCTTGGTATTATCTTCAGTTATTATAAAAGCATTTTCATTAATATATTTATCTCTTTTTTCCGCGATAAATTTCTTATATTCCTCAACACTTTTTCTTACTAATGAGCCTGGTTCATATATCTCTAACTCTGAAATACTAATCAATACTTCCATTTTGCTTCTTAAGGCGTCAAGTTTCTCTATTGAATCCTTCAGTTTGATTTTCAATTGCTCATTTTTTTGTTCAGTCACTTTGATATTGTCTTTATGTCCATCAATATCTTTCTTAGACTTTTCAATAAGACCGTCAAAAGTTTGTTTTTCTATCTGTTTCCCACTTTTTTTCTTTTCAATATTCTTTTGATGTGTTTGATTATCTGTTATTATTTCTGCTATTTCTTTATTTAGAATTATTTCTCTTTCACCTAACTTTTTTAAAGATGCTTTAATTTCTAAAATTCTTCGTTTATTTTCAGGATCATCTTTTGTTTTAATGAAAGCTAGAACTTCCGCTTTAGCTGGGCGTGGACGATAATTTGATACATATTTTGCTACGTATATTCCACTCTTACACCGATCATCCTCAGTCGTCCACTCCCCATTTTCATAAGACAATTTTATATCAACAATTTCTTCTCCGTTTGGAGTTCGTATGTCAACTTCGAGAGATCTCCACGCAAATGCTTCAAACCACCAAACAGTTTCATCAATCTGTCTTTTAGTATAGAATTTAGGTGTGTCAACGTCAATTTTTCCAAGCTCTTCATTCATATTTTTTTTATTAGTTTTAATGTTTTCAAGCTCTACGTCTTTTGCCTCTTTGGTTTCTTTTCCTTGCTTAATAAGCTTTGACCACAATGCAATTTCTTTATCAACTTTACTATCAACGGATTTGCTGTTCACCCCTCCTCCACCCCCCAGGTAAGTACTAAATGCTTCTATTCTCTGTTTGCTATCTTCAATATTCATTAAGCCTTCTTTTATTTCCTTATCATAATCATTAATTTCGCGTATTAATTGAGAGGCATCATATGCAAGATCAAGCATAGATTCATCAAATATTTTACGATTATTGTCATACTTTGAAAAATTAAAATCATTAATTGTAATAGGTTCAATCATTTCTTGTACATCCGTATTAAGTCCCACCCATCCTTTAAGGTGGTCAATCATTCCTTTTTTCCTAGGCTGAATCCCTTTAATCCGATTCATCACGCCTTCGCATGAAATCCCACCATCCAGCGGATTAAGAACTATTGTTTGTGAATCTAATTTTTTTTGCAATTCAGTTAAACAACCCTGCATTAATTCATAATCACTTTTCATTAATCCCTTATCTAAAGCAGTAAGACTACTATCTTGATTTAATACCCTAGAACATTGTGCTAGTGTTGCCTTGATACCACCCTTCACGTTACCCATTATCCGTGCTTCATTTTGACCTTCCGGCGTCTTAGTAATTAAAAAGATGGATGAAGCGATCATCTCGGCAGGATTTTTAAATAATCTTGCAAGTGTTCCAACCAACTCAAAAAGTTCTTTTATTTTAGAATCTGTAAAATCATTATAAGGAGCTAAAATCAGAAAAGCTTTAATTTGTCTTGCGTTACGTATAGTAAGCTCCATGCTGAGAGATTCAATAGCAGCCTCTTCTCTAGTTCTATTACCATTAAATCCAGGACAATCGGTTAAAACTCCTCCAACAAAATCATGACTATCTGGCCTAGCATAAAGCGTACATGATTCTTCTGAAAGGCCAATTTCAAAAGCAGGCTCTACCCCATTCGCAACAACAACACTCCATCGTCCATGATGATCCTCGCCTTCTACCATAGGTTTACCTAATAAATAATTAGCTGTGGTACTTTTACCAGCTCCAGTTCTACCCAACAATAAAATTAAATTTTGATTATTTGCTAACCTAGTATACCTATATCCTTCTTCAACTTTTTTTTGTATATATTCGATATTTAATGGCATGATTCCTTCCCCCTAGTAAAACTTAATATTCCTAAAAACTACATCTATTAACAATCACAATGTGCGACTTCTATCTTTAAAATCTTATCTTTAAAAAATGTTATATCATTAAAGTTACGCCATGTGCAACTTTAATTTAGAGGGCTTTAGAGGAATAATTAATGATTTAGGCACTTGCTTAGAGATCCCCTTGTATCTTTAAAGAGTTATATCATAAAGTTTATTTTCCGGTGAAAGCAGGATGATAAAAAGGTGGGGTAGGCCGTTATCCCCTTGGGCTAAGAACCCGTAAATGAGCGCTGGTCGCCCCACCTCCCTATAGTAACTCGAACAGTTACCAGGAGCTTTTAAAGATATAAGGGGATTCTTAAGTTATTTATCAGTGGATTGTGCAATTATTTCAAGAGAATCTATATCAAATGGTATGTTAATTTGTGCCATAATATCCAATCCTTTTAATTTATTAACTTAAAATTATAACCCTTATTTTCCAATGTTTCTACTACATACACGATTGCAGGAGAGCCTAATTTTTTTGGTTTTTTATCCAAGTGTACAAGGTTGTCGTTTTAATCCCAAGTTCTTGTGCTGTTTGTTCAATATATTGTGAAGAAGACAAAGCTATCTTAATAGCTTGATTCTTAAATTCCTTGTCAAAATATGGTTGTGTTGCAAAACGAAAGTCGTAAACTATACTTAAATAATCCCGGTATTAACATACAGAAGTAAATATGATAGTATAAACTCAACGTGTAAATTATCAAACCAATCTAATGTTTTTGAAAAATAAACAAGACTTACACAAGGCAAGGCCATTTAGTGTCTTCGCTTTTATGAAATTTGAATGGTGGTAATTTAGAAGTTTTAAATTAGAAGCTGTCTCAAAAATACTTTTTCAACAAAATCACCACTGTTGCTAAATGCACAAAACC
>CAMFJH010000038.1 GCA_945956915.1 uncultured Francisellaceae bacterium | reverse complement strand
TTTGATAGTTGTATCTAACTTATGGGTAATGATGTGCTAAATCGGGGCAAGATCAAGGCATTAAAAGAATCACAAATCCCATGATGGGTTTTAAAGCATTTCATTCTGCGGAATCTACATTAGCAGGCATAGAACTGTGGCGCATGCTTAAAAAAGGTCAACATATTGATGCGGCAAACTCTTCAATCTTTGAGCAGTTTTATGCGCTCGCTGCTTAACCTCGTCTAGGAAAAATACGTTTACAATTTGTCAGTGCCAGATAATTTTTTTGCAACACAACCTTCCTTGGATGCTCATTACTTTATATCTATCATTTTTTTAACTAATAAAACAATATTATACGTTTTTTTGGCACATAGAATCTTGCGGAAGATAACCAATTTTTTAATAGATTATTTACTAAGTTTCTCAACTTTATTTTCCTTTTTTTCATCTTTGCTCATTTTGAATTCATTAATATTAACTACTCTAGTCGCAATTTTTTTAATAAAATATCTATCATGAGATATGGCCAAAATGGCTCCGTTAAATTTTAATAGTTCTTCTTCAATTTTTTCTAAGCTAACAAAATCTATATGATTACTGGGTTCATCAAGCAATAAGACATTTGCACCTTTGAGAGTCATAAAAGCGAGTTGAACTTTTCTCCTGCAACCTATGCTTAAACTCTTAAGGGGTGAATATAAATCATGAGAATAAACTATACCGAATTTATTTAAATGATCAATGATTTCATGCGTTTTATTTGTGGGGTTAGAATGCTCACATAAAAAATCAAAGGGAGATTTTGATAAATCTAATGTTTCTTGTTCTTGATCCAAAAAACCAAGCACTACATCAGGAGAAATTGTAATAGTGCCGCTGTTGGGTTTTAATTTTCCGCCTATGATTTTTAACAATGTACTTTTCCCACTTCCATTTTCTCCTAAAAGAACAACTCTTTCACCTTTGCTCAATGTAAAATTTGTAGATGATAGTAAGGGTGGAAAATCTTCAAAACTTTTAGAAACATTATCTAATCTTATTGAAATTTCATGATTGAGCGCTGACATTGGAAAACGAATATCCACTTCATTTTTACAAGTTGGAACATTTACCAGTTCTTTTTCTAAAAGATCGATTTTATTAACGATTTGAGTTGTAACCCGTTTTTGATTTTTTTGTTGCCTTTCTCCTGCTGCATTAAAACTAATTTTGTCTTTATCTTTAGAAGGCCTCCTGGTTCTTATAGAATTTTCCTGAATGTTTATTATTAACTTCTTTTTTAATTTATTGATTTCATCTTGTTGTCTTAGAAATTCTTGTTTAAGCAATTCTTGCATTTTTTCTTGTTGATCTAGATACGATTTGTACCCTCCTTTGAAATGAACAAGCCTACGCAGGGTTGATGATAATTCAGATATACGGTTTGCTGTATTATTAATTAAAGCTCTATCATGGGTAACCGTGATTAAAGCGCCTCGATATTTTTTTAAAAACTCTTCTAACCAACAAAGCCCCCTATCGTCTAAGTGATTAGTAGGTTCATCCAGTAATAATATATCTGGTTCTAAGATTGAAAGAGTAGCCAAGTGAATTTTTATTTTCTCTCCTCCGCTAAGGCTATGAAAAGGTCTATTTAAATTAAAATTTGATAATTTTAATTTATGAAATATTGGCATAAATTGATAACCACCATAAGCATTAAATTCCTCTTCCCAGCCCTTATAATTGAATGGCGTTTTCATTTTTAGGAACTCTAATAAATTAGGATCATTTGATTCTAAAATAAGGTGTTCAAGAGCAGTTCTGGCAGGAAAGGTTTCAAATGATTGAGGTAAGTATCCAACTTTCCCATTTGTACGACAATTTCCATCATATCCAATCAATTCCCCCCTTATCAGCCTAAGAAGGGTAGTCTTTCCGGCACCATTATCTCCTACAATAAAAAGTTTTTCTCCATTTTTTAGTTGGAGATCTAAGTTGTCAAACAAAACTTTGTCACCGAAAGAAAGACATAGCTTTTCTATGTTAACAAAAGTGGAGAAAGAATTTTTCATATAAGTTGCCGCTGGTTTTCCTACAAATCTGTTATATTTATACAAAAGTGTTTTTTTAACAGTATGACGCATAAAAAACATTCTTAATAACCTCAAAAAATGATTACAATTTAACTTTAAAGACGATTTAAATTAAAAATTAACGCATGGTTTTTAAATATAATTCCCAAACGCGTTGATTTATCACCTCCCCCAATAGATTAATTAAGGGCTCAGTCTCTGCTTTGAAGATGACTCTTTTATCAATCATCGCTAGGCCCAAAAGAGCTTAAAAGGATAGGTCTTCTTAAGCTATCTTTCTGTTTTTCATGTTTGTTTTCGTAGAATAAATCTTCCCTTACAGAACCTTTAGGCGTTTTTAATTGACGTAATTGTTCAAATGCAAATTGAACTCGAGGACTGAACTCAGTTTTTTGGCTTTCAGGAGCTCTAACATCTTCGATATTGATTCCAAGTTCTTTACAATATTCTGACATTTGTTGATAGAATTTACCTTCTAATTTAATAAGATCCTGATAATTGCCTTGCTCTGCGATTTTTCCATTCTCAAGATATATTATGTTGTCAGCATTCATTATCGTTGTCCATCTATGAGTAATTAACAAGGTCGTGGTATTTGAACATATCAAATCAAGGTTGGTTTGAACTTCTTTCTCAGTTTTTATATCCAATGAAGAAGTAGGTTCATCAAGGAAATATATATTAGCCTTCTTGAGTACAGCTCTTGCAAGGGCAAGGCGTTGTTTTTGACCTCCTGAAAGCTTGTTTCCATTTTCTCCTACAACTGTATCATAATTATCCGGTTGTTGTTCTACGAATTCAGATAATCCCGCACAGGCTGCTGCAAATTTTATTTGGTCCGGAGTAGCCGAAGTATTACCATAGCCAATATTTTCTAAAATAGTGCTATTAAACAGGTTCGGATTCTGAGGAACAACAGCTATCGATTTTCGAAGCGATTCTAAAGTAACTTCTTTTATATCTTGTCCGTTTATTAGTATTTTACCTGAATCAACATCATAAAATCTAAATAATAATTTTAAAATAGTCGACTTCCCTTCTCCGCTTAAGCCTACTATTGCTGTTTTATTTCCGGGAGCAACTGAAAAGCTGATATTGTCCAAAATGACTTTATTTTTATAAGAAAAAGTAACGTTTCTAAATGTAATAGATGCATTTCTATTATTTAAATCCAGGTCAGCAGCCTCTTTGATTTCTCGAAGTTCAAGCCCTGACTTAATAAATGAATTAATTTTTTGTAAATCAGTTCCAGAGTCTATTAAATCATTTATAGAGCCTGTAAATTTATTAATGGAAAGGGCAAATTGTAATGAATATATATTTATTGCAATTATGCCTTCTAAGGGTAAGGTATGATTAGCAAGCCCTAAACCTGTGACAATCATTATCCCAGTGATATTGAGTCCTAAAATTACAACTTGTAGAATCGAAAAGTTTTGAATAAGTGCATCAGTACGGTTCAATTTTTTCGAAAAAGCAGCTGCTTGCTCCTTGACTTTAGTCAATTCCAAGGATGTATTACCAAAAAAATGTGCATTTTCATAATTTGCAAAAGCTGCATGATATGTCGCTCCGTATTGAAAGCCTTTAGTAAGACTTTCTTTTTTAGAATTGGATATTAAACGTGAGCCTATGACAGAAGTACCTGTGGCGAGTATTAGCATACCTGATTGCATTAAGCCAACGGGCCCATAAGCTATTGTTAATAGTATAGTAGTCCCTACAACCTCTAGTATTACCGGAATAATTTTTCCTAAAAGGCTAGGTATCAAATTTAAGATAGAATAATGACATTTGGTCATTAACAAGGAAACTTCACCTGTAGGATTGGATAATTGGTAATCAAGAGGTAGTTTATAAAATTGTTTAGCAATTTTATAAGCAAGGTGATCTGCCATATTAGTAGAAATTGGGCTGATAAGCTTTTCTCGGATAATCGGTAAAAATTGGCCTGCCGACCATGCCGCTCCATAAGAACCTATTAACATCAAAATGAGGTATTCGTATAACTCAAAAGATAAAAAAGCTTGGATGAAAAAATAAGGGGTTGCTATGTTAATCGCCACCCCCAGGCCCGTCGTCAACAGAAAGGCCGAGGTTCTACCCTTAAAGCGTAAAAGCGATTTTCCTACAGTTACAGACACTTCTTTTATAAAACCAAACACGAAAACTCCTTATAAACTCTCACTAAATCTTTACAAAAAAATTAACAATACACTGGTAATATCTCAGATGATATTGCTTGAGATAAAAATAATTTACAAATTCAACTATAACATAATGTACCCTAGTGCAGTAAAGAGCAATAAAATACGATATTAGTTAAACAGCTTTTTTGAGAATTAAGCTCCCTTAAAATTAGATCTTTACAAAAAATGTATTAGAAGGTAGCTTATAGCAGTACCCTAAAAATAGCTCTTTATTCTATGAAGGTAAAAGAAATCCTCTAGTTATCTACTGAGCGTATTTTTAGACTTGTTTGTAAAAATTTTTTATAGGAAAATCAAATATGATCCTAAGTCCGAATGCTTCCTGTCTCATTATCTCCAATGTACAAGAAGAACTAGTAACTATTTTGCATCAAGGCCAAAAATTAATTGATGATTGCTGTTGGCTCATAGAAATAGCAAAAAAATTAGATATTCCTATTATAGTACTTGAACACAAACGCTTAGGCCCCACAGTAAAGTCAATAAAAAAAATGACCCACGATGTTCCCTATGTCGAAATGGTTCAATTTTCATGCACGAAAGATAGTAAATGTATCCAAACTATTAACAATTTAGATAAACCCCAAATCGTATTTGCGGGTACAGAGGCTCACATTACTATATTACAATCCACAGATGATTTAATAAAAACGGGTAAAGAAATTTTTGTGGTTGCAGATGCTATTTCTTCAAGGAGCAAGGAGGATATAAATCTTGTAATTCCAAGGCTAAGACAAATGGGCGCTCAAATTGTTAGTAAAGAAATGGTATTTTTTGAATGGGTTGAATATTCAGAGAATCCTAAATATTTAGATTTAAGTCGCCACTATTTAGATGGCAGATACATTAGAACTTAAAGCTTAAATAAATTAACATGGACTTGATAGGATTATCAAAATGCAAAATAATACTCAAAAAAAAGAAAAAGTTGCAATAATAGGTGGTGGAGCAGCGGGCTTGATTGCCGCCTGGCAGCTCAATAAAAAATATGATATTACATTATATGAAGCTGAAAGAAATTTAGGAGGCCATGCCTACAGTGGGCATTATTTGACTAGTAACAATCAAGTCCTCCAGATTGATATGGGGGTAGAACTATTTACGGAAAAGCTATGCCCTAATTTCTTTGAAATATTAAAATTACTCGAGATCTCGACTTATGTTGCTCCTCTGTCTTTTTCTGCAAATTTTAATCATGAAGAAGATTACTGGGACAACGTTCATCAATCTAGTCAACTATGGCTTAAACTTCGAGAAGAATGCAATAAATTCCATTTAAATATGTATTCATGTTTAAACGAACCCCCGTCTGATATAGAGGATCTCACTATAGGGGATCATTTAGCAGCTAATAATTACTCAAAGGATTTTATTTATAAAGCTTTGTTACCTATTTTCACTACTTTTGTGGGTAGTCGAGCAAGCTTACTTGATTATTCTTTAAGTTATTGCGCCTCTTCATTTAATTTAGGGATGCTTTCATTTTTTCAAGCTCCATATTGGAGAAAAGTTAAAGGTGGAATTAGCCGGTATATTAGTGCCTTATCTAATACTTTTTTAGAGAAAATTAAAGTCGGTATGAAGGCAGAAAGAGTGAAAAAAGGGGAAAAAAAAGTTACTATAATTGATGAATTAGGGACAAGCACCGATTATGATCACTTAGTATTTGCTACCCATGCAGACGTAACCTTGAAGCTTTTAGAATCTCCCAGCATGTTAGAACAAGAACTTTTGGGAAATTTTAGTTATGGTTACGTTGAATCCGTTTTACATTCAGATGCAAGTGTCTTATCTTCAAAGCCTAGAATGTATTGTGAGTATAATTGTTTTGATAAAGATCCTTATAATATATTGCCAGGCTCTTTAACACGAAATATGAATAAACTTTCTGAATATTCAAATATTACAGATGCAGTTTTACTTACAATAGATCCTCAAAAAGATATTCCAGGAAAATTAGTGAATTGCCAAAAAAAATGGAAGTTACCGAAACTAAGACCTTGTGATATGAAAACTAAGCGAAAACTAAAGAAAATACAAGGTAAAGATAATATTTGGTATTGTGGGATGGACACTACATTAACCGGGCATGAAGGAGCAGTCACCTCAGGCTTAGTGGTTGCTTCGGCTTTAGGCGTTCCCTACCCCTTCATGGATAAAAAGGCTGCCTATGCACAATATAGTTTTATTAAAGATATAATGGGTATCTAACTAATTATGGTCTTGTAAAATTTGTTTATTTAAACGAGTCAGTACTTCAGAAGGTCCAATTTCTACAAATTCCTTTACTCCTAAAGATACTAAATGTAAAATAGTTTCCATCCATTTTACCGACCTGACTAATTGAAATCCAAGAATTTCAACCATGTAGTCCACATCCATCTTTTGACCATTATATGAACTAATGATATTTATGGTTGGAGGAGAAAAAGACTGCGTAACAAGATACCGCATGAACTCTTTCCTTGCATTTTCCATATGTCTAGAATGAAATGCACCACTTACATTTAATTCGATGCATTTGAAAGAATATTTTTCTAGCAATGATTTTGCTAAAGATAAATCTTTTTTTAGGCCGCTTAAAACCACCTGCTGAGAGGTATTGATATTGGCCAAGTCTAAAGAGAGTAAATCATTTTCTCTAAGGATATCAGGGGTTCTAGTAGCCTCTTGTCCTATAACCGCCATCATACTGCCATTATTCAGGGTATTCATAACCTCAGCCCTTTTCTTTACAATATGCAAACCTGAAAATAAATCAAAAACTCCTGCGGCAAAAAGCGCTGCATATTCACCCAAACTGTGCCCGATTACACATTCTGGTGGCATTTTACCTTTTTTAAGGGTAGTTAAATACATTAAGCAGCTAACAAAATAAATAGAGGGCTGTGTATATTGGGTCAAATGCAGTTGGTTGTTTTTATCTTCTAAACATAATTGATCAATAGGGTATCCTAAAATTTTACTTGCTTTTTCCGTTTCGTCTGGATAAAGATTAAATAAATCAGCGCCCATCCCTTTATATTGTGAACCTTGTCCAGGAAACATATATACACGCATCGCATAGCTCCTAATTTAATTCATAAACCTCAATTTTGTCTTTTTCTTCAAAGTTTTTGTCAGAATTGTTTGAAGTTATATCTGCCATTTTGCTTTCCAGATAAGTTCTGTTAATAGCCTTAGAAATTAGCTTTTCACAGTATAAAATTATTTCTCCTTTGGGATTAAAAAGAGAAAATTCCATTGTTACTTCTTTACTGTCTTCGTAGATGTTTTTTATTTGCATATAACAAAACAACAGTTTCTCAATATTTCTGTTTTTTATAAAAAGATTTTTAAGCATTTTAGGTACCATAATGAATTCGCTTCCAAACTTATTTTTGCAATCAAAAAGCATTATGGCTACCTGCAAAGCAGCATCGAATATTTCTGGATTAAATTCAAAAAATCCATATGAGGTCCCTTCAATAGCACCTAGGGCTGAGGTTGAGACAAGATTGTTTTTAACCCAAAGAAGTTTTTGGTAGGTATTACCATAATTATACCCTAATTGATCAAAATAATCGTAAATTAATTCCTTATCAATAAATTTTTCATGACTGAATTTTGAGGCAATTTCACTCCAAGAAATCAAGGGCGCTTGGAAAATATCGTTACAATATTCTCCTTCAATATATACTTCGCCTGACCAATCCACTAGATTAAATTTATTATTTTCCATAAAAATTTTATTATTTTCCAAGTGCATTACAGGTCTTAACCAACTCATTTCCCGAATATTTTTCATTGATTTTTTTTCCTGAAGTATCATCGCTAATCCTAAGGATGCAGGAACAAGAGGTCGATTTTCTAAAGTGTGATGTTTTATATACCTTTCATTTATAGACAACCCATATTTGGGATCATTTATCCAATGAAATTTATTTTCAAAGTAGTAACCGGGTAAAGATAAAATAATACGTGCTCGATAAATTAAATCCCAGGGTACAGGATACCCATCCTCGTACAAATTTTTTACTTCTTGAGCAGAGGCATAATTAAGGTTTAAAAAGATTTTATCATTGGCATTAAGGACTTTATTAGCATCAATGTTGTTTACTTTAATATTTGACAACATTGTTAAGCTTTCTCCTAAGGAATTAATCAACTCATGATAATTCTTCACAAGAAAACATATCCTTAAGTTGAAATGTTCTCTACAACAGCTCATTGTGTAACTTAACCCATACATATCAATATTATTTTCAGCTTCAAGCCATTTCTTTAGATTATAAATATGAGAATGAAGAGACAATATATTTTTTGCAGAAATTGGGATCAAATAGAAATTATAAGCATATGTATTTTGCGGCATTTGAGAAACTTTTACGCTCTCAAGCACGGCAGAAGCATTAGCCCCTCCAGCCCCGAAAGAATTCACAATAGCTACTAAGGGTAATTGATTAAGCGTTTTCCAAGGAACGAGTTTTTTTATTAAGTAAAATGGAGTTTTAGTTAAAACTAGGTGAGGATTTTCAAATTCAGCATTTAGGGTAGGTACTAATGTTTTATTTTTCATTTGTAATATAATTTTTGTTATGCCTGCAAGACCAGCAGCAGACTCTAAATGTCCAATATTGCTTTTAACAGATCCTAATGCGCAAAATTGCAATTTTTCTGTCTGAAACCCTTTTGTTAGCCCTCTAATTTCAATAGGATCCCCTAATTCTGTGCCCGTGCCATGTGCTTCGACATATGAGACTCGCTCTGCAGGTATTTTAGCTCTTTCTAAAGCCCTTTTAACAAGTGCTGCTTGGGCATTCAGGTTTGGTACTGTATAACCATTTGCTTTACCCCCTGCGTTAACAGCACTGCCTTTAATTATTCCGTATACTCTATCTTTATCTTTAATGGCATCACTATATCTCTTTAATACCATACTCACAATCCCTTCCCCATCCACGAATCCATCTGCATTATCGCCAAATGCTTTACATTTATTTCCCTTTGTTAGCATGTGCAAACGACATAGTTTTGTATATTGTTTTGGATGGACAATTAAATTTACACCTCCTACTACGGCCACTGTGCAGTCATCATTACGAATTGATTGACAAGCTAAATGTAAAGCCGTCAGCGAAGACGAACATGCAGTATCAATTGCAATGCTAGGCCCATGCCAATCAAAAGTATATGAAACACGGTTAGCTACAGACCAATATAAAGAATCTGCCCCATTTTCATTAGGTGTATCTACACCAATCCAGCCGTACCCGCCATTCATTATACCTACAAACACGCCTACCTCTTTTCCAGTAAGCGTTGAAGGCGTATAACCAGAGTCCTCTAGTGCATGGTAAGTCGTTTGGAGAAACAAGCGTTCTTGCGGATCAATATTTTCAGCATCATAAGGGGTAATATTAAAAAATTCATTATCAAAATTTTCGATATTTTTTACAAAGCCGCCATATTGGGTGTAAATCTTTCCAGAAACATTATTATCGTTATAAAAATCTTCATTATTCCATCTTTCTTTAGGGACAGGCGTAATACAATTTTTCCCTGCCATTAAATTAGACCAGTACTGTTCAATGTTTTCAGCCTCAGGCAATTTAGCGGCCATACCAATTATAGCTACGTCATTTTTATCAATATGTTCTCCTTCAGAGAAATTTGTTTGCTCTATTGCTATTTTGTTAGATTCTTCTGTACTTCTAATATCCAATTGATCCGTGTTAAAAATATTTTTCAATTTTTCCGAGAACTTTTCAACAAAATATTGTTCTAATAATTTAATAGTGGGGAATTCGAAAATTAATGTACTTGGCAAATAACCAAAAAAATTGGTTAATGGTTTCAGAACTTCTAAGGTTATTAATGAATCAATTCCGTAATTTTTTAGTAAAACATCATCTTTGATATCCTTTGGATCTATTTTCATCACCTGCCCAATAGATTCTTTTAAAAAATAATTCAATCTTTCAATAACTGATTTGTCTATGGGCTCTTTTATTAATTCTAAATCCTTATCTAAAAAAAATGATTTTTCAACAACTTCTTTATATTCTTTAATAAAAAATTCTGTAAGTTTAGATATACAAGGATATTCGAAAAATATAGTAGTAGGCACATAACCAAATTTTTCTTGAAATGGTTTAAGCAATTGTAGGGTAATCAAAGAATCGATACCATAATGTGATAATGGTAAGTCAGGTTTTATGTCAGCCCTTGGGATTTTCATTATTGATTCTATGACGCCAGCAATAAAACTTTCTAAAAGTGCATAAATTTCATCATTTTTTATAGAGATTTCATTAATAGTTTCAACAGAATTAGATGCTATTTTTTCATTTGTTGTTAAAACTGAGCTTGTCGAGCTATTTTGTATTTTTTCTTCCAAATATGCAACGATAACATTCTGCTCTTTTTCGCCGTGTGAATGTATAAGTGAAAAACCTGACTTTCTCAGTAAATCAATCCAGGTTTCCCTAGTCAACAAAGGGCTATCTGGAATACGATGGTCCTCATACATCCACCAGCCCGTTGTAAGACCAAACGTTATAGTCGCGAAATCTTGTCGTGCAGTAACCTCATTTAGAATTAAAATGCCCCCTTGCTTTAATAAATTTTTAATATTTTCTAAAGTATTGTTAATATTACTGGTCGCATGTAAAACATTGGTCGCAATGACAATATCAAAATTATTTATTAAATCTTTTGAGGGCGGATGCTCAACATTATATATTTTATAATGTAAATTATGAAAATCACTAAATGATTCTTGTGCTTTCTTTAAAAAAGCAAAAGATAAATCCGTGAAATAATATTGGCATAATTTGTTTTCTATGCGTGGAATAACAAATTGTGTAGTACTACCTGTGCCAGCTCCAATTTCTATAATTTGAGAATTTTCAAGATTTATATTATCTAAATAATTAACTACTATATGCGAGACTATTTTATTGAAATAATCTGAAGTGGGATTATTTCTATAGATTGGTTCCACCATATCAAATTTACCATCTGGAAAGAGAACAGACATATGCTCTTTTTTACCTGTAAGGATATCTTCATAGGAAGCTAGACAGTGATCGAGTAAACGAATATGGGGACCAATTTCAGGAAAATGAATTAACAGCTCATGTTTGTTAATTTCCTTTTCGGAAGTCATATTTTGGATTGCCTCTACTAGGCGTTGGTATTTACTTAAATATGTTTTAGGCAATACGATACCTTTAATTACAAATCGACTATACTTTTCAAGGGCAATTTGAGCGTCACGGTTTCGGATAATTAAAGTATCATCAGCTCGATATTTTGGTATAATTTTCTTTAAAAGATTAGTGGCATGAGTATTTAAATATTCAGTTCCTAGGTTTAATGTCTTCTTCTCAGAAGCACCTATATTTAAATTTTCCAAAGCCTTTTTTTCTGCTTTGATAACAGCTATTTGATGCAAATCGCTTTTTAAAAACGATTCTATTATTTTTAATCCTTCTGATACTTCAATAGAACCAATGCCTAGTTTTTCCATTTTTTCTCGGTATTCAGCTTTCGCCACTACTCCAACATTTCCCCAATAGCCCCAATTTATTATCTTTGTATCATACGTATAAAAATTGCGCATAAAATGAGCAAATGAATCTTTAAATACGCAAGCGCAAGTATAATTTGACTGACCAGGATTTGCTATAAAAGATTGTATAGAGGATAAAAATAAAATAAAATCCACGCGCCTATCATGCTTTTTTAATGCTGCTAAAAGGTTAATTGACCCTTGAACTTTTGGATTTAAAACTTCCTTAAATGTCGATTCATCCATAAACTTTATGGTCTTATCTTTAAGCACTAATGCTGAATGTATTATACCATTTATTAAGGGGTATTTTTCTATCAGGTTATCTACAGAAACAGTATCTATTATATTTACCTGTTCGTAACTAACTTTTCCAGGCATATCTTTTAACTCGTTAAGACTACCTTCATCTAAATTTTTACGACCCACTAAAATAACATGAGCTTTATATTCTTTTAATAAGTATGAAGCAATAGAGCTTCCAATTCCTCCTAATCCTCCTATAATTATATAAATCCCATTTTCTTTAAATGCTTTTGATGACTCAAATTTTAATGTGCAGGGAATAAGATTTCTGATATATCTTTGGGATTCCGATAATACTATGGGTTCAAAAACTGGGTTTTCAAAATTATTCTCTTCTTTGATAAATTCAACTATCTTTTCAGTCACCTCATTGCCAACAATAGAAATTGGATAGATCTTAATATTAGGAAATTCTTTGGCCGCAGTTTGCGCTAAACCTAATAAAATTGAGTTATTAGGATTCAACCTCGGATCATTTTCATGAAAAAAAACACCATTTTTTGTAATAATTTTAATATTCAATGAATAAAATGGATTTATCTCTTGCAAAAACTTAATAACTTGCAAAGATTTTTCGTACAGGTTGTTTATTATGAATTCTCCATACTCATTATCATCAACTATCCAAATTTCAGTAAGTTTTTCCTGATTTATAATATCTTTTATCTTGCCTATTAAATTTTTATCTCCTAAAGAAAAAACATATTTTTCAGATAAGAATTTTGTGATGGTTAGCATAAAATTTTTGGAAGCTTTAGTTTCTACGTATAAGACAATACAACGATTTTTAAATCTTTTTTCAATATTTGGATCTTTTGAAAGCTTCCAGGTGGGTTTATAAACCATCTCTCTTATTTTTTTAAAATCATCATGAGGTTCAATTTGTTTAAAAAATTCTTCATTCATAGATTTGACTCCAAAATCCTTGACAAACAAAACAAATTTTCCGTTCTCATTATATACTTTGATATCAAACCTATAAGCAGATTTTTTTTCAACCAAAGTATAATATATAGTTCTATTTAGGGAAAAAAAATCAGAACACAGATTAAGATATCCTAATGAAAATGGTAACAAAGTTTCATTTAAACTTGCTAACGACAATCCTAAAACAGATTGAAAAATTGAATCTAAAAGGTTTACTTTTAAATTTTCAACATGATATGGAATACAAACTTTAGCCAGGCAATAGCCTAAATCTTTATTCCGAATTGCTTTTATTCCCTTAAAATAATTCCCATACTTTATACCCGTGTTATTAAAAATATGATAAATTTCATCTTGAGATAGTGTATGCTCAAAATCAATAGTACTCATTTCCAAATTATCCGATTGAGATAAATATTCTAATACCTTTTCTTGAGTTACATTCAACTGACCTGAAGAAAATTCTTTTGAATCAGAATAGATACTAAAATTAACTAAATTCTCTGAAAAATTTATTTTTGCCAAAAAATCTATATTTTCTTCTTCACATATAATTGGACGTATCCAAGCAACATTTAGAAAATTACTTACATTTAAATTTGGGTAAAATTTAAGCAATATGTTAAAAATTATTGCCAGATGGGCAGCACCTGGTAGAAATTTTTTATCATTTACGATATGCTCTGATAACCAAACGTGTTTTGCATCTATTCTAACACGATAAGTATTATTTTTTAAACGCTCCACTGAATAATTATCAATATCATCCTTTAACATATATGCTCCTTGCT
This sequence comes from uncultured Francisellaceae bacterium, assembly GCA_945956915.1. Lineage (GTDB taxonomy): Bacteria > Pseudomonadota > Gammaproteobacteria > UBA6186 > Azoamicaceae > CAMFJH01. The sequence continues at coordinate 55 of CAMFJH010000038.1, read as the reverse complement.
CTTCAAACCAATAGGGTTGAGTATCAAAAGGATATAGAGGCAAACTCAGCCTTAG
>CAMFJH010000037.1 GCA_945956915.1 uncultured Francisellaceae bacterium | reverse complement strand
CCTGTATCTTATGGCGCGGAGTGTATTGCATGAGAGGGTTTTTCAGGCTCGACTACTTATTCAATAATAATTTGATACTATACACCTATATCACAGCAAATGGAATATAAAAAAACATATCTCAACATATGTCTATTTAAAGCAATTTATTTTTGAATAAATACTAAGCAGCGCTTCTCATCTAAATTAGGCACAGATACGGGCTCAATCTTTTCTATTGTGTATGGTTGCGGTAGTTCTGCGATTTCTATTTCATTTAAATGCCCTTTCATTGCAATCCAGGTTCCCAAGGGTTTTGCTAAATGCCCAGAGGTTTCTATAAAACTTCGTAAAGAAGAGTACGCACGGGAGATAACGATGTCGAATGCTTCATGATAATCTTGCACTCGAGAATGAATGGCAGTTATATTTTTCAATTTTAAAGTGCTGATAACATGTTCTATGAAATTTATTTTTTTTGCATTAGAATCTAATAACACAAAGCTAAGATCTGGTCTCGCAATCCCTAAAGGAATGCCCGGCAAGCCAGCACCAGTACCCACATCTATCACCCGAGTGTCCTCTCTTAAGAATGGCAAAACACTCAAACTATCCAGCAAATGTTTGTTTATCATCTCAAGGGGATCTCTTACCGCGGTTAAATTGTGAATCTTATTCCATTTTGTTAATAATTCAAGATAATTAATCAGCTTTTCTTGCTGTATTTCATTCAATACAGCACTCTCTAGACATGCTTTAAGTGTTTTTAGTATTTGCTCTCTAGGAAACATCTTAAGATTTCTTTTTCAAATAAACCAACAACAAGGAAATTGCAGCTGGTGTTACACCGGGTATGCGTGCAGCCTGGCCTAAGGTATGAGGTCTTACATTTTTTAATTTTTCACAAACTTCATTGGATAAGCCTGAAACTTCATGGTAATCAAAATGCAAAGGTATGTTTAAATGCTCATAACGCTCATTACGCTCAATTTCCTTTTGCTGCATGGCTATATAACCTTCATATTTGGCTGCAATGTTAATCTGCTCTCCAACCACAGGATCATCCACACCTGGGCCTATTTCTGATAAAGACATTAATAAATCATAATTTAATTCTGGACGCTTTAACAATTCTGAGGCACGATACTCTCGCTCTAAAGGCTTATCTGTCCATTTTTCAAGTTCAAGGCTCAATGGCGTTCCGGGTCTTACCAAAAAGGCTTTTAATCTGGCTTGTTCTTTTATAATGGCTTCTCGTTTTGTTTCATATAAAGCCCAATCAGCATCAGATAATAAGCCTAAATGCCTTGCAATAGGTGTTAACCGTGAATCCGCATTGTCTTCTCTTAATAATAAACGATATTCAGAACGGCTTGTAAACATTCTATAAGGCTCTGAGGTGCCTAAGGTAATTAAATCATCTACCAGTACGCCCAAATAAGCTTCATTTCGTTTTGGGAACCAACCTTCTTTATCTTGAGCATAACAAGCTGCATTGATACCTGCTAATAAACCTTGTGCGCCAGCTTCTTCATACCCGGTGGTACCATTAATTTGGCCTGCAAAAAATAATGCTTTTAAAGCTTTTGTTTCTAATGTCGGCTTTAAATCTCTGGGATCAAAATAATCATATTCAATCGCATAACCCGCTTGCGTGATGTGCGCATGTTCTAATCCTTTTATTGAATGCACTAAATCCAACTGTACATCAAAAGGTAAACTGGTTGAAATACCATTGGGATATACGGTATACGTCGTTAAGCCCTCAGGCTCTATAAAAATTTGATGCGATTCTCTGGTATTAAAACGCACCACTTTGTCTTCTATAGAAGGGCAATAACGAGGGCCTATGCCCTCTATAACACCTGTAAAAAGCGGCGAGCGAGATAATCCTTGTTGAATAATCTCATGCGTTTTAAGATTGGTATGCGTAATATAACAAGAAATTTGTTTAGGATGCCATTCTCTATTGCCTTTAAAAGAAAATACAGGTGTGGGATCATCTCCGGGTTGCGCTTGCATCACCGAAAAATCAATACTTCTTCCATCAATCCTAGGCGGCGTACCTGTTTTCAACCTTCCTACTCTAAAGGGTAGTTCTCTTAATCGATTAGCCAATGCGATGCTCGGTCTATCCCCTGCCCTACCACCTGATGATTGCACTTGCCCCACATGAAGCTTGCCACCTAAAAAGGTGCCTGCAGTTAAAACAACTGCTTTAGCAGAAAATTTAAGGCCGCTTTCTGTGACCACCCCTTTTACACAATCACCTTCTACGATTAAGTCATCTACAGCTTGCTGAAAAATAAATAAATTAGGTTGATTTTCTACGATTTCTCGAATGGCTTTTTTATATAAAATACGATCTGCTTGTGCACGTGTGGCTTGTACTGCAGGGCCCTTACTGCCATTTAATATTCGAAACTGGATGCCCCCTTTGTCGGCGGCTATGGCCATAGCCCCTCCCATGGCATCGATTTCTTTTACCAAATGCCCCTTACCAATACCACCGATGGCAGGATTACAAGACATTTGCCCCACCGTTTCTATATTGTGTGTTAAAAGCAAGGTTTTAGCGCCCATGCGCGCGGAAGCCAGCGCAGCTTCAGTACCTGCATGCCCGCCACCTACCACAATCACATCAAATATTTTAGGATAATTCATTATTTTCCCGCTTATTTTCCAATACAAAATTCAGAGAAAATTTTACCCAACAGATCATCTGGAGTAAATTTTCCAGTTATTTCATCTAAGGCTTTTTGAGACAATCTCAATTCTTCTGCTAACAATTCGGGATTGCCTACATGATAATGTTGTATCCCCGTTTCTAAATGCACTTTTGCTAAATTTAGGGCTTCTATATGCCTTTTTCGAGCTAAAAAATTGCCTTCCCCCGTAGATTCAGTACTTAAGATTTTTTTTAAATGTTCCAATAAAGCCGGAATGCCTTCTCCCGTTTTTGCAGAGATATATAATTTAGAATACTCGTGTTCATTATTTTTTATACTATCGGTAGGAAAAGAACCTATGGTATCAATTTTATTACACAATATCGTTAATTTAACACCACTAGGTACAATCGTTTTCCATTCGCTTTGATCGGATTCGTTGCTAAGATCCATTACCCATATCACATGATCCGCCAAGGCTAATTCTTGTGTGGTTCGTTTTATACCTTCTTGCTCAATCACATTCTCAGTGTCTCTTATGCCTGCTGTATCTACCAATTGTATCACCAAGCCATCTATAATTATTTCTTCTTTGATAAGATCTCGGGTTGTGCCAGGAATGTGCGTCACAATCGCAGAATCTATTCCACTTAAGCAATTTAATAAGCTGGATTTGCCTGCATTGGGTTTGCCTGCAATCACAACTTTTAGGCCACGAGAGAGTTTTAAGCCATTTTCGGCTTTAATATTTAAAGTGTTTAATTGCTCTTTTAAGAGCGCTAATTTTTCAAACACTTGTCCTTCTTTTAACAAATCGATTTCTTCATCGGGGAAATCAATTCCCGCTTCAATATACATCCTTAAATGTATTAATTCTCTGACTAAGGCATCAACCAGCCTAGAAAAATCTCCTTGTAAAGATCGCATTGCGGCTTTTGAGGCAGCTTTTGAATTGGCATTGATTAAATCTGCAACGGCTTCTGCTTGTAACAAGTCTATTTTGTTATTGATATAGGCACGTTCTGAAAATTCTCCAGGACGTGCAAGACGCGCCCCTAAATCCAAGATTCTTTGCACCAAGGCTTCCATCACAAAAGGACCACCGTGTCCTTGAAGTTCTAAAACATCTTCACCTGTAAACGAATGCGGATTTTGGAAATAAAGTGCAATGCCCTGATCAATAATATCTTTTGTATTTTGATTTTCAGATTTTTCACTATAGAAAGAGGCATAATAAGCTTGTCTGGGTTTTAAAGTTTGGTTTAAAATTTGAGGAATAATTTGGGGTACTAATGGGCCTGAAACACGAACAACCCCTACCCCTCCTTTACCCGGCGGGGTAGCAATTGCTACGATTGTTTCGACATTATTTTGCACCATTCAATGCAACACGTTCCATACTACGTGTGATATACCATTGCTGCAAAATAGATAACACACTGTTTACAAACCAATACAATACTAAGCCTGCCGGAAAACTGGCAAAGAGTACTGTAAAGAAAATAGGCATTAGCATCATCACTTTAGCTTGTACCGGATCAGGCGGCGCTGGGCTCAATTTTTGTTGAACAAACATACTAAGTCCCATTAAAACAGGCAATACGTAATACGGATCTTTTGCAGATAAATCCGTAATCCATAACATAAAGGGCGCCATTCTCAATTCCACACTGCTTAATAATACATAATACAAGCCAATAAAAACTGGAATTTGGACTATCATAGGTAAACAACCGCCGATGGGATTTATTTTTTCTTGTTTATATAAAGCCATCACTGCTTGACTGTATTGCTGTTTATCGTCCCCATAACGCGTTTTTAAAGCTTGCATTTTAGGTTGCAATTTTCGCATCGCCCCCATAGAGCGATAGGAGCTTGCAGATAATTTATAGAACAATAATTTAATAATGATTGTAATAATAACGATAGACCAACCCCAATTACCCACATATCCATAAATCGTTTCGAGTAACCAAAAAATTGGCTTACAAATGGGTGAAAAAATACCATAATCCACGGTTAGAGCTAAGCCTTTGGACAAAGTTTCTAAATAGTCTGTATCCAATGGGCCTGCGTACAAAGATGATTTTAGCGTTACTTCTTCGCCGGGTTTTACAACTACCGCAGGTGAAACATAACTAACGCCTACCATTCCCCCATCTAATTTACTGGTTTGATAGCTGTTCATGCTCGTTTGATTAGGAATCCAAGCACCCAAGAAATAATGCTCGACCATGGCAGCCCACCCCCCTTCTACATTTTCTTCAAAGGGTTTTTTATTCACTTCAGCAAAAGTAAATTTCTTGTATGGGGTTTCAGGTGTATACAGGGCAACACCTGTAAAAGTTTGAGCACCCATGCCTAAAAAGCCACTGCCACTGCTTTCTTCAGGTTTGCGTTTTAAACGACCATAAGCATGTGCTTTATAGTCTGTAGCACCTTGGTTGTAGATAAGATAATCCACATTAATTAAATAAGAACCGCGTTTAAAAGTGAATCGCTTAATAATATCGACTTTCGATGTGGTGTTGGTTTTAAAATCGACTATTAATTCATCTTGACCTTCGGCCAGTTCAAAGTGTGTTTTATCGACTTTATAAGTGCCGCGCCCTACCCCGCGAATATCTGGACCCGCGTCACCCACTAAACCGGATTGAGCTACATAAAAACGTTTATCCGACTCATCAAACAAGACAAAATGTGTTTTAGGATCTTGTCTGTCTTCACCATACGCAGGAAGCGCCAAATGTGTGATATCGCCCCCTTGAGTGTCGATATTCAGTTCTAACACATCGGTGGACACTTGAATTTGTCGCTCAGCAGGCGTTGCTACAACACTTGCAGGCATAGCTGTATCCGATTTGCTTTCTATGTTGGGGATATCTGAAGTATTCGGTATCTGATCGCTTTTTATTTCATTTTTTGCAACTTGCGCTTGAACAGTCGTGGGTTTTTGTGGGAAGTCTTGCTGCCATGCGTTATAAAGCATGGTTCCTACCAATGCTAGGGCCGCGAATAAAAAATATCGTATCGTTTGATTGTTCATAAAAAACTCATTTCAAATTAAACTATTTCAATTAAGGTACAAAATCCAGGCCACCTTCTGTCCCAGGATGGCAACGCATTAACCTACAACAAGATAATCGCAAGCCCTTCAATAAGCCATGTTTTTTAAAGGCTTCTATCGCATATTCTGAACAACTGGGAAAAAAGCGACAACAGGTCCCCAAATAAGGACTTATCAAAAATTGATACGTTTTAATGAGAAAAATTAATCCTTTGGACATAACGCTGCTAACTCTTTCCAATGTTGCTCCAGACAGAGAACGGGTGTTTTAAGATGTCGCTGTGTATTCATATCTTTCCTGAGTAAAACCACAACATCCAATCCGCCTAAATCCCCTTGGTACTTTCTAAAGCTTTCCCGAATAAGTCGTTTAACTCTATTACGGGTTACTGCACTTTTAATAGCCTTTTTGGCCACAATGACACCAAGCCTTGGAACTTGCTTTTCATTAGGACGGGCTAAAACCTTAAAATACGAGGAAGTACTTCTTAGGGGTGCTTCGAATACCTTTTTGTAGTCTTCAGGCTTTAATAACCGTTTTTGACGGGAAAACCCTGCCTCTTTGCTATTCAACCTTAAACAGATAGACGCTTACGACCTTTTTTACGTCTATTTTTGAGCACAAGGCGTCCACCGGGTGTCTGCGAGCGTGCTAAAAACCCATGCTTACGTTGACGGCACAGTTTGCTCGGTTGATATGTTCTTTTCATCTAGAATCTCCATTGATCTTTCTTTCACAGTAAGTGCCACAACTTTACCGAGTTTGAGAGCTGCTGTCAAGTTTTAAGAAAATTGAGGCGCCTATTTTTGGATATATAAACATCTCAAATAAATAGTTAAGTTTCTTAACTATTTATTATAAATTTCTCTAATACGCTTAATGTCTTGTTCGAAATCTAATACATCATCTTCCATTAAATGCGGCTCAGACAAAAAAAAAGCATTGAGATCTTTCATCTGTAATGTAGCTTTGGTTTCTGAGCATTTTTTACAAACAACAATTTGATTGTCCTTTAACATTTGAATCTTGTCCTGCTTGGATTAAAAAATAGTATTAACATTCGTTATTCTGGCCAAAAATCTTCATTCAAGCAATCGTCTAAGTTAAATGGACATACTTGAGGGAAATTGTTGACCTCAATACCCGTTTCATTAGAAGCGATACGAATTGCTTTTCTATAAGCAAGATCAAATTTAAACTTCACTGTATTTTTTAAACTTGGGCTGTCTTTAAAAAAATCCGTGATTTCAATTCTTGCAGCTTCTATTGTATTTTTCCAACTATTACTTCTAAAAGCCGGTTGGTACTTCCATTTCAACAAATGGGTCATTAAACGCGATAATTGGCTTACAACCCCCCTTTTCTCGCTATTGCCCATATCTTCAATTTCCTCAGCAATGTTCATAATATCAACCTCTTTCAATCTGCCTTCTTTAAGCAGCTTTGCGGTTTCTTGAGTCCAAGCGTAAAAATCTGCATTATGTAATTGATGATTAACATTTCCCATCTTAATTATCCTCATAAAATATCGGTAAGTATACCGACTATGGAACAGTATAACATGAATTAAAACAGCGGTATAAAGCTAGCAAACTTTCTTTTTTTGAAAGCTATCCATTTTTTTCTTACTTATTAAAATAATTCTTTTATTCTTTTCTTTTAATAATGATTATTAGCGCTCTTTTTTTCTGGGGATAACCCTTATTATCTTTTATTTTTCATGATATTAAAAACAAAGCTGCTATTGGGGTAAACAGGCTTAAGTTTATTGAACAAGCTGTGGATAATTATTAAGACCTAAAAATATGCCTTGAATCCCCTACTTTATCCACAGATTTATAGATACACGATCCCCGTTTTTCTCACAGTTTGCCAACAGATTATTAGCCATCGTAGATAGCAAAAGAAGTTAGTTATTTAATCTGTAAAAACCCAATTGCTCATTTGTATAATTAACATCATTAAATTGAGATCTTAAGATCAATTGTTATTATTAAGACTGAAAAACTCTGTGGGTAATTGTATTTTTTTGTTATAAATCAAAATATTATGAGCAGGTGAACCCTTTGGGTAGCAGGCCTTAAGGCCCGTGTATAAAGTGTGGATAACAATAATGTCTTAAAAAAGCCTTGTTTTTCTGGGACTTACACACAGGCTTATAGGCAGTTCTTGAACAGGCTATACACAAGGGCTTGTGGATAAGTTTGGGTCTGGATATACTTCTGGAACGAGTATAGACTCATGGGTTCATGCTTAACGGATTGTGTTTTTTAAAATCTTTTTTTCAATGGAGGGGAGCTAAGTGGAGCTTTCTCTGTGGCAGCAATGCCTACAACGTCTTCGAGATGAAATCTCTCAGCAAGAACTAAGTCAGTGGATTAGTCCACTTCAAGTCGAACAAACCGGAGATGGGGTAGTACTGTTTGCGCCCAATGATTATGTGTTGAGTACAGTCAGCAGAGATTATTTATCGACCATTGAAAAAGTCTTAAGCGGTTTAAACAGTGGCGAATGTGTGCGTGTTTCTTTGATGGTAGGCGCTAAACGCAATATTTTGCCCAATACCCAGGTCTCTGGCCCCTCTGAGGCAGAAATGCCTGCTGCGATAAGTACGGGTAGGGGAGGGGCTACACGAGAAGCAGAGCCTGCGATTGCACATCAAAGTAATTTAAATACCACTTACACCTTCGATAACTTTGTAGAAGGCAAATCTAATCAGCTTGCTAAAGCTGCCGCCATGCAGGTGGCTGAAAACCCTGGGGGCGCTTACAATCCTTTATTTTTATATGGGGGCGTGGGCCTTGGGAAAACACACTTAATGCATGCCGTGGGCAATTTGATCCACAAAAATAATCCTAACGACAGAGTGGTTTATTTACATTCCGAACGCTTTGTGGCGGATATGGTAAGAGCCTTGCAAAATAATGCCATTAATGAATTTAAAAATTACTATCGTACTGTAAAAGCCTTATTAATCGATGATATTCAATTTTTTGCCGGTAAAGAACGCTCTCAAGAAGAATTTTTTCATACCTTTAATGCATTATTAGAAGGGCAGCAACAAATTATTTTAACCTCCGATCGCTATCCAAAAGAAATCAATGGCATAGAAGAGCGTTTGCGTTCTCGTTTTGGTTCGGGATTAACCGTTGCCGTGCAACCGCCAGAACTTGAGACCCGAGTGGCAATTTTAATGAATAAAGCTTTACTCTCTGGTATTGATTTACCGCATGAAGTTGCTTTTTTTATTGCCAAACGTGTGCGTTCTAATGTAAGAGAATTAGAAGGGGCCTTAAAGCGTGTGATTGCCAATGCACAATTTACAGGGGCTCTCATTACGCTGGAATTTGTGCAAGAAGCCTTAAAAGATTTATTGGCCATTCAACAAAAATTGGTTTCTATCGATAATATTATGAAAACTGTGGCCGAATATTATAAAATCAAAGTGTCTGAATTATTATCCAAAAGGCGCAGCCGTTCGGTTGCACGACCCAGGCAATTGGCAATGGCTTTATGTAAGGAGTTAACCAATCATAGTTTGCCCGAAATAGGGGAGGCTTTTGGCGGTAGAGATCACACGACCGTTTTACATGCCTGTAGACAAATAAAATCCTTGTGTGATACCGGTGTGGATATTGCTGAAGATTTTACCAACTTAATGAGAATTTTAGCCACTTAATCAAAGGATTTGGGGTATGCGTTTTATCATTCTGAGAGAGACTTTTTTAAAACACTTAAGAGCAGTGGGGGGCGCTGTTGAAAAAAAACAATCTCAAATATCGCCTATTTTAGCGAATATTTTAATAAAAGTGAGATCCAATTGTTTTTCTTTAACCACCACCGATCAAGAAGTAGAATTATTTTCTGAAAGTGCTTTAGAGCCAGAACATACAATACAAGAAGGTGCTATTACGGTGCCTTTTAGAAAACTCATGGATATTTGCAAAGCACTGCCAGAAGGCATTGAATTGAGCATTGTGCAAGAAGAGGAGCGGGTGATTATCCGTGCAGGACGCAGTCGTTTTACCTTATCTGCCTTAAGCGCTGAACATTTTCCCAATATTGAAGAAGATGCAGCCGCTTTTCCACTTGTGGTTTCTCAACTTGCCTTAAGAAAATTAATAGACAGTACTGGTTTTGCAATGGCAGAACAAGATGTGCGTTATTACTTAAATGGCATGTTATTAGAGGTTAAAAGAGGGCCTGAAGGCAGCTTTTTATATGCGGTAGCGGCAGATGGACACCGTTTGGCAGAGCGATCTACAACGCTCAATGTCAATGCAGAAACACTTAGGGTGATTGTGCCTCGTAAAGGAGTGTTGGAATTACAAAGAGCCCTACAGGAAATAGACGGAAATCTCACCTTGTATATTGGCTCTAATCATATGCGTGTTGTGATGGAAGGTCTAACCTTAAGCTGTAAATTATTGGGTGGACGTTTCCCCGATTATGAACGCTTAATTCCGAAAGAGGGCACTCACAATGTGCTGGGGAAACGTGAATTATTGAAAAATGCGTTTTTAAGAGCTTCTGCATTATTCAGTGAAAAATTAAGGGGTGTTAGACTCTTATTATCAGCAGGTAGTCTTAAAATTTTAGCAACGAATACCGAACAAGATGATGTTGAAGAAGATGTAGAAGTAGATTATACCGGTGAAACTTTAGAAGTGGGCTTTAATGTGAAATATTTGATTGATTTTTTAAGCATTATTCAAACTGATCTTGTAAAGTTTACATTTTCAGGGCCTAATAGCAGCACACGTATAGAAGGAGTAGGGGGGGAGAGTGGTGTTTATGTTATTATGCCCATGCGCATTTAAATACTGCCAATTATCTAGTTCATAGTATTTCGTTTTTTTTATTAGGTTCCACGTGGAACACTATTTGTTCAGACGCATTTAATAATATGCAATTAACGCAGCTCAAAATAAGACAACTGAGAAATATTGTAGAAGCCAATCTTAAATTAGATCCCAGCGTTAATTTATTTTTTGGTGAAAATGGCAGTGGAAAAACCTCTGTTTTAGAAGCCATTTTCTTATTGGTGACTGGAAAATCTTTTAGAACTTCACGCCAAGAGGAAGCGATACATTTTTCCACACCTTCTTATCTGATATCAGGGGTAGCACAGACCCCTAAACAGGAAGGGTGTAGCACACGCATGGGTGTGGAACGCACTCGAGGAGGGGGGCAAAAACTACGCATTAATGATCAATCCTTAGATAAAGTGGTGGAATTGGCCAAAATATTGCCTGTTCAGCTTTTAAATATAGACAGTTATCGGTTTTTAGAAGAAGGGCCCATGATCCGTAGGCAATTTATGGATTGGGGTGTGTTCCACGTGGAACATGCTTTTTCTTCGGTTTGGCAACGCTATAACAGAGCGCTACAACAACGTAATGCAGCGCTAAAAATGATAAAGGCCAGCAAAAATCCCGATTTAACTCAGAATCCCGTGCAGATTTGGGAACAAGAGCTTTGTGAAATGGGCTATTGGATAGATGTATTTAGACAAGAGTACCTGAATCTGTGGATCCCAGAATTGATAGGTATTGTAAAAGATATTTTAGATATTGATCTGCATGTGCACTATAACCGGGGTTGGGATAAAGACAAAGCATTCGCTTTGGCTTTAGGACAAGCCTTTGGACGCGATCGCATATGCGGATACACGACCCTGGGGCCTCATCGTGCAGATTTAGGGTTTTTTGAGGGAGATCTGCCGCTAAAAGCCAGATTGTCTCGAGGGCAATTAAAATTATTTGTGTGTGCTTTATTATTGGCAAGAGCTGAAGTGCTCTTTAAAAAGAATCAAAAAAAATGTGTATTTATGATAGATGATTTACATTCAGAATTAGATGCCAAAGCCTCTTTGCTTTTAGTGCAACGATTAAGTGCTTTGGGCGCACAGCTCATCATTACCGGAATAGAACAAGATCCTTTAGAAAAATTATTTCAGAGTCAAAAATACCATAGGTTCCACGTGGAACAGGGTGTAATTACCGCCTTGGATTGAGACTAAAATGTGTTCCACGTGGAACCTGAAGCTTCGGCCTTGAAAAACAAGAAGAAAGACTGGTAATTTAACTTAAAATATGAGATGATGAGGATACATTTTAACGTCTACAGAGTGCTTTTATGATATCAGATATCCCTCCAGACACTATGTCCGAAACGGTCTATGATTCGACCAGTATTAAAGTTTTAAAAGGCCTAGATGCGGTTAGAAAACGCCCAGGTATGTATATTGGCGATACCTCGGATGGCTCGGGTTTACACCATATGGTTTTTGAAGTCGTCGATAATTCAATTGACGAAGCTTTAGCAGGCCATTGCCAGACGGTAGAGGTGATTATTCACCCGGATGAATCCATTACGGTACGAGACGATGGGCGTGGAATTCCCGTGGATATTCATGAGGAAGAAGGGCGTTCTGCTGCAGAAGTGATTATGACTATTTTGCATGCGGGTGGAAAATTCGATGCGAATTCTTATAAAGTTTCAGGGGGCTTACACGGGGTAGGGGTTTCGGTGGTTAATGCACTCTCGGAAGTGTTGAATTTACACATCCGTAGGAATGGCAAAATCTATGAACAAACTTACCATTTAGGCGTACCCGATGGGCCTTTAACGGCTTGCGGAGACACAGACACCACAGGTACTGAAATTCACTTCAAACCCAGTGATCAAACCTTCGAAAACATTGGCTTTAGTTATGATATTTTGGCTAAACGCTTAAGAGAATTGTCTTTTTTAAATTCAGGTGTTCATATTGTTTTAAAAGACGAACGTACAGACAAACAAGATGTATTTGCTTACGAAGGTGGGATCAAAGCTTTTGTAGAACATTTAAACAAAAACAAAACGCCCGTACATGCTAATGTTTTTTATTTTACGCTTGAAAAAGAGGGGATGACGGTTGAAGTCTCTTTGCAATGGAATGATACGTATCAGGAAAATATTTTTTGTTATACCAATAATATTCCACAAAGGGATGGCGGAACACATTTAGCAGGCTTTAGAGGGGCTTTAACGCGTACATTGAATCATTATCTAGAAACAGAAGGTTTTTTGAAAAAAGCTAAAGTAACCACCACCGGGGATGATGCAAGAGAAGGGTTAACGGCTGTTTTATCGGTTAAAGTGCCTGATCCTAAATTCTCTTCACAAACCAAAGATAAATTGGTTTCCTCTGAAGTAAGACCTGTGGTCGAGTCTGCAATGGCTGATAAATTCCAAGAATTTTTATTGGAAAACCCTGCTGCAGCCAAATCCATTGCCAATAAAATTATTGATGCAGCACGCGCACGAGAAGCGGCTAGAAAAGCCCGTGAAATGACCCGTCGAAAAGGTGCCTTGGACATTGCAGGATTGCCTGGTAAATTGGCAGATTGCCAAGAAAAAGACCCAGCGCTGTCTGAATTGTATATTGTAGAGGGTGAATCTGCGGGTGGATCTGCAAAACAGGCGCGTAATCGCAAAACACAGGCTATTTTGCCATTGAAAGGTAAAATTTTAAATGTTGAAAAAGCGCGTTTTGATAAAATGTTATCTTCTGTGGAAGTGGGTACCTTAATTACTGCATTAGGCTGTGGTATTGGGCATGATGAGTATAATATCGAAAAATTACGTTATCACAATATTATTATCATGACCGATGCGGATGTGGATGGCTCGCACATTCGTACTTTGTTATTAACCTTTTTCTTTAGACAATTGCCTGAAATTTTAGAAAGGGGGCATATATTTATTGCCCAACCGCCTTTATATAGGGTGAAAAAAGGTAAACAAGTGCAATATGTTAAAGATGATAAAGCTTTAACAGAATATTTAATCCAAATTGCGCTAGAAGATGCTCATTTATATGTTAACAATCATGCCCCAGCAATCACCGGTATGGCTCTAGAACAACTGGTGCATCAATACAATAGCGTGATGGATATTATTAATCGATTATCTAGGCGTTATCCTGCAAGCGCTGTAGAAGCTTTTATTGATTGTGAAAAAATAAGCATCAATGAGTTAAAAAATAAAGCGTTTATGCAGAATTGGATAGAGTGTCTTAAAAAGCAGCTTGCCTGGGCCCCTGAAAGTGGGATTCGCTATGCGGTTAATTTATCGGAAGATAAAGAAAGACAAGTATTTTTACCAGATATTACAGTAACCTCACACGGTGTCGATGTCTTTTATCGCTTTAACTATGAATTTTTTATCTCTAATGATTATCAGGCCATTATCAATTTAAGCGATAAATTAAAGGGTTTATTGGAGCCTGAAGCCTATGTGCAGCGTGGTGATAAGAAGCAGCCTGTGAGTTCATTTAAGCGCGCCTTAGAATGGCTGATGGAAGAAGCCAAAAAGGGCCAGCAAATTCAGCGTTATAAAGGCTTAGGTGAAATGAATCCTGATCAGCTGTGGGAAACAACTATGGATCCTTCTGTGCGTCGTATGCTGGTTGTAAAAGTGGAAGATGCCATTGCAGCCGATGCGATGTTTACCACTCTAATGGGTGATAACGTTGAAAGCCGACGCGATTTTATAGAAACCAATGCACTATTGGTCGGGAATTTAGATATTTAATTGCTTATTGGATAGGATATCGCAATTGCACAGCGACAACCCACTCCGATTGGAGGGGGTCGACAGCCCATGATTAACAAATGAACTTGTGTGACATTTATGGGCTGGCGGGGGGAGGTGAGAAAGCAAATGGAACGCAGTCGATGCAATTTTCTCTAAAACGGAATTAAGGTGATGAAGGACTTCATGGTTTTCAAATCTCAATACTGTTACGCCTTGTGAGTGTAAATAATCATCTCGTTGAATATCACATGCCTTTCCTTCGTCAGTATAATGTTGCCCGCCATCTATCTCAATTGCTAATCGAATACGTTTGGCATAAAAATCGATAATGAAATTACCAATCGTTTTTTGCCGATAAAATTGAATGCCCTGAATTTTTTTATACCTAATTTTTTCCCACACAATACGTTCATAGGGCGTCATTTCGCTTCGTAACTGTCTAGCAAACGGTTTTAAGGCTTTAGAATATCTTAGCATACCTCCCCCCGCCAGCCTGTAAGTGTCATATTAATACATTGGATAATTATAGTCTGTCGACCCCCTCCAATCGGAGTGGGTTATCGCTCTGCAATTGCCGCATCGTAAATTCTAAACGATAAAGAGCATTTTGTAACTAGGAGTTCTAGTTTATAAATGGGTGTTTTAAAGATGGGTGTTGATCCACGTATATTTTTAGTGTACTGTAGTGAGACTGGCTTCCTCCTGATAAAAGAGGAAA
>CAMFJH010000036.1 GCA_945956915.1 uncultured Francisellaceae bacterium | reverse complement strand
AGAAGAAACAGTTTGAATTTTATCTTTTTTCTTCAATTTTATGAACAAATTCTTTTATATTTTGTAAACACAATAGTAAGTAATTTGTTATGTCGAATGCCTCATTTAAATTTTTTGCAGTTAATTCAGGATTGTCGGGATATTCATGAGACAAATGATTACGCATTTCTCTGAGTAAAAACCATTTCTGTGCGTCTGGAATGATGCCTAATTTTTCAAGTTTATTGACCTTATCGATAAAACCAACATATTCCCCTGGCTCTGCTGCATATTCTAGTACTTGTCCAAATAATTTGGCACCCATTAAGTCTTGTAATTTAGTAAATCTACTGGAAAATAATTCGAAAATTAATACTTCTTCATCATTCAAGCTAATTAACTGTTCAACAGAAATCGGAAATCGTGACTTTAATTTATCGATGGCATATTGAAGCCGTTTTGCATGCAAATCAGCTATTTTTAGATTAGAATCCAATAATGCTTTATTCATATGATCTTTACCCCTGTTTCCTTAGCAATTTTATATACGAGCAAGTTCAAATGTTCGGTAGTGAAATTAATCACTACGTCAATCTTTTGATCGCCTATTCTTTTTTTCAAACTTACAATAAAAGCCAATTTTTTTGATAAAACTTCATTTTTATTTTGTTGAGCTGTTTCAATATATAAATCGATATCCCCACCGCGTTGTGCATCGTCCGCGCGAGAACCAAAAAGCCAGAGATGATCTTGCTTGTCAAAATATTCAAGAAAAGTTTCTTGAATTGTTTTTAGTTCACGTTCAGTCAGTCTCATGAGGCTCTCTTAAAATAGATGTGAAAATAATAGACTAATGAGTTGAGTATCTGTTAGAATATAAAATTCAGTCAACTTTCAATGAAAATATTATCTACTGCTAGGAATGTAAGAGAGATGAAACATGAAACTGCCAGATATTAATCTTTCAGAAATTAAATGTAGCTTTATCCGTTCTCCTGGTCCGGGTGGGCAAAATGTTAATAAAGTGGCTACGGGTGTAGAATTACGATTTAATGTAAAAAACACATTTTCCTTAAAAGAGGAAGTTCGTGCCCGTTTGATGTCTTTGGCAGGAACTAAGCTAAACATTAAAGGAGAAATAGTTATCAAGGCTACTCGCTACCGCACTCAGGAAAGAAATAAGCAAGATGCCTTTGACCGATTAAAAGATCTTATTAAACGTGCAAGTTTTGTGCCAAAAAAAAGGAAAAAAACCAAACCTTCATTGGCTTCTATTGAGAGCAGGCTTACACAAAAGAAATTGCATGCTAAAACAAAAGCATTAAGAGCTCGCCATAACGATATTCTATAAAATCTTATGAATGCCATGCACGTATAGTATTAAAGTTAAAAAAATGAAATAGTTGAGCTTAGGGTGTACCTGCTTTAATCGATTGATTAATAACGCAAAAAAATCTTGAAAAAAATAAAAAAATGATCTACCTTTGTGTTTGGTTTTTGTAGTTTTAGGAGGTACATTATGATTAATAAATATGTTTTTAGTGTTTTAATATGTTCTACAGTTCTTGTAAGTACAAATCTTGTTGCTGAAAGAGGACGTGTGGTGCAACCTGAAAGAAATGTAATTAATAAAAATGTCGAGAATAGAAGTCCAGAAGGATATATCTATCCAAATGCGGGCACCCCTATCGAGATAAATAATACTTATGTGGTCCCAGATAATCCTGCTACAAATACTTCAACAAACACAAATGGCAGTTAAAAGCCTTTGTGTACTGTGAATGGGTAATAAGTTGAGTTCTCTTTTGCAATCGGTGAAGCAAGTATGATAACCCAGGGGTTTTTGTTTATGCATTGACGAAATAACAGACCTATGGTATACCTTAAGTAATATCCCATTACTTTAGAGTTCAATAAATTACATGAATCCTGTACCTTTATGTGTAGAGTCGAATATTTTAGAAAGTTCTATTAACACGGATAATATATCTTCTTTTCCTTTGTATGCCTCAAAGATTTCGGCAGGATTTCCTTCACCTGCAGACGATTATCTTGAATTAAACTTAAATCTGAATCAACATTTGATTAAACATCCTGCGGCTACTTTTTTTGTTCGTGTAGAAGGCGATTCTATGATTGGGGCGGGTATTCACCCGGGTGATTTACTAATTGTGGATCGTTCTTTAAAACCCATTAATAATAAGATTGTTATTGCTGTGTTAAATGGTGACTTAACGGTTAAAAGATTAAAAATAAATGATGGAAGATATATACTGGTGCCGGAAAATAAAAATTTTGCACCGATTCAGATTACGCAAGAAATGGATTTTAGCATTTGGGGTGTTGTGACCAGCGTGATTCATGAGCTCTAGAATTGCTTTAGTCGATGTTAATAATTTTTATGTATCTTGTGAACGTGTTTTTATGCCTCGACTTGAAAAAAAACCAGTGATCGTATTATCTAACAATGATGGTTGTGTTATCGCGCGCTCTAATGAATCTAAAAAATTAGGTATTAAAATGGGTGTTCCTTTTTATCAAATTAAGCCATTGGTAGAACAAAATAAAGTACAAGTTCTTTCTTCCAACTATGCGCTTTACGGAGATATGTCTAATAGAGTTATGAGTTTATTACAAGAATTAGCTCCTGTGGTTGAAATCTATTCTATAGATGAAGCTTTTTTAGATTTTAGTGGTATTGAAAATGTCGAAGAACAAGGGAAAAGTATTTATAATACAATTTTTCAATTTTTAGGGTTGCCCGTATCAGTAGGAATAGGGTCTACTAAAACTTTGGCTAAAATCGCTAATTATGTTGCTAAAAAGTGGCACAGAGCTTCTGTTTTTGATATCAGTGATCCTAAAGTGCAAAATGAAATTTTACCTAAGATACCTATTGAAGAAGTTTGGGGGATCGGAAGAAAATGGTCTGAAAAATTAAGGCTTTGTGGTATTGTAAGCGCTCAAGATTTAAAAAATGCGGATGTGTTATTTATAAAAAAGAAATTTAATATTATTCTAGCCTCGACAGTGAGTGAATTACAAGGAAAGCCTTGTTCTAGCATTAAAGACAGTCAAGACTCTCGTAAAACCATTATGGTTTCTCGCTCGTTTACTCAAAAAATAACAGAGTTGGATGAATTAAAACAGGCCGTTGCTATTTTTAGTGCTAGAGCAGCTGAAAAATTAAGAAAAGATAAATCTCTTACTCAAGCTGTGATGGTCTATATAAGAACAAATTATTATAATCAAGATAAAAAATATCAGAACGCTTGTATTATACCTTTAGAAACGCCTTCTGATTATACTGCTGATATCATTAAATCTGCTTTAGCAGGTCTTGAGGCTATTTATAAAAAAGAGTATTTGTATCATAAAGTGGGTGTGTCTTTATTAGATTTGAAGCCACGTGGCTTGGGGCAATTAGATTTTTTTAGTGTAGAAAAAAATGAAAAAACAGATAAGCTTATGTTAGCTTTAGATAAAATTAATGCTTCTATGGGCAATAGAACTGTGCGATATGCTGCTGAAGGTTTTAATAAAAATGAGCAATGGTTTAAGCGTAACCAATGCTCACCTGCTTATACAACCTGTTGGAATGAATTGTTGATTGTAAAATAATTAAGGTAATAATGATAGAATATTATTATTTGCAACTTCCTTAGGTTTATCTGCAAGCACTGTAGAAGTAGATTGGCTTAATTGTACAGTAGGTGAAGATTCAAAATGATTCTTTAACAATTCAGCTGCAGTATACAAACTACCTTTTAAAATAAAATCAACATAATTTTTAGAATAATTATATTCTCTGGATAAGATTTCTCTAAAAGCTTTCCATTCTAATTGTAAGTCTGGATCTTTTAGAAGCGCGCCTAATTGTTGCACTCGAGAGCAACTATTTTCTATAAGTTTGGTTTTTTCTAAAGGAGAGAGATTTTCAAATTTTACATTATGCCATCCTTCTTTACATAGAATTTTAAAATAAGCATATAATTTTTCAAATTGTTTAAAATTGTTGACAAAATCATCAAAATTTAACCAAAATTGCGTTATAAATTGTGAAGGAGATTGTGATTGCATAGCAAATGGGAGGTTTTCAGATGAAAACACATCAATGCAGCTGGTATCGCCTGAGAGAGCAGCACCTTCTTCAGTGATAAGATATAAAGCTCGGTAATCATCTAATTCTAAAAAGAACCTGCAAAAAATACGTATACAGGGTATGTTTGAAGGGGGCATTTCAGATAAAGTTATTTCGGGGAGGATTATGTGCATTTTGGCATCAGTGAATCGAGTCAATACCTGAGTAATCGCGTTGATATCAATACCCATCGTATTTAAATAAAAATCACAATTTTTTTGTAATTTTCCTTCGGCTAAGTGTTTAAATACATGTGTTACAATAAAAACAGTTACACTTCCATATGATTGCAAATATCCTGGGAAGAAAGCAGTTTCTGTAAAATATTTTTTTGCTGTGTTTAATTCTGGATTATCATGATTGAGTAACAATTTTACAAATTTTTCGTTATTAAATGCAAGAAGTCTTTTGGCTTTTTCCTCAGAAGTTTTGTGTTGAAATTCACGCATTTTAATTCCGAAGCAATCACTTTGTTCTGAATTTTTGCAAAGACCCATGGGTGCATAGGCAACATTATCGTATGGAACGCTTGATCCATTCATAGTGTATTCTCTGATGATAAGTTTATGAACATAAGCAGGTAAATTAACAGGGGTGGTGGCGAACGAACCAGCATCTATTGACACACATAAACAGGCTTGTTTGCAATCTTCTACATAAGCTGGATCTAATAAAGCTTTTTTTGAAAAAACAATATTTTTAGTGTTTTTTTCACGAAAAATGTCAATAATTTCTTTTGGATCAGAGCACAAAGCCTCTTTAGTAAAATAGTCTTCTTCTAAAAGCTCTATTAAAATATGTAATCTATCAAAAACATGATTATATACTTGTTTGGCAAGCGTTTGAATAATTCCGTTATCAGTTTTATTTAAGGGCAAAGATGTGCCAAACTCCAAAACGCCAATCAAATTATAACCGTTTTCTTTAGCAATTTTAACAGTGTCCTCACCAAATCCAAGCATATGCATCGCATCGCCTATTCCATCCATAGAGTTACGTACATACACTATGATATTTTTTTTATCCATCATAAAAAATTGTGCATTAGGAAAAGATTTTGTTTCAAAAGCCCGTAATCCTCTAAGCGGTTGTTCTTTTAAAGTTTTTCTTTCTAGATTCAGTAGACTTGGATTAGTACTCATAGGTTCACCTTTAAGGAATAGTTTAATTAATAAAGAATAATAGCATCTTAACACTATTAAGTGCTAAATGCTATTCTAATAGAAAAATTATATTTATAAAGGTATTTGAAAACTAAGGTTTAAAAAGACTAACCCTTTCTATAGAAAGGGTGTAAGTATTGTTAGTACCCTACACTTCAAGTATTCAAGTTGCTATTTTTTAAAGGCTATCATAAAGATTTTAACCAGCCCTGCAAGCCCGACCGCAATGTATATTACACGCGTTAGCATACCTGCACCAAATAGCATCTCTACTGCATTAAAGTGGAAAGCACCGACTAATCCCCAGTTTAGAGCACCTACAATGATTAAAATCACTGCAACCCATTTGATAACTACCATCATGTCCATGACACGCCTCCTGTTCGTGTGAACTTAAAGTGAACCTGGATTCCACTACTATTATATCATCTAACTCACCAAAAAAATAATTTGTAATCTAATACAATCAATATAGCTATTAAAATTTGCAAGCTTTGGCACAGTGCTGTATTTTTTTAGGATGAAAAACATTTTTAAACCTGCTTGGTGGCTGCCCGGACCTCATCTACAGACCCTTGTTGCATCATTCATGCCACGTAATCGGAACTTAGATACTCGTTTTGAACGTTTAGAATTGAATGATGGTGATTTTTTAGATTTGGCATGGATAGGGCAAGGATCGGGTCCACGTGTTTTAATTTTGCATGGTTTAAATGGCAGTGTAAATTCACATTATGTTAAAGGTATCCTAGCAACCATAGAGAAGCGAGGTTGGCGTGGTGTTTTAATGCATTTTAGAGGATGTAGTACTGAAAATAACAGGCTTGCTCAAAGTTACCATGCTGGGGAAACCGGGGATTTACAAACTGTTATCAGTACATTAATGCTTCGTGAAGAAAATTCGCCCTTATATGCCGTAGGTTATTCTTTAGGTGCTAATGTTCTTTTAAAATATTTAGGAGAGAGAGATAAAAATGGACTGGAAAATCCTCTTAAAGCTGCGGTAGCTGTTTCAACACCCTTTAAATTAGCCCAAACTGCCAAACATCTTAGTTCAGGATTTAGACGTATTTATCAATGGCATTTAGTGCGTGGATTATGTGCAGCATATCGTCGTAAATTTACACACATGCCAACACCCCCAGAGATTGATGTGCTAAAGGTCAAAAGACTTAAAACATTTTGGGATTTTGATAATGCCATTACAGCGCCTTTACATGGATTTAAAAGTGCTGATGATTATTATGCGAAATCAAGCAGTGCTCAATATCTTAGTACAATAAAAACACCCACTTTAATTGTGCATGCCCGCAATGATCCCTTCACAACCTTGGAATGTTTACCTAAGGAAAGTGAAATTTCCACCGCGATTTGCTTAGATATGCCAGAAAAAGGTGGTCATGTCGGTTTCATTTCGGGCAAATATCCTTGGCAGCCTATTTTTTGGCTAGAAAATAGAATAATGAATTATTTAGAAGAAAATGAACTAAAAAATAAATGAATTGTATTAACAAAAAATAATCTATTGCTGGCCATGCTAAAGCAAAGCAAGTTTGCCTGTCGAATAACTTAAAAAATAAAATGGATTTTTTTAAAAAAAGGGTATACCATTGTCATTTACAGAAAAATAGACATTCAATTCATTCAAGCATCAGGGATAGTTTTAAAATGTTAAAAAAATTGTTAATTTTGACTTTAGTGTACACGAGCATTTTGAATGCGGAAGAAGTTTATATACCCGAAGAAAATCTTTTGGGGAAAAAAATTATACATGAAAAAAGCCAAGACTTTAATCCTTTTACTTTGCTTGCTTATGAGCAAAATTATATATTGCCTATAAATTATACCTCTATTCCGATACAGTATTATAACGCTTTTAATGCTGATAATCAAAAAACGGACCACGTCGATTTTAAATTTCAATTAAGTTTTAAAACACCGATAACACGTTGTTTTTTTAATTACGACAACACGCTTTATCTTGCTTATACACAGCAATCGTTTTGGCAAGCATATAACCATTCCGCTTTTTTTAGAGCCAATAATTACCAGCCTGAGGTGTTTCTTGAAAATAATATAGAATTCCCTTTAATCGGAAATTGGGTTTTGCAGTTAATTAATGTCGGATTGGCACACCAATCTAACGGTAGAGGAGGTGTTTTAGAAAGAACCTGGAATAGATGTTATGTTGAAACTACCATTTCTAAAGAATGCTGGTTATTTGCTGTAAGGGGTTGGTGGGTTGTGAAAGATAAATCTATGCAAGAGCATAATCCAAATATTCAAAAATTTTTAGGACATGGTAGGGTTTTAATTGCTCATAATTTTAATGATCAAGTTGTTTCTTTAATGACTTACAATAATATTGAAAGCCGTTTTAAAAGAGGCAGTTTTCAATTGACCTATTCATTTCCATTGGGAAACAGTGTGCGTGGTTATTGTCAACTTTTTCATGGATTTGGTCAAAGTCTAATTGAATATAATCATAGAACCAACGCAATAGGCATAGGGATATCTTTTTCGGATTGGTTATAGAAATTTTAACTTAATTTTTCAACCAAATTGTTTTTTTGCATCAATTACAAGGCCTTTACCAACACTGCTAAAAACATCACCCTGCACAATTTCTGCTGAGGGCAAAAGCTTTGTAATGGCTTTCCTTATGATGGGTATCTGCGTACTTCCTCCTGTAAAAAATATAGAATCTATTTGTTCTGCTTTGATCCCAGAAGCTTTTAGGGTATCGGAAGCAGTTTGCACAAGTTGTATAACCTTATCTTCTATGATGTCTTCAAAATGTTTTCTTTCAATCTCTAATGCTAAACCAAGTTCAATAAAAGCCAAGTTTAAGGCGACTGTTGTTTCTTGACTTAACAAACATTTACTTTGTTCTACGGTATTTAGAATTTTATGTCCTTGTTGTTTTGTTATTACTTGTAATAGTCGTTCTATGGATTTTTTATCAAGTGCTAAATTGTGGATAGATTGAATAGCTCTTTTTGTTTGATGTGTGTATAAACTATTAATTGTGTGCCAAGTGGTTAAATCATGATAATATCCATTTGGGATTTGAATAGTATTACTAATTCCTTGCATAATGCCACCTAAACCAAGCGTTGGCATAACTTTTTTTAAGCTAAAAAGCGTATCGAAATCAGTGCCCCCTATATGTATACCTTTATTTGCGAGCACATCATCTATGCGCTTGAGCTTTTGTTTATTTGGACCCAGGCGAATCACTGTAA
Source organism: uncultured Francisellaceae bacterium (assembly GCA_945956915.1). Taxonomy (GTDB): domain Bacteria; phylum Pseudomonadota; class Gammaproteobacteria; order UBA6186; family Azoamicaceae; genus CAMFJH01. Next base: position 7,238 of record CAMFJH010000036.1, on the reverse strand, counting down.
AATCAGAGGTTCCTCCACCTAAATCCACAATCAAGGCTAATTTTTCTTGACTAATGGTCTGCTCATAGGCCAGTGCGGCAGCAATAGGCTCATATTGAAATAAAACGGTTTTAAACCCTTGTTCTTGGGCAATCGCTTCCAATGTAGCTTGGGCAAGTGCATCTTTTTTGTCATCATGATCATGAAATCTAACAGGTCTACCCATGACCACTTGGGTTAATTCATGCCCTAGCATTTTTTCTGCTGCTTCCTTCATATATCGAATCAAGTAGCCTAAAATACTGGTATAAGGAATTAAATGTTTATCAATTAGGGTATGTTCTTTCATTAAAGACGAACCCAAAATACTTTTCAGTGACATCATTAAGCGGCCGTGAATGCCAGATAAATAATCGTTAAAGCCCTGTTGACCGAAGCGATATTCTTCTGCTTCGTAATCAAAAAAGATCGCTGAGCGTATAATCGGCCGCCCTTGTTCAAGGGGTACCATGGTCATTTCTTGGTTTTTAAAAATGCCGATGGTTGAGTTAGAAGTTCCAAAATCGAGGCCACAAAAATCATCTAAGCGCATGTGCATCACCATTTTTGAACAAAAGGGCAACCATAATATCATGATTTTAATATTTATGAATAGTAAATAATAATTTTTATCTGGTTATGTAAACAGTTTTTTGAAAAAATTTTTGACATATTATATCTGCATCTCATTGGTCGTCAATAAGTGCTACGATATCCCCTTGTATTTGGATGGTGTCTTTTAAGATTCCGAATAGTTTTGGCTTCGGTTTTTCTGAGATTTCATAGGGTGTTATCATTGCAAAAGGGACGCCTCGTTTGGTTATGATAACCGGATGTCGACTTTCATGTACTGCCTCTAAAATTTCCAAGCACGTTGCTTTAAATTCAGTTGCAGGTATAGAATCCATTGAGAAGTCCATAAAAAAATGCCTATAGTCGTTTAAATATAGCCATTTTAATAAACATAGAGTCAGTAATCAATATAATTTGAAGCTAATTTGGTTAAATAAACAGTTTATGAAACAAGCTATGTTTCTTTTACATTTCATTGCAAATAGGATAAGATTTCTAAAAACATATGGACTTTTTGATGTGTAATCGTTAAGGAGAATGAAAATGCTTTTTAAAAGTTTATCTGCTAAAACGACTGAGTTTCTAATACTGTCTGTTGTTACCCTAATGTATATTGCTATGTGTGCAGAAGCAGATATTTATGTGCCTGCATTTCCTCAAATGGTGGAATATTTTTCAACCACAGAAGATAAAATACAGTTAATTTTAAGTATAAACTTTATCGGACTTTGTATAGCGGGATTAGTAACAGGCCCACTCTCGGATGCATTTGGTCGAAGAAAGGTATTACTGTCGGGTTTATTTTGTTTTGCAGCCAGTAGTGTAGGGTGTGTATTGGCATCGGATTTTAACAACATGTTACTGTGGCGTTTGCTACAAGGAATGGCTGCTTCTGTTCCGATGGTGGTAGGCTTGGCTGTTTTTCTGGATAGATTTTCTCTTGAAAAAGCGAGCCGCATGGTAGGGCTTCTTAATACCGTGATTACCGGTGGTATGGCAGCAGCGCCTATTTTAGGATCTTATTTGGCGAACCAGTATGGTTGGCGATTAAATTTTGTAGTGATGATGATTTTAGCGATTTTATCCTTTTTAGGAACGTATTTGTTCATAGAAGAAACGCTGCCAGAAGAGAAACGTAGTCCTATCAAGATTAAACAAATTTTACAAAATTATTGCAAGCTATTAGGTAGCTTTAAATTTTTAGGGTATTGTGTAATCAGTCTCTTACCCTTAGTAGGATTAGTCGTCTACATTTCTAATTTATCTTTAATTTTTATTAACCATTTAAAAATTTCCCCAGAGGTATATGGATATTATCAAGCCAGTACTATGGTTGCATTTTTTAGTTTTTCTTATTTAAGTAATTATATGATTAAAAATAAAGGCATGGAATATACCAAAAATAGTGGAAGCGTGATTTTAATTATTGGTACGGTACTTTTATTAGTCACTGCACTGTGCATGCCAGAATCTTGTTTTTGGATTTGCATATCCATGGGCTTATTTGCCGCGGGAGGAGCTTTGATTTTAGGTATTTTTGGCATGAGATCACTTGATCTTTTTCCAGAAATCAAAGGCACAGCAGCTTCTTTAAATACAGCTATCAGACAATTATTAGCAGCAGGTTTAGTGATTCTTTCTGAAAAATTATTTGATGGTACGATTGTGCCGGTTGCAATAATTGTGTGTACCTATGTGTTTATGGCAAGTGTTTGGTATTTTTGGTTGCAAAATAATGAAGGCTTAGTAACCAAAAAATATAATACAAATCCAGTTTAAGCTGACCACTTAATCGGCGCTTTAGCGTTTTTTTCTAAGTAGTTATTGATTTGTGAAAAATGTCCACAGCCTAAAAATCCTAAATGTGCTGACAGTGGAGAGGGATGTACAGCTTTTAAAATTAAATGACGTTTGGAATCAATCAATCGAGCTTTTTTCTGAGCATAAGATCCCCAGAGTACAAAAATTAACTGTTCTCTTTGAATACTTAAACGTTCAATAATCTGATCTGTGAAAGCTTCCCATCCTTTTTGTTGATGGGAAGCAGCCTGTCCTTCTTCTACGGTTAACACGCTGTTTAAAAGCAAGACACCTTGTTTAGCCCAATGCTCTAAAGAGCCCGTTTTAGGCCATGGTACTTGTAGATCACGCACTAATTCTTTAAAAATATTTTGTAATGAGGGTGGAAAAGGAATGCCATTGGGAACCGAAAAGCATAAACCATGAGCCTGTCCAATTTGATGATAAGGATCTTGACCTAAGATAATAACTTTTACCCGACCATAAGACGTGAAAGCAAAAGCATTAAAAATATTGTCCAATTTTGGAAAAATCTTTTTACCTTTTTCAAGTTCTTGTCTTAAAAAAAACTGCAAAGTTTGCATATAGGGTTTTTCAAATTCTTGACGCATCCAAGGCACCCAGGAAGGGTGTACAGTAGATAATAAATTTTCTAAGAGCCCATCATAAACCATAACCATAGCTTAAGCCTTAGAAAATGCAGAACTAGAAAGGGAATTGATATTTTCTGAGGGATTCCTATTTAACTCTACTTTTGATTCGGTAGGTTCATCAACATCACGTCCCTCAATTTGTTTGCGTAAATAGATTAATAATAATAACCCTGGGATCGCAATTAAAGCAGAAAACCCATAGAATATTGGCCAACCGTAGGCCTCTACCATATGACCGGAAACAGGCCCTACATAAATACGCCCTAATGCAGTTAAGGAAGATAATAATGCATATTGCATAGCCGTGTATTTTTTGTTACATAGACTCATAATAAATGCAACCAAAGCGGCTGTACCCATGCCTGAACACAAATTTTCTATAAATACGGCTGCATAGGCGATGATATAACTTTTACCCACTAAGGCTTGAAACATATACGTTAGATTTGTGATAGAAGCTAAAATACCGAAAAAAAGCAGTGCTCGGTATAAGCCCATTCGAGTCATAAAAAGACCACCCACCAGTATACCGATTAAATTGGCAACGAGCCCTAAGACTTTATTGATCATGCCGACTTCTGCGAGTGTAAATTTAAGATCTAATAAAAAGGGTGTGGATAAAGCATGTGAAAATACATCGCCTAATTTATAGATAATAATAAACAAGAGAATTAACCATGCCCTTTTGCGTAATAAAAAATCTTTGAACGCCGTTTTAATTAAAGTGCTTAAGCTTTCCTTAGATTGTTCTAGGTTTTCTGTTAAGGGTGGGGCAATAAGGGTTGCTAGAATACCAATCAACATGAATCCGGCCATACACAGATAGGTGGATTGCCAACCTATTTTATCAGCGAGTACTAAAGCAAAACCTCCAGAGGCAATCATGGCAAGTCTATACCCTTCTGTGGTTAATGCTGCACCCAGGCCACGTTCATCGTGTTTTAAGATTTCAACTCGATAAGCATCAATAGCAATATCTTGAGTCGCAGAACAAGTGCTTAACAATAAGCCTAACAATAATAAAACGGGCATATCCCATTTGAAAATAGGCACGGTAGCTTGGGGATTCACAATAGCCATTGCAATAATCGCACCAATAATGAAGATCTGCATAATAATCATCCACCCTCGTCTTTTATCAAGGCGAGCTGTGGGTGCATATTTATCCAATAAGGGCGCCCAGAGGTATTTGTAAGAATAGGGTTGCCCAATTAAAGAAATATAACCGATAAGGATAATGCTGGCACCGCTGGTCTTAAACCAAGCTTGTAAAGTGCTGCCCACAAGGGCTAAAGGCAAACCTGAAGAAAATCCTAGCAGAAAAATGCTTAGCATACGCCTATTTAAGTAAGTTGATAACCAATGCTTAATGTTAATCATACAAGTCTATAATCCTATGCTTAAATACCCCAGTTGTGATATTTTATCATAATTTGTTTATACGAAATGAGCCATGGTTATAATAACAAACAACATGAGTTAAGTCATAAAGTTAAATTAAGCGTTTTGCAAAAATAAAATTTATTTAATTTGGTTTAAAACCAGCTTAAATAGGGCGCTCAGGTAAAAAGCCTCCAACTTGCATTTGCCATAAAGTGGCATAGTGCCCATTTTGTGCTAATAAGGACTGATGCTTACCTTGTTCTATAATTTGGCCTTGATGGAATACCAAAATTTTATCCATACCCAATAAGGTAGAAAGGCGGTGTGCAATTACAATAGTGGTTCTGTTTTCCATTAATACGTTTAAGCTTTCTTGAATTTGCTGTTCTGTCATGGAATCCAGGGCGCTGGTGGCCTCATCCAAAATCAATATGGGTGCATTTTTTAATATGGCCCTAGCGATGGCTATACGTTGCCTTTGTCCGCCTGAAAGTTTGATTCCGCGTTCGCCGACTAAGGTTTCATATCCAAGCTCTAATTGTTCAATAAATTCATGGCAGTGGGCTTTTTTAGAGGCTAGTATAATATCTGCTTCATCAGCGTTTAAAGAACCGTATTGTATATTTTCTTTTAGAGAGCGATGAAAGAGTGTCACATCTTGAGGGATCATCGCAATATTATTTCTTAGGCTATCTTGAGTAACGCTTGCAATGTTTTGATCATCAATCAAAATAGCACCGCTTTCTATATCATAATACCGCAAAATTAAATTCACAAAAGTACTTTTACCTGATCCTGAAAAGCCTACTAGGCCTATTTTTTCTCCAGGATTGATAGTAATGTTTTTGTTTTTAAATAAATCCATATTCGGATTGTAATGAAAATGAACATTGTCAAAAACAATTTTACCTTGTTGAATGATTAAATCAGGGGCATTGGGTTGATCAATAATTTGATGAGGCTCACGTATTAAACTCAAAGCTTGTTGGCAAGTCCCGATTTGTTTAAAGAAATCGGGTAAACGCCAGCCCAATTGCCATACACACATGATGACATTAAAAGCGACTGTGATGACAAAAGCAAAATCCCCCGCACCAATTTGATCCGCTTGCCATCCTCGAATTAAGAAGTAAAGTGTGCCCATGATCATGAGCACAGAAGGTAATTCAAGGTAGGAACGGACCTTAAATAAACTCCACAATAATCTTTTTTGAGCGTTTATTTCAGTTTTCTGAAACTGGTTTAAGTATGATAACTCATACGTGTTTCTCGCAAATAAACGTACATTTACTATATTACTTAGGCTATCTACAATGTTACCTTGCAAAGTGCTTTTGGTTTGAGAATGTTGATCTGAAAGCTGTTCTATTTTATGGGAGAGTTTATAGCAAATGGACATATGGGCGATAAAAAATAGGGTAAAAATGATAGAAAAAGTAGGATTTACCGTGCCAAGGACGATGATTGAAATAAAAGTCGCAAAAGTGGCGGGTACCAATTCTCGAAAAAGAAACACAAGCACATCCCAAGCACCATTAGCGATATCCGATATTTTATTAGCAAGTCCTCCAGCCAGCTCATTAGAGAAGTACTGATGGGAGTGGCGCTCTAAATATTCAAAAATACGGAAACGAATAGTGGATTGGAAGTGGGGAATAAATTTTACATCTGCTATGTCTAAAAAACGCCAATTGAATATTAAAAAAGCCCAAGTGATTGCCCAAATCCAAAGTGGAGTCGCAAGATACCTATAAATATCATTTTTATTCCCTGTATAAGTAGAAATGGTGTCTATAATTAACTTGGTACAATAAGGAAAAATCGTTTGCTGTAGGCCCCAAGCTATAGGCAAAATAGCAATAAAGAGAAACCATTTTAATTGAGGTTGTACGGCATGCCATAGGAAAGCGGGCAGTGTTTTTGGTAATGCAGAGTCTAAATGAGTTGGCATAGCAGTACCCTAAGATATCAATGTGGGAGCAGCACAGTATATCATCAAAGCTAAGCATATGTAACTGTAGATAACCGCAGTAATTATTTAGGAGTGTGAGTGGATGACCTCAAATTATACTAAAGAGGATTTACAGGCTTTGTTTAAGTCAAACGCGCAGACCCTAGCTCATTTTCAAGAAATAGACGTAGGTTACGATAATACCAACCAAATATACCAAATAGAAACTCTGAATAGAGACGAATATATTATCAAAATTCAAAAGAATCCAGATATGAATAGATCGCAATTTTGGAAGGGTTTAGCTTTATTATTTAACAAAACAATCGTCGACTCCATCCATAGTCAAAAAGGATTAGCTGAATTTTTAAATGAATTAAAGGGTATTCCAGTACCTAAAGTACTAAACTATGATACCACTTGCAATAACATCTTAAAAAAGCCCTATGTGATTATGACAAAATTAGAGGGTAAATCTGTACGGCCGGAAAGTAAAGAAGCTTTAGAAATTCAACAAAACACAGACATTGCCTATCAACTGGGTTCTTTTCTGTCTAAAGTACATGCGCAACCCTTCGATTATTTTGGAAATTTATCGGGAGAAGGATTAGCATTAACAGAATTTGGAGATAAACTTTCTGCGGTTATTAAAATATTGGGTACATCACCTAAGGCTTCGCGCGATCCTAAGGTGCAAAGCTTATTACCGCATTATATAACTTTGGCTAAAGAACACCCCCGATTGGAGAGTGCGGGTATGATTATGCTAGATTTATGGCCCATTCAATTTTTATTGGGGCAAAATTGTCTTACAGGTATGATTGATTTGGAAAGCTATGTGATCGGTCCCTTAGGATTAG
>CAMFJH010000035.1 GCA_945956915.1 uncultured Francisellaceae bacterium | reverse complement strand
AGGGGCATCAGACTATTTATTTGTTTTTAAACACCTTTTTTCCCGGACACCAGTGACTTTTTTCGGGAGAGGGTGGCGGCAGCCGGGTGAGGGTAAAAACCTAAACCACTTGTCCTGCAGCAAAGGCTGAACTCCAGGCCCATTGGAAATTGTAACCTCCGAGCCAACCACTGACATCCACAACTTCACCTATAAAATATAAGCCTGCTACTGATTTGCTTTCCATGGTTTTAGAAGACAAGGCATCGCAATCAACACCGCCCAGGGTTACTTCTGCTGTACGATAACCTTCTGTGCCATTGGGTTTAATTTTCCAGTTGTGAACCAAAGTGCTAAGCTGCTCTAGATCCTGCTTAGACAGTGACTGTATCCATTTTACAGAAAATTCAGCGCCCAATAGCGTATCGACAACTCTTTTGGGTAAGTATTCAGCCAAAAAAGATTTGAGTTGTTTATTATGTTTTACCGTTTTTATTTCTTCCACAATAACAGTATCTGGTAATAAATTAATACTGATCGACTCCCCTGGGTTCCAATACGATGAAATTTGCAAAATCGCGGGCCCACTTAACCCTCTGTGCGTAAATAAAATATTTTCTTTAAAGCTCTGTTTAGCACACTGAACACTACTATTTACAGCGATACCTGAAAGTGTTCCCAAGCGTTCTTTGTCTTCTGTATGCAAAGTAAACGGTACTAAGCCGGCACGGGTTGACCATACTTTAATTCCAAATTGCTCTGCGACTTTATAGCCAAATGGACTCGCCCCCATCGTAGGAATAGATAAGCCTCCGGTTGCTATCACTAAGGAATGACATTGAAAGCCACCTTGGTTGGTTTGGATAGCAAAACGAGTATCGGGTATTAAGGTATTTTCTAGACGCTTAATCCCTGTGAGAGGATCAACGCTCAGTCCTAAACGAATTTCTACTTTATATTTTTCACATTCTAATAATAACATCTGAACAATGTCAGAAGATTTGTTATCACAAAACAATTGCCCTAGGGTTTTTTCATGAAAAGGAATTTTATGTTTTTTAACCAATTCTATAAAATCCCATTGGGTATACCCACTGAATGCAGATTTACAAAAATGTCGATTATAAGAAAGATACGCCTCTGGATTTACATGATAATTAGTAAAATTGCAACGCCCACCTCCCGACATTAATATTTTTTTACCCACTTTATTAGCATGATCAATAAGCAATACTTTCTGGCCTCGTTTGCCCGCTTCAATAGCACACATCAACCCAGCGGCACCTGCCCCTATAATAATAACGTTTTTATACTGCATAAAATTTTTTACTCATTCTTCTATGATATTCACAACTATTGCCATCCCTCTAGGCGCAGAGATCATCACTACAATACATAAAGCCCCTAAGAGGGCCAGTTGTCCTGACCATGCTAAACCATTGTCAGCATAAGTCACAGCGCTAACGCCCATCACGAGTACGGGCACAATTAAAGGCAATACACACAACATTAACAATGCGCCGCCTTGGTGTAAACCCAGCGTTAAAGTCGATACCCATCCCCCAACACATACTAAGATCAATGTTCCAAAAGCCAAAGTAATCAGCAATGCAGCGATTGCGCTAAACTGTAGGTAAAATAATAACCCAAGAATCGGTGTAAAAAGGATTAAGGGTAAACCGCTTACACACCAATGCGCGATTAGCCTAGCCAACATAACCCAAATTAAGGGAAAAGGACTCACTCGCATTTGCTCTAATCGACCCGTTTCTTTATCCATTTCGAGTAAGCCATCTACGGATAATAAAACAGAAAGTAAAGCTGAAATCCATATCACAGCCGGGCCTATACGTGTTAATATCGATTTTTCCATGCCTACAATTGGAAATAAGCTACAGCTCAAAATAAAAAATAATACTGAAAGGATACACCGCCCTTTTGCGCGAGCATATAAAAGGATATCGTTTTTTAAAATGGCATAAAATATTTCTAAATCGTTCATTTTACAGTACAAGTATCTGGTGAGGAATGTGCGAGCAAATGCCCGTTAAAGGTATATGACTCGTCACAACAATAATGCCGTCTTTTTGTAGATGCTCAATCATTAGCTTTTCTGACCAGGCTTGGCCTTTTTGATCCAATGCTGATAAAGGTTCATCCATCAGCCAACAAAGTCCTGGCTGTATGAGACAACGTGCTAAATTTAATCGTTGTTGCTGCCCTTTTGATAATGCACCACACAACTTTTGCGAAACAGTTTGTAATTCCGCTTTTTGCAAAATATCACTTAAGCCTTTATTATCTAAAGCCAAACCTCGTGATTGTATTAATGCTATTTTTAAATATTCTAAAGGTGTTAATAATCCCTGTAAGCCCGACTCATGCCCTAAATAGACTACTTGAGATAAATAGTCTGAATCTAAATAGCTTATTTTTTTATTTTCCCAAGCCACATAGCCACTCAAAGGGTTTAGCAAGCTAGCTAATATTTTTAATAGAGTCGTCTTCCCTCTTCCATTGCTTCCTTGGATCCATAAGAGCGATCCTGCCTTCACATTAAAAGTTAGTGGGCCGAATAACGACTTTTCTCCTCGCCCGCCGATCAATTTATTAACGGATAACACCCAAGCCCCTTGTTATTTACGTACAAACCATTAAACTAGAACTATATCACACGTCATTATTCAGGGGTAAATTAGAGTGTCCGAATTTTTTTTCGCCTATGGCTTATTTGCATTCAAAATGCTCACGGTTTTTGTTTTCTTATTATTGGCTGTTTTTGGAATTGTCATGATATTTTCCTCAAGAACAGTCGTCGACCAAGAATCTATTGAAATTGAAAAAATCAATGATAAATTTGACAACATGCGAGAAGCCTTAGAATCTGAAATATTATCGACTGAAGAACTTAAAGTACTCAAAAAACAAAAAAAACAAACTGAAAAAGAAGATAAGAAAAAAGAAAAACTGGAAGCCAAGGCTTTAAAAAACAAGCGCAAACAAAATGATGAGCAAGATGCACAAGCTTGTACTACTGCACGTCCCAGATTATTTGTATTACGTTTTATCGGTGATGTAGAAGCCTCTGAAGTGCATCATTTAAGAGAAGCAATTACGGCTGTGCTAACCATCGCAACACCTTCTGACGAAGTATTTGTCATTCTAGAAAGTGGCGGTGGCTATGTTCACAATTACGGGCTGGGGGCTTCTCAATTACAACGCATTCGTGATCGCAATATTCCACTCACCGTTGGCGTAGATTTGGTGGCTGCAAGTGGTGGTTATCTAATGGCCGTGGTTGCCAACAAAATTGTCGCAGCGCCTTTTGCCATCATCGGTTCAATAGGTGTCTTGGCACAATTGCCCAATTTTAATCGCTTACTTGAAAAATATGATGTAGACATAGAACAGCATACGGCAGGTGAATATAAGACCACTTTAACAATGCTGGGAAAAAACACGGATAAAGATCGCAAAAAGTTCCAACAAGAACTAGAGGATACGCATGTTTTATTCAAGAAATTTGTTTCTGAACACAGACCTATTTTAGATATACAAAAAATTGCTACAGGCGAACATTGGTATGGATCAGAAGCACTCTATCTAGGCTTAATTGATGAAATCATTACTTCTGATGATTATTTATTAAATAAATCCGAAAATACCGATATTTACGAAGTTTCTTACGTCATCACTGAAACTTTCAAAGACAAAATATCGCATTTGTTTGAATTTGCCACCAAAGGCTTTTTCAAAATGGCCTCTGGATGGCTTGCTAAACGCTCCATGCCTTAAGGCGTGTTTGTAAGCGTTGCATGGCTTGTGAGTGAATTTGACTAACCCTGGATTCGCTCACACCCAAAACCTCTCCAACCTGTTTTAAATTTAATTCTTCTTCATAATACAACGTTAGCACCAAACGATCTCTTTCGGGTAAGGTTGAAATGCCTTTAGCAAGGTTTACTTGAAAATCTTCTCTTTGCACACAATCTAGGGGACCCATTAGAGGATTAGAGCAGCTTGATAAGCCTTCAGACATCAAATCATCTTTTAATCCAATTTCTTCAAACGCATAAATTCGGGTGTTATTGGATGCTTGGAGCATGCGATGGTAATCTTCTATGCTTAATTCTAATTCTTCGGCCACTTCACTGTCTCGTGCATCGCGACCGGTTAAATTTTCAATAATCTTAACAGCCGCTGCAATCCGACGTGTATTTCGATGTACCGATCGTGGCACCCAGTCTCCTTTTCTAATCTCATCTAACATCGAGCCTCGAATACGTATGCCTGCATAGGTTTCAAAACTGGCTCCTTTGTTTGAATTAAAATTTTTGGCAGCTTCTAGTAGACCCATCATCCCTGCTTGCATTAAATCGTCTACTTGCACACTCGCTGGTAAGCGAGCTAATAGATTTTGGGCTATGCGTCGTACCAATGAACTATATCGTTGTATGGTGGCTTTCTCTTCTAATGCCTGTTCTTGCATCATGGGATCCCCTTTTAAAATGTCATGGTTCTTACCTCTGTATCTGCAATAAAGAGGCCAAGTTACTTAAGAAGTTGATTTTAAACACTTGTGCAAAACGGGATTATACAGGTAACAAACTTATTTATTATCTTCGTCAAAGGGCAGTCGACAGTTTTATGACTACACCGTCAAAATTAAGTTTTTTTAGAATGAGACGATATTACGAGGGAGAGGTAAAGAACGATGGGTAAAATACATATCTTATTTATAGGTGCAGCTTTAGTCACTGTTGCCCCGGCTTATGCACTGACTTTTGATTTGCCTGCGACTGGCAATCAAATTGGTGCGACTAAAGTTCATGTTGCTAAACAGGGTGAATCTTTATTAGATATTGGTCATCACTACAGCATTGGCGCCATTGAAATGCGGAAAGCAAATCCTGGTTTAGCGGGTAGACGCTTAAGAAGTGGTACTGCGGTACGTATTCCCTCTCGATATCAAGTCCCTTCAGGGCCTCGAGAAGGGATTGTTTTAAACATAGCGGAAATGCGGGTCTACTATTACCATCCTGACAGTACCAAAGTCAGCACTTATCCTGTGGGTGTGGGTAAACAAGGATGGGCTACCCCGCTTGGAAATACAACCGTTGTGCGTAAAATTAAAAACCCGACTTGGACACCGCCTCCTTCAATTGTTCGTGAAGCAGCCCGAAGAGGTAAAAGTCTACACCCCATTGGCCCTGGCCCTAGAAATCCCTTAGGTCGCTATGCAATGTACTTAGGTATACCTCGTATTTTAATGCATGGCACAACAGCGCCCTCCAGCATTGGCTTACGCAGCAGCCATGGGTGCATACGCATGTTTAACAAAGATATTGCGGAATTATTTACTTACGTAACACCAGGCACTCCAGTTCGTATTGTGTATGAACCCAAAAAATAGTCTATGCTTGGTATAATACTTTTATGTTCGAATATATGACTTAAATAGGAGCAGGCTTCATGAATATTACATCTTCCCCATCTGTGGATGGCAAAACATTAATCATAAAGGTTGAGGGCCGTTTTGACTTTAGTGCCTTACAACTGTTTAGAAACAGTTATGAAAAAGTCCTACCTGCACCAGAAGCTTTTATTATTGATCTTACTCAATCTGATTATTTAGACAGTTCCGCCCTTGGCATGTTATTGTCGTTAAGAGATCATGCTGGTGGCGATACCGCTAATATCCAGATCATTGGTGCCAATAACGACATCAAGAAAATCCTAATGATCACAAAATTGGATGAATTATTCAAAATCGATTAATAAGGCATTTCTATTACTTGTCGATTTTTCTTTAATCGCGATTTATGCCTTCCAAAAATCAAAAAATACTTGTGAAATTTAATCTTTGGCGATAAAATATATCTATCAGTCTTAGAGGAGCTTAGCTGTGCCATTAGAAAAAATTGATACTCGTAATTTATTAAAAGCACGAGATAGGTTTGAAAAATTTCGTATTGATATGGTAACTGAACGTGATAAAGCAGGAGCGGTACAAGCTTTTGAATACTGCTACGAACTTTCTTGGAAAATGCTGAAAAAAGTATTAAGCCAAAGAGGAATTGATACGGGATCACCTAAAACGACCTTTAGAGCCGCCGCATTGGATAAACTAATTGATGACACAGAATTATGGTTTGATTTTCAACAAAAGCGAAATTTAACAACTCATACTTATGATGAAGAAAATATGGAAGTAGTATTATCTTGTTTTGATTCTTTTTCAAAAGAATTATCAATATTAATCGAAAGATTAGAACATTAATATGCTGTTCCAATTAGAAGAAAGACATTTAAAAATTATTCTGAACATACTAAAGAAATATTCTTATTCATTTTATGCATTTGGATCACGCACCAAAGGTACTGCAAAACCTTTGTCTGATCTTGATCTTTGTATACTGGAAGACATACCCAGTAATATTATATCTCATTTAGAAGAAGATTTTGAAGAATCTAATCTCCCTTTTAAAGTAGATATTGTACAATGGAAATACACAACAGATATTTTTAAAGAGTTGATTAAAAATGATTTAAAATTGATAATGCCTGAAGATTAAAAAATAGCTAAAGTTAATTTTCCTTACTACCACGCGCAATACCATATTTTTTCATTTTTTCTACTAAAGTTGTCCTTTGTAAGCCTAACTGTTTAGCTGCATGAGAAACTACTCCCTTGTTTTGCCTTAAGGCTTGTTGTATATAATTTAATTCCATATCTACCATATGTTCTTTTAAATTAAAACAGGGCGCAATGAATATTGTCATATTTTTATCATCTCTGTGCATGCCAGAGGTACTCAACTTTTCAGATGTTTTAGAAATCTCTTCTGGCAAATCATTCATCTCTATGGTTTTGCCTGAACATAAAATAACCAAACGTTCACTGATATTTGCCAATTCTCTTATATTCCCTGGCCAAGTATAAGAAATTAATTTCTCTTGTGCTTTGGGGCTTAATATAACAGTTGTATTTTCTCGTGTTTGAAACTGCTTTAAAAAATAGCTTAATAATAATCCAATATCTTCTTTGCGTTCTCGTAAAGGCGGAATTTCTATAGGAAAAACATTTAAACGATAATACAAGTCTTCTCTAAAAGTACCGGCTTCTATACCCGCTTCTAAATTTTTATTGGTGGCTGCAATCACCCGAACATTCACCTCGATGGCCCGAGACCCGCCCACGCGCTCAAATCGGCGCTCTTGTAAGACTCTTAACAATTTGGCTTGCATCGACAATGGCATATCACCTATTTCATCTAAAAATAAGGTACCCCCAGCTGCCAATTCAAATCGCCCTTGTCGGGTAGAATGCGCCCCTGTAAAAGCACCCTTCTCATGACCAAATAATTCGCTTTCTAATAAGTCCTCAGGAATAGCCGCGCAATTGACTGCTATAAAAGGCGCCTGAAGGCGATCGGAACCCCGATGAACCAATTGGGCTATTAATTCCTTACCCGTGCCAGATTCGCCTAAAATCAAGACATTGGCTTTAGTATTGGCGACTTGTGCAATCAAATGCCTTATGGTGTGTATACTGCTCGATTCCCCAATCAATTCTGACATAGCATCCCACTGGCATTTTATATTATGTATTGAGTTTACTTACTACATGCTGCTTATTAACAAATAGCTCGGGATTAGGATTCCGTCAAACGAATGTCAATGGGTGATGAGCTTTAGAGAAGCGGTTGTTTTTCTACCAATTTCGACATAATTAAAGATTTAATAGGACTTACTTTATTTGCCATGCGAAGCAATACACTCCGTAGGATTTTCATCGGGGGGCTATCGTTGGTATACAAACCGACAATACTGTTGGTCATCAAATATAAAAAGCGTGTGGATCGTTGATGAGCAATTTGATAACGCATTAAAACATTTTTTCCACCAATATCTTGTGATCGGCTTAATGCTTTTTGAATCAAGTTTGCCAAAGTATGCTGACCTTTTAAACCAAAATTAAATCCATGTGCAGTGACAGGATGCATGCCAACAGCGGCATCTCCCATCAATGCAAACCGTTGGCCTATAAATGTTTGGGGATAAACGCCGACTAAAGGATGCGCATAACGTTCGGAAGCTAAGTGCATGATGCCTAATCGATGTTGTAATTTTTCTGCTACCCAAGTATTAAAAACTTCTGCTGATAATTGCATCATCTGCTCTGCTTCTTTGGGTTGCACAGTAATAATAATAGAAGATCGATTATCGGATAATGGGAGTGCAGCCACAGTGATGTGTTGATATAAAAAACACTCTTGTGCAATGCCGTGGTGCCCTAAAGTATGTTCCATCTGGCACACCACCATCACTTTGCCAAAATCTTGCATAGACACCGGTATACCCATTTTTTTTCGTGTTTCTGAAAAACGACTGTCTGCAGCTACTAATAATTTTGTATGAATAGATTGTCCATCTGAAAATATAACTTCTGTGTATTTCTCTCCCAATAGAATGTCTTTTAGGGTGATACCCTCGAACAAGCTAATATTGGGATCATTTTTGGTAATGGCATAAGCAGCAGCGCGAATAAAATGATTAGAAACAATAAATGCTAACTGATCAGTTTTTGGGGTTGTTAATTCCATGTAATTAGAAGAGCGGCCATTATAAACTCTTGCTTCTCGAATACAGGATACAGCATCTGGGGGTATATATTGCCAAGCGCCCAATTCTTTTAAAATCTGAACAGACAGGTGGGTTAAAGCAACGTCTCTACCATCTATAGGTGGATGTTCAAGTATGGCGCTTGCTTGCTTCTCGATGATGGCAACGCTAAGGCCTATTTTAGATAAGGCAGATGCGAAGCAAAGCCCAACAGGCCCTGCCCCAATGATAACAACATCCTGTGTATTATGCATATTGCTAAGCGGTTTGAACGGTATAGCCTTTTAAATACCCTACAAATTGCTCTAAGGTTTTAATACCACTTGCTTCCGCACGCACACACCAATCGTGTACAGCATCTAAAGATTCTTGTTGGGTCGCCGTGGTTTTATTCCAAATCGCATACAACTGCTCGCGATAATGGTAGGCAGTTTTGACAATGGTATGCTTATCTAAAAAGGAAATTAAACTGCGTCGTTCATCATCAGCTACCAATGATTCTTCTCTTATTAATGCGGTTTGTATTTTACGTTTTTCATCGGAAGGTAATGCTTTTTTCACTTGATGGAATAAAGGTAAAATCACATCTTTAGAATATTGCGTCATCACTTGTACACGATTGACGATAATCATTCTTAAAGAATGTGCATCAATGCTTGATTTTCCTTCTACAATTTCAGGCTTAGGCACTGTACGTTTTACAGTCGCCAATCCTAAGATACTCAGTATTTTAATATAAAGCCAGCCTATATCAAATTCCCAAGGTTTAACTGAAAATTTTGCAGAAGTCGGATAGGTGTGATGATTATTGTGTAATTCTTCGCCACCAATGACAATACCCCAAGGCACAATATTACGAGCAGCGTCTGCGCATTCAAAATTTCTATAGCCCCAATAATGTCCTATCCCATTCACCACACCTGCTGCAAAAAATGGAATCCAAGCCATTTGCACAGCCCAAATTGTTAAACCTGGGACTCCAAATAAAATCAAATTGATCACCAACATGCTTCGAATGCCCACACCGGAATGAGGGTGATAAACTTTTCTTTCTAACCAATCATCGGGGGTTCCATGACCATATCGTTCAATGGTTTCTGCATTGAGTGCTTCTTTTTTATAAAGCTCTGCTCCCTGCCATAATACAGTTGGCAAACCTAATACTTGAGGGCTGTGAGGATCATCAGGGGTTTCGCATTTCGCGTGATGCTTACGGTGTATGGCTGTCCAATGTTTGGTATCCATACCGGTATTCATCCATAACCAGAATCTACAAAAATGGCTAACGATCGGATGTAAGTCTAAAGATC
This sequence comes from uncultured Francisellaceae bacterium, assembly GCA_945956915.1. GTDB lineage: Bacteria > Pseudomonadota > Gammaproteobacteria > UBA6186 > Azoamicaceae > CAMFJH01. The sequence continues at coordinate 6,417 of CAMFJH010000035.1, read as the reverse complement.
TATGCGCTTGATTTCTATGAAGAAAAATAGTAACACTGCAAATAGTTAAATGCGTGAATATAAGAGCAGTTAGAATATAACCCCACCAAGATAAATTTAATAATCCGTAGAACATAATAAAATCCTCATTTAGAACTAGTTCAATTTTACCTCATCCCCCCCAACCTAAGCAAGGGGACTAAAGCTGCATTGACCTGAACCACAACCTTTGGTACTCTTTAGTTTTTGAGGAGCCAGCATTATGAAAGCGGATTTAAGCAATTATTTTACATTTGGTTTTACGCTACTGCAATTTCTTACATTAGTAGCCAGTGCAGGTCTTATCTTGACCCTTATTTATCAGCTCATTTAACCCCCCTATCCTTAATTATAGCTCCGGTGGCACAGTGGATAGCGCGGTCCCCTCCTAAGGGACAGGTCGGAGGTTCAACTCCTCCCCGGGGCACCATAAAAATCAATGGGTTACAGAATCCATTTTGCAAGGCAAACCTAGAATTTCATTCTTGGGGACAACCACAGGGACAACCAAATCAGATGGTTGTGCTTACCCTCCTATATAGATCGATACAGTTAGTAAAGGCAAGTATTAACTTACATTTAGCGCGGTTTAAAGAATACTTATGTAAAAAAAGTATATTGACATAATCAATAAAACCGATGATATTACTTCATTTGGTAACAAATATGTTAAAAGATAGAAAACGCAAATCAATAACTCCCAGAATAAAACTTCAAGTTCTTGCCCGGGATAATTATACTTGTCAAAGTTGTGGCAGAAGCCCCATTACTAATCCTGGCTTAGCATTAGAGATTGACCATGTTCAACCATTTTCTCATGGTGGTACAGACGAACTAGCAAATTATCAAACTTTATGTTTAGAGTGTAACCGAGGAAAGGGGAATAATGAAAATTTTAATCGCACAATAAAAAATGAATTGGATGCAGTTTTAAATTATATTAATCCTCAAATTTTAAAAGAATTAATGAAACGTGATAATGTTCGAGTTGTAGCTAATCAGGAAGATTATGTTAAAATCTTGGAGAAAAATTCTCACGGTAACTTTTATGCAATTGTGCCTTCAACAAATGCACTATCGGGTTTTCAAGCAGGAAATCGCTTAGGGATTTATACATTGCATGATAACCATGGCTCAAAGGTTAATTTTTTTATAAGCAAAATAATTTCAAATGCACAACCGCCCTTTCACTAATCATTCAACATCTTAGGTTCGTAAGAATTAATCAGAGTCCAAACCTGGTTTTTTTCTGCCAACCTTTGGTTTAGGTAGACGGGCAAGCATATTTTTAAGTTTGTCATCAGTTAATTTTGATAATGAATCAATACCTGCACGAATAAGTTCGGATTTATTTGTTTCAATCCCAAGAAGCAAGCATCTCCGCTTAGTTTGATTCAGCAATTCCAAATCGCTTTGTAATAACGTGAAATTTGCACGGATAATTATTTCTTTTTCTGATTCCATATGACCTCTAATCAAACAGACGGTAGTTATTATCAGTATAATATTTACTATATCTACTTGACAAACCAACATTAATACATATAATGTGTATTATATATACCAATTAATGACCGTAACGATTAATTGATGTATAAGGAAGTGAATTAGCTTTGTAGTAAATGCCACTCATAGTGGGTAGCACTACTAACACCGTTTCACTACACCAGAATCAACCTTGAGGGATTAGCTATGGATCAAAAAAAAGTATCAGATTATCTATTTTTAATAAAGTGTCTCACAGATTCGCAAGAAGCATTGCTTCATTACCACACTAAAGTTGAAACTATGGTAGAGACAGTGATAGCACATGACTTAATCGATTACCCTACTTTAAAAATCTATCAGTACCTTAAGAAATTAAGAGGTACTGTTGCCAAAGCAACTTATATTACTAAAGATATGATAAGTGCCTTGAATAGGGTGACAACCTTATCGATGTACGCAAAAGAACCCTTATCGGATTTATCGTATTAATTGCAAGCAACCCAAAAAAGGAATGGGTACAAACCATCCATTCCTTATTAATTATTAAGCATCCCGGTAACCTTATTAAGGAACCCTCGCCATTATAGCTCCCCCTTTTTCATTAAATAACGGATGATTTTAAAAAAATTAATGATTAAACATAACGAAATGAAATCGCAATATAAGCATAATAAAAGTTTTGGCACACCTGACGCACGGTTGATTTTTTCATTTATTTATCAAAAATTATAGCGTTTTTATGTTTTTATTGATCAAAATTCATGCGAATAATTATCAGACAATAGCTGACAATATCTTACAAAAGATGACATCTTTATAATGTATTTCTATCTGATTGAACGTAAAGTAAAATTTTGAATTGTACTGCTTGGGTACTATTTGAGAATGTCAGCGTACGTCTGATAATTGTCTGTCTTTGGCAGAGATTTGTCGTTTTTTGGCATATATTCCCAGGGACTTTTTTATTTAAGAGGCAGAATTTCAAAAATTAACATACTAAATTTATATGCCTTTTAGGCATAGTCGTTCCTTACAAAATTTCCCATAATACATAAGATGTATGCCCACTCCCGCAAATTCTTACAAAAGATTTTAAGCTATACATGCATTTTCCCAATTCCATACGATCGGATATTGTTCATTGCCGGATTCAGGCTTAATACCCTAATTTAAGTCCAAATTAGACTACAGCATATCTACGTTGCCTTAGCATTGCCGTGGAGTTGCCTACGGAACTTACGTTGCTATACTTACGATTAAAAAGTCTTGAACTTGTAATGATGTTTGGACTCCCTCCCTCGATGGGTTTTTCGGGGGAGGGCTACGAGAAAATTTGAAGTGGTACAAACCAAATAGGGGTGGGGGCAGAAAAGGGAATTCCTTAGTCCATCAAAAAATGTGTGCATGTGATAGTTTTCAAAGGGGGACTTGAGTCACTCTGTCTAAAGAACTGCTAATTCAAAGGCTTATCACCTTATTTTAGGTATTTAACTCAAAAATTGGGATGAACGCTTACTTGCATACTATTTTTCTATTCTGCACATACACATTTCCTTTAGCCCGCTTATATGTCAATATGTGGTATAATTATGGTATAGTATGGTAAATTTATGGTTAAGGTAAAAAATTGATTTTTGGAGGTAGTTATGACTGCTGCGAGATCCGCTCTCTTTCGAACAGTTCCCGATACAGATTTTTTTCATCTTTTTACAAAAGGCGAACCAGACGGTGAAAAAGTAGTCAAACTTCTAAAATATAAAAAAGAAGATGTATCTGTTGCTGCGAATATTCCGATAGCCTCAGTGCGATATGACAGCAAAATGCCCACTGTATTAAAAGAGCGGCTTACAGAATGGGCTATTGTCTTGAACTTAGTTGCAGGTTTTTTTAATGACCCAGAAAAAACCGTATTATGGTTTTGTATGCCTAACCCTCTGCTAGGTGGGATGTCTCCTAGCAATATGATCCGCATAGGGAGATTCAAAAAACTACTTAATTTTATCCAAACAGCCTTAGACGAAAATCAGAGATAATGTGAATGACAAAACTTATTGGAAAAGGAAAAGGAAAAGGATCAAAAAAAGACAGTCTTTCAAAGAAAACAAAAAATATACAATATTTACTTGAGACTGGAACCCTAGCTGACATGCAGGCAGCAAAGCAAAAAACTGAAATTCTATTAAAATATTATTGGAATTTTTATTCTGAGCTAGCTCGTCAAAGAAGTTTAATTCAAGATGAAATTAAATCTGCATTGATCCAAAAATCTACACCTTACGAATTTAAAAATTGGCAAAGGGCTGTTAAATACAAATATGGTCTTCATCCCCTATCAACTATCGGCAGTCTTACTCATATTGGTGGTCGATTCAATACAGGGAACAATGTTAACTCCGAAGTACCAAGCTTTCCAGGTCTATATTTAGCCAAAAATAAAGATACCGCTTTACAAGAACATCTTGGACAAGAAGCAACAAAATCCTCTTCAAAACTTAACGCTCGCGAAGTAGCCTTAACTAATCCTGCTTCAGAAGTTATCGTATCAGTGAGTGGCAAATTAGATAAGGTTTTTGACTTAAGAGATATAAACAATCTAAACGTATTCCTTCACCTTATTAAGGGGTTTACATTGTCAAAAGAGTTAATCGCTCTAGCAAAGAAATTAGGTGAACAAAAACCTGAAACCATAAGAACCAAAAGAATACTTCTAAATACTTTACTGGAGCCCCAATGGAGAGTAATGCCCAGTGGGTATGATGTACCATCGAACTCACAGATTTTTGGTCATTTGGTCTATTTGGCAGGAATCGAAGGGATCTTATATCCGTCTAAATTTACAAACGACCCTTGCCTTATCATTTACCCAAGAAATTTCATGGCTACGGATTCTTTTATCTTAATGGATGATGAAGTGCCACACCCGAAAGTACCGACAAAAATTGATTCCTCTAATTGGAGATTAAGTGAAATGGATGCAAGAGAAATTATTGGAGTCTAAAGTTATCGTCTAAGATCCAAAAGGGACAGAATGAATTTGTAATGTGCATATTTTGCACACTGCTTTTTTACAATTTCCCTTTGCGAAACGCATTATTAAATAGCGAACAGTTTCATTTGGGTAAGTAACTTTTAATTTCTTTAGTATATAAATCATACAAACTTCAATTGGAAAAGATAATCGTGCTTGTATCTGGATACAAATTATCATATATCCTTTTTTCTTACCTAAGCCTGCATGATCTATATCATATCACTTACACATTTTCCTGAAAAACGACAACACGTTGTCGCTTTTCTTCTCTACACTTGGTATTACTGTGTTTAATCAATTCCCAGAAGGGATCAGGAGCGCCAAATGAGCAATACTATTTTAAGACTTTCAACAGTAAAAAATAGAACGGGCCTTTCTCGTTCGAGCATTTATTTACGTATGAACCAAGGCAGATTTCCAAAACAAATATCATTAGGTGATCGAGCCATCGGTTGGCTAGAAGAGGAGATTGAAGCATGGATATTAAAACAAATCGAATGCAGTCGTTTAAAACAGATCAAACAGGGTCACATTACAAAAGAATCTGCAAATTGATGCTCAATAACATTAAGAGTATCCGGTATTTTCAAGACTTTTTGTTATCTTCTGTTCAACAATATTTCCCCAAGCTATCCATGCTTTCTTTTGTTCCTCTGCATAAATAGCGCGTTGATAAGTAGCCATTAGTTTATTTAATGGCAAGTGATTCAACATACGCTCAATAACATGTGGATCTGTTTTAAGGTGCTCTCCCCATGCCGTGGCTGCAGTTCGACGTAAATCATGAATAGTAAATGCTTGAAGCCCACCTAATCCATTTTTATCATTTTTGCAAAGACGATCCAGTGCACGATTTAAACTATCCGGTAAAATATGACTTGTTTTTGTATCACGACCCGTATCGAATACAAATACTGAATGTCCTGTTAATGTTAATAAAGTCTTTATAAGACTAACTGCAAAATGAGACAGATAAATAGTATGTGCTTGACGATTTTTTGTCCTAGACGATGGAAGCACCCATATCCCCTTTTTTAAATCTAATTCTGTCCAACGCATCCCTGCAATTTCTCCCCTACGCGCACCGGTCAAAATCAATAATTTAAGCGCAATAACCGTTGTATAAGCCATACCAAGACCTGGCTGATTTAATGCCAACCATAATTGGCGTAACTCTACCAAACTTAATACCCGATCTCGGGGTCGGTTTGCTGTTGCAGAAAAATCTTTTGGCTTAAGCATACGGGCGGGGTTCTGATCAATAAAATGACGAATCAAGGCATAATCCATCATCAGATTAAGGGTGGTTAATGCTTTGCGCGTTTCTTCCCTGATCCCCTTTCGAGTCATAGTATCAAGCGCGGCTGCTAAATGTGCTCGTCCGACATCCCTCACTAGCATCACACCCAAATTTTTTTTCAGATGATTATTCCAACGATTTTCATGACGTTTAATCCACACAAGGCTTACTTTATTTCCCAATTTCATAGAATCAAGCCAAGCACTACACAAAGCCTGCATAGTGAGCGCTTGCGTATTCTCAGCTCTTGCCGCGGCTCGCGCGTTTCTTGGGTCAATACCCTCAGTCACCAACTTACGCAGATCTGGTAACCTCTCCCGGGCATCTTTAAGAGATAGATCTCCAACTGAACCAAGTGTCATCCTTAGTAATTTTCGAGAATCCGGTAAGCGAAATAAGAAAAGCCAACTTTTGGCACCACTTGGGCGGATTCTAAGATACAAACCACCTCCATCAGGAAGCCTATATTCTTCTGTTTTAGGAGACGCCTTCTCTACCGCCTTAGCACTTAAATTAGCCATTCCTTAGGTCCGTACCGGATACATAGGTAACACTTTATACCGAAGACACAGGTAACACT
>CAMFJH010000034.1 GCA_945956915.1 uncultured Francisellaceae bacterium | reverse complement strand
TATACAAGAAGTCATCTTTGAAGCCCGCACTATGAAATAAGCCTAAAAACTTCCTACAGGAGAGAGCATCGGACTACGATCATCTTTAAGTGCATTTTGACTGTTGGATGACTGCGGTTCATCGATATTTTCGTTATTTTTAGCTTCTAAGGAAAAATTCTTTTACAAACCAAATAAATCAATATAAAAAAAGTTACTTAAAAACAGAAAAATCTTTCAAAGCACTAGAGGGCTTTATCACAAAATTGTGACATACGCTTAATAACCGTTGCATTGCATGATAAACAAGCATAGCATATGATTATTGCACAGAAATTACTGAGAGATGGAAATGTGAATACAAGGAAAGTTCTAAAAGAGACAACTGCTAAAGACGATACGGTACATCAAAAAAATAGAGCTTCAAACAGCATTTATAGGCGTTCAATTGTTAATCAATCTGTTACCAAACGATTAAGCCCAACTTTATTAGATCGGTCAACTGTATCGTATTTGCATTTTCAACATTGTTGTTTTTTAATTGCGAGCTACAAGGCAATGTTGGAGCAGTAATTCTATTCGAATTTGTTTGGGCTAACCTGAGTTTAATGCAAGAAACTGTTTGTTAAAAACGCTTTGGAAACAAGGGAGAAATATATGGGGTAAGCTAATATTTGAGATGTCTTAAATCAAACAATCATCTAATGTTTTAAAAAAAAAATACATGTAAACTTTTTGGTAGTGTGTTTTTTCTGAAAATTTTAGTTCGGAAGATTGACGTAACTGAGTGAGACAGTAGTTGACATCGTATGGCAAACCACATTTTTATATAGCAATAAAAAGTCTATAAAAATCAAGGTGATTGAACGTCAACGATCGGCTTACTTATCATGTGCTTGTTCATTGATTCTGTCCAGGTATTTTCGTTAGGTCAATTTATAAAATAAGAAGCGATTTGTAAACGCGATAAAATTTTTGTTGCAGCGATTAAGCAATTCATGTATGGTAACGTAGATTTTTGTACATTATTCTGAAATTAAACAAGAAGCGTGCTGAATATAAAAGCGATTGTCATTATTAAAGTACACAACTTTTGAAATTAGAACTTAATTATAGGAGTATCAGCATGAAAGGGCAAAGAACCCCGCTATCTAGTCGCTTATCTGAAGAGATGAATATTTCTGGAGAGGTGGTGAACGTTACGCCCGGTTATCCTCACAGTCTCGAAGGAGCACAAAATAATGTTCATGCTGGTTATATGCAGCTAGGTGGTGTGTCGAAAAAAAGAAAACCTCGTTTAACCGCTGCTTTGGATATTTTAACAGCTTTAGGAATTCGTGAAGAAGCGTTAGGCATAGGGCAACCTTTACAAACATTGCTTGCTAAAGAAATCTCTTGTTCTAGATATTTTTGTTGGGCAGTTATTGATAATCTTGCTGAAAAAATATTGCAAGGATTATTGCTTAGTAGACAAGATATCGCAAAAGAAAGTATTAAATTTTGCATAGGAATGATACGACAGGTGCCTAGTGGTCGTTCACTATTACTACAACAAGCTTATGGTTTAAAGAAAGTCCATGCTGCTAGAGGGTTGGTACTAACAACAGAAATGGTATTAAATGAGGCATTTCAAATTTTTATTGCTATTTCGCTAAGTGTTCGTATATACGAATTTTTCACAACGGGCACTAGCAGCTTTTCGGAATTCGAGACAATATTTGAAGCAAATAGTAATAAAGGCGTTAGCAGCATGGTTCATTTTTTAGCCAATTTCGATCCAGGATGGCTATATTTATTACTGTCAAGTCCTGTAATCGCTGGGGTATTAAAAGGGCTATGGGATACTCAAAAAAGCCAACAGTTGACTGAAAGTGATTTTACAGAATTGCAAGAAACAGTTAATTATCATACAAATTCGTTGATTAAAAAATTCTATTTATGGAGCGATGTTCTGCGACAAATGATTCCAATGCCAGCATTTAGTTCTGTAAGCGAGCGCATACAGAGAGCGGAACAACAGATTCGCTGGGATGGTAGAACAACTAATGCACAACGCGCGTCTTTGTTTTCAAATATTGAACGTTTAGCTTTACACGGCAGCGGAATGAGTCAAATTAACGCTATGCAGTCATTGGCTAAGATTGTGCATAGTCTTTCTATTAAAGATTTTCCTAAACTCAGACAAGCAGGTTATTCGCAAGAAACGTTGGTACAAATATTACGTATCAAAACACAAGCCTTGCGCGATTTAAAAATGCTTTCGGATCGCGCAGACATACAGCCTGAAGCACAACAAAATTCCGAAGGAGTTTTACAGAAATCTTTCATAAATCGGCTTTATGCAAATTATTTGCTGTGGTGGCTGGGCATGAATGCATTTAAACATTCACTTTTGTTTTGGCCATTTAAACTTGGAAAGTTAGTATTTCAGGGGTTATTTTTAAAAGGATTGGTTGAAAGTATTTTAGAGGTTATTAATTGCCCAGATAAACAAGGGTTTAGAATGTTTTTTGGGGATTATGAAATTTGGGCAAATGAATTGACTTCTGATTGTTTTAGGGAATTTATAAGACAGTTTCGGCTTATGGATAAAGAAGAAGCCTTTCAACCATTTTTAGAGCAGCTAAATAATTTTGATTTAAGAGCGGTGGAATCCATTGATTTAAGAGATAAGGCTTTAACTTCAGATGAAACTAGGCAAATGTTGAATATTCTACATAAACGTGCGCCTGTTATCAAAATGTTAAATCTGAGCGGCTATAATAAAATTAATGATACCGCGGGATTATTATTCCCCGATGCTCTTCAATCCTTGGATTTAAGCTGGAATGGTATAGGTATTGCAGGTGCACAATGGATTAAGCTCCCAGGGGGCCTCCAACATTTATATTTACACGCTAACAGCATAGGTGATGCAGGCGCACAGGGGCTTAAACTGCCAGATGGCCTCCAATCTTTGGATTTAAGCTTGAACGGTATAGGTGATGCAGGCGCACAGGGGCTTAAACTCCCAGGTAGTCTCCAATCTTTGAATTTACAGGGTAACAGCATAGGGGTTGCAGGCGCACAGGGCATTATGCTGCCGATCGGGTTGAAATCTTTGGATTTAAATGGTAACAACATAGGCACAGGTGCAAAGGGGATAAAGCTTCCAGATAGTCTCCAATCTTTGGATTTAAGCTGGAATCGCATAGGTGATGAAGGTGCGCAAGGGCTTAAATTGCCAGATGGCCTCCAATCTTTGGATTTAAGTGCTAACAACATAGGTGCTGCAGGTGCACAGGGGCTTAGACTGCCAGGTGGTCTCCAATCTTTGGATTTAAGCAATAACCAGATAGGCGCAGCAGGTGCGCAGGGGCTTAAACTGCCAGATGGCCTTCAATCTTTGGATTTAAGCTTTGACACTATAGGTGATGCAGGTGCACAAGGACTTAAGCTACCAGATAGCCTCCAACACTTGGTATTAACTTATAACAATATAGATGCTGCAGGTGCGCAGGGACTTAAGCTGCCAGATAACCTCCAGTCTTTGGGTTTAAGCAATAACCAGATAGGCACAGCAGGTGCGCAGGGCCTTAAGTTTACGGCTAAGCTACAATCTTTGGATTTAAGCTTTAACAACATAAGTGATGTGGACGCACAGGGTCTTAAGTTTACAGCTAATCTTGAATTGTTGAATTTAGAAGGTAACAACATAAGCGATGCGGGGGCACAGAGCCTTAAGCTTCCAGCTAGGCTACAATCTTTGAAATTAAGCTACAGTGGTATAGGCGATGCAGGTGCCCAGGGGCTTAAGCTACCAGATAGCCTTCAATCTTTGGGCTTAAGCAATAACCAGATAGGCGCAGCAGGTGCACGGGGGATTTTGCTTCCAAGTAGTCTCCAATCTTTGGATTTAAGCTATAACGGTATAGGCGATGCAGGTGCCCAAGGACTTAAGCTGCCAGATAGCCTTCAATCTTTGGATTTAAGCAATAACCAGATAGGTGAAGCAGGCGCACGTGGACTTAAGCTTCCAGGTAGTCTCCAATCTTTAGATTTAGGTTATAATTACGATATAAAAGATGCAGGTGCACAGGGGTTGAAGCTGCCAGATAACCTTCAATCTTTAGGTTTAATGAATAACCGGATAGGTGCTACAGGAGCACAGGGACTTAAGCTTACAGATAATCTCCAGTTTTTGTATTTAGACAATAACAACATAGGTACTGTAGGCGCGCAGGGACTTAAGCTGCCAGATAGCCTTCAATCTTTAAGTTTAAGCTCTAACAACATAGGTGATGCTGGTGTTAACGCGTTGCTACAGAAAATACCAAAGACTAATCTAACGCTTATTTACTTAGTTGGCAATCCTTACAATTATACTGTTATTAATGCTAATCGCACTATACAGCAGCAGACATTATTAAGAAATTGTCAGGATAAACTCTGCCATATCAATACGCCACTATGGGCGCAACAAGATGATTTCCAAACCTCTGGTGCTACAAGAGCAGAGCCATCATTATTTTTTAGTTGGTTAAAAAAGCCTTTTGATAAATTATCTGAATACGCTAGCGATTGTATCAGTGCGACACTTGATAGCCTTGGTACTCGGCTAGAAAAAGTTCTCTCGCAATCGCCTTCTTATTTTCCCAACATTCATTCACCTGTGCTCCATGATTGGCAGCCTTCTATGTCAGGATCGGTAATGCTGCATCAATTTAACGCTGGAGGATCAAATAGATTGTTGTTATCAGCACCACAAACCGTTATTTATTCTTCTTTGAACGCTATTGTGTGATGAGAAGTAACTTGGAATGGTATGGATGAAACTTGGGTAATTCGTGTGTTTTGGTAGAACAGTGTTATACACGATTCGACGAGTTGTGCATTTTTGTTGTTACGAAAATGTTATCGAGATCAGCGAGATAACATTTCGCACGGCTGACTGCTAATCACCCACCTGAAATTCTGAGTTAGGTTGAAAGATATTGTATTATTTTCAAAAAAAGTTTTTTATAGGTCAAGTGAATTTTGGTAGAATTGAGTCAGTTTAAGCATTTAAGTATAGAGCAGAGGTTAGTTATGACGATTATAGAAGCTATTCAAGCAAATAACGAAAAAGTATTTTTTGAGCTTTTAAACCTGCCAGTAAACTCCAAAAAAAGAATCATTGATGAAGTTGATGCGGAATGTGCAGGAACCGCGTTATATTGGGCGGCTGCTTGTGGTCATTTGCATTTTGTAGAGCCTTTAATTAACGCAGGTGCAAATGTCAATAAAGCAAATAATCTTGGTTGGACACCGGTTTATGCGGCTGCTTATGTTGGGCATGCAGAAATTATAACTGTCTTAAAGGTTGGCGGTGCAGATGTGAACACACCAAATGATAGTGGCACACCGCCGATTTGCGCTGCTGTTTACAATGGATCTGCAGCAACTATCATGGCACTGAAAGCTGCTGGTGCAGATATAAATGCCATAGAGATTAACGGTCTAACGCCGATTTATATTGCTGTTCAAATGGGCGATGTAACAGTCATTAACGCCTTATTGGAAGCGGAAGCTAATGCGAATACCAGAACACCTCAAGGCACGCCATTAGAATTGGCTAAACAAGACACAGCACAAAAAGGCCAAGATATTGTCAGGCTGCTAGAAGCTCACTTGCAACAATACCCTAATGGTATTAAGGAGTTGGCTGCAACGAAATCAGCTCAATCAAGTCAAACATCAGACCAAGACACTTGTGCCGTACAGATGCGCCAATACGATGCTCTAACTATAGAAGCTAAGGCAGGCAGAGACGTCGTCACGATTACTGGAGGTGTAACAGGACGTGAGATAGCACTTGGCGGCGGAGATTCGAGCTGTGGTGAGGTTCAACATAGCTCAGACAATCATCCTAAGACAGCACCTGCAGTAGATGATATAGCTGTTTTAAGGCAATTAAAATTATTTTTTATGAGCAATAAGTACAAAGGTTTAGAATCTCCAGATTGTGAGTTATACAACAGCGTCTTAGATTCAAATAAAGCTATCCTGGTTTACCTTGAAGAAGAACGGATCCATAGACTCTTTATCAACGATGAGCCTTTAGAACCCCAAAATGCTATTAAGATGCTGAGTAAAATGATAGCGTCTTTGCAGCCATTAAGTACTCAGAGTTCAAACATAACCCCCAATACTTTTTGTTCTACTACAAGTCCTAATAACACACATGTGCAAGCACGCACAGGTCGAGACGTCATAACAATTACAGGGGGCGTTACCAGTGAAGGTGGGTTGCGTATTGGTGGTGGTAATACGTATGGCTTCACGGCTTATAATCAGTTTAAAAGTCAAACCGCTGGTCAGTACAATGTTACTGGCGTAGCTAATAATAGTATGCAATTAGGAAGTAGAAATGTACAAAACAATAAGCCTGTAACATTGTCTTGAACTTTAAACTATCTAAAAGTAAAGGGGGAATATTATTTATGTTTATGGCTAGTCATCCAGCTCAGGAGAGTAAATGTGAGGTTGAACTAGATAATGTCGCTATTTTAAAAGAATTAAAGTTATTTTTTACGAGTAATAAGTATCAAGGATTAGAATCTCAGGATTGCCCGCGCTACAATAGTGTTTTAGAAGCGTATAACGCTATCTTGGTTTATGCCGAAGGTGAACACATACATAAGCTTTGGGTCAATGATGAGGCTTTAGAATCGAAAGACGCAATTGAGACACTTGATGCAATCATCGAATCTTTAGAAAGTTTGTATACTCGGATTCATATCAATCATACCGCTGTTGCGGGTGAATCAGATTCATCGGGCACTCAGCAAAGAGTAGAATCAAGCATTGTAAGTTTTTCAGAGAAAGCTCAAGCGGTGACAGGATATTATGAATCCAACGATATATTATTTTTGAGAGATGCGTTTTTAAATAAAGCAGGGCTTAGACTTGACGCAGACAATTCGATTCTTAAAAAGGGTTGCAGAACTTATTTAGTACCCCCATTTTGTGGAGCAGATGGTTTAGAAGCTTTAAATGGATTAAAAGAGACAATCTGTATAGCTTTATTAAATACAGAAAAAACTAAGCAACTTTTATGCCCTTATAGAATGAAAGGATGCCAACATTGGGTCACGATATATATTTTAGTCGCAAATCAAAATAGTGTTCATTTTAAGTTGCACGACTCGGCGAATCTTTATCATAGCGAAGAGATTGAAACAGCCTTGCAAGATTTTTTTGAACAACCAAAAGCATTTTCTGAGTTTATAGCACAAAGCAATAGAATTCCAAAGCTTACGAAAGCAGATGCCCAACAAAGATTAAAAGACATTTTTTTTGACGTTCAAGGTATTAAAAAAATTAACTTTGAAAATCAAGGTGAAAGTGATATTTATGCTATTCAAGCTGGTACAGGTAATACTTATTGCGGCGGATATACAACCCGTTTAATTGTTAGTTTAACATTAGTTCCTAAGCAAGACCTAACAAAAGAAGCAGTCTGGAATTGTGGGGGTAAAGAAGATAAGGATTTGAGAGAAGAAGATGCACAAACCATAACAGAATACAACCGCTCAAAGATAAGCATTTTTGGCCGTACGGGGAACGGTTTTGGTTATAAAAATACTTCAGTTCATATTGAAAAAGATGCAGAACAAAAAAGAAAAACTAAAGAAGCTTTGTCTCAAATTGAGTTCATTTTGCATAAATTAGACGAAAAGACTTTAAGCGATATGTATCAAATAATATCAGGTTCAACATTAAATTTAGAAGATGGAGGAAATATCAAAAACATTTTGATTGATATTTATAAAAAGAATAAAGAAAAACTATCTGCAGATAACCCATTATCTTATTTTTTTGATGGCCAGCCAGCAGAAATTATTGAAAACTCTAAGCTTGATAGTAGTCTTTTGTTTGTTGAACTTTTTAAAGAATTCAGAGATTTTTTAAGCAAAAGGTTAGTAATAAAAACCCGAGCAGAACAATTAAGAGATACTTTTCTCAGTAATTCTCTCATCCCTGCTAGACTCGAAAATGCTATAAATTTGACCTCGCAAGCGGAAATTCAAGCATTCGCAAAAAAATGCGAGATACCATTAATTATGCCTAAACCTGATGCGGCGAATAACCATGAAAGCGAAAAATATCAAAAACAGCCTCAAAAAAAAGTAGAAGTAGAAAATGATGGGATTCCTGAGGCGGCGGGGGAGAATTTTGGCTTATTTAACGCCACAACCCCTGTGCATCAAAGAAATCTAGATTCTTCGCTAGCTGGCTTCACCGTTGAGCCTAGCCTTTCGCCTGTAGTAGTGCCGAATGTCGTTTCTGTGAATAGAGATTTTATCATGATTAATGGTGATACTAGAGCAGAAGAAATGATTGTTGGTGGTGGGAGTAATTCACAAGATACTATAATATTTACAGGTACCGTTAGTCCCAGTGTGTTCCATATCGAAAATTCTGTTATACACCAGCATCTTAATAAACCGATAGTGGATAAAGTGGCTCTGGATTCAAAGGAAGCAGATGCTCTTAAACAGCTTAAAGCTGGTTATTCTACATTAGAATACACCGATATTAAAGGCATCTTTGGGTCGTCTTTAAAACTGGAAGGACAATATATTAATTTGCAGATATTGTGTACAGACTTAAAAATTAAAAAGCCAGAAGAAGATAGTAAAGAATCCAAGGAATGCGCAGAAGTAAAACCTACGGAAAAATATAAAGATGCTCGCATGGCCAGTGTTGAAGATTTATTTGGTGATAAACGGGTGATTAAAGCTGAAGATTTATTTAAGCCAGCCCGGGAATTATTTAATAGTAAAGAACTTGAAACTGTTAGGGATGTGAATGAATTGCCTCGATTATTATTAGTACAAGGCCGCGCGGGCATCGGTAAAACGACTTTTGTGCGTTATGCAGTGCATCAATGGAGTCAAAGGCAGTTATATACCAACTACACTTGGGTGTTTACCTTGACGTTACGCAAGCTCCGCCTTTTGCCGAATACCCAAGAACTCAGTTTGCCAGAATGGGTAAGGCAAAGCCAGTTTAGTGATTGGGAACAAAAAGAATTTGAGGAACTTTGGCAGCAGCGAATTGAATCCGCCATTAATCAAAATAAGGTGCTTCTCATCTTAGATGGTTATGATGAAACGCCTGAAAGCCATCCTTGTCAATCTATTCTTAAAAATTTGTTAACATCCAGTGGAAGGTATCCTAAGCTTTCACTCCTAATCACAACTCGACCTTGCGCTGCTCAAGAAATTGGCGAAAAGAGGCGTAATCTTGAAATCATTGGATTCACAGATGATAACGTTAACGAATACATCCAAACTTATTTTTTAAAGATGCCTGATAAAACATTGGTTTATACTTTAGCAGAGACGTTGTGTAAGCAACCCGTTATTTGGGCTAATGCGCATATTCCTCTTAACCTTAATTTATTATGTGGCATTATGGAAGAGACAATCCAAAAAGCCCAAATTGAAGGTTTAACCCAAGGACTTGCAGATTTATCTTCCATGACCCGCCTTTATCAGGTTATGGAAAAAAAGTTATATGCATACTCTTACACTCGCCTCGATACAACTCCACTCAATATAAGCAAACAGTTAATAAGGGGGCAAACCAATTTTACTCAGCATTATCAAAAGGAGCGTCTTTTTTTAGCAAAGCTCGCTTTTCAAAGCTTTGAATCAGAGCGTATCATTATTCCATTCCAAGTAATAGGAGCTGCCCTCCAGGTTCATATTGATAAAGAAGCGCCTCAAAATCAGCAGCAAAAAGAAGCTCTAGCCGAAGCGTTTTTTAAAAGGGTTTGTGACTTAGGCTTGATTAAACCGATATTAGACAGTAGATTAGAAACAAAGCAGGATTATGAATTCCTGCACTTAACTTTTCAGGAATATTATACGGCCATTTATTTGGCTTCAGAACTAAGCAGCAAAGAGCTAACAGCCCGGTCTTTTACTGAAAGAAAAATTTCAAAAGAAAAATACAATCCCCGCTGGCAAATTGTATGGTGGTTCGTCGCAGGCTTGCTCAGAGAAGATACACTCATTTATAAAGCCTATCTACAACAACTGCAAGACCAGCTCGCAACGCAAAAAGACATCTTCGAACATTATTCATTAGAGTTATTGGTCCGCTGCATTGATGAAGGTTTTGAGCCGCAGAATCAAGCAGTGATTGAACCCGTTGTAAAACAATTGCAATGTGGTTTTTTGAAACTGTATCAAATAGCAAAAAGCGTTACGAACAATAAGGGTGGTGCGCTCTCAAAACTCCCGCTCATGAACGCTCCATTTTTTTTGGCTTGTCGAATTAGTCTAAACTTTTGCATGAGCGGGAAACAAGATTTGTATGCATTGATTCCAAAACATAACCAACCACAGGACAAGTTTTTTTTATCAGCATGGATAGGTGCTATTCGAGTTGTAACGCCAAAGGTACTGGACGTACTCCTAGAGCTGCTCACTGATAAAAACGAAAGCGTGCGCTGTTCTGCGACATCGGTCTTAGGCGAACTGAACGATGCTTTTGCGATGCCAAAGGTATTGGACGTGCTGCTGGGCCTGCTGATGGATAAAAACGAGTATGTACGCAGCTCTGCCGTATATGCGCTTGGTAATCTTGGTGCCGCTGCCACAATGCCAAAGGTACTAGACGCACTCTTAGGGCTGCTGACGGATAAAGAGAGCCAGGTGATTAGCTCTGCCATAAGGGTTTTGGGTAATCTAGGTGCTGTCGCCGCAACGCCGCAGATACTAGACATGTTTCGGCGGCAGTTGGCGAATAATGTAGATTACAATGTTCGTCGCTCTGCGGAAGAGGTTTTGGGTCAGCTTGGCACTACTGTCGCAACACCTCAAATACTGGATATGCTCCTCGAGCTGCTGACGGATAAAGACGCGTATCTGCGTGGCTATGCCGTAAGGACACTAGGTAATTTGGGTACTGCTGCTACAACGACAAAGGCATTAGACATGTTTTTTGGACTCCTGACGAATAAAGAAGGCTATGTGCGCAGCTCTGTTGCAGAGGTATTGGGTAAGCTTGGTACTATTGCTGCAACGCCAAAGCTGCTGGATGCGCTCTTAAGGTTGCTGGCGGATAAAGACAGAGATGTGCGTCGCTCTGCCGCAGAGGCATTGGGTAAGATGGGCGAGGCTGCTGCAACGCCACAGGTGTTGGATGCGCTCCTGCGGATGCTGAAAAGCAAAGACGAGTGGGTGCGCGACTCTGCTGCCGCAAATGCATTGGGTAATATAGGAAAGGCTGCCGCGATGCCAAAGGTGGTGGATGTACTCCTAGGGTTGTTGTCGGATAAAAAGTGGGATATACGTAACTCTGCTATATTGGCACTGGGTAAACTGGGCGAAGTTGCCGCAATGCCAAAGGTGTTGGATGTGCTTTTGCGGTTGCTGTCAGATAAAGCCGAGTGGGCGCGTCGCTCTGCTGCGATAGCTCTTGGCAATCTGGGCGGAGCTATCGCAACGCCACGGATACTGGATGCACTTCTGGGGTTGCTGACAGATAAAGAGAGAAATGTACGTTGCACTACTGTATATGTGCTTGGTAATCTTGGTGCTGCTGCCACAACGCCAAAGGTACTGGACGTGCTCCTGGCACTGCTGACAGATAAAGACAGAGATATGTGCTACTCTGCTGTACGTGTGCTTAGTAATCTTGGTGCCGCTGCCGCAACACCGCGGATATTGGATACGCTCGTCAGCTTGCTGAGAAATAATGACCTGACGATGCGTGACTTTGCCGAAGAAGCACTGGATAATCTTAGTACCTATGCTGCAACACCAAAGGTGTTGGATGTGTTCCTGGGGCTGCTGACGGATAAAGACAGCAGCTATGTAGTACGCTACGCCGCAAAGGCGCTGGGCAAGCTTGGCGAGGCTGCCGCAACACCAAAGATACTGGGCGCGCTTCTTGGGCTCTTGGCGCATGAAAGAAGTGATGTGCGTGACGCTGCTACAGGAAGTCTAGATAAATTGAGCAACGCGTTAACTCCTTTGGTATTTTTAGATTGGCTTTTAGGGATCTCTTCTGGTGTTGGCAACGATAAAATGCTACATTTTTTTGAAACGCGTATAGAGACGGTATTTACGTTGCTGCCTTCTTTTTGGGCAGAGCATGCTAATCATCTTAACATCTTAGCTTTTATATCTTATGCTTTAGCAGCAGCGTATTTGAATAGCCACATCATCTGCCAGATTGATTTTGATAAAGAAGGGGCGTCTGCGGGTTATTGCGTGCGAGGAGTTGTAGGGAAATCGCGCTATTGTTTTTTAGTTACTGAAGATCAGGCACAAAGCTTAGTTTATCTATCGTCTTTGATTATAGAGCAGCTGTCAGACAAAGGCGAGCTAGATATTACAAACTTAAAAATGCATTTACTATGGTGGAAGCCAATTTCTTTTGTTCAAAATTTATTGTTCGGTAAAAAAGAAACAGAGAATCTTAATAGTAATGCTTCGACACAAAAAGGCCCTTCAATGTTAAACCAGTACCAACAGAGTTCCGGAGTCGCTTCTGAAGTTAAGCTAAATCAAAGTTATAGAAAAATAAAGAGCGCGTGTAGAATTAGTTAATTAAAAATATTAACTGCATAAGTACTGCGTAAAATTTACGGGTTTGAATACGTTGCGTATAGACACAATCTGCCAAATTGCAGTTATCGATGCGGCAAAAATTTTTAACGAAATCAAAACGCCATAGTTTAACAAGTCAGACTCAAAATCTTGCATCTTCATGACATTGGCTGGCGCAGAGAGCTAAAAGTGGCAGAGGTAATTTTTTCAGAGAAATGCTTTGAGACAAAAATATGCCTGAGGTTGAGCTCTAAGATGAGAAGACCTTTCGGGTGGATTTGATGATGATAGGTCTTTCAAGAAAATAAAGTTGAACAAAATCGAACATAATTGAGCAAAACAATTGACGCAGTATTCTAACTCGTGCATAATGCTAACAAATTGGGTACTGTAAACAAGGGAGTGCTATGTTAGATCCAACCTCTGCGCTGAGTAATATCTATGCGGTCGCAAAACTCATTTATGCCCAGGTGCAATTAGTAAAAGCCAACCAAGAACAATGTAAACGATTAGCGGAACGGATTCAGATTATTGAAGAAAGCGTTTCTAGCTTAGGCAATATCCAAAATAAAGACCATTACCAAAAAGGCTTAAATGATTTACTCTCCGGGCTACAGAATTGCCTGGCATTTATGCAGCAATTATCACAAACAAGCAGCTTTAACGCTTTTTTCAAAGCAGGTAATTACAATCAACAATTTGCTAGCTTAAATGAGGAATTACAAAAATCCATCCAACAGCTAAATCTGGGTTTAAATGCCCAACAAGTATTCAATCGAGAAAAAGATAAACAAGACCAACAAGCCGATATTGAATTTATTAAAAAGAACCACGCAGAAATTATTAAGCAGGTACAAAAAGCAAATGCGGGCATTGGGCAGTTAGACCTAGAGTTAAAAGAAAACCACGATATTATGCTTAACCAATTTGCCTCCATGAAAGCCTTAATCTTGGGCTTAAACAAAGCAGCCGAAAAACCGCCCATTGACCCTCACCATATCGTGCCTTATTTTGAGCTGGTCTTTGATCAAAAATTAGCTACCGGCTCCTTTGGCCAGATTTATTTAGGCCGCTGGCGAGGTCAAGTCACCGTCACTAAAAGCATTGAGGGTGTTTTCTCTGAGGAAGACAAAGCACATTTTATTCGTGAAGTACAAATTATGAGCCAATGCCGGGATAAACACATTACCCAGTTCTATGGTGCTTCTTTAGAACCTGGACGTGCTTGCTTATTGATGGAACACATGGAACGAGGCTCACTGTATCAAGTCTTAGAAAAACCTCTACTCCCACACCTTCAAAAACAAATCGCCTTAGAAATTGCCCGAGGTCTTCAATACCTTCATGCCCGTGACATTCTTCACCGCGACTTAAAAAGTGCTAACATCTTAATCAACGCAGATAACCATGCCAAACTCAGTGACTTTGGACTTTCTAAAACCCGAGCAGCAAGCGTTAAAACTACCCACCGAAAATCTGAAGCCCTCCAATGGCTAGCTCCCGAATGCTTCTCACGCGGTAGCTATACAACACAATCGGATATTTACAGCTATGGCGTGATTCTCTGGGAATTGTTCTCCGGTAAAAGACCCTACGCAGATATCAGTGATGCTGAAATACCCAAACGTACTTTAGAAGGCAATAGAGACTCTCTAACCGGTATCCCAGAACCTTGCGCTACCCTGATTAAACAGTGCTGGTCCACAGAACCTACAAAACGCCCAAGCCTAACACAGATTATCGAAACCCTTGAAAAATACACCATAGAGCCCAGCGCTGAAGAACACTACAATCAAGGATTACAATTTGACCAATTAAAAGACTACAACCACGCCCTTGTATCCTACCAAAAAGCCCTTGACAAAGGCCATGTAAAAGCCGGCACTAACCTTGGATTATTTTTCTTATTGGGTAAATCTGGTGAAACCAATAAACCCAAAGCGTATCAACTCTTCTTAAATGCTGCTAACCAAGGTCACCCTCGTGCCATGACGAATCTCGCCATCATGCTAAAACGCGGCGACGGTGTTGCTCAAAACATCCCTGAAGCCCTCACTTGGTTTAAAAAAGCCGCAAAACTTGGCGATACCCAAGCAGCCGCAGAAGCTGCCAAACTAGAAGCCGCCTTAGCACCCCCCCTACCCAATATGCATTACAAACCCCACATTAGGAGCATAGAATATGTTTAGTATTAGTTTTGACGCTTTAACCAAAAACGAAGAAATCGGTAAAGGCGGCTTTGGCATTGTTTATAAAGGCACCTACAGATTTGGGCCTGCTGCGATTAAACAACTACAAATCGATAATCTCAGTCCTGAAGCGGAAGAAGAATTTAATAAAGAAGCCAATATCATGGCACAACTCCATCATCCACACATCGTACATTTTTATGGGTATTGCAGTGTTCCCAAATGTCTGGTTATGGAATATATGCCCAAAGGCTCTTTGTTTAAGGTATTACACAGCAAGGAACCTTTAGACTGGAACATTCGTATGCGGATTGCAACAGAAATTGTTTCGGGTCTTGCCTTTTTACACAGCAGCAATATCTTACATCGCGATATCAAAAGTTTTAATGTCTTGTTAGACGCTCAAATGGGCGCAAAACTGACCGACTTTGGATTATCAAAAGTCAAAAACGAAACCAAATCCCAAACCACCACCAATAAAACCAGCAAAGACTCTGTTGGTACCGTCCAATGGATGGCTCCTGAACTCTTTAAACGAAGAGCAATCTATACCCCAAAATCGGACATCTATAGCTTAGGTATAACACTTTGGGAATTAGCTTCTCGTAAAATCCCCTATGCTGAAGATTCCCAAGGCGCAATTCCCGCCTTTGTTCAACAGGGCGAACGAGAAGATATTCCCTCAGATTGTCCACCTAAATTAGGGCATTTAATTCAACAATGCTGGTCAGGTAATCCCGAAGAGCGTCCTACTGCTGAAAAAATTGCCATCTTTATGAGCAGCGATGCTAAAACTTTAGACGAACAAACTGTCATTAATACTAATACTGCACATGTCAGCATGGGTTATCAGTTAACCTCTGATGCGAATTATCAAGTAACGTCTCAGATTGCATCAGATTTCGTTCCTGTTCAAGAAAATATTAATGCTTCACTTGCAAACTTAAAATCTCAGTCTATTCAAGCTACAACTCAAGTCGTTTCTCCTATAGTTGCTCCTATTCCAAAACCTAATTTGCTAGAACAAAAAAATACATCTGAACTTGCTATGCTAAGGCAATTCCAAGCATTTACTAAATCGTCTTCTCAAGCTCAAGTAAGTGCTAGCGATTTAAAAGCATTCTTACGACTGGTCGCAGAAGGCGAACAAGACCAAGCAGAAGCAATGTTAAAGAGTAATCCCGTTTTAGCTTTAGTGCCTGGTGATGTCACAGACTTATCTAAACGCACATTCACAGCTATTACAGCCTTTCAATACGCAGTATGGGCACTCGATTGGCGCATGTGGATGATGCTCAGAAAATACCTGTCCGATTCAGAAGCAAAACAGCAAGCAGAAAGCTTTGAAATGGGAGCGTGGGTAAAAAATCATGGCGTGAGTGCAAGATGGATATTAGATAAACTTTTACAAGCCTATGAAGCAACTCTTAAGTTATGCGTAAAAGCTTCCCATGCACTTTTTTATAAGGATAAGAAGCGGGATGAGGCCAACACAGCTTGGGTGAAAGGTATAGGTGGGATGCAGTTGATATTACCTGCACACGTAATTAATGAGTATTGCTGTTCCTGGCCTGCTCTATTAGATCCATCAGCTTTACTGAGAACTCGACAGGTAGGTGGGCCGTTTGTTAATAATACTGGCGATTGGTTTGAGTCCTTTCCGTTTGAGTCCTTTCTCAAAGGAGGGTCTCTTGGAAATAAATTTGCAATCTGCGGTGTATATACACATGTATTAGGGTTCGTCGTCGGCTATGGATCCGAGTCGGATCGATGGCCAGATAAAGTTGCAGTGGATCGGGACAGGCTGCGTGCCCTGATCGACACTCGTACCACCCAGCACCAGGAGCTTCTCACAGAATTAAAACCAAAAACAGTTCAGAAGAAGTCCGCATGAAAAAGTTGTGTCGCAAAAAAATTATCTGGCACTCAGAAACTGGATACCCTTGCTGTTTAAGCTCTAAAAATAATTTCTTCGCTGTCCGTTTATATTTTTTAGGTGACTTCTCATCTCTTCGTATAAAGCATTCTGTAAAAATGCTTTATACGGTTCAAAACTGGATAGGCAATGGTAGTAGCTCTATTAAAACACGCGCCTCACAACGTGCTGCTGTGGTAGCCCAATACCTCCCAGAATCCGCTCGCAGAGTTACCAATGCTTAATGGTGGATTTCTAATTCTAACAGGAGGTTGGATAATGAGGTGGTGTACGAGAATTTAGCTATTTAATCAACATAATAAAGGAGTACAGGTGAATGGCGTTTAAGTTTGCAGGAAGGTCCGTACCGGATACATAGGTAACACTTTATACCGAAGACACAGGTAACACTTTTGGCCCAAAAGGGTTCTTTAAAGGTTCTAGTCTACACGATTCTTCATCAAAATACCCCAAATCATAATCCATAAAGCTGACTAACCATATCCCATCTTCTGTTTCTTTGATACCTACATTTTGCCCCGCGAATACTGTACTCAAATTTATTTTTTTACCCTTTAAACAAATCCTACCGCAATACGTCACAGTTATAACTTTATCGTGAAAAGGATAA
>CAMFJH010000033.1 GCA_945956915.1 uncultured Francisellaceae bacterium | reverse complement strand
GCCAAGCCCGGGGAGTCTCACCGGTCAAACCGGTGGCTTACCTATCTGTAGTTAAATAAAATATTAAAATTAGCACACATATAGGATAAACAAGTGTTTATTAGTTTATATCGTTTATATTGTTTAAGGTTTAAAAAAACTATATAAATCATAATGTTATTATATATTTGTGTGACGTTTACAGGATGAAATGTGACGTTTACAGGTTAAAGTGTGACGCTTGCGGGATGAAATGTGACGTTTACAGGATATCAGCTGTGACGTCTACAGGATGGGATGTGACGTTTACGGGAAGGGGAGAAGGCAAGGTTCAATAACTTTTGCTAATTAGTAAATTCGGAGCTCCGAATTGATGGAAATTGATGTTGTAATCGCATTAATAACTCTGCAAAGGGCTTAAAACCCTATATGATTACTGAGGTTTATTGATAATTGTTAGTAATTTTGAATTTTTTTGGGTTCGCAATGCTTATATCATGTAAAGCTTATAATCCTGGGCAGTTCTGTTAAGGTTGAGGCGGGGTAAATGTACAGCTCTTTAAATAAGAATAAATTCGGAGCTCCGAATATAAACTGATCCTTGGTGTTATTGAGTTTAAAGACACTAAAACAGGTATGGTCAATTATGTTCCATTAAGAATTGTTGCTAATTCGGAGCTCCGAAATTGTTCTAGGTTTAGATCTTATAAATGTCACAGGCCATAACAGTCCTACTAGGTTATTCGCTGGGTAAAGTATAATTGAGGGAGGGAATAATTCGGAGCTCCGAATTTAGTGTTACTCTCTAACACTATGATTTGTAAGGGAGCTTAAATGAGAATAAAACCTGAAGTACCCATTAAATATTATGAAGCCTTGTCAATTATGCAGAGCTCCGAATGGGCTAAGGTGGCATCCTGTAAACGTTACAAGACTAGACTATTCAATCATGCTATAGGGCGAGAAAAGGGTATACCGTAATTGAAAGGATAAGAAATCCGGAGCTCCGAATTTATAAACACTCTTTACGCTATTCGTATCAAATAGACGGAAAGGGATTAAAACTAAATTTAGATCAGGGTAATTTAAAATTTTTACCAATTCGGAGCTCCGAATAGGCATAGATTTAGATCCTGTAAGCGTCACAGTCTAGACGAATCTGTCATGCTATCGGAGAAATATAAGGATATGAGCTACTAAAAAAAGAATAAATTCGGAGCTCCGAATTTACTGGGACTTTTGGCATTATTATTTTTAAGGATTCTGAAAAAAAATGATACGGAATTTTATGAGAATAGCATGGGACATTAAGAATTATCTTTATGAATTCGGAGCTCCGAATAATAGAAGTTAGATCCTGTAAACGTCACTTGTCTAGACAGCTCTGTCATTCCTTATGTAATGTAAATACATAAGGGGAGCAAATAAGGATAAATTCGGAGCTCCGAATTACTTAATGCTAATGTTTATTTTTATTAAGGGCACTATCTAGAGATCAAATGGCATGCCAGGACCACAGTATATTATCAAGCATTACCATTTATTCGGAGCTCTGAGTTTATAGTGATACACATTGGGTGATCATGAAAATACTATAAGGAAAATGAAGTCTTATGGAGTTACAATGTATTCTTAAAAATTGCCATTCATGGAGAAGGAGATTATAAAAGGATCCCACATGGACGATAATCTTGATCTTGGGTCATCGATTAAATGGTTGCATCCTGTAAACGTCACATGTCTAGACAGTTCTGTCTTGCCTTATCTTTAGGTAAAGACTTGGGATATTAAAGGATATATTTGGAGCTCCGAATTTAACCATATTCCTAGCTTTATTGATGTTAAAGAGACTGAAAAGATCATTAATTCTTACAGGGGAATATAATGCTGTTAAGATTTGTCGGGTATTCAAAGGCTGCAATTAATGGTCACGCCCTGTAAACGTCACATGTCTAGACAGTTCTGGCATGTATTAGAATGCAATAAAGGTACTGGATCATAAAAATATACCTTCTGAGCTTGGAATTACCAAGAAGCCTCAATGTTGAATGCAAAATAAGGTTATTGCAGCATATGTGTTTGATTATATGTCTTTTGTGTAAGGATATTTATTTTATAAATTTGTTGCAATTTCACTAAAATGGATATATATTGCATATATATTGAAATTTTAGATTTGAGGTGAAAGGATGAAAATCCCTGTTGCATTAGAAAGAACGCTTACATCTTATGGGGCAGATAACCCAGAAGTCCTTATGGAGAGATTCTATAAAGCAGGAAATGAAATGTTGTTGTCACTAAGAAATTATGTGACAAGCCCAGAAAGTCGTAAAAAGCCCAGAACATGGGGAGCTATTGAAGCTGCACAGATGGTGAATGTTTCTGATCCCACATTTCGTAAATTATTAGAAAAACACACAGATATTCCAGGTATTATTATTGAAACACAAGAAAAAGGTAGAACAATAAAAAAGTATACGCTAGAGGCAATTAATTTTTTAAAAGACAAGGCTAATACTAGATATAAAAGACCTAACGGCACAACAGCTCTAACAATTGCAATATCAAATTTAAAAGGAGGTGTTGGAAAAACACAAACTGCGGTTGATTTGGGGAAAAAAATAGCAATTGAAGGTTTAAAAGTATTGCTGTTAGATTTTGATGCGCAAGGAACAGCAACATTAATCAGTTCTGGTTTAATCCCCGATTTAGAACTAAGATATGAAGATACCATTACCAATTCTCTGATACATGATCCAAATAATATTCATAAGATCATTTTAAAAACACATTTTGATGGATTTGATATTATTCCAGCTAATCTTGCAATACAGGACTGTGATCTTATCTTGCCTAATGAAAGAGAGAATAATTGTGAAAAATTAGGTTCGGCTTTTTTGAGGTTAACACATGCTTTAGAATTAATAAAAGAACAGTATGATGTTATTTTAATTGATTGTGGACCTAATTTGGGGTCTTTGACACTTAATGCGATAATCGCATGTGATGGTATGATTATTCCCATCCCACCAAGTATGAATGATTATTCTAGTTTTATTATGTATACCGCTACATTAAAAAATTTATTCAAGGAATTAACGGATAAAAAATTAAAGTATTTAAGAATTTTGTTAGCAAAGCATAGTGGTAGTAATGAAGCATTGCAAATGGAAAATATGATGAGAGAACAGTTTGGTCGCTATATTTTGTCTAATCATATGTGTGAAACAATTGAAGTAGCTAAAGCTTCTAATGAAATTGGAACAATCTATGATATTGCAAAACCTCGTGGCAGTAGGGAAGCCCACCGTAGAGCACTGCAGCATCTTAATGATGTCAATATGGAAATTATTGGTAATTTTAAAGATATTTGGGCTAAACAAACGAGTGATGTTCAGTTGGAGGAATTAGTAAATGGATAATAGCAAAAAAAATGTCCATAGTTCTGGTCCTTTAGGGATGTTAGTAAGAAGCGGGCAAATCAAAAGTATTGAAAATGATGAATCACAACACAAAACACAAAATCCTGTTGGGGCTGCAAAAGGGTTAGGAGCATATTTTAGAACCCAAGCAGGAATAGAATTTTCAGAAAATGAATTAAGCTATGTTGACCCGAAAATGTGTGAACCTTGGGAATATGCAAATCGATTAAAGGGGGATATGGGTGATATTGATGAACTTACTACTTCCATTAAAGAAAATAAACAATTGCAACCGGCCTTAATTCGACCACACCCTAAACCTCATGGAAACATTAAATATGAAGTAATTTTTGGTCGTAGAAGACTGGAAGCATGTTTACGATTAGGTATGCAGTTTTTAGTTATAAAAAAAGACATCCCAAATATTCGAGAAGCAATAATTTTTCAAGAAACAGAAAATAGATTAAGGCGAGATGTTAGTCATTATTCAAATGCTATGCACTATAAACGATTACTCGAAGATAGTATCTTTAAAAATGAAAGAGAGATGTCTGAAAAACTTGGTGTCTCCCTTTCAAAACTATATGACATAATGGCTTTTTCGAAAATTCCTGAAGAGATTGTTAAGTTGATTCCAGATATTCATGGTTTGTCAAATAGTTTGGCTTTAAAAATAGTTTCGTTATATAAAGAATTTCCGGAAAAATATGAGCAATTAATTGTCTTGGCGCCAAAAATTGGAAGTAGTATTAGCTCCCCTGTGAAATTAGAAAAGGCTTTGAAGTCTGATTTCACAAATAAAAAATTGGATGATGTGTGTAAGGCCAAAATATATAAATCTATTGATGGTAGAAAATTATTCACTTTTAAAAAAAATCATAGAGGATCGTCTTGTATTGAAATTAATAAGGGCATTGATTTCTCAATTAATTATGAGAAGTTTTGTGATTATTTGAAAAAGTACTTAGAAAAGGAATGTAGAGATTTAGAATCGTTGCCATCATAAGGAGTAGCAAAAAATGTCCATGGTTATAATGTAATCAAGGAGACGGTTATGGGTCTGCCTAGCATTGAACGAAAATTAGAATTGAAGAAACATGTTAATTTAATTCATTGTTCAAATTCTTTTTCATTAGTTCAGAGAAAATTATTTAATGCTTTGCTTTTTAATGCATATTCGGATCTTGCTACTAAAAATCAATTTTCTTTACCAAGTAAAACATTATGTGAAATGATAGGTTATAAGAGTAACGACTCTAAAAGTTTGAAAAAAGCATTGTTAGGACTGCTTACTATTGTTGTAGAGTGGAATGTGATTGATTATAACTTCTCTAAATCAAGTGATAAATGGGTGGCAAGTTCGGCGCTTGCATCAGCAACCATTGGAAATGGCATTTGTACTTATGAATATAGTTTGGCTATAAAAGAATTGTTTTATCAGCCTGAAATTTATGGTCGTATTAATATTGGATTATTGCCAAAGTTTAAATCTTCATACGGTTTATCTCTATACGAAAATTGCATTAGGTATAATGGTATTTCTCAAACCCAATGGTTTACTTTAGAAGTATTTAGAAAACTAATGGGAGTATCAGATGATCAATATCCTATTTTTAGAGATTTTAAAAGACGAGTATTGGATATTGCCGTTAAGGAAGTTAACTTGCACTCATCAATAACGATTTTTCCGGAAACAAAACGGTTGAGTGGTAAAGTTGTCAGCATTCGATTTAAGATAGAATCTAAGCAGGGGATTGTTCCTGCTGAACCAGCGAATCATAATATTGAAGTAAGTGCTTTAAAAAATGTTTTACAAGATAATTTTGGCTTGTCGGTTAAAAATATCGAGTCAATACTTGAATCCTATGAGTTAAATTATATTCAGGAAAAAGTAAACCTTGTTCTAAATTCCGATAGTTGTAAACTTGGTAAAATACGAGAATTACCCGCATATCTTATTAAGGCTCTAAAAGAAGATTACAAATCTAGCAAGCCAAGTAAAGCGATTGTTTCTGAAAAACGTCGTGCTAAAGAGCGTGCTGAGTCTACTGAAAAAAATAAAATAAAAGAGTTGAAACAAGCATATAATCAATATGTAACCGCAACAATTAATAAACATTTTTTAAATATGGCAGAGGATGCAAGACAGTTTCTTGTCGAAGAATTTGAGCACACATTAAAACAAGGAAATAATATTGCTTATAAATGGTATCAAAAAAGTAAGTTTGAACATGCTGCAGTTAAATCATTGTTTAATAATTTTGTAAAAAATAATCAGGAAGCTCAGCTTAAAGATTTATTAAGCTTTGAATATTTTAACGAAAATTTCTGCAATGATGTTGAAAATGTTTAGGTGTCGATACCTTAAGAATCAGGGCTGGTAAGGAAATATGTGAGAATCTTTTATGTCTGGGATTGAGTTAAAAGGCTTAGATGGGTTATTGCGTGAGACAAAAAAACACACGCCCTCTAGCGATGGGTTGACTTTTCTTGCTACAGATGTTCTTGTGCCCGGGAAATACCAACCAAGGACAGAGTTTGATAATGCTGAGTTGCAGGCTTTGGCTACTTCAATAAAAAAGAATGGTATTATCCAACCAATAATAGTGAGAAAAATAGATTCATTTAAATATGAGATAATTGCGGGAGAACGCAGATGGCGATCTGCTAAAATTGTTGGCTTAACCGCGGTTCCAGTAGTAATAAGAAATATTCCAGACGATACTGCGATGGCTTTTTCGTTAGTTGAAAATATTCAGAGGGAGAATTTAAATCCGATTGAACAAGCCTTTGCTCTATCACGTTTATCTGAAGAATTTTTATTGACTCATGAAAAAATTGCGGAGATAGTTGGTTTTTCTCGAGCAACCATTTCTAATTTGATTCGATTACTTTCCTTGACACCTGTAGTTAAAGATTTGGTAAAGCATAAAAAAATTGAAGTTGGCCATGCAAAATTGCTTTTAACGTTGGATGAGCGTCAGCAGCTTTACTATGCAAATAGAATTGTTGAGAAGGGTCTGTCTGTAAGAGAGTCTGAAAAGATTGTACAGGTTTTAAAAAAGAAAAAAGATTCATTTAATGTTGATGCTCATGACTTTGACTTACAAGTGCAAGAAATAAGCCAAGCATTATCTAAAAAAATATCACACAGTATTAACATAAGGGTTAATAAACAGGGAAGGGGAAAGATAGAGGTTTTGGTTGACTCATTTTCAGATTTGCAAGAGTTAGTAGAAAAAATTAAAATGGATTGATGTAGAAATTGGTACTAAAGATAGAGTAAGAAAACGGTTATAGAAGCATAGAGTTAAAAAGGGTATGAAAAACATATGTATTATTTTGTTAATTTCAGGATTTTTGATAATTACAACAGCAAATGCAACAAGAATATCGCAAGAAAATTTTAAAGTAATTTATAAAGATCAACGACAACTCAAAATTTTTGAATGCCTCTACAATTTTATACGAGCCGATACTAAGACTATCAATACGATGACGGTAAAAGAACTAGTGACAGAAGAGCTCGCGTTAGAGGCAATATTACAACGCATTAATATGTGGGTTAAAGAATCTCACTTTCTTGCACAAGTAGAAATTAAGAAAAACGATCGAAACGATATTGTTCTTTTAAAAACAGGACTTTTAGCGAAATTATATGCTCTAGATAGCAAAATTAGAAAACGTATTCAATTTTTAGATGATGAACTTCTTCAAAAAATAGATAAATAAATTGTAGAAATGAGGGAATGGGGGTGATAGGACCTTATGCAAATAAAGTATCCTAGTTTACAGGAACATCTCGTAGGAGAGCATGGGCAGTTTAGGGGTATTTATAAATCCTCTGTTACGCATCGCAGATGACACGTAAGAGTTTATTTTATAAGGAGATAATGACATGAGTTTTAGCAATTTTGTATCAAGGATAGAGCAAAGCGATGAGGAAATTTTTAAAGCTATAATAGGTCTAACTCGGGCAGAATTCGATATCTTGTTTGCAGCCTTTAATTCTGACAAAGATAGTACAATAACATTAAGTACTAGGCAAAAGCTCTATGCTATTTTAATTATTAAAAAATGGAATATAACCATATGGAGAAAAATTGCCTCAATTATATTGAATTCTACTTGTAATCACGACAGAAATGGAAAAACTTTTTTGACCCAAGTAGGAAACCGCTTAGAAAGGACTTGTCAACAACCGAACCTTTCTTTATATCTGCGAGAAAAATAAAAAATATCTCCCTCGGCCATAAAATGATTATAAATTCTTTAGAAGACATTATTAATAATGCGAAGAAAAGCGGTGCGGATGAACTCCACCCCAAAATGTTACCCTTAGGTTGTACTATATCAAAAAAGGAAAATTTTATAACATCTGGCTTTCCTCTGCCTTCTACCTCTACAAATAATCTCTTAGGCACGATGCCGCAGCCCTTTGTTGGTATGCCGAAAAATGGGGTTGTAAAAGAAGAAAATACAGAAGCTATTCCAGCCGATATCCCTTATAGGAACGATAGTTTTCTACTGCTGGATGTTATCCCTGACGGTTCCCGCTATATTTTTGGCGTTCCAGCATTAAATAGCTCAGGAGATATATATCATACCATTTACCCCTCTATAGACAATCAAAAATGCTAGCAGGTTATCATGTACTCATTCCAGATAATACGCTAGGGAATTGGGTTGTACAATCTGGAACTTGTGAGTTTTAATTTGTAGTGCGACAACTTATTGCTGTATATTCATTATCTTAGCAAATATTGAACTACAGACAAAGGAGAGCTGTCGCATGAAACATTATACACGTTTAGATATGAAAGATCGATGTCTAATCAGTACTTTTTTATCCATGGAAACCAAGATTAGTAGCATAGCTCTGAGGGCGGGACGGCACCGCTCCACCATCTATCGAGAATTAAAAAGAAATACAAAAAGAGGCCAACGCTACATGCCTGGGACCGCCGATAAACTTGCCAAAGAACGCCACCCTCATCCCCCTAATAAGATTGATACCACACCTCCTCTAAATAAATTTATTCTAGATGGATTAGCTGCCGGATGGAGTCCAGAACAAATTGCAGGACGCATACGCAAAGAAGAAAAGGATTTTTCTATTTGTCCTGAAAGCATATACCGTTACATTTATCGCAATAAGAAAAATAATCTCTATCAGTTCTTACCCAGAAAAAATCCAAAACGTCGTTTTCGCGTTGCACGAAAGGAATATCAAAAAAAGCAATTATTAAAGAGAAACATTACTTACCGAGCCGAAGAAGTCAATACACGTAATACCTTAGGACACTGGGAGGGCGATACAATACATTTTCCACTGGGGCAAAAATCATGTGTTACCACTCTGGTCGAACGCAAAAGTCGTTTTGTTTGTTTACGTAAAAATGAAAATAAAACCAGCCCTACAGTTATGGACAAAATTTATGATATCGTTAAATCTTCACCCAGAAAAATTTGGGACAGTATCACTTTTGATCAAGGGTCAGAATTTATGGGCTACCAGCAACTGGAAAGTAAAACAAAATGTAAAATCTTTTTTTGCGATCCTCACTCGCCCTGGCAGCGGGGCAGCAATGAAAATACAAATGGTCGCCTTAGACGCTACTTACCAAAAAAACACCCCATAGATGAGACAAGCCAAAAGGATTTAGATAGAATAGCTATGTTAGCCAACAATACCCCTAGGAAGTGCTTGGGGTATAAAACACCTAGGGAAGTGTTTATACAGTATTGGAAGACTTTTTGTCGCACTGCACTATAGAATCCACAACTTGTTTAATGCCTATCTATTTGATTTTATGGAAAGAGTTGTTAAATCTAAATTATCTTCAGATTGATGAAACGCCTGTACAGGTATTAAAAGCAGGAAAAAAAGGGTATTTATGGGTTTACCTTGCTCCTCATTTGGGATTGGTTGGGTTTGAGCTTAGTTTGACTCGCAGCGGAACGGTTGCTGAAACCAGACTTTCTAATTATAAAGGTTTAATCCAAACGGACGGGTATGGGGGGTATCAAGGTTTACGTGACAGAAAAGATATCACAGGGTTAGAGTGTTTAACCCATGCCAGAAGATATTTTTCTGAGATCTTTAAAATCACAAAGAATACTGAAGGGGTAGCAGCTGAATTTATTGCACGGGTTCAGCCTTTATATGCTTTAGAATCTAAAATGCGTGAGCAAAAGTTAAACTTTCATACGCGAAAGAGGTTACGCCAAAAAAACGCTTGGCCTATTTTGAAATCATTAAAATCTTGCCTGAAAAATCAACAGATTAAATCGCCTCCTAACAGTCAGTTAGGGAAAGCCATTCAATATACTCTCAATCAATGGCGCTATATAATAGCTTATATTAAACATGGTTTAGCGGAAATTGATACAAATTTGGTTGAGAATATTATTCGGCCAACAGCATTAGGTAAAAAGAATTGGCTCTTCATCAATGATGAGGATAGCGGAATGATACATGCTTTATGGTACAGTCTTATTCTATCTGCCAAATTACATGCGTTAAACTATAGGGTCTATATTCATTATCTTTTAACTCTGGCATCATATATCTATAATTAATAGCATGCAAAATATTTTCTTTAAGTTTATCTATTAATTCTTTTCCTTCATATTTTTTTACAATTGTTATAACTTCTTTTCTAAGTAAATAAATAAATTCAGCCTCCGATGAGGTTATTAAAGCATAGTTTAAACCTACAATATTTCTTCTTTGATCCATACCATTTTTTCCCATAGTCAGTCAGAACAATTATTGGTTCTGTCGCAATTAATATGAGTGCTGTAAAAATTTATGTTCATGCTTTCCTTTGACAAAGCTATCCTACTAATGCATAAACTGTTCAAACGCAAGTGATTTTATATCACAATAATGTTTCCTTTTTCAGCATTCGGCAAATACTCCAGATGATTATCTAATCATCGTACTCACATAACAATTTTACACCAAAATCCAGAACAATTACGATTGTTTTGGGAAAATTCATAGCCTATGGTAAACATGAGTTTTAAAATTAATAAGGTTAGTATTTTTGAAGGTATGAGACTGTAAGTATTCTCTAAAATCAATACCAACTTCTTTATGTTTTAAAGAAAATGAAACTATCGCTTGGCGGTAGCCCAATTTATTGCCACAATCGATCTCTGAGAATCGGTGAAAAATATTTAAATCTATCTTCTTTTTTTCTGTTATGATAATCAATTAAAATCTTGTATATTTCCTCACAGGATGTAGGTCGAGTGTAATAACGTGGTTTTTCGAAACCATAAGACTTGGGTACTTTCAATATTTCATGTTGAAAAATAGCAGAAATTTTTCCCCATTTCGATTCCACAGTTAAAAGATCTGGGTCTACTATTATACCCGCATGTGTAGGGTGAGGATCAATGCTCAAACCAGCCATAGAAACTGAATCCAAAATTAAATTTTTTACTTCTTTACGATTTTTATTTGCGCTGTAAACATCCCACTGGCGAGACAAGCTTATTACACTTCTAACGCTAGTTTTAATCAATTTTTTTATTGGTTTTTTTTCTTCATCCTTCATCAACTTAGAATTTTTTATAAAAAAAACTTCTGATATACTTGGTTTATTAATTAATACAACAAAATTTTTAGGATGATCGTCTGAAGGGAAACCTAATGGAATATCTTGGAATTCTGGTGCAAAAACTAATCCACAAGTGCGCTTAGAATATAGAACAATACAATTTTTTTCAGGAGCATTTAATGGTTTGAGAACTTTTTCATCTATTAAGTACTTCATAAAATATGAGTCTACTTGAAATCCTTTTTCTTCTTTTAGACTTTCTAAGTAATCTGTTGAATCACATAGACCTAAAGCGTAATCGAAACATACAATTGTTCTATGATTTTCTTGCGAGTGCCAGTTAGGAGGTGTTTCTTTATATTTAGTTCCTAAATATTTTTCTATTGTTTTTGGTTTTGTTCTATTATCTAAAAGCCTTCTTAGAGGATTGTTATAAAATTTCGCTAATTCGCGACATGGGATAGAAAAATCTACTTCAAAAATTTTATTAACCATTAAAGTCTCTTACTTAACAAGTAATTTTGAAACCAGATAAAAATGTTTGCTCGGTACTCGGAGCAACTGATTGATATCGTGATTTCCAATATATGTATCACTGTAGTGAACAAGGAACCGATTTTCCAAAACTAATACCAAATTTTAATTGGAATACTTTGACAGACAAAATCAAAAATATAACGCGCTAAATAGTTCTATTACTTTTAAGCTATCCACGTTTTTACCCCTATTGAACCCCGGCCTGAAACTTCAGGATCAGCTCCTCTGTCTAAAAGTAAACCAAATACTTTTGAGCTACCATAACGAGAAGCTAATTCTAAAATCTTATAGCCACTTTGAGAATCCTTAGTATTTGCACTGACACCTCGGTCCAAAGCATTGCGAACTATATCTACATTATCAAAACGTATAGCATCCATAAATTCTTTTAACATCTAATTACTCCATTATTTAAATCTTAATTAAAAAAATTACACCATAATTAGTTAGTTTTGTCAATATTTTTTTGTTAATTATTTGTTATCTAATTAACATTTTTTCTAAAAATATAAATTCTATTATGTGTTTAAGCAGTAAAATTAATTGAATAGGCATCAATCATCGTACAGGCATAGTTCTATCGTAATTAAGCCTGTCGTTAAAAAATTTAGGATTATTAAAAGCAAGCAAGTTTTTTGATAGCAATAAGTTTTATAAACATATTACCGATAATGGTGATTATTGGACATTCAAGCTTAATTAAATATGTAGTATAACGTTGTACATTTAATGTTTTATGACTATAATCACAAATATTGGCTATATGATGATGGGAATCAAAAAGTCTCGGCACTGTCGAGATTTTTCTCTGTTTATTTATACAGCGCTTTTAATTCGCATTTGATTTATATCATTTGTTATAATGTCATATAACCATGAAAAACGTGGTTATATGACACTTTAAAATAGGGTTTAGACGCACTTAATATTCCATGATTCGGAGGGCCTTATTTTAATCAGAGTTTCAGTTACTTTTAAAAACTTGCAATTTTTATGGTGGTGGGCGATAATAGAGTTAATCATACCCGCCACGCCTCTTAACAATGCGTACCAAGGCGGGTTATTTGTATGTACAACAAAAAAACTTTTCAAAATAAAGCGTTCACGATCGAACAACAATTAGAGTTGCTTCTTTCTCAAGGATTATTAATCCCCAATAAAGAACAAGCTAAATTTCATCTTTCTACAGTAAATTACCATCGACTTTCTGCATACTTCTCTATTTTCTATGATTTAACTCTGGGGATGGAAAGACATTTTAAGCTAAATACGCATTTTGAAGAAGTTTGGGATCTTTATGTGTTCGATAGAAAACTAAGAGTTTTAACTGCTGATGCCTTAGAAAGAATTGAAATTGCATTCCGAACCAATTTAATAAATTTTATGTCTGTTAAATATGGTCCTCATTGGTATTTAGAAGAATCTATTTTTAAAAATAAAGTGATTCACTCGAATTTCTTAAAAATGGTGCAGGGTATATGTGATAACAGTCATGAATTAGCAATACATCAATACAACGAAAAGTACTTTTCACCAAAATATCCACCCATTTGGGTGTTAATGGAAAGTTTGTCCTTTGGTGCGTGTTCAAAGTTATATAAAAATATTAAACTTATTGATGATAAAAGAGAAAGTGCATTGATTTTTGGATATCATCCAACTTTAATAGATTCATGGATGAATGCACTAACTTATACTAGAAATATATGTGCGCACCATGCAAGATTGTGGAATCGGTGGTTTGTACAAGAACCTAAAGATATTTTTGTTTTTAACGAAAGAATGAAAAATAGAAAGCCATTTTATCAGCATATCTGTATTATTAAAAAACTTTTAAAAACAATCTCACCAGGAAATCATTGGGTTAGAGCATTATATGTTTTAATATCTGAATACAAGCATTTTCCTGTTTGGAAAATGGGCTTTATTGATGATTGGGAAAATGATCCATTTTGGAAAGATCTATAATGATTTAAGCACTTTAGTCATGGGAATAGGTGCTGTTATAATGAAAAACTTTTAAATAATATATAGGGGCTTAAGGAGTAAAAAATGGCAAGAACAGGCATTACTTATGAGGAAGTAGAAATCCAGGCGGACACTCTGATCGCTCGTGGAGAAAATCCAACATTAGAGAAAATTCGCCGTGGCTTAGGAGACACGGGTAGCAACTCTACTATCTCACGGTATCTAAACGAATGGAGGGCTTATCGAGCTAGCTTAAATCATCTGCAAGATATCGCACCTATTGCTATCCCAGATCCCGTTAATAAAGCTGTGAACTTGGTGTGGCATGAATTGCAAGAAGGCTCCGAGGCCGAAATTGCCAAAATTAAGGAAGAGGCTAGACTTGCAATCGAAGCTATAAAGGCAGAAAAAGATGCCCTGGAGTTAATGTGTAATAAAGCTAATAGGGATTTAGATACCCTTAATGCTGAAGTCAATAAACTTAAAACAGAAAATGTTAGTTTAAGCGATACTGTACAGCAGCTGCAGAATCAGTATGCACTCAAGTGTGGACGTTTAGAAGAATTAGAAAAAAAATATCTAGAGTTTAAAGTTGATAAAGAACAGCAAATTTCCGATTTAAATAAATGCCATGAACAATCCATATCTCAATTGAAAGAGCAATTTCAAGTGCTTATTCAAAGACATCAACAAGAATTGGATGATTTTAAAAACTTTTTAGAAGATAAGCGTCATCAATGGATAGTCAAGGAAGATTCACTGAAACAGGATAATCATCGATTAGAAAAAACCATTAAAAATCTTGAAGGCATTGAACAACAATCTAAGGTTATGATGTTAGACCTAAGACAGCAATTGAATGATAAAGAAATCGATCTCAAAATACATATTGCAGAGCAAAAAGAATTTATTGAAAGGGTAATAGAAAAAGAGGTGGTTTTAAGTTCTTCCGAAAAAATATTGACTGATTACAAATGGATGCTAGAAGAACTTAAACAGGAGCGAGATGCATTACAAGCGCTCTTGCAAGCAGAAAATGAGACTCTAGGTATGTTGAAAGAACGCCTTAGAAAGCAAGAAGACCTAAGCAAGTCGAACGAAGTAGATTAAATCATGCACACACCTATGTCATTACATACGCTTGGCTTACCCTGTTTAGAGCAACTCCCTGAGCGAATTAATAGTCCCCATTTGAATGGTTCTCAGGGTGCAAACCGTTCTAAATCACCTTGTCAAATACGTGCGAAAAATGATTACGAAGCCGTGTGTTGTTGGTTACATGAATATCGCCATAAAACGACTACTTACCGAGCTTATCAAAAAGAAGCAGAACGATTCTTATTATGGTGTGTTATCCAAAAGGCTAAAGCATTGTCCAGCTTAGATCGGGAGGATTTTGATGATTATTTTGCATTCTTAAGCAATCCTGAGCCCTTCGACCGATGGTGTGCCCCAAGAGGTCCAAAAGCAATTAGAGGAACTCCTGACTGGAAACCATTTGAAGGCCCGTTGAAAGAATCATCTAAAATTTTAGCCATCAGAATAATTAACTCCTTGATAACGTATTTAGTTTATGCACAATATTTATACTTTAATCCTATCGGATTGATGAAAGCTAAACTAGGACGCAATATGGATTCTGAAGCGATAAAAAACCGCATATGGGAACGCATTCTTGATATAGATGAATGGGAAATGATGCTGATAACCCTCGATGAAATGCCTGAGAGTACGCCCAATGAGCGTAACAATAAAGCCCGAGTACGTTTCTTAGTCACAATCTTATATTTGTTAGGCTTAAGGATCCATGAGTTAGAAACACACACCTGGAGCGCTTTTCGTAAAGTGAATAACATCTGGTGGTTTTTTGTCGTCGGTAAAGGTGATAAAGAAGCTAAGATCCCTGTAAATGATGAGCTTTTAAATGCTGTGACACAGTATCGATTGCATTTCGGGTTGTCTGAACGCCCTGAACCAGAAGACTTTAGCGCTATTATGATGTCCTTTCGTACTAAAAAACCTATAGGGGCGAGGCACATGAATCGCATCATTAAAGAACTTGCCATTAAAACTTCTGAAAAATTTGTAGAGCAATCCGAAAAACAGAAAAAATTAAAGAATTTTTCACCTCACTGGCTGCGACATTTATCGGCCACCATGCAAGATAGAGCAGGGATTAAATTCAAACATATTCAAGCCAATCACAGGCATGGTAGCGAAGAGACAACCAGACGTTATGTACATGCATTTGATGAAGAGCGCCATTTGGATATGGAGAAATTATCGATGCGAGTTGG
This sequence comes from uncultured Francisellaceae bacterium, assembly GCA_945956915.1. Taxonomy (GTDB): domain Bacteria; phylum Pseudomonadota; class Gammaproteobacteria; order UBA6186; family Azoamicaceae; genus CAMFJH01. The sequence goes on along the minus strand of CAMFJH010000033.1, from coordinate 1,908 downwards.
GGGGCAGCATGAAGAATCAATTTTGACTATTTAATTGTGGTATATACTATAACAGGTTGTGTTGCAAGAATCCTGCATATATGATACCATGCATGTATATTTATGATGGCGGGTCAAGCAGAATGAGTAATGAAATCAGTCTGCGGGATCTACATTAGCAGGCATCGAACTGTGGCGCATGCTTAAAAAAGGTCAGCATATTGATGCGGCAAACTCTTCAATCTTTGAGCAGTTTTATGTGCTCGCTGCTTAACCTCGTCTAGGGAAAATACGTTTACAGTTTCTGAGTGCCAGATAATTTTTTTGCAACACAACCCTTCTTTATACTCCAAAAACTGGCGTTTTTTTATAAGGTTCTTCATTTGCATTCATTATTATTCTTAAAAATCCGGGCAAAAATCTATTTCTCTCAGAAATTGCTTTTGTAAAATCCATATATAAATCACATGTGGTTTGTTTAAGATTTTTATCAGCACATAATGAAAAAGGTAACACTAAGAGAAAATTACGAATAGATCTTAACAAAGGCTTTCTTTTTTCAAGAATATCTTTTTGTTCTGAAATATTTTTTTTTAGTTCTGATAAAGTTGACTCTTGAATTTCTAATGTATGTTGTAAAAAATTTATTTTTAATTGATTTTGAATTTTTTTTTGCTGAATGAAATGTTTTAGATAAATAATTTTTTCTTTTAACACAGTAACATTTATTGCTAATTCATTTCTTTCTATTTCAAATTGAAAAATTTCTTTTTTTAATTTCTTCTATTCTTGAAGCATTATCCTTCTTGTTTTTTTTCTTGAAAAAAATTCAACTGTAATGTCCACACTTTGACGAAAGTCAGAGTAATAAGTTGCATTATAAAGCCCTCGTTTCTCATCAACTTCTCTTTTTGTCACAGAACCGGAATAAATGTGTTCCCTATAATATTCAAAAGGTTCTTCTTCATAAAAAACCTTAAAAGAATGTCTAAGTTGGTACCATTCTAACTTTTCTTTAATTTTTAACGAACCAAGAACAATTTCTTCGTCGGTATCTAAATCATTTAACTCAGACTTTAAGGTTCCTAACTGCTCTTGAATAGCGATAAGTTTTTCATTTTCTTCCTTTTTCTGTTTTTCGTAAAAAAGTAACATATGCTCTTTTTTGTAAAATAATAAATGAAAGAGTAAATCATTTTTTATTTCATTTTGAGTTTTCAAAATTTCTTGCTGAAAGAGCTGTTCTTTTTTAAGAATAAAAGATCTGTTAGATAATAAGCCTCTAGTTTCAATTATAAAGTTGTTAATAAATTCAATTAATTCCATTCGCTGTTTTTCATATTGATAAAAACTTAATTGCGATATAGAAATTCCTTTTTGATCCTCAATGTGTTGCAGAATTTTTTTTCTATCATCTGCATGAAGAACATTGATGGTATTTAGATTTTGTGCCATAGCAGCAATTATAGTAAGCTGTGCTTGAATAATATCATTGTCTTTTGCAACTTTATTGTCACTTCGCATAAAAGTATCTGTACTATTATTTTTAGTAAGCGTCGAATAAAAACCATTTTCTCCTATTAATTGTTCTCTTATGTCATTTTCATCTATATCTTCTGGTAATTGTGTAATAACCCATATGAAATTTTTATAAATTTGAATTTGGCTTTTAAATAATTTAGCAAATAATTCAATAAGCTTTATGAATCCTTTTCCTCTTCCTGCTTGAAGTTCTGCATAACTAATAACCACTAAAAGCTTGATATTTTTAGCTAATTTCATTGCGTGTTCTATGGTTAAGGAAGCAGTGATACTTTCTAGTTCTGTTCTAGTGTCAAAAAATCCTGCGCAATCGCAAAAGAAGACGGTTCTCGTGCAATCATGTAGGTAGTAGAAACTTTAGAAAATAAGGGTTATAATTCCAAGTTA
>CAMFJH010000032.1 GCA_945956915.1 uncultured Francisellaceae bacterium | reverse complement strand
GCCAGAAGGAGGGAAATTAAACATATAAAAGAGATAGCTTAACTTGACGCGTATGGTTCTAAAAACACGCCTCTCTCACCTTCCAAAGTATCAATTCTTCTTTGAATTCTATCTCTGTGTGGAGTGACTAGATTAAAACAATACCCGTCTATAACAGGCAATCTATAATATTCCATCTGCAGCCCTTTTAATTTAGTTGTCAAAGCTAAAAAAGTGGTTGCAACATCGCACGGATTATCAAGAGTACTGATTACATTTCTCGCCGAATCAATTGTTCTGTCATAATTAGTATCAGAAGCATCTGCAAACAAACTTTCCATTATGAATTTAGGTGTCACCATCATTTTTCTCCATTTACTTTCCCTTACCCTTTTAGCTTATTAAGTATCTACGAATTGCAGGAGAGCCATATTTTATTTAAGCAAAAGCAGTATTCATTTCCATCGAACAATGCATTTTGATTAAATCCACTAAATTTTTTGCATTCATCTTTTCCATAATATGCGCTCTATGGGCTTCTGTTGTTTTTATAGAAATATTTAATTCATAAGCGATGGCTTTATTCATTTTCCCTGCAACGATTTTTGATAAAATCTGCTGTTCTCGCTGACTAAGCGTTTTATAGCGCTTCCATATTTCTTCTATATCATTTTTAAGCTTATTGATGAGTAAAGCATTTTGAATCTGCTCTAAGAGCGCTTGATCATTAAAAGGTTTGGTGATGAAATCAATTGCTCCTGCTTTTAAGGCTCTTACTGCCATTGCAATATCTCCATGCCCAGTTAACATAATGATAGGGATTGTATTACCTAATGCGATTAATTTTTCTTGTAACTGAAGACCACTCATTTCTGGCATTCGAACATCGATAAGTAAACAACCTCGCAAAGCGGGCGAATATTCTTTTAAAAAAGCTAATGCACTATGAAATATCTTTACTTCTAAATTAGCCGTTTCCAATAACCATTTTATCGCTTTACAAATGGCTTCATCGTCGTCAATAACATATATTATTTGAGACATTTATTTCACCCTATATCCTTTATCCTTGAAGACAGGTAAATTCTTTTCAGTTAAATAAATTATTTAATCCCGATAACTCTTTGCCAATCTACTGTACGGTACTCTAAATCTTATGTCAATAAACAATTAGGGGTTTCCCTAAGGAAAATAGGGATACTCCTAATTACTTCAGCTTCAAAGCTTATTTATTATCGTTTAGTTCAATATTAAAAATTGAAAAAGCCTGGCATTTTGTGTATCTTAGAACCAAGCAGCTGGCAACACGTTTCCGAAAAACCCTCTAAGACTGTGTGGGCTGGCTTTATCAAGCCTAAATTAAAGGAATATACTTATGGAAAGTCATGCACCACACACTGTTGATACCGATATCCTCCTCACAGCACTTGTACAACTTAAAGAAGGTAATTTTTCAATTCGACTACCAGAAAAGCACCGTGATGGCAAGCTCAGTGAGGTTGCTTGTACTTTCAACGAAATTGTTAATATCATAGGCCAAATATCCCACGAATTTAAACGAACTGTCCGCGCTGTAGGTAAAGAAGGCAAAATAGATGAGCGAGCCGTTGTGCCTGATCTTAAAGGTGGATGGCGTACCCAAGTAGAATATTTAAATACCCTAGTAACCAATCTTGTCCAACCTATGGCTGAAATGTCCGATGTTATTGGGGCCGTGGTGGGCGGAGACTTATCTCAACGAATGCCCTTAAAAGTAGAAGGACGACTTTTAAAAGGTGCATTCTTACATACTGCTCAAACAGTTAATGTAATGGTTAAGCAGCTAGACGCTTTTGCACTAGAAGTAAGTCGAGTTGCCTGGGAAGTAGGCACTGAAGGGAAGCTAGGCGGGCAAGCTCAAGTACAAGGCATGGCCGGGATCTGGAAAGATTTAACGGATAACGTAAACCAAATGGCCGCCAATCTTACCAATCAGGTGCGTAACATCGCAGAAGTGACGACGGCTGTGGCAAATGGAGATTTGACTAAAAAGATCACGGTAGATGTTAGGGGCGAAATTTTAGAACTCAAAAGTACTATCAATATCATGGTCGATCAATTAAATTCTTTTGCTTCCGAAGTAACACGAGTAGCGTGGGAAGTGGGTACAGAAGGTAATTTAGGAGGCCAAGCGGACGTAAAAGGTGTTGCAGGTATTTGGAAAGATTTAACCGATAATGTAAATCAAATGGCGGCCAATCTTACCAATCAAGTACGTAATATTGCAGCCGTTACTACCGCAGTAGCAAACGGCGATTTAACTAAAAAAATTACAGTAGACGTTAGAGGCGAAATTTTAGAGTTAAAAAGCACCATTAATATCATGGTCGATCAATTAAGTTCTTTTGCCTCGGAAGTTATTCGTGTAGCGCGGGAAGTGGGTGTTGAGGGACGTCTAGGGGGTCAAGCCAATGTAAAAGGCGTAGAAGGTACTTGGAAAGATTTGACTGAAAACGTTAATATGATGGGTAGTAACTTAACCAACCAGGTTCGTAATATTGCAGATGTAACCACTGCAGTAGCCAATGGGGATCTTTCCAAAAAAATTACGGTGGATGTTAAAGGTGAAATTTTAGACTTAAAAAATACGATTAATACCATGGTGGTTCAATTAAACTCTTTTGCCTCAGAGGTAACCCGTGTGGCAAGAGAAGTGGGTACCCAAGGAAAATTAGGCGGACAAGCCGATGTAAAAGGCGTTGCAGGTGTTTGGAAAGACTTAACTGAAAACGTTAACATGATGGCCAGCAATTTAACCAATCAGGTACGTAATATTGCTGAAGTGACTACTGCGGTTGCAACAGGTGATCTTTCTAAAAAAATTACGGTGGATGTTAAAGGTGAAATTTTAGAGCTCAAAAGCACCATTAATATCATGGTTGATCAATTAAATTCTTTCGCCTCGGAAGTAACTCGGGTGGCAAGAGAAGTGGGTACCGAAGGAAAATTAGGTGGACAAGCCGATGTTCAAGACGTTGCAGGTATTTGGAAAGATTTAACCGAAAACGTAAATATGATGGGTAGCAACTTAACCAATCAAGTTCGTAATATTGCAGATGTAACCACTGCGGTTGCAAATGGTGATCTCTCGAAGAAAATTACCGTTGACGTCAGAGGTGAGTTTTTACAATTAAAAGATACGATTAATACCATGGTGGATCAGCTAAGAGCTTTCGCTTCAGAAGTAACACGTGTAGCAAGAGAAGTGGGTACCGAAGGTCGATTAGGCGGACAAGCTTATGTACAAGGGGTTGGCGGAACTTGGAAGGATCTGACTGATAATGTAAATCAAATGGCCAGTAACTTAACCTCTCAGGTGCGTAATATTGCAGCAGTAACGACGGCTGTAGCAAATGGCGATCTCTCTAAAACAATTACCGTAAATGCTCAAGGCGAAATTTTAGAATTAAAAAGTACAATTAATACCATGGTAGAACAATTAAGCTCATTTGCTGCAGAAGTAACTCGAGTTGCACGGGAAGTAGGCACAGAAGGAAACTTAGGGGGGCAAGCTGTAGTAAGAGGGGTTGGGGGTATATGGAAAGACTTAACCGATAATGTAAATCAAATGGGAACCAATTTAACCGATCAAGTACGAGGAATCGCTAAGGTTGTTACCGCTGTGGCACAAGGAGATCTTAAGAAAAAGCTAACCGTACAAGCCAAGGGAGAAATTGCAGAACTTTCTGAAACAATCAATAACATGACCGATACTTTGGCTACTTTTGCAGAGCAGGTAACCAGTGTGGCACGTGAAGTGGGTGTCGAGGGAAGATTAGGTGGACAAGCTAATGTTCCTGGTGCAGCCGGGACTTGGAAAGACTTAACCGATAATGTAAACCAATTAGCTGCCAATTTAACAACCCAAGTTCGAGCCATTTCTGAAGTGGCGACCGCTGTTACCAAAGGTGATCTTTCCCGTTCCATTGGAGTGGAAGCTCAAGGTGAAGTAGCCTGGCTTAAAGATATTATTAATAAGATGATTTTAAACCTAAAAGAAACGACATTAAAAAATGCAGAACAGGATTGGTTAAAAACCAACTTAGCCAAATTTACTCGAATCTTGCAGGGTCAAAAAGATTTAATCTTAGTCGCTCGTTTAATTCTTTCAGAATTGGCTCCTATGGTCTCTAGTCATCAAGGTTTATTTTATATTATGGATAATTCCAAAAATGAACCTTTACTCAAAATGTTAGCAACTTATGCATTTAGAGAAAGAAAGAATTTATGCAATGTATTAAAAATTGGCGAAGGTTTGGTAGGACAATGTGCTTATGAAAAGCAACGCATTTTGTTAACCCAAGTTCCTGAAAATTATATAACCATCAGCTCAGGCTTAGGTGAGGCGCGGCCGCTTAATATTGTAGTTTTACCCGTTCTATTTGAGGGCAATGTAAAAGCGGTTATTGAACTTGCTTCTTTTGAACACTTCAGCAGCACAGGATTAGCACTGCTTGATCAGCTTGCAGAAATATTTGGAATTGTTGTCAATACTATTGAAACACATAGCAGAACAGAGGAATTATTGAAACAATCTCAAAATATGGCCCAAGAATTAAGAAGCCAACAAGAAGAATTGCAGCAAACCAATGAACAATTAGAAGATAAAGCAAAATTACTCGCAACACAAAATGCAGAAGTCGCAGAAAAAAATCGTCAAATTGAGATTGCTAGAGTTGAAGTAGAAGAAAAAGCAAAACAATTAACTTTAACTTCTAAGTATAAATCTGAATTTTTAGCAAACATGTCTCATGAACTTCGCACACCCTTAAATAGCCTGCTTATTCTTTCAAAGCAATTGTCAGATAACAAACAAGGTAATTTAACAGATAAGCAAGTTGAATTCTCTAAAACCATCCATTCTGCCGGTTCCGATTTATGCGTATTAATTAATGACATTCTAGATTTATCCAAAATTGAGTCCGGTACGGTGAGTGTCGAGATAAACCCTGTTCACGTTCAAAATATTACTCATGATTTAGAACGCATGTTTAGCCATATTGCAGAAAATAAAGGTATTTCATTTATTCTAGATATCGATAAAGAAATACCCAATGTCATAGAAACTGACTTTAAACGTCTTTTACAAATCTTTAAAAACCTATTATCAAATGCCTTTAAATTTACAGAAAAAGGGGGAGTCACCTTTAAGATAGCACTTGCAAAAGAAGGGTGGAGCTTAGACAATACCAACCTATGCAAAGCTAAAACAGTGATTGCATTCTCGGTTATTGATACCGGTATTGGTATCCCTTTTGATAAACAAGGTATTATTTTTGAAGCTTTCCAGCAAGTCGATGGAACCACCAATCGTCGCTACGGTGGAACTGGCTTAGGATTATCTATTAGCCGTGAATTAGCACAACTCCTCGGAGGAGAAATCCGATTGAAGAGTGAGCTTAACAAAGGCAGTACGTTTACACTCTATTTACCTCATATTTATTTATCCTCAGGTCCGAAAAAAATAATCAATAATAATGAGATGCCTGAAATTGATAGCTTACTGCCTAATTTATTGCAGAAAGCTGAAATACTGCAAAATGCTTCGCGAGAACTTCCACTCTTAGAACAAGTAGAGGATGACCGCTACAGCTTAGAGTCCAATGATCAAATTTTGCTTATCATAGAAGATGATGTGCGTTTTGCCAAAGTATTATTGGAGCTAATACGTAAAGCTGGCTTTAAAGGATTGATAACCGAAAAAGGCGAAACCGCAATTACGCTTACCAATTTATATAAATTCCAGGCAATTATTTTAGATATTGAATTAAATGATATCAATGGTATAGAAGTATTAAGACGTCTAAAAAGTGACCCTAATACTTACCATATTCCGGTTCATGTTATTACAGTTGGGGATGGTAAAGAACAAAGTATGGGTTTAGGAGCAAGCTCTTTTTTAAGCAAACCTGTGAGTGAAGATTCTCTCAATAAAATGATTTCTGAGATTAAAAAAAGTTGTGCTTACCCATTACATAATATATTAGTCATCGAGAGTGATATCGAACATAGAGACAAAATTATCGACTTATTCCAAATGAATAATGGAAAAGTAATACCCATTACTCAGGCAAAAGAAGCCTTAGAACTGCTAAAAACCAACCCTGAACTTGGTGTGGATTGTATCATTATGGCACTTGACATGCCTGCCAGCCTCAAATTATTAAAATATTTGAATCAGACGCCTCAATACCAGAATTGTCCTGTTATTATTTTTACAGACAAAGAACTCAAACGGGAAGAAGAAAAGCAACTGATTAAATGCACTGAAAATATCAACTCGAAAAACATTACCTCTAAAGTGCTATTGTTGGAACAAATTCCTACTTTTTTAAGTCAAGCACAAAACGATTTAACAGAAGACAAACATAAACTACCCTCAAAACGTTATGAGAGCGGTGCCCAAACTTATAAAATACTGAAAGGTAAAACCATTTTATTAGTGGATGATGATTCCCGTAATATTTTTGCTATTCAAAGCGCTTTGGAAGACTATGAAGTAACTATTTTAACTGCTGAAAATGGTAGGCAAGGCATAAAAATGCTAAACACTCACTTTTCCATTGATGCCGTGTTAATGGATATTATGATGCCGGGGATGGATGGCTATCAAACGATGGCTGAAATTCGTCAAAATCCAAAATTTGAAGATTTACCTATTATTGCGCTTACTGCAAAAGCTATGAAGGAAGATCGGGAAAAATGTATTGCTGCAGGGGCTACGGATTATCTTGCAAAGCCAATAGATATAGAACAATTAGTTGCTATCTTAATTCAATGTATTATCCAACATAAGTCTTTGATGTTGGTGGAATAAGTGATTTTTAATGACAACGATATTAATTGTTGATGATAGAGCCATAAATCGAGATGCTTTGTGTGCTCTGTTAGACGATTATGGGTATACCGTTTTAGAAGCAGAAGATGGGGCTTTGGCACTAGAACTTGCACGTGCCCATAAAATAGATTTAATTATTAGCGATATTGCAATGCCCAGAATGGATGGATTAACGCTTGCAAAACAACTGTACTTGGATGCTAATCTTAAAAAAATCCCCCTTATATTTTACACAGCTACCTATAAAGCTGCCGAAGCTTATAAAATGGCAAGTTCCTCGAATGTTAAGCATGTTATTACTAAACCTTGTCACTCTGAAATCATTCTAGGCACAATTCAAGGTGTGTTAGATGCCAACCCTGTACTTTTTAATCAGAAATCCTTGCCATCGAAGCAAAATCAAGAATTAATGAAAAAGGAAAAATTTGATAATATTAATTTAAGACTTATTAACTTAATTGAAATCAGTTTAGATATGTCCTTAGAACAAGATATAGAAAAATTGATTGGTATTTTATGCAAAGGAAGTCGCCAACTCTTAAATGCGTATTGTGCAGGTATTATACTCTGTCAATCAAATGATCCTAAGCAATATGAAAACTTTAGGGTTAGCCAGCAAGGCGATCTCCAGTCTTATCCATTTTTAAGTGAAAACTTTCCAGAATTACTTAAGAAAATTTTTCTAGATGATCAGCCTATGCTAATACATTCACCTATGATTGATGTCGAAAAAATTGGTTTAATAGATATTCCTCTCCCCTTTTCGAGTATTTTAAGCCTACCCTTGAAAACGAATAACACATTTTATGGGAAAATTTATTTTATTAATAAATTCAATCAAACTATTTTTAATCTAAGTGATCAACGGCTTATGACGACTTTATCGTATAAGTTTGCCATTTGTTATGAAAATCTGCTTTTGCGTCAAACAATAAAAAAACACGCTCAAGAATTGCAAGAAATAACGGATCGTTTGCATCTTACTTTAGAGGCAGCCAACTTGGGCGTTTGGTCTTGGGCTATTAGTGATAAAAAATTGATTTTAGATAAATACGCTTGTTTGTTATTTGGTTTAGATCCTAAAAAACCCCCTCGAACGATTAAGGCTTTGTTTGAATCCGTAATACCTGAGGATCGAATACGTATTCATAAAATACTTTTTGGAAAAGAAGCTAAAAGTAATAATGATCCTATTAAATTCAGAATTGTTGGATCAGACAAGACTATGCGTTACTTCACGTTGCGTGCTAAAACCTATTACGATGCAGATGAGAATCCTGTACGTATTTTAGGGGTGTATTGGGATATTACTGAACAGGTGCAGGCAGAAGAAAAATTTCGTGCCTACCAAAAGCAATTAGCCGAGACCATTCGTTCTAATTCTTTGGGAGAGATGGCCTCTTCTCTGGCACATGAAATTAATCAACCCTTGACTGCTATTTCGGCCTACGTAAAAGGATGTGTAAGACGCCTTGAGAATAAGAATGAAGTCACCCCTGAAATAATGGATATATTAATTGAAGCTTCTAATCAAGCTGAACGTGCAGGCGCAGTTGTGCATCGTATTAAAAATTATGTTAGGCAAGGTGAGTTATTTTATGAAAATATAGACATTAATACCATTATTGCACAAGCTATTCATTTAATTACTCAGGAAGTTCAGGATTTAAATCTAAAAATACTCTATACGCCTACCAATGATGTATTCGAGCTCAGAATAGATAGAATACAGATTGAACAGGTCATCTTAAATTTATTACGAAATGCCATTGAAGCGATGCAAGAAGTTAAGACTCCTGAGCCTCAAATTACTATCCAGGTTAACACACAAAAAGAATCTTACCTAACTGTTCAAATTATAGATAATGGGCCGGGATTTTCAGCGCAGATCGCGGATCACTTATTTGACTCTTATTTTACGACTAAGACCCAAGGCATGGGCTTAGGTCTTGCTATTTGTCGATCAATTATTGAAGCCCATTCCGGACAACTATCCGCTTCACAATTAGCTACAGGGGGAAGTTGTTTTCAATTTGATTTACCTATTAAAGAGAAACATTTGTGCTCTCACAATGCTCTGAACAAAGAAGTTAGTTAACACAAAACGATTGCATTTATCCTTTCTATTTCTAATATGCGCTAAAATTCCTAATTTTTTTATAAAATTCAGGGTTAACCCTATGAGGTACAGGGTTAAAACTTATTACTTTAAATAAAAATATGAGCTTTAATACACTTAAGTTTTTAAATTTTCGAATTGGAGTCCATATGTTTAGTTTACATAAATCGGGTAATAATAAAAAAGTGATCAGCTTATCCTCGGATCAAAGAAAGCAAGAAGTCAAAAAACTTGTTAAAGCATTACAAGTTAAAATACTCAGCACTTATGTAGGCAATGAAGATGAGTCAACCACCTTAATAAAAGAACAAGCTGAGGATAAAAATCGAGATAAAAAAGTTCAAGAACTTAAAAATCAAATAAAAAAAATATCAAAAAGCGAAAAATCCAAAACTTTAGATTTAAAAAACCGTATTTTGCAAAAAGAAAAAATAATAGAATTAATCAATGATGAAATAAACTACCTTGTATCTAGAAAAAATAAAGCTATCAAATCCTATGTTGTAGAGCAAGCTTTAAATGACCAGCCAAGCCCTTCTGATGATAATAAATCAGAAGAACTAAAAGCATTATATCTAAAAGAACAACAAATATATCTTCAAAAAATATATATTGAGCAAGAAAAATCACAACTTGGGCAAAAATTTAAAAATATAAAAATGATAATGGGTCAAGAAACAGTGGTCGACCAGATACAAAAACGATTAACAGATATTATTGCTTCTAGCGATAATAATAATTACTATACGGTCATTCAACACCTACAACAATTAATAGCAGAGCTTAAAGATACCAAAAGTCTAGATACTCAGGTGTTTAAAGAATTAGCTGCTGTAAAACTTGCAAAAAAACTTGCTACCCAAACAGCACTTCTTCAGAAATATCAAGAATACATGGAAAAAAATAAAGAAAATGAGCCACAGCACAATACAGCTCCACTTTCTCCTGCACATAAACGAGCAAAATTGATCATCGAAACAAATCATTTAAGAGGGCAATTGCATGAAAAAATCTTAAAAAGCATTGAACAAAAATATTCAACATCCCTTGATAAAAATTTAAATTATCTAAGAGTCGCCGCACAATATTGTATTGCTGAATTGGAACAAGTCGATCCTACCGTGTTGGAAGTGCTACAAAAAAAATGTATTGATGCGGGTTGGGTGCTTGATAAACAAAAGGGCCTTATTTATCGCAGTCATCAAAACACTGTCCTTCAAATCTCTAAGATTCATGAATTAAGTTATAATGCTTATATTGAAATTGGAGCTCGTCAATTATCCGGTAAACCCGAAATAAATGCAGAAAATACGGCTCTTGTATTGGCAAAGCCAACCGACTTAAAATCACCTAAAGGTATACTTTGCGCATTTGAACAAGACCTTAAAAAAAGCAAAGAAAAAATTGTACCCTATAAAAAGCAATCCAGCTTGTGGTTATATTGCCTTGATAAAGCACTCGTGGCAGTAAAGCCTCAAGCATTGAGCTTAATGGCACTTCAAGCTTCTTTGTCACCAAAATGTTTAGTTAACTAAAACTTCTTATCCGCATGGCTTCTTAAATGATGATGATGTGGGAGTGGTTAGATTGCTTGATTCAAAAGAAGAGAGAATACTGGGTTCTTGATAGATAGTTGTTAATTCTGTAATAGCCTTATCATAACCCAAATCAACTGCATCAATTAATAATTTTTCTAATCTATCCTGTGGGGTTTGATAGGTAATATCATTAGTTATTATGGGACTTAATTTAACTTTACCCTCTTTCACCAAAAGGTACATGCTATATACAGCTTGGCCTTTTATCTCATCTTTTAACCAAAACTTTTGCGAAATTGTTGTATAGGTTTTATAAGCTTCAATATAAAACGCCAGGGCATCTTGCTCATTATCTGAATTCGCGGCTTTTTCCTGTAGATCTATAGCTCTTTGAATAGCTGAAGTCTTTTTTTTACCACATTTATAAATAAAGTGCACTTTTTAAGCTCCTCCGTGTTCAATAGTTATAGACTGTATCACAATCTATGACAACATATGCTGAAAAGATAGCACAACTCAGTTCATTAAGTGAAGACTTATGGTTTAAATCTTGTAAAGCTAAATAACAAAAAATCGTCCCGGCTCTAATACTTTTATAGCGTTTCCCACCTCGAATTTTTCTTTTGCTTTTTCTAATGCAATCAAAGATGCTCCCCAAGGTTCGTCTGTTAATCTAAATACATCATAATGTGAGGGAATAGTGAAGGGCTCACCCAAATCAATATGGGCTTTAACCATATCTTCAGGATTCATATGTGCATATTTCATAAACCATCTAGGTTCGTAAGCACCCATTGGCAATAAAGCGACACGGAATTGACCAAATTTTTCTTTTGCTTTTTTAAAATAGCGCCCATCGCCATATCCAGAGTCGCCTATGAAATAAATATTCCCTGCTGGAGTTTCTATATTTAAAGCAGCCCATAAGGCTTTATTTCTATCCAATATGCCACGTGCTGACCAATGTTGCATAGGCTCAATATGAAAAATCACTTGCTTGCCCACACTTAGTTTTTCTCCCCAATCAAAAGCTTCAACCTGTATTTTCGAATTATGATTTTTGATGATGGTTTCATTGCCTAAAGGGACTATGATACGAGGTTTGTGTGCTTCCCATAATTTATCCAGAGTCTCAAGATCTAAATGATCATAATGATTATGACTGATCCAAACAATATCAATAGGCGGTAAATCTTCAAATTGAATACCTGGGGCAATAACTCTTTTGGGGCCCACACACCGAAAAGGGCTCGCTCTTTCAGACCACACTGGATCTGTTAAAATATTTAAGCCCCCCGTTTGAATAAGAAATGTAACATGCCCTACATTGGATATTCGGAGTTCTGATCCCATAACTCTTTTGGGTGGCAGATCAAACACAGGATTCACAACTTTTGCAGGCCAAGGACCCGGTTTGCTTGTAAAATGCCATTTTAATACATCCCAAAAACTTTTTTTAAAATCCGATTCGGGGTCAAAAAATCTTGTACCATTAAAATGCGAGCTTGTCTTGCCTTTATAATATCTAACAAAAGCAAATTGATAATAACTGAATATCATAATCAAAATAACGCCTGCAACAATAAACATATCCTATTCCTTTTCCTTATGCTCTGCATCTGTTTGCTTAATCGCTGCCACACGCAGTTGGTGAATTTTTTGTTTCACAGCCTCACCATTCAATCCTTGCTCTATTAAAGGCCTAATATCTACGTCTTTAGCTGCTTTACATGCAGCTCGCATTTTATTAGACTGTGGATAGGGTTTGTTTTCCAATCCTAAACGACCCTTAGCATCGGCTTCACAGGCTATTAAAAACTGTTCAAAGCGTGTGGGCTTTCTAAAAGCATCTAAACTTTCTAAGGTTGTTAATAGTGTAGTGGGTTTTAACTCAAAAGCACGATGGCAATGTAAATGATAACGACTCACTAATATTGCCAACGCCCTATATTCAGTGGGTAATCTGTAACGATTACAAAAAGCTTGAATAAGAGGCACGCCCAATTCTTCATGCCCTCTGTGTTTTGGCCAAAATTCAGGGGGAGTACTGCCTTTGCCTAAATCGTGACATAAAGCCGCAAAACGTGTAACAGGATCAGGTGAAAGCGCACAGGCCATTTTTAAAACCATCATAACGTGTACACCCGTATCTATTTCTGGATGATGTTCTATCGGTTGAGGGATGCCCCATAATTTATTTAACTCAGGCCATAAAACCTCTAATGCACCACAAGAACGTAAGACTTCTATAAATTGTGTGGGATCTTTTTCTTCCAAGCTTCTAGACATTTCTTTCCAAACACGTTCGGGCACTAAATGCTCAATTTCACCGGAGGCTACCATTTCTCGCATTAAGGCCTCTGTCTCTGGCGCAATGCTAAATCCCATGGGAAAAAATCTTGAAGCAAAGCGTGCTAAACGTAAAATCCGCACAGGATCTTCTCTAAAGGCAGGTGAAACATGACGTAATATTTTATTTTTTAAATCTATTTGCCCCTTAAACGGATCAATAATATTTCCATTCAGATCTTCTGCAATCGCATTTATGGTAAAATCTCTACGTAACAAATCTTCTTCTAGTGTGACAGAATCACTAAAATCACAGACAAAACCGTAATACCCTTTGGCTGTTTTACGTTCAGTGCGGGCCAATGCATATTCTTCATGCGTTTTAGGATGTAAAAATACAGGAAAATCTTTGCCCACTTGCTTGTATTTTTCAGCAAGCATCGCTTCCGGTGTGGCTCCAACCACCACCCAATCTTTTTCCAAAACAGGCAGGCCTAAGAATTTATCGCGTACAGCGCCTCCAACCAAGTAAATTTTATATTTTGATTTATCCATTTTTATACTCAAAATGTTCAAGGACAGATAATATTATAGACAAATGTGTACCAAATAATAATACACATGCCCTGCTCGTTTAGATTTAATGAGATCCCAATTTTCTGGCAATATATTTTCATCAATAGGATGGTTATGTTCAAAATATACCCAAGATCCAGGTTTCAACCATCCATTTTCAGAAAGATATTTGATACAAACAGGCAATAATTCTAGAGAATACGGGGAATCTAAAAAAACAAGATCAAACCTTAAAGGTGCTTTTTGCTGCAACCAAAAAAGCACATCGCCTGATATTACATTCCAGGTATTTGGCTCTACACTTAATAACCGCGCAGCATCATGCATTGCAGACACGGCCTTAAGGTTTTTTTCTACGCTAACTACCTGTGATGCCCCTCGAGAAAGCGCTTCTAAGCTCAAAATACCACTGCCTGCAAATAGATCTAAGCACTGAGCATCGACAATTAAGTGACTTAGCCAATTAAAAAGCGTTTCGCGTACTCTGTCAGGGGTTGGCCGTAAGCCCTCAACACTGGGAAAAGAAATGCGGCGTCCTCTCCATTTCCCTGCAATAATTCTTACTTGATTTAATTGATGTTTCAATTTTCTACCAACTTTAGGGTTTTATCTCCAAACATTCTAATAGATCGCTTGAATTTTAAATACTGTATTTTTATATAACCTTTTATTTTATCGCAAACAAATCCTCCAAAGTGACAACAACTGTCACGATTTCTTCCGAGTATATGGTTTTTTTAGACCATTAGCAGAAATCATAGCAATAAATAATTGCTTGTTTGTTTTCGTGATGTTTTTAAAAACATTTAACTTTTGATTGAGTTTGTTCGCATAGGCTTTATCGATAATAAAAGGCAAATCTGTGCACTTAATTTCACAAACCGTAATGGCATCATCAAAACGGTCGAACAGTAAATCTATCTGGGCACCCATATCCCACAAATAATCAATTTTATTTTAGGATTGCTGCTCTAATATTGATTCCAATAATAATCCAGATTTTGCAATAATCTAGATTTTGGAGTCGACATCCAAGGGAATTCATCTAAAAATAAAACAATGTTTTTATCTGAGGAAACAGTCTCGAGTGTTTTTGCCAGCACATTTGTTCCAACTGGAAATATCATGAGGTGCAAAACAATTAGGAATTGAAATGGGCCGTTTATTTTTTGCATTACCACCGGGTTTAGATCAAAAAGTTTCCACTTTTCTTTTTGTCCCAGCAGCATGATGCAGCATAAATGTAACCAAAATCAAAAGCGTATGCCTCCTTCACTCTAAATTTAAAGTCTTAGATTTTATCTCACCACTTTATTGCGAACCTGCTGTAAATTCAGCGTCTACCGAGGCCCTTCAGGGACTTTTGATCCTGAAGCAGGAGGAAGTATTACTGTTGATATTACAGACTGTGGAACATCACTTGAATGAGATGAGCTACCTACGAGAGGCGAAATAGTAGGCTGTGTTGAGGCATTTATAGTCTCGGCATATGAGTTTTCGGGTAGGCTTTAATGCATAA
This sequence comes from uncultured Francisellaceae bacterium, assembly GCA_945956915.1. GTDB lineage: Bacteria > Pseudomonadota > Gammaproteobacteria > UBA6186 > Azoamicaceae > CAMFJH01. Next base: position 3,065 of record CAMFJH010000032.1, on the reverse strand, counting down.
AAAAATTATCAAGAAAAGCGTGTGAAGCACACTTTTTATCTTGCCAAAAGCAGCTATGCCTAGTTCATCTAGATTCATCAAATCCGTAATTTTTTGTGCAACAAGGTCTTTCAGGTGTATATTCACAAGAGCTTAAGTATCATGTATGATATGGCCTATGAGAGATTACAATATCGCACCGAATGAAATCCTAGAGCTAAGAGCTGCGCATAAAGCGGCAAGAAGTATAGGTGTTTCAATTTCCTATAAAATTCATACTATTATTTTGCTTGGTATGGGTATGAGTCCATCTGAAGTTAGTGAATTTTTATTTTTAGATGAAGGGACTGTTGTCTCTTACTTTGATAAATATTCTTTGGGCGGTTTAGGTTGTTTATTCAAAACAGAATATAAAGGCAGTAAGAAAAAGCTAAGTGATAAGCAAATTGCTATCTTAATCACAGAATTAGATACTAATGTACATTTAACAACAAAATCAGTCTGCCGTTTTGTGAAAGTTGAATTTGATATTGAGTACAGTGAAAGAGGTATGTCAAACTTATTAAACACCATTGGTTTTGTGTATAAAAAACCTGATTTAGTATCGGGAAATGCAGATGAGGTTGCACAGGAAATATTTTTAAAACAGTTTGCTGATTTTTTAAAAAAGAAAAAAGATAATGATTTAATATTTTTCATGGATGCTGTGCATCCTGTCCACAATACAAAAACAGCCTATGGGTGGTTTAGAAAAGGTGAAAAGAGGGAAATTAAAAGTAATACAGGTAGAAGTAGATATAATATTCATGGTGCAATGAATGCTGATACGTACGAGGTCACGGCGATTTTTAGTGAAGATAATATTAATGCAACAACGACCATTGACCTGTTAAAGACATTAGAAACAAGCCATCTCGAAGCGAATAAAATTTATGTGTTATTGGATAATGCAAGGTATCATTTTGCTTCAATCGTGCAGGATTTTGTAAAAGACTCCAAAATACAATTAGTGCCTTTACCACCTTATTCACCAGAATTAAATTTAATTGAGCGATTTTGGAAATTTTTTAAAAAGAATGTAATTTATAATAGGTATTATCCGACATTTTCTGAATTTAAGCGAGCTTGTTTAGATTTTTTTAAAGTACAACATTCGTATCAGGACGAAGTGTTTTCTATTATGGGAGATGGGCTATTAGGTTTGGATGAATTTTAGACCGAAATTTCATATGCTGGAACTATAATTGAGTATCTGAAGTTTTATCTAAAGATGTTAATGCTAATAGTGTACTTTCCCTATGAAGGCACCTGGCAGAAAGCACAGGCGGTCCTGCAGCTGGTATATCTAGCATCTTTACGACAGGGGTTGGAGTGAGTGATGAGTTCATTGTAGCAGTAGTTAATGTAAGGGGTGGCGACAGAGGTCGTAATGTTGGCTGCACATGTTGTAGTTGTGATAGTTGCTGCTGAGGTGGCTAATGAATTCGAGCAACCTCTTGTTCAGGCAAAAGTTTTTTGCTCTTTATTGTTTAGAGCTATCTCTTTTTTTATGAATTCAAAAACCTCTATACAATTCTTTGCTGCCACAGATTTATTTTTTGCAACTTTAACTTGAGTATTTAGAATTCCTAGTTCCTGCTTCATACTTTCGTCGAGAACCTTAATATCTAAACGCTTTATTAAATAACCAATAGCTCCCAAATGAGTAGGCATGGTGTTTGTATTCTGCTCAATTGTATCCTTTATAAACTTTAATAATAAATCTTTTTGCAACTGAGCTAATTGTGTATTTTGCACATCATTTATTGGTTGCCGCATTGAAAAGTTTTTCTACCGCTTTTCCATGTTTAACAAAGTTAGACATAACTGATAACAACATCAGTAGGTCTGGAGCACTTATATTCAATGGCATTAGAGAAGCGAGCTCGCAGTTAAAAAAATTAGATTTCATAGGACCAGATGTGCCGCGTGAATTAGCTTTCCCTAACTTTAAATCCTCTACTAAAAGTATTAACAAATAGAGAATGGAGCATTCTTTTGCCTTAAACCTTAATTATGGATTTGTAAATGCAAATTTTTCTTTAGCAGCTACTTTAGCTAAAGCAGGTGCAAATATCGATCAAAAAGTGAACTCGGATATGGTCCCGGCAGCATAAGGCACAATCACGTGTGCCTTTAATCTAAATTTTTCGCTTTTTTATAACCGACTGTTGCACTTCTACATTCCTCATTAATTTTTCTTGTTGTGCAGAAATTTCAGCCTCAATCCAATGATGTACTTCTTTTGCTACTGCGGCCTTTGTAATAGGGGGGGCTGTAAGGCGCATATTATCCAAAGATGTATTTTCTACAGTCAACCCCAACAATCCTTGTTCTTCACTTGTAGCTTCCCCATCCCTTCCATAAAAATATACTATACCTTCTACTACACCGTTACTTGGTAGTTGTTCAGTGAGATCATAAGCAGCACTCCGGCTTCCCACTACACGATTTTGTGGACAGGGTGACACAAGCACTTCCCTGAGAAGCTCAATTGTTTCTAATACATACACACTACGCAATTGTTCTTCAATTTCTTTATTAATCACTGATACTTTTATAGATTCTAAAGCTGAAATGACTTTGTACGGTTCAGCTTTTAAAGCATCCACAATACTCTCCAAAGAAGGTTTTAGTTTGGTTTCTAATAAATTTTTTTGTGTTTTATTAATATGATTATGTTTTAATTGCTGAAGGAGCTCGCTCATCAATGTGGTTAATTCTCCATCCCATTCCGCATTTGCTAAAACAACATCATGTAAAACATTATGTGCTTTTAACCTCTTCACCATTTCTTTAACTGTATTTATTAACTCAGGGTTTTGCCAAGAAATATAAAGCGTAGTTAATGATTTATGTTGTATTAAAGATTCCATCAGAGATTGAAATGCTTCGGCATCGACTTTTGTTCTTTCTAAATCAATAAAAATCAAGGTATTACCTGAGCTTAAGTGCATTTCTTTTTGAACTTCTGCTCTCTCTAACAATAAATCTAGAAGTTGTCTCAAAAATACTTTTTCAACAAAATCACCACTGTTGCTAAATGC
>CAMFJH010000031.1 GCA_945956915.1 uncultured Francisellaceae bacterium | reverse complement strand
CCTAGTTTCCTTAGCAGCATTTTACCTTAATTTATATTTTTGAGACAGCTTCTAGAACTTTAAAGTTAGGAGAAATTTATGTTCGGATGGTTATTACAATTAACTGGCTATAAAACTGACAATGCTCCTTTGGATGCATCCTCTAAAGATAGAAATGAGAAAATAAATTTTTTTAAATACTTGCAAAATGAACCGCAAGAGCATAATTATAATCTTAATGTAATTCTAGTTAAACTCGTTTCTATGCAAACAAATATGAAGGAACTTGCTTGTTTAGATGTTGAATTTGCAATATCTATCCTAGAAGATCGATCTCCCTTTAAACAACGAACATTCAGATCTCTTTTGTCTGCTGAACATATGCTTGATATTTATGAGTACTATATCAAAGATCCCAAATTTACAGCCGCAATTCTTTCCGAGAGAATCCCCAATGTAGGCGACATTCTATTGCGAGCAGTATACACAATTGATCTAAAAAGCAACAAAAAAATACCTAGAGAAAATATCGCCTATCTCGCAGAAAGTATCAAAAGAAATCCTAATTTTAAATTATATGCTGATCATACTTCTAAGCATTCACAGGATAAGGATTGGAGAATGCAGCCGGCACCAGAAACCGTTTTCAAAGCTAAGCAATACAATAAGCCTGCTTAAGCTGTATTTCAATGGATTAAAATTTGAATTCGCATTATCTTCCGGCCTTAAAAAGCTTAGCCACTTTACTCGAAAACCCTTTAGAAGTAGATTGAGATGTAAGAGGCTGATTAAACTGTATTAACATACTAGGGTCTTTTTGTTCTGCTGCCTGTGAAGAATTAGCGATAACAGGTGTTGCCTTAATATTAACTGACTTTACACCTTTAAAACACTGTTTTGCATATGCTTCTAACAACCGAGCCGATTTACCACCGTCGCATTGAGTCTGAGCAAATTTTAATACGCTACCGAAATATCCTGCTGAAATGTTTGGATTCGCTCCAGCTTTTAGTAGAGCAGTTATTGCTTCGTACTTCTGATAGAGCACAGCCGCGTATAACGGCGTATGATCATGTTTATCGAGTGCTTCTACATAGGCCCCTGCAGCACTTAAAGCGGCTATTGATTTCTCACACCCGATTTCAGCAGCACGCCAAATGGGTGCTTGGCCAAGTTTATTTTTTATGTTCACATTTGCGCCTGCAGCCTTAAGTGCAGCGATAACTTCTACACATTCGAAGGGAAAAATAGCTGCATGCACGGACGTATTACCTTGATTATCGGCTGCATCAACACTTGCACCTGCAACTACTAGCGCTGTTATCAACTGCAAGGACTCTGCTCTCTTATCTTCTTGACCGGTATCACCTTTATACCCAGCATACATAGCAGCAATAAATAGGGGAGTACGCCCTTCTTTATCGCGTGCATTTACATTTGCGCCCAAGCCTATTAGCACGGATATAACTTCTTTAATTTTTACTCCCTTACAAGCACTAGAATGAATAGAATATATAAAAGAATGGATTGGTATGGCACCCAATGAATCAGGCATACTTACATTTGCGCCCTCGGCAGATAACACTTTTATGGCTTCTACATGTCCATTGCGAGCAGCAGCTGCAACTAGCCCTGACGAGTCTATAAGTGCACCTAATTTTTTGAGTGCGATTATTGCTTCTGTATGTCCATTTTCAGCAGCAAGATATAAGGGTGTTTTACGTTTATTATTAGGCATATCTATACTTACACCAGCAGCCTTCAGAGCAACTATAGCCTCTACTTTTCCATCCTTCGCAGCAAAATGCATCAATGTTTCACCATTTTTATCAGGTATGTCAATATTTACACCAGCAGCCTTAAGAGTCAGAATGGTTTCGATATGACCATTTTCAGCAGCAGCATATAGTGGTGTTTTAGAATTGCTATCGGGTATTTCAACATTTGCACCTAATGATTTTAAGGTGACTATGGTTTCTGGATGCCCATTACAAGCAGCTTCATAAACAGCAGTTCTGCCATATTTATTTTGTTTGTTAAGATTTACACCTGCTTTAAATAAAGGGCCTATAAAATGATCATAACCAAAATGGGCAGCCCAGTATAATGCATTGCCATCACATAAAGTATCAACTTCTTCAGCCAACATTTTTGCTAAGCCACCTGCCTCCAAATTTAAAAGCCTGAAAAATTCTTTTTGATTATTTTTTTTCACAGCTTCTATAAGATTTAGCGAGTTTAAATGATTAGATAAATCTTGTACAGATTCGTAAGAAGCAGAAGCTTCTTCAGGCATAATATTTTTGTCTATATTCACGCCAGCGTCTTTAAGGGCCATTATCACGGCAGGATGGCCATTGACAAAAGCTTTTTGCATAGGTGTTATGCCCATCTTGTCTGCTTTATTAGGATCTACCCCTGCTTTAATCAACATCTCTATAAAATGTGCATAGCCATAATGCGCGGCCCAATAGATAGCATTCCCCTTATGTTCTGCATCGGATTCTTCAATTAATTTTTTTTCTAAGCCACCTACTTTTAAGTTTAAAATTCTCAAAACTTCTTGCTCATCGTTTTGTTTAATTGCCGCAATAAGGTTAATATTTTTAGAGTTTTGTACTTTAGCTTTAAAAGGGGTATAAACTTCAATATTTTGATTAGGAGTCGAAACAGCATTAAAATTGTCTTGATAAGCTACATAGTGTAGGTTATCCTGATAGCCACTTAACTTAGACAGGCCATCAAACTGTGCAAAGTCATTAGCATCCGATTTTAAATACGCTACTACAGTACCCGCATCCGGTCGCTTATCCGGAGAACCATCCCAACAAGCCTTAATAAGTGAAGACAGTTTTTGAGGACAATCCGCAGGAATTTCTTCTCTCTCCCCTTCGATAACAAAGCCAGGAATTGCCTCTTGCACACCTTGTGAATACGGAATTCTACGAGCGGCTAATTCCCAAAATGTTATTCCTAGACTATAGATGTCTGATTTTTTAGTATATGCTTTTCTTTTAAAAAGCTCAGGGGCCATCCAAGCAATAGTACCTACAGAATCTTTGGTAGTTTTATGAGCCATAGATTGAGATTGAGTTTCTTTTTTTATTTTGGATAGACCAAAATCAGTTAACTTTGCACCATTTGATTTATCGAGTAAAACATTTAAACTTTTAATATCGCGATGCATAATTTTTTCATGATGTAAAAAATTAAGACCAGCAGCAATATCAATTGCAATACGAATCCGTATTGACCAATCTAAAGGTTGTTTTGTATCTTTCAATACATTGAAAAGAGAACCATTAGGCATATATTCCATTACAATGCAATGTTTAGGACTCGGACAATAGCCATAAAATTGAATAATATTAGGGGATCGTAAACGCATCATAACTTTGATTTCTTCATCAAATTCTTCTTTGGCATCGGAAGAAATGCCATTAGACATGAGTTGTTTAATAGCAACTTCGGTGTGCTTTCTCCACGTACCTTGATAGACTACTCCAAATCCACCTCTGCCCAACTCTCTAACAAACTCCAGTTCTGTATGATTTATCTGGTAAGATGAAGAAAATTCTTTAGCAGAGATATTATCTTTTGGTTGCTCGAGTTTAACAACTTGATTGTAATATTCTTTAGGAGCCGAGGACAAAATATTAATAATGTACTCAATGGTGGGACGCCTTGTTGGCTCTAGTGACCAGCATTGTTTAATGAGATCGGCATAAGGCTCTGTAATAGAATCTAAGGTGTCTCTTTCGCCATTTAGAGTACGCTCGCGTATTTCATTATCGCTAAGATTAGGGTAGGGTCTTTTGCCACTCAATAATTCCCAAAGAATGACTCCATAACTGTAAATATCAGATTGCTTAGTGTAGGTACCTCGTGTAAAACATTCTGGAGCTAACCATCGAATGGCTTCGCTTTTTTGTTGAACCGTTTGAAGTCTGCTTTCTCGGCTTTGAGATAATCCAAGATCACTGAGCTTCGCATGATTATCACTATTGACTAAGATATGTGTACTTTTCAGATTGCGATGTAAAATTGGGCAAGGACGTGTATGTAAATACTGTAAGCCTTTTGCAATCTCTAAAGCCATTTGTTTTTGCAAATATGAAGGTAATGGTTTTTCTAATATTTGATATAAGGACCCTCTTTCCATATGCTCCATTAACAAACATGCACGCCCAGGTTCTAAACAAGCACCGTAAAATTGTGTAATATGCTTATCACGACATTCGCTCATCATTTCAACTTCTTGAATGAACTGTTTTTTATCACCTTCGCTAAAAGAGCCCTCAATACTTTTAATAACTGTAACTTGCCCACGCCAAGTACCCAAATAAATTTGTCCAAACGAACCTGTACATAATTTTTTATCAAAAACCAGTTCAAAATAGGGAACTACTTTTTGTAGGTCTATGGGCGATTTTTCTAACGAACGACTAAAGCTCATCAGTAATGCTTTGAGAGATGCTACTTGATTGATAACAATATCATGATTTTCTTTCAATTCTAGATTTAACTCACCAATGGCAGCATTACCTTTTTGTATTGCATGAATAATTTCCTTGTGGTTTACTCTCATAAACTCAATGTCTGCCTGCTGATCTAATTTGTCTTTTTCACGATCAAACGCTTGTTGTACTACTAAACCAAGATTTAGCTGCTGTAAAGATTTTTGTAATTCTTCATTTAAATCAATAAATCTCTGGTTATAATTTCCCGCTTGAAAAAATTTTGTAAAGGAACTCGCTGTGGATAATTGTTGCATGAACTCTAAACCAGTCTGTAATGCTGCAAGCAAATAGCTTAAGCCTTTCTGATAAGATTTTTCTTGATTATTCTCTAAGTTTCGGATACTTTGCTCAATAATCTCAACGCGCTCTGCTAAGCGTTTACATTGCTCTTGATTCACTTTAACCAATTTAAGCTGACCATAAATGAGTTTTGTAATTGAATAGATATTTCCTATAACAGATGTCGGTTCTAACATTATTTCTCTCCGTAATTACTTATTTCTTGAAAACAACCTCTTAATCTTAACTCGAGTGGGAGAAGGAAGGTGGGGAGGACTTTTTTGCTTTAAAGCATTACACCACTTGGCAAAAAAAGATATCGGTGGTTTGTTATCTTTTGCTGACTCAATATCATTTGAGTACTTTATCAAATGTAATTTCAGTATCTGAGTGATTTCTTGGTGTTCTTTTTTTTCACCTTTCTCGGCAAACTCTAAAGCTTTGATCAATGATGCTTTAGAGCAAGTGTATTCTCCTTCAAGTAAGGAATTGACAACTGCTACATGACCCAAATAAGTAGCAATAGTAAGCGGATCACAACCTTCTTCATCTGGAATATTTACATCCACCCCTGCATCTTTGAAATTTTTTATCACTGCTGCATGACCTTTGATAGTTGCAATAAAAATCGGTGTTAAACCAAGGCAGGATATGTTTATATTTGCTCTTTTTTCCAGTAAAATAGCTACAGCTTCTGCATGACCTTTTGCAGCCGCAATCCAAACTGGTGTAACATGTTTATTGTTTGATTTATTGACATCTGGCTCTGCTCTTAATAGCGCAGCTATGACATTTGCACTACCTATTTGAGCAGCAATAAGAATCGGCGTACAACCTCCGTTATTTGGTATATTCACATCCACTTTTAAGTCTATAAGATCTTTTATCATCTTTATATAACCATTACGAACAGCAATATAAATTAATGTTGCACCGTTATTATCTTGTTTATTAATATCAGCACCTTCTTTTACTAAAGGCTTAACATAATGCATATGATTTCTCACTACTGCCCAATGTAAAGCACTTTTTCCTTCTTTATCCACTTCATCAATGAATTTTGTTCCATTAATATTTTTCTTTAATTTTAAAAGGCTCATAAACCCATCTATATCATCTTTTTTTATAGCTTCTATAATGCTCATTGTTCTCAAATCATTTGTATTGGCTTGCAGGAAATCAGCAGAAGTTTTCTGTTCTTCTGAATTAACTATGGTCGTTGATTGGACAATGGAAGACTCTATATAAATGGACTCTACAGAGAAATCGAAGTCTTTAACTATTTTAACACAATCATTAAGTTCTTTTTGTTCTCGCTTATCTTTTTTCAAACTGCACATTTGTCGTATAGCATGCAACATAGTTACTTGCATACTCGCATTTAAGCCACTCATCAATTTTTGCAATTCGTTATCTAATCTTATAATTTTTTTCCTATGCTCTTCAGCCTTAGCCAATCGTGTAATCTGATCTAATGTAGATAATCTCTCTATAAACTTTAATCCTTTATCTAGCTCAAGCTCCAACTTTTTTAATGATTCTTCAAAATGCGATTTCTCTGGAAAACCCTTCAAACCAAGAATACTTCCCTGAATATTATTAACTGTTTCTGCCAGCACTCTACATTCTTCTTGATTTTCTTTAACCAATTGTACTTGATCATAAATTCTTTTTGCAATTGAAAATATATTTGTTGGATCCATTATTACACCTCGATAATTAAATTCTTAAAAACCAGAAACCTTAACACTTCAATACTGCTAATTTAGTATCTTTAGTAACCCCTGGCTGTTCTGTAGCAAATCCTTTTCTATGAGAAACTTTATTGTAAACAAAATTAACGCCAGGCTTTTGGCTGTCAGAACAGTCATTATTTGCTTGGGACTGTATCACCTGCTCTTTAAAACAAGCTTGATAGGCTTCTATTTTTTTTGAAAACTCTTTTGCCACACTCAAATCGTTTGTAGTAGATTGCACAGGAATTGCTGAATTTTCTGCCATTTTTGATACAGGTATTACAGTAGGTTCTGTTGCTTTTGATGACCAAAAGTTTTTTGCCCAGTTCATACCCTTTTGTGCAAGCTTTAAAGCCACCGCCCCTAATATTAATTGAGCACTGGCTGCACTTAAAGAAGATGTGGAAGAAGGAATAAGTATGGCAACTTTAGAATCTTGCGAACCACTTAAATAATTAAAGCTTGACTGATATGCTGTCGTGGTTGTTTCCACGAGTGATGCCATTTGAGTAAAGGGTAAAAGCCACATAGGGATTGCCCTAGATGCAGAAGAAACGTCATGTCCAAATACTACATACGTTTTTCCACGAAGATTATCAGCACTAGAGGCTCCAATCATGATGTCATCAATACCATCATGATTGACATCACCGGCAGTGCTAACCTTCACCCCAGCCCGATCGTTTTTTGTAACACCTTTCAGTACAAAGCCATTTTTACCATTTAGCATACTGAGCGACATCTCCCTTTCCCAAGGACTTGTTTTGCCAAAGACCACATAGATTTTTCCAACATCCGCACTCATCAAAGAGTCAGAGCCTATAAGGATATCTGCAATACCATCATTATTGAAATCTCCACCCGCATTAACAGAAATACCACTTTGATCAACTGTTGATACCCCATTCAGCAAAAACCCATTATTACCATTGAGCGTGCTGAGTGAAATTGAACTAGGCCAATCACTTTTTTTGCCAAATACACAGTAGGTTTTTCCAGCATTAGAGCCAGCTTGAGGGGCACCAATAATGATATCGGCTATCCCATCATGATTAATGTCACCAGCACTAACGGCAGTTCCAACCATGTCATTTTCTGATACGCCATCGATTGCAAACCCTTCAGTGCCATTTAGCATGGGTAGAGAAATAGAACTTGCCCAACCATTTTTTTTACCAAAGACCACATAAACTTTTCCAGCTTTAAAGTTAGCTTCAATGGCTCCAACAATGACATCTGAAATACCATCGCCATTGACATCGGCAGCACTGACAGAATGTCCACTACCGCCTACGCCATCAAGCCGAAATCCACTGATACCACTGAGAAAATTAAGAGAAATAGAACTTGACCCAGGACCCTTTCTACCAAATATCACATAAGTTGCTCCAGGGCTTCCTGGAACACAACCGGCTCCGAGAATGATATCGCTAAGGCCATCGTTATTAATATCAGCAGCACTCACAGATCGCCAGTTATTTCCTCCTGCTAAGTTGCCATAAAATTGAAATCCATTGTTTCCGTCTAGCGTATTCAAAGAGATAGGACTCGTCCAACCATTTTTTTTACCAAACACAACATAGCTTGTTATAGTGTCATGGCTACCCAAAGCTCCAACAGTGATATCATCAACTCCATCACCATTAAAATCGCCTGCAGCACTTACAGAAACACCACTCCATTCAAAGTCTGATATGCCCGTAAGCCTGAAACCATCTCCACCATTAACCGTGCTCAAAGTACTCAAGGAAATGGGACTGGACCATTTACCTTCCTTACCAAACACCACATGAGCTTGTCCCTTATAACCGTTATTACCAGGTGCTCCAATAATGATATCGTCAATGCCATCACCATTGATATCACCAGCAGCACTGACAGAATTACCGCTTTGATCGTATTCAAACATACCATCGAGTTCAAAACCACTGATACCATTAAGGGTGGACAAATTCATCACAGCTGGAAATGGACTTCTAATAGGTTGTATTGGCATAACTAACTCCTTTTTTAAGTTAAGTAACTTCACTTTTCAATATCTTAATTGTAAAATTTTTAAATGAAAAAATATTACTGTAATTTTTACAGTAATATTTCTATTAAGGCGAGGTATTAAAAATGGGATAACGGAGCAGCAGGATTATTTTAAAATCTTAAATCTTCTAGGGTTAAATTTTGTAATGGGCTATTTAAAAAAACTTCAAGCACATGAGTTTTTGAAAAGCAATCTAATTTTTGTTTTATATTATTTAAATAAGATTCAATTGTACGAGTACCTAGGCCCATCAATTGTGCCACACTCCCAGTTGCTTTGCCTTTAGACAAATACAATAGGCATTCCACTTCTCGTCGAGAAAGAGATATTTTTCTTGTATTATGAATAAGATAGAATTTTTTTAAGGGTGTTTTTTCAAAGAAGTTTTTTATCTTACTTTCCTCTTCAGATTCTGTGATGTATTTATCATATTTGGAAATCATCATGCATTTTTCGGCTTCTTCAGAATATAAAATATCGCTGGTAATGCTTTTAAAATATAATATAAAATGATTCAGGATAGACTGATTACTGACACAAAGATTAATTAAATCTGGCTTATCTTCTTGTGGCGCAAAGGTATACATTTCATTTTTTTGATGTACATAAATACCATTTTTTCTGCCCAATTGATTACCCGCATAAAACACGTCATTCATTTCATGACTATTCCATATGACATATTTATTATCTAAGACAGGCAACATGACTTTTTCTTCATGATTGGGATCATTCTGCATTTGACGTTCTACGTACAGTTGAACCCACTCTTGGCTGCTTGAAATATATACTCTTCTTTTATTGGGCATAAACCTAACATAATTAAAATAAGCAAACCCAAAATCCTCAAACAAGGGAGTACAAGCCTCGATAATTTTTTTATTAATTTTCTTATTATGCTTAACAACAAGATCATTTATTTGAGTTGACATGATTGCTCCTACTTTTAGTTGCTAATTTATTGTATTCCAATATTAGTTTTTTCAACAGATCTTTCAAAATCTTGACAAAGTTATTACGATTAACTAGACTAGCCCATAGACCAGTTTAATCACAAACTCAATAGGGAGTAACTATGTACAGTAAATCAGTTGGCTCTTATCAAGCTAAAACACATTTATCCACTCTATTGGATGATGTTTTAAATGGGGAGCATATTGTAATTACACGAAAAGGAATGCCAATAGCTCAACTTATTCCTTATGAAAAGCTTGACAATCAATCTATTGATGAAAATATTACGACATTAATAAATTTTCGAAAAACGGCAAATCTTCATTTAAAGGGGCTTTCTGTACGAGAAATGAGAGAGGAAGGCCAAAAATGAATGCATTTGTATTAGATTGTTCAGTCACAATGGCTTGGTGTTTTTCAGATGAACAGAATGAAGTAGCCGAACGATTGCTTATTAATTTAAAGAAAACCAAAGCCTTAGTGCCTAGTATTTGGGCATTAGAAGTTAATAATGTTCTTAGAGTTGCTGAACGTAAAAAAAGAATTACAATCATACAGTCCAATACTTTTATACACTTACTTAATACTTTGCCTATTGAAGTAGATAAGGGGATAAATGAGCATCCCAGTTTATATTTAATGGATATTACAAGGCAATTTGATCTTTCAGCCTATGATGCAGCTTATTTAGAACTAGCATTACGTCACAGTATACCTTTAGCCTCTTTTGATCAATTGTTATGTAAAGCTGCAAAGCAAGCGGGACTTTCTCTAGCTTTCTAAATAAAATGGAGGCAGCCAGTCGTACTACAGTACACTAAAAATTTAAGAGGATCAACACCCAAATTTATAATTATCGCTGACAAACATCATTATCTATAACCACAAACTCTTAAGAGCTCCATGAAATCTCGACCTAATTTCCCGGCCAGTTTTGTATAATAAACTTTAATATAGCTGTTTAATATATAAACATATTGCGGTTGCATGAGTAATTTCAGTATAATTTTTGCCCTTTCGACTTCTTTAGGCCTAGAAGCTCTACAACGCTGAAATAAAATGGCTGCTAAAACCGAAACGCGAGACACTCTTTGGGGGGTATTCAAGGTCTCAAAACCCGATAACCATTCATGCAATACCCGATCTTTATCCCATTCTACCCAAATATCATAATACTCCATAATCGATTTTTTAAGCGTGGCGATTTCAGATCTACTTTCTAAATTTCCCCTAAACATTAGCATAAACATCATAGCAGGTACTGAAGCCTCTACATTGGCCCAAGAACAATTGCCACTTAACTGATAACGCGGTGGTAAGGTCGCTATGGGTTTTAGATTCAAAATATGAGGCAATTCCGTGTTAATATAAGCATTTGACTTATTGTTATACATCAAATCCATTAAAAAATCAGCATTTAAAGCCACCAAATTGCCTACTTGATAAATTACAACCGTATCTACAATATGCTTAACACCTCTATCACATTTTGCTAATAAATTACCATATTTTATAAAAGTAATCGCATGACCTTCATACGATACCGGAATAACCGCCAACTCTTGATTTAATATTTTTTTAATCTCTGCTTCGTGTTCTTTCGGGCCTTCCGTCGTATATTTATAGGGAATAATGCTGGCAGAGGCTTTTAAGGTTCTTACGATTTTACTTAAAACAGTTTCATAGGCTTTGTAACGTTGTCCTGCAGCACTCAAGATATAATTTTGCAAAGTTTTGGCAATCATCCCTACTGTAAATTCTAAAAAAAAGCCTTCATAACTTAATTCTATAAATATCTTTTTAGGACTTAAAATACGGGCCCTACCCGCAAGCTCAAAACGATGTCCTATTAATTTAGCATTGATAAAATCTTCTGCAAACTTAATGGAAGCCCCGTGATCAACTAACAAATCGATCAATTCTTTTTGTTCTCTTAATACCGGATTTACCAATATGGGTTGACCATCTGAAGAATGGTGATTGGGATTGGCTTTATGATCTAAAAATAATTCACATAAGGCTTTTTGATTTCGATTAACTGCCCACTGTAGGGCTGTTTGCCCACTCACATCTTGTTGATTGATATTGGCCCCATGGGCTAATAAATGTTGTGCAATCCCAAAATCTGCTTTTAAAGTAGCTTCTATCAGAGGTGTTAATCCATAAGCATCTTTTTCATTAACATTGGCACCGGCTTCAATTAATTTTAATACACTTTCGCGGGTACCAAAAATGATTTCTTTTGAAAGTGAAATAGAAGCGATATTTACCATGTTTTTATTGCTTACTCATTTCTAAAGGGTGAAGGATTAAATCGAGGTGCAGGAGCCGGAGGAGGAGGCATTTCTTTAATAATATATTTCATAGCCTGCTGAATTTTTTGAAATTTAGGTGTAAATTTAGGTGCTGATTTTTGTTGAAGCTTGTTGGTAGCACGATTTCTGGCTTTTAATTTATTTTTCAATTCATTTGCTTGTTCTACTTTTTCTTTTAATTTTTTATTAACCAAATTTTCAAGTTCTGCTTTATCAGTGGTTTGATTATCTAATAATTCTTTCCATTCCGGAGAAATATCTTCCAGTGGCATGCCACCCATTTCGTTTAACAAAGGATTTTTTTCTAATTCCAAATTTATCCCATCATTAGAACTTCTATTGGCTGCATCAACCGCCATATCTGGACTTTGCTCATATTCCGGATTCATGAGATCTTTGATTTTTTTGATGGCTTTTTTTATTTTCCCATCAATATTCTCTACAGGTGCTACTTTATTATCACCAATAATTTGAGTAATATACTGTACTTCTCCTAAAACACCCCTTACCTGGCCATCCACACCGCTCAGAAAAAGCTCATCTCGCTTATCTTGCTCTTCTGCTTCTTTTTGAGTAAACATACCCAGATCTTTTTTATCATTGGGATCATTTTGATTAAATATGCTCATTTTCAATTCTCACTAAGCACTAATGCATTCAGCACCTTCAAAGCCTACTCTATTAACCTTAGTAGACACAGCCTGAAAAATAAATTCTTCACCTTCGTTTGCACTTAATAACCTATCCTGAACCCAGACTTTGTTTGCCTTAGGATTTAACCAAGACTCAAAATCCACTTCTGGAATGAATACGGGCATTCGCTCATGAATAGCCGCTAAACTATCATTGGCTTTGGTTGTTAATAAAACACAGGTATCCTCTTCCCATAACCCCGCTAGTGCAAAAACACCTTTGTCCTTTTTTTGAATATAAAAAGGTTGCTTCAAGGCATTGATTTCCTTCCACTCATAATAACCATCAGCCAAGATCAAACACCGACGTTTATTAAAAGCATTTCTAAAAGCTGGTTTTATGCTTACCGTCTCCGCACGTGCATTCACAAACCCCTCTTTTAAAGAGGATAATTTCATCCAAGTGGGTTTAAAACCCCAGCGCAAAAATTCTAGATGTCTAAACGTTCTGATCACGGGAATCACTTGTGAAGGTGCAATATTATAGCGAGGCACCATTACAATGGATTGCTTTAATTGAAACTTTTGTATTAAAGCTTCTGCACTCGCAGTTAATGAAAAACGTCCACACACGCTTATTCCACCGTCACTGATTTGGCTAAGTTTCTGGGCATATCCACATCCGTTCCTCGCAAAACCGCAACATGATAAGCCAATAACTGCAAAGGAATGGTATACACGATAGGTGCCAATAGCTCATCTACCATGGGTAATTCTATAACATGTAAACGAGGGTCTGCGATAATACCGCTTTTATTATCGGTAAAGACAATCAATTCTCCCCCACGTGCACGAACTTCTTCGATATTCGATTTTATTTTATCCAACAGTTCCCCCGAGGGTGCTAGGACCACGACAGGCATATGCTCATCCACCAAGGCCAAAGGTCCGTGTTTTAACTCCCCGGCAGGATAGGCTTCTGCATGAATATAGGAAATTTCTTTAAGCTTTAAAGCGCCTTCCAACACAACAGGGAAATTTAATCCTCGACCTAAAAACAACGCATGCGCTTTATGATTAAAGCGTAAAGCTATTTGTTGTATAGCTTTATCTACTGACAAACAATTTTGTATGAGATCCGGTAATTGGTTGAGTTGCTGTAGGGATTGTTTGCTTAAAACAGCCGTTAATAATAATAAAGCCACTAACTGTGTACTAAA
Organism: uncultured Francisellaceae bacterium; assembly: GCA_945956915.1. GTDB lineage: Bacteria > Pseudomonadota > Gammaproteobacteria > UBA6186 > Azoamicaceae > CAMFJH01. The sequence goes on along the minus strand of CAMFJH010000031.1, from coordinate 4,763 downwards.
CGCTTTTGTAGAGCAAACACCAATTTCAGGGCCTGCATGGGTTAAAAATACCAAATCCGTCTCTCGCACCAAAGAGCTATCCGGTACATTACAAATACTCAAAGTGCCAACATATCCCGTTGAATGGGTACTTCTAAGTGCTGCCAAAGTATCTGCCGTTTCTCCGGATTGAGAAACAAAAACCAATAAAGTACCCGCTTGAACCACACGTTTTCTATATCTAAATTCAGAAGCAATTTCAACCTGGCAAGGAATTCCGGCTATGGCTTCTATCCAAAACCGTGCAATTAATCCTGCATGAAAACTGGTGCCACAAGCTACAATTTGAACCATTTGCGTTTTAGAAAAAATTTCAGAGGCTTTTATTCCAAATATGGATTCTACTACAGTGCCTTTATTTAACCTGCCTTCTAAGGTTGCTCGAATGGCATCGGGTTGTTCATAAATTTCTTTTAACATAAAATGTCTAAAACCACGCTTATCACTCGTATCTTGATTGAATGTTCGTGTTTTTTGTTGACGAGTGACTAATGCACCTGTGTGATCAAAAATTCGGAAGCCTTCTCTGGAAAGCTCTGCCACATCGCCTTCTTCTAAATAAATATAATCTTGGGTAATACGTTGTAAAGCCAAGGCATCTGAAGCTAAAAAATGTTCTCCAAAACCCAAACCTACAACCAAGGGGCTGCCTTTTCTGACACCGATTAAGCGATTGGGATCTTCTGCATCCATAATACAAAGCGCATAAGCGCCTTCAAATTGCCCAACAGCTTCTTGTACTGCGCTTAGTAAATCATTTGTTTTTTTGAGCGATTCATAAATACAGGCTGCAGCCACTTCAGTGTCTGTATCCGATTCAAAAACATGGCCTTTAGAAAGAAGCTTCTCTTTTAAAACACTGTAATTTTCAATAATACCGTTGTGTACCAAAACCACTCGATTGGCCGCAGTATGGGGGTGTGCATTACGTTCACAAGGAACTCCATGCGTTGCCCAACGCGTGTGGGCAATACCTAGATTGCCACCCAAGGGTGTTTGCTCTAAATTATCAACTAAAGCCGCTACTTTTCCTGCAGCACGCACGCGATGCACTTTTCCTTTTTTTTCTGTATTATTTTCTGGAGCGATAACAGCCAATCCGGCTGAATCATAGCCTCTATATTCTAAGCGTTTTAAGCCATCTAATAAGATAGCTACGACATCTCTTTGGGCGATTGCGCCGACCACACCACACATATCACTTTATCCTTTAGGTTGTTTTTCAATAATACGATGCTCAATTCTATTATGCACCAAGTAATTGCTAGGTACATCTTTAGTAATCGTGGATCCAGCACCCACGGTTACCCCCTGCCCGATAGTAACAGGGGCTATTAATTGTGTATCCGATCCTATAAAAGCCTGATCTTCTATAACCGTTTGATGCTTCAACTTACCATCATAATTACAAGTAATAACACCAGCCCCTATATTCACCCCGGCTCCAATTTTAGCATCACCGATATAAGCCAAATGATTAATTTTAGATCCAATACCTACGGTCGAATTTTTAACTTCTACAAAATTGCCTATATGTACTTTTTGCTCTAATTGAGCCCCCGGCCTTAACCTTGCAAACGGTCCTATTATGGATTCTTGTCCAATGATAGCATTTTCAATAACACAATTTGCTTTAATTAAGACATTATCCATAATAACAGAATCTTTAATATAAGTATTAGGGCCTATTGAAACCTGATTACCTATTTTGACATGGCCTTCTAAAATGACATTCACATCAATAATCACATCCTGCCCGATAGCAATTTCACCACGCACATCAAATCGTGCAGGATCTATCAGTGTTAGCCCTTTTTTCATCCATTTATAGGCTTCTTGTTGTTGATAAGCACGTTCTAATGCAGCCAATTGTATTTTATCGTTAATGCCTTGAACTTCAAAATCTTGCTCGGGGCAAACGGTTTCCAAACTTTGATTTTCATTCACAGCCATGGCGAGCATATCTGTTAAATAATATTCTTTTTGAGCATTCTGTGCTTTAATCTTGGGCAATGCTCTTTGCAGAAATTCATTTCCTACACAATACACAAACGCATTAATTTCTTGTATATTTTTCTGTTCTAGTGTTGCATCTTTTTCTTCTACAATCGCGACCACTTTACCTTGGGGGTTACGAATAATTCTGCCTAGTCCATTGGGGTTTTGAAGCGTATGGGTGAGTAAAGCGAAATCAGCTGTCTTAGCAGCTTGCACAATTTTTTTTAAAGTCTCTATAGAAATTAAAGGATTGTCTCCTGCCATTAAGAGCACTTTTTCATTTTTTTCTGCTTTTAAAAATGCTAAAGCTTGTAATGCAGCATGACCACTGCCTAATTGTTGTTTTTGTTCTACCCACAAAATTTCAGGAAAATGTGCAAAGGCCTGTTTAAGTTCTTCTCCTTTATAACCGTATACCACAATGATGCGTGTGGGATTTAGATGTCTGACAGTTCTTAAAAGATGTTCTAATATGGGTTTACCGGCAAGATTATGCAATAATTTAGGTTTAGCACTGTGCATCCGGGTGCCTTGACCCGCTGCCAGTATCACAATCGATAAACTCATCCACCCACACCCTCAAGGAAATAATCATTTTACCACCAAATACCAGATAATGGTTAGCCCCTCCCTTTTGGCCTTAATTTTTAAAAACCTATATAATCAAAGACTTAAAACCAATAAATCAGGGCGCTTTAGTGAAAATACACGATGATTCCTAAATTTCACTTCCAAATCTTATTTTCTTGCAGCCATAAACATCCATAAGCTTATGCAAGCAAAAATCAGACCTGAGTATAAGGACCATTGTACTGGTACGTTAAAGCCGTCGATCATGATTATCCATCCTTTGAAATATCGTACAAAATGTAATAAAGTTACGGCAAAAAATATAATGGTTGAAAACCACAGCGCATTTGTTTTCATTTCCCCCCCCCCCCCCCTTAAGACATACTATGAACTAAAAGATTGATTTCAAAAAATATTACTTCATTAGTATAGTTCAAAACAGCAAAGCAAACTAAGTTATAAGCTTAGTTACACTATACTTATAAGAATGTATAACGAGGAACTTCATTATGTGGAAATTTATTAAAGATAACATTGTCTTAACCATGGGAATATGTTTGCCAGTTTTGTTGCTTATTCTTTTTGTGCTCACGGGAATCCTTCCAAAATATTTTGTAGCAAATCCACAATATGATTTTCTTTTTTGTGATTCTGTTTATAATCAATTTAAATTTTTGGTTATTGACCAAAAACTTCAGTTTGATATAAGTTCTTCTGATCCTAAGCAACAAAAACCAAAACTTTATCGATATTATGCAAAGACAGGTACTGTAAAAGAAATGAGTGTCACGCTTCCAGATATAGCAAAAGACAAACCCATTAAAACTGCAAATGATGTCAATGCTAATATTGTTGTTTCGGTAGATCCTAAAAATCTTCCCTCTTCTGAACAAGCACACAATGTTTCTAAAATTGTCTCTGAAATGCGCAAGCAAGATGAGAAGCCTGGCATTATTCCTGTTGCAGAGCTAGCCGATCTAAAACTGGACAGCTCTATTGTCTCACCCGATGGTTATACATTTTCTAATTATGATACTGATAATTATAACGGTATTTTATTTGGATCCAGTACCAGAAATCGAGAAAGTATTCTTTCTAAAAATGGAAGAAAAATTCAAATTCCATTTAAATATACAGATTATTATCAATATCCCATATTTTTAGGATGGATTATCCCATGAGTTCTAAAAAAGAAGCGATTGCTGAAATAGTTAATTTAGCAAAAACACATCACATTGGCATTGATGACTTAATTGCCGCAATGGGCTCTCAGGAAATTGAAAGACGACAGAAAGATCGCAACACCTTGACACGTATATTTTCTTTTTTGGGTGGCATCTTTGTTTTATTTGGTCTTGCTACCTATATTGCGCTTGCTTGGCCTATTTTGAATGCTTTCTCTCGAATTTTAATTACCTTAGGCTCTGGGCTTATCTGCTTTATTTTAGCAGTTGTTGGCACGGTGCAACATAGACAAGCACTGAATGTAGCCGCTCTGGTTATTTTGTCTGCAGTATTCCAAGCCATAGGATTGTTTGTGGCAGCAATAGAAATATTACCGGGAGGTGGAAATCCTTCTCTGCTTGCAATGGTGATTTTTGGAATTTTAGCATTACAATATGGAATGGCATTCTTTACATTAAAACGAGTTTCATTGCTATTTTTCACTATTTATTTTTCGATTGGAACCTTTGTGTGCATGGCTGATCTTAGCCACATACCCGAGAATTTGACTGAATTTATTTGTGGCGCAAGCTTAATAGCTCTAAGTTATGGCCTCTATCGCACACCTTACAACAGTATTTGTGGATTTGGTTATTTTATAGGAAGCATACTCTTATTATGGATGTCTTTTGATATATTAAGGCACTCTTATTTGGAAGTCACGTATATTGGGATAGCCTGCTTTATGATTTATTTAAGCACCATTGTTCACAGTCGTTCTATGTTAGCCATTTCTACGATTGCTATGTTTTCTTATCTTAGCTATTTCACCCATGAACATTTTTTAAATTCAATTGGCTGGCCTCTTTTTCTTATCCTAATGGGATTTATTTTCTTTGGGCTAAGCGTTTTAACAGTTAAGATCAATCATTATATTGTAAGCGTTCGGCCAAATACATCTTGTAAAGAATAAGCACCCACCTCAATATTTA
>CAMFJH010000030.1 GCA_945956915.1 uncultured Francisellaceae bacterium | reverse complement strand
CTGTATCTTATGGCGCGGAGTGTATTGCATGAGGGGGTTTTTCAGGTTCGACTAATTAATTTGATTGCAAAAAAATAAGTTAGACAACAATCATGTTGCGATAACTATATAACAAAAAAACAGCTATAACTTTCCAATGTGGAAACAATATCTCTACCCATTTGAGAAAAAGGAATGCCTTACCTTAAATTAATTTTTTATTAATACATATGTTTTATAAGCAAAAAAACACTCTTTTTTAGTTCTTATTAATATTAAATGGTTTTTTTATATTTTGAAAAAATAAAATTATCGGATTCCAGATTTTGCTAAATTGTTTCCGCTAGAGAAACTTTCATCCTAGATGTTGTTTGCTTAAAAAAAACTTGACATGTGCATTTGCAATCGGTAGAGTAAATATTCAGGACGTAGGCTGCAATAATGTGTCAGTTACTATGCCCTGATAATGCAGGTTGGAAAAAGCACACCAAGGTGTAACTATTATCCCCTCTGGTTCCTTGGTGGGTGCCTAAGCAGCTGCATGAAGGATGCTGTATACGTGCTTGAATGAAGTGTTAACATTTAAAATGGAGAAAATGCTCATGTTAATGCAGTTGACAGAAAGAGAACAAGAAATTAACGATTACCTAATTAGAGGTATGTCGGATAGTGAGGTCTCTAAAAAATTAGGCCTTCCCATCGTAGCAATAGAAAATCACCGTAAGAATATCAAAAAAAACTTAATGGATAAGATCCCTCTCCAATTTCTCTCTGGCAGACATGAGGATAGTGAAGGTTTTTTTGATTTCGGATGGATATACCATTTTGCTTTTTAAGAAAATAATTTATTTATTGTCCTTTTTTTAGAAAAATAAGACTTAAAATACCCCTCTTTAGGGGTATTCTCATGAATAGATTTTGGCTATCACTTTCCAAAATGGAAACTCACCCCCCTTCCTTTCCTTAGTACACCATAAATAAGATACCGAAACCTCACAGTTTTATAATGTGTTTTATTGAAACACATAAGTTTTTCCTGGCTTTTTTTCAATTTAAGCTTTTTAGTTATCTACTGCAAAGACAAATTATCTGCTTTCCAACCGTAAACCATCGTTTCCATTTGGGAAACTTTCGAAATAAATGCTGTTTTTGAAAATTTTTCTTGACAAGGTGCTTTTCAACAGGTAAAGTAAGTAAATGCAGGTGTGTGGTGCAATAAACCCATAGTAGTACTCTGCTAATGTTAGTTTGAAAAGAGGTCGCCCGGTGTAGTTATATCCCCTCTGATTCCTGGGTGGATGCCACTTTTGAATGGAGCATTAGGAATGCCCAGGTTGATGAGATTTGTTAGAAATGGAGGTAACGCTCATGTTAATGCAATTGACAGAAAGAGAACAAGAAGTTGAAAAATGCTTAGTGAACCGTATGTCCGCTAACGATACTCCTGAGACCTTAGACATTCCAGAGGTGGCGAAAAATTTAAAGGATAAAAGCCCTCTCAAATTACTCTCATCATGGGAGGAAGATAATAATAATTTTTTTGATTTTGGGTGGGTATACCATTTAAAAGTGCCTTTATAAAATAGCACTTGCCAAATGCGTATACCCAGCCCTTAATCTTTGGTTTTGGGCTTAGAAGATTGGTAGCAGATGTATCCTCACACTCTCTCTTTTCAGAGCTGTGCTGATTCTCTCTAAAGCTTTATCCCACTCAGGATCTTCATATTTATCTTTTATTTTTTTCAATTTGCTCATTAATCTTAACTATTAAATCACCTGGACTTATTTTCAGATTTCAGAACCTCATAATAAATGTTTCCATACAGGAAACTTTTAAAAAAAATGTCTTTTTTAGAAATTTTCCTTGACAGATATATTTTCAACAGATACAGTAATAATGTGAGAGATTACACGGAAATTGAAACTTATATGTGGGACTTTTTGGATAAAAACACTACACTTTAATATAAGCACGAGGCCATAAACCATGCGAGTATACACGAATGATTAAACAGCAGAAAAAAGCACCTGATTATTTAAAAGCCAAATCTATTATGCACACCAGTGCGCTTTTTAATGTAATGAACGCTGCTCACTTCGTGGAAATTATTGAAAAAAAATTAACTAAGAAAAATATCCCCTCTCATTTAATGGGCACCCATATACAAGCAGCCGTACAAGCGATGATAGAATTGTACGAGGCTGTTCTAGAGGGAAATGCCACCATTGCTCAAAAAACACTCGAGATCCCCGGTGTCGATGTAAATGTACCTAACGAAGATGGACAATGCTTTATTCATTTGGCCGCAAGAGAAAACCATGTGGAGATAATGAAAGTGCTCTTGGCTCAACCTGGTATAGAAATCAATATACCTAATAACACCGGTTGGTCAGCTTTACATATTGCCGCCAGAATGGGACATACTGAGATTGTTAAACTGCTCGCTGCAATGCCAGAACTGGATGTTAATCTTGTGAACAGTGATGGCTGGAGCGCACTTCACTGGGCTGCTTGGCATGGGTATACGCAGATTGTTAGGCTTTTATTGAGTGTACCCTCCATAGAGGTTAATCAACCCGATAAAAATCAAACCACAGCCTTGCATTGGGCTGCACGCAATGGCCACCCCCATGCCATTATGTTGTTATTGTGTGATGAAAATATTGCTATCAACGCAAATGACATAGAAGGAAAAACACCACTTCTATATGCCGCTCAATACCATCACCTAGAAGCAACACTCGCTTTGTTGGTATCCAATCATCTAGAAATCAATGAAACTGATAATGATGGAATGACAGCACTGCATTGGGCTGTACGCAACAACAGTCAGCATATTATTTTGGGACTGTTTACCTCTTCAAAGCTGGATCTAAATGTAGTAGATAGCAATGGGATGACTCCCCTAGATTTTGCTATTCGCAATAATGTATTAGAAATACTTAGTTTGTTAAAAAACTATCCTGATGCCCACCACAAAAAGCTAAATCTCAGCCTAGTTCAAAAAATAGAGCAAATCCCATTAGTTCAAGGACTTAAGCAATTTTTCCAACATGGATAGCCTTTTCCTTTACAAAAAACTAATTTTTTATACTACTCTGATTATTACATGATTAAAATCAGAGTAGAAAAGAGGAGAAGGCTATGAGTAATGAACGTGCAAATGCAAAAGCGATCTTAAGCGCTTATCATCAGGTTAATGATGAACAAGAAGAACACACCCTTGCTGCAGAGGTGTATTCTCTAACAGAAAAATACAGAGCCCTACAACAAGATTATGAACACCTGGTTAAACAGGTTAAACATCTAAGACGTTAGTCTCCGGCGAGTGTTCTCATGTGGGGAAATAACAACACATCACGAATAGAGGGTGAATCGGTTAACAACATCACTAGCCGATCAATACCAATGCCCTCACCAGCAGTGGGTGGGAGCCCATGTTCTAAGGCCGTAATATAATCCGCATCGTAGTGCATAGCCTCTTCATCCCCTGCCAACTTATTTTGAACTTGTTGTTGAAAACGATTCGCCTGATCTTCGGCATCGTTTAACTCCGAAAATAAATTCGCAATCTCTCGACCTGCAATAAATAACTCAGCTCTGTCTGTAATCGTAGGATCTTGATCATTGGCACGTGCCAAGGGTGATACTTCGGTAGGATATTCCGTAATAAAAGTAGGATCTTGTAATTGATGCTCAACACTGATATCAAACAATTCCAGTTGAAGTCTGCCTAAGCCCCAACTTGGGTCGATGCTAACCCCAAGTTTCTCCAAGCATGCAATTAATCCTGACCTATCTTCTAAATCTTGCAGTGTGATATTTTGGTTATATTTTACTATGGCTTCTTTAATACTTAAGCGCTGGAACGATTTGGCAAAATCTAAGGTCAAGCCCTGATAATTCACAATTAAAGTGCCTAAGACTTTTTGAATGACTTCTTTAAATAAAAGCTCAGAAAAATTCATAAAGTCTTTATAATCAGCATAGGCCTGATAAAACTCTATCATTGTAAATTCAGGATTATGACGCGTGGATAAACCTTCATTTCGGAAGTTTCTGTTGATTTCATAAACTTTTTCAAATCCACCGACTACCAAACGCTTCAAATACAACTCTGGGGAAATGCGTAAAAATAAGTCCATACTCAAGGCATTGTGATGCGTAATAAAAGGCTTGGCTGCAGCACCTCCGGGAATCACTTGCATCATCGGGGTTTCTACTTCTAAATAGCCATGCGCATTTAAAAATTCTCGAATAGCTTGTACGACTTTTGAACGAATAATGAAAGTTGAACGTGAATGATCATTTACAATCAGATCCAAATATCGCTGCCTATAACAGGCTTCTTGATTTTGTAACCCATGCCATTTATCGGGTAAAGGTCTCAAGGCTTTGGTTAATAAGCGAAGGGCTGTGACTTTAATGGAAAGCTCACCCGTTTTGGTTTTAAATAATATGCCCTCGACACCTAAAATATCCCCTAAATCCCAATGTTGAAAAGCTTCATATTCGGATTCAGCTAAGGCATCTTGGCGAATATAAAGCTGTATTCTGCCCGACATATCTTGCAAATGTACAAAGCTTGCTTTACCCATCAAACGCCGTGTCATCATACGACCCGCAACTGACACCACTATGGGTTTTGCTTCTAAGGCTTCATTCTCATAATCCTTATAATACCCTAATAAATCTTGCGCCAAATCCTGCCGTTTAAAATCATTGGGAAATGCATTGCCTAGTTTTCGTAACTCGGATAATTTATGTTGGCGTTGCTTGATTTGCTCATTCACTTCATTCTGAACTGTTTCTGGTGAATGTTCCTGTACATCTGTATTTTCTTGACTCATATTACAATCCTGCCTTTAAACTTGCCTCTATAAATGGATCGAGATTACCATCTAGGATATCCCCTGTATTACTGCTTTCAAAACTGGTGCGTAAATCTTTGATTCTAGATTGATCCAATACATAGGATCGAATTTGTGCGCCCCAACCGATATCAGACTTATTGTCTTCTAACGCTTTCTGGTCTTCCATACGTTTGTTTTGCTCTAAATCGTATAATTTGGCTCTTAATTGCTTCATGGCACTCGCACGGTTTTTATGCTGCGAACGATCACTCTGACATTGAACCACCGTGTTAGTGGGTAAGTGGGTAATACGAATAGCCGAATCCGTACGGTTAACATGTTGTCCGCCTGCACCACTTGCTCTATAAGTATCAATTCTTAAATCTGCGGGATTAATGTCTATTTCGATATCATCATCCACTTCTGGGTAGACAAAGACAGAAGCAAAAGAAGTGTGTCGTCGATTGCCAGAATCAAAAGGCGATTTTCGAACTAAACGATGAACGCCTGTTTCCGTGCGTAACCATCCATAAGCAAATTCCCCTTCAAATAAAATAGTAGCCCCCTTTATACCAGCTACTTCACCATCGGATACTTCGAGTAAAGTGGTTTTAAATCCCCTTTTTTCACCCCATCTTAAATACATACGCAGCAGCATCGAGGCCCAATCCTGAGCTTCTGTCCCCCCCGAACCAGATTGTATATCCAAAAAGGCATGGCAAGGATCCATTTTTCCAGGAAACATTCGTTCAAATTCTAATTTTTCAACTTGTTGTTGTAAAATCTTGACTTCTTCAGAAACGGCTTTTTGGGTTTCAAGATCCTGTTCTTCTTTGGCTAAAGCCAGTAAAGATTCTGCATCGACTAAGCCAGTATCTAGCTTTTGTAAAGTATGGACAACGGTTTCTAAAGCAGTTCGTTCGAGCCCTAAAGCTTTAGCTTTTGCAGGATTATTCCAGATCTCGGGATTTTCTAATTCTAAGCTGACTTCTTCTAAACGATCGTATTTTAGATCGTAGTCAAAGTGTCCTCCGCAGATCCTGAGATCTTTGCAGTAAATCTTTAATGTTTTGCGTTAATACATTGATTTCTATTGCCATTGCAACTATACCCTTCTATTACTCTCTTAACCCTAATACATCTTGCATATCATACAAGCCTGGGCTTTGAACATTCATAATCCATTTTGAAGCGCTCACAGCTCCTTGAGCAAAAATACCGCGATGCTGAGCACTGTGTTTTATTTCTATACATTCACCCGCTAAAGCAAGCATAACACAATGTTCTCCTGGAACATCTCCCATTCTTATACTCGCATAATGATCAGTGCCTATAATTTCCCCCATTCGCAAAGCAGTGCCTGAAGGCGCATCTTTTTTATGCTTATGATGTGTTTCTTGTATAGCACTATCAACAACAATACCACGCGCTCTTAAAGCATCTATCTTTTTAGCTGCAGCCCCTAACAATGCAAATACGGTATTCACACCAATACTCATGTTCGGTGAAAAAACAATGGGAATACGTTTAGCTGCTTCTTGAATTTTGATTTTTTGAGCCTCTGAAAATCCTGTCACGCCCAATACCATAGGTATGCGTTCTGTGACACACACCTGTAAATGATCCATCGCGGCTTCTGGTGTCGTAAAATCAATGAATGCCTCTATGGCTTGAGTTTTTAAGCCCTTGACTAAGGGTTCTGCACGAGTGATTTTTGAAACACGAGTTTCAGCCATCGCTTTATCAGCAGCAATTGCCGCCAGTATTGCTTGCCCCATTCGTCCTTGAGAGCCACCTACACCGATATTCATCATCAGAATTTCATATCCTCAAAAAAACTTTTGACACGCTTGAACCAAGTATTGGATTTAGGACTATGATGCTCACTGGATTCCTCAGATAAACTTTTTTCTAACTCTTTCAACAATGCTTTTTGATGCTCCGTTAAATGCACTGGCGTTTCTACCATCACTTTGCACAACAAATCACCCGGTCCTTCTCCTCGCACCGTCTTCACACCTTTTCCGCGTAATTTAAAGGTTTGTCCTGTTTGGGTTTCAGCTGGTATTTTTAATTTTACCCTACCCTTTAAGGTCGGGACATCCAGTTCGCCCCCTAAAGCCGCGACAGTAATGGCAATAGGCACTTCACAATATAAATTAGGACCTTCTCGGGTAAAAATATCATGCGCTTTTACATGCATTTGAACATACAAATCCCCTGAAGGACCACCGAAAGCACCCGCTTCTCCTTCTCCGGATAAGCGTATTCTGTCCCCATTGTCTACTCCTGCAGGCACGTGAACAGATAGGGTTTTATGTTCTTGTACACGGCCTTGGCCATGACATTTGTTACAAGGATCGGTAATAATTTTACCCATGCCTCGACATTTAGGGCAAGTTTGTTGTACAGCAAAAAATCCTTGCTGCATGCGGACTTGCCCCATGCCATGACAAGTGTCACACTCTTTGGGTGCTGTTCCACTTTTAGCTCCCGAGCCATGGCATAGCGTACATTCTACATAGGTGGGAATACGAATTTGTTTGGTAACCCCTTGAACAGCTTCTTCCAAGGTTAATTCCATGTTATAGCGTAAATCAGCCCCTTGTTGCACATGGGATTGGGCACGTCCACCTGAACGCCCCCCAAAAATATCCCCAAACACATCACCAAAAATATCGCTAAAATCGGCCCCATGGCCCCCTCTTGCACCGGCCGCTGCACTGGCATCTACGCCTGCATGGCCGAATTGATCATAGGCAGAACGTTTTTGACCATCGGATAAAATTTCATAGGCCTCGCTCACCGATTTAAAAGCTTCTTCTGCTTTTTTATCTCCGGCATTACGATCCGGATGATGTTTCATTGCAAGCTTGCGATAGGCTTTCTTGATATCTGCTTCAGAGGCGTTGCGAGCAACGCCTAATGTTTCATAATAATCCTTCTTGGTTGACATGGTGCTTATTACTACCTTTTACTGCTTATCATTGTCTTTCACTTCTTCGAATTCGGCATCCACTACATCATCAGACTTTGCTGATCCTTGTGTGCTATCACCGTTCTCAGTAGCGCCTGCATCTGTTTGACCTTGTTGGGCCGCAGCATAAGCACGTTCTGCCATTTTACCGGATACTTGTGTTAAAGCTTCTGTTTTGCTTTCAATTTCCGCTTTATCATTACCCTTCATGGCTTCTTTTAAATCGTTAATCGCGGCTTCAATGCTGCTTCTTTCACCCGCTTCCACTTTATCCCCCATTTCTTTTAGGGATTTTTCAGTGGCATGAACCATACTGTCTGCGTGATTTCGTGCAGAAGCCAATTCATGGAATTTACGATCTTCTTCTGCATGCATTTCAGCATCTTTTACCATTTGCTTGACTTCATCTTCGGATAAACCACTGGAAGCTTTAATCACAATTTTTTGTTGTTTGCTTGTGGCTACATCTCTGGCTGAAACACTTAAAATACCATTGGCGTCGATATCAAAAGCCACTTCAATCTGAGGTACCCCTCTAGGTGCTGGTGGAATGTCTGATAAATCAAATTGACCCAAAAATTTATTCAAAGAAGCCTGCTCACGTTCTCCTTGGAAAACACGAATCGTTACGGCAGTTTGGCCATCAGAAGCCGTTGAAAACACTTGAGTCTTCTTCGTTGGGATGGTTGTGTTTTTCTCAATCAGTTTGGTCATCACACCGCCCATGGTCTCAAGACCTAGGGAAAGTGGTGTTACATCCAATAAAAGTACATCTGTTACACCACCTGACAACACGCCCCCTTGAATTGCAGCACCCACGGCCACAGCTTCGTCTGGGTTAACATCTTTTCTGGGTTCTTGACCAAAGAAATCTTTAACCACTCTCTGCACCATGGGCATACGAGTCTGTCCGCCCACCAGAATAACGGCATTAATATCAGAGACACTCTTACCGGCATCTTTAAGCGCTGTTTTACAAGGCCCAATGGTTCTATTGACCAAATCTTCAACCAAAGATTCCAATTTTGCACGTGTAATTTTGATATTCAAATGTTTAGGACCATTCGCATCTGCCGTAATATAAGGCAAATTGATATCCACTTGTTCGCGAGAAGACAATTCGATCTTCGCTTTTTCTGCAGCTTCTTTTAAGCGTTGTAGTGCAATAGAATCGTTTTTCAAATCAATCCCAGATTCTTTTTTAAATTCGCTGACCAGATAATTGATCAATTGCATATCAAAATCTTCACCGCCCAAGAAGGTATCACCATTGGTTGCCAATACTTCAAATTGGTGTTCGCCATCGACTTCTGCGATATCGATAATAGAAATATCGAAGGTTCCACCGCCTAAATCGTAGACTGCTACAGTTGCATCGCCTTTTTGCTTATCCATACCATAAGCCAAAGCAGCTGCGGTGGGCTCGTTAATGATACGTTTTACATCAAGCCCTGCGATACGTCCGGCATCTTTAGTCGCTTGACGTTGAGAATCGTTGAAATACGCAGGTACAGTAATAACGGCTGCAGTCACGGGTTTACCCAAATAATCTTCTGCTGTTTTCTTCATTTTGATCAGCACTTCTGCAGAGACTTGCTGAGGTGCTAATTTTTTATCATCCACTTGTACCCAAGCATCGCCATTGTCTGCTTTAACAATTTTAAACGGTACCATAGCCTTATCTTTTTCAACCACAGGATCATCAAAGCGACGGCCAATTAAACGTTTTACAGCAAACAAAGTATGATCCGCATTAGTAACACTTTGGTTTTTAGCGGGTTGTCCTACCAATTTTTCGCCGTCTTTAGTATAAGCAACGACTGAAGGTGTGGTTCTAGCGCCTTCGCTGTTTTCGATAACCCGAACTTGTCCGCCTTCTAAAATGGCTACACAAGAGTTGGTGGTTCCTAAATCGATTCCGATAATTGTTTCTGACATAAGTGTATCTCCCCTAAAATCTATTGTTCTCTTAACAAAATCTATCTACTTTAATAAATGGGGCTAAAGCCCAAGCTTTCAAGTCCTTAGGATGCCTCAGCCGGCGCTTTTGCAATAATAACGCGGGCGGGTCTTAATAACCGTTCTTGCAAAGTAAAGCCTTTTTGAGCCACCAGCATAATCTTATTTGGAGAAACGTCTGTCGAAAATTGCATCGAAAGTGCCTCGTGTATTTTAGGATTAAAGTCATCTCCAATCACAGGTTCTATGCCTTTGATACCGAATTTCTCAAAAATATCCAATAATAATTTAAGTGTCAGTGTCATGCCTTCCCGCATGGCATTATCATGTTCGGTATTGGCAATACCTATGCCGTGTTCCAAGCTATCGACAACACCCACAAGCTCTTTTGCAAATTTTTCTACGCTGTACTTATAAGCATTGTCTAAATCGATCTGAGCTCGGCGTCTAACATTTTCCATGTCCGCCTTGGTTCTTAGATATAAATCTTTGGTTTCTTCAATTTTTTTCTTAGCTTCTTCCCATTCTACGGCAGTAGGTAGGCTTGCTTCTGTTTCGGTATCTGCCATATTTTCAGCATTTTGATCATTTTCTTGAGCCATCTTAACTCTCTCCTCGTATTTTCCTGTTGAGCTTTCTCTCATTTTGCCATTCTAATCTTAAATATTAAATGGGGATTTCATGATTTTATTCAAGTCTCTATTTTCTTTATCTGCAAATATAAGGATTGCATAAGGGATCATCCGCCGGCAGCAAATCATGATCATAACCGTAAAATATCATTATAAAAGGCCATTAGCGTAATACCCACTAAAAAGGCTCCGCCTACCCAAGTGCAAAGGGTTTGTACAGATAGGGAAACGGGTTTACCTCTAATAAGTTCTATGACACAAAACAACAAATGTCCGCCATCTAACACTGGGATAGGCAATAGATTAAAAACGCCTAAGCTAATGCTGATAACGGCTAAAAAACTCAAAAAATACTCAAAGCCTACTTGCACAGATTGACCGGCATATTTAGCAATCGCAATTGGGCCACTTAGCATTTTAGGTGAAACCGCACCCACAACCAGTTTTTTTATCATTTGAAATGTGAGTAAAGTGTATTCTTGAGTACGTTGATAGGCTTTGACCAACGATGTCCAAGCACCATAGCGTTCCAAATGCATAAATTCTTTAGGGAAAACTTCCGGAATTTGATATTCAACCCCAATAAAACCCACCATTTTTCCATCTTCCAAACGATGCATCACAGGACGTACAGGAATTTCCAGAGTCTTATTATCTCTTAATACTTGTAATTTTAAGACTTCCCCAGCATGTGCTTGTATATAAAGTGATATTTCAGAACGTGTTAGATTCAATATTCCGTTCACACCTGTGATTCGATCGCCTATTTTAATGCCCGCTGTTTCGGCAGGTAACCCTGGTTGTAATGCACCTACCACCGCAGGAAAAGGATCCAGGGGAGTTAATCCCAGTTCTTCTAAAAAATCACTTTCCTTTTTACTCCCCGCCAAATGCATTTGTGAAATATCTAGGGTGTACATTTCTGTTTTGGCAGTCTGAGGTTCTTTGGATTCAATAACCAATGCTTTATCATTTTCCCCTATATGATTTAAAAAAGCGATTCTGACTGCTTCCCAGGTGGGGGTAACTTTTCCTTCTACGGATACAATCTCTTGACCACCTTTTAGGCCTGCTAGATAGGCTGGCGTACCATTGGCCACTTTACCCAAAATAGGACTTACAACAGAAATACCTATAAAAAAGACAAACCAAAATGCTAATACTGCAAACAACAAATTAAACAAAGGGCCGGCTAATAAAACAGCCATACGCATACCCACCGGTTTTGCATCATAGGATAAGGGATATTCCAAAGGGGAAACGGGCCCCCCCCGCTCTCCCAACATGGATACATAGCCACCTAAAGGAATAGCCGCGATCACATATTCTGTACCTAATTTATCGTACCACCTGAATAAAGGATTTCCAAAACCAATAGAAAAGCGTAATACTTTTATACCGCATCTGCGGGCCACCCAAAAATGACCGAATTCATGCACTGTGACTAAAATAGCAATAGCCACAATAAAACTGAGTAAATAAATCATCGTATCCAGAAAAGACGTCATTGTGCATGCTCCTTAGATAGCCAATTCTCTACGCCTTTTAAAGCCAATTGCAGTGCTGGTTTAAACCAAGGGGTATATTGTTCTCCTTGTACCTGCATCTGTACTGCTATCGCTTCTGCAGACATCCATTGATAATCCTGTACTTCCAAGGGATTGACTTCAAAACTTGTTCCCGTCCATTCTCCTAATAATACATGATCGTATTCGTTTTCGGTGAGACCATTTGCAAAAGGTGCTACATAATGAAAAGCACCTACAGAAATCAAAGGCAAAGTAATACCCATTTCTTCTTTTAAGCGTCTTTGTCCAGCTTCTAAAATACTCTCATTCGGTCTTGGATGACTACAGCAGGTATTGGTCCATAAACCACCACAATGATATTTGGTCTCATGACGCTGCTGTAATAAAAATTCTATTTTATTATTTATTTTTCTAAATATAAAAACTGAAAACGCTCTATGACACCAAGCTTTTTCGTGTGCCAACATTTTTTCGGCTTGGCCCAAAACTTGATCGTTTTCATCTACTAAAATCACATATTCTACGGAGACATTAGACATAAGCTATCTCCTGCAAATTAATAAATGGACTTAGAATTTCCATCTTAGGAAATAAAGCACTGACTGCCTCTAATTCATTTTCTAAAAATAAAAGTTTTAAATTAGGCCCTGCATCCTGGGTAAAATATAAAGACAAACCAGCATCCCGGGCTGCCCACACCTGATTTTTTGCTTTTAAAGTTTCTTCTGTTGTATACATAATCGAAGGCCGTGCCGTTAACATTAAAGCATGCATGGCTAAAGCATTGGCTTCTGCCGTTGCCCCCAAGGCTTTAAAATCGTGCTCGAGAATAGCAACTTTGGCAATACACAAATCTTCTGCCACTAAAGATGGCCAAGCTTTATAAAAAGGCGAAGTGTGTACTGTGTGTTCCATGGCAAGCCTTGAGCTTTGTTTTTTTTGGCCTGTTTCTAAAATAACAAGTCCTATTCTGAATTCGGGCCATTGTGTTTCTAAGGGCACCCCATAACTGTCCAAACCCTCTGCACATTCTCCACGTTGCCACTCTACAAATCCATGCCACAAAGAACGGCTAGCACTGCCACTGCCCAAACGTGCCAATACCGAACACATAGAGGCTTCTAATTTCCAATCATAAAGAATATTTAAAGCACTGATGATTGCTGCAAAACCACAGGCAGAAGAAGCCAATCCTGCGGCAATGGGGATATTCACTTCCGTTTCTATCCGAAAATGTGTGTTCGAACCGACTCTAAATAAATTCAAATACGCATTCAATGCTTGTGCAAAATGCGCATCTTCAGGCACCCGTTGATTATTGACAATCACACAATCTTTGGGGTCTTCTATTACAGTGATGCGCGTTCTAGCGCCTTTATTATTTAAGCCAATAGATAAACTATTGGTTATGGGTAAATTTAATTGCTTATCTCTTTTACCCCAATATTTGCATAAAGCAATATTAGAAGGTGCAAAAGCCTCTGCGCTCTCTTTTTGAGGTAAACGATTTCTAGCTGCCAATATTTTGTCTACCGTATTTTTTTTAAGATTCATAGCGCAATCCTATAGGCGAGAGTGCACAGCTCATGGCTGGATTATCGATACTGGGCATCGTAGTACCCAATCCAATCACACAATCTCCCAATCCCGACCCTGAAATTTTGGCACCATAAATATTCGGCTCAGCCTTCAAACCAGCAATCGCTTTATCGATAGCAGAGTTAGACAAACCCATTGTTGACATAATGCCATGCTGAAAGTCCATGATTTTTCCAAACCCTTGCCAATCTTGATTATTTAAAGAATCATAAGCTTCTTCTGTACACGCAGCTATGGTATTCAAGAAATTTTTATAAATCCTAGGATATAATTTTCTTTGTGTTTCAACCCAAGCGATTACTTCTGCAGTGGGTTTTTTGCTACCTGTATACTTCACAACGATAGGTAAATCCAGTTCGAGTGTTTCAATAAATCTTGGTTCCATTCCATAATAAACCACACCACCTTTTAAGCTGGCTGCAACATCCGCACCCGAACCTACGCCACCTTGTACGAGTCTTACCACTTGTTTAGCGCTTTCAAAAATATCGATTTCAAAATTAAAGGCAGCTGACAAAACAGCCAAAGTGGCAACAGTGACAGCAGCAGAAGAACCAAAGCCCATTTGATCAGAACAATCCGATTCAATCTCTAAATCAAATCCAGCAGATATTTGTGTTTTTTGACTTATAATGGCTGCCAGTACGAATTGAAAAGGTTTTTGAATTTCTATTACCGCTAATTCTTTTTGATAAACACCCAAAGAAGAGCGTATTTGAATAGGCATTGTCTTTTTTTCAGGATTTAATTTTAAATTGACTGTAATGCGTTTATCAATAGCCATCACTAAAGCTTTAGCGCCCTGCAAAACTGCATGCTCGCCCATCAACATCAAAGATCCTGGTGCTGAAGCGCTAAACAAGACATGAACCTCCACGATCGATTTCTAATGCCTCTAAAGTATAACCATAGGTTTTTAATAATGTTTGAACATCAACATTTAAGTAGGGATTTTCGTCTTCTTTAAAAATCACCCAAATCACACCCGCATTATCCCCTTTTACGGATCCTGCACCACAAATTTTTGCAGCAGCACCCAGTTTTTCTAAAGCTTGAATAAAGGTCTGAACTTTAGTAGGGACCACACCTAAGGTGCATAATAAAGCATGATTTGCTCGAACACAGTCTTGGATTTGATTATTATTAGCGCTCTGTAAGGATATATCCATTTCCTGTGTAATACTTGCAAAATCTTCTACCAAGGTCCCAGTTTGCAATAGGCTTGCAACTTCTGATACACATTCTCCTGTGCTGGATTGAGGCATCCCCGTTTGAATAATATAAATTTTTAAATTCGCCAATTCCCTAAGTTCTGTTTTACCGGCTTGAAATTTTAAACAACCCCCTTGTAAAGCAAGTTGTAAATCTAAACCGCTAGAACGTCCATGCTGTAAATTTTCAGCTTCTTTGGCTAAATGTAAATAATGCGAAGCTTCAAATTCTAATTTGAAAAAATGTGTTAATGCATGTAATGTACTCATCACGGTTGCCGCTGAAGAGCCCATGCCGCATCCCATTGGAATGGTAGAAGAAGTTTTTATTTCAACACCATGCGGCAACGTCATGTTTAATTTTTCAATCACACTGCTTACGGTATATTGTAGTAATTCAAAAGGCTTTTTTAAAACATCTCGAATACTACATTGCCCCTGTAAAAATTCATTATAATTCTCTTGTAGTCGAGCTTTAAGGATTGTTAGAGTATTTAAGGTTAATGATTTTGCATACCGTAAATTTAATAAGTTAAAAAAAATAGCAGGCGAAAAATGCGTAGAAATCTTGCTTTCAGCATAACGATTGACTGCCATCGCTAAAGCAGGCTTACCATACACAACAGCATGTTCACCTGATAAAATTAATTTACCCGGCGAACGCGCAGTTAAGTGTTTATTCATCATCTAGGGCCTCGTAAATACGCTTATGTTCTTTAAACGCAGCCAGACGAAACCTCCCTTTTTGATAAGCTTCTATGGTGATAGCACTTCCATCTACAGGTGTGGGGAAGGTATAAAAGGATTCGTATTCTTCTTGCAACAAAGACGTGCGTTTTTCTAAAAGTTGCTGATGATAGGCAATATCCAATTGTTTGTGATAATCAGCCTGCACCACACCACTGAAAAATTCAGCCACACACCCTGAACCGTAGCTATAAAAACCGATGCGTTTTCCAGACATGGATTCATGGGTATTTTCTAACAAGGATATTAAGCTAAGATATAAAGCTGCAGAATAACAATTGCCAATCACACGACCATAACGCAAAGAAGGCCCTAATTGTGCTTCAACTTCTGATGCAGACAATTTGGGTATCCCATTCATTTTTAATAAACATTGATGTGCTTTTTCTACCAATTTAGGTACGGGCACATGATAACAAAAATAATCGTGATCCGAAAAAGTTCTATTTGACAATAAGCTATATTGTTCCCAAGTTTTTTGCACTAAACGCAAATAAACTTCACAGGAATATTTACCATCTACGAGTGCTTCATCTCTGTAATTAGGTCTCCAGAAATCCATCACATCTTCGGTATTAAATCCGCTTTCAGGTTCTATTTCTAATAATCGGGGATTGGCTGATAATATCATCGCAACGGCCCCTCCCCCTTGAGAAGACTCCCCTGCAGAATTCAATCCATAACGTGCAACATCCGATGCAATCAATAAGACTTGCTTATCTGGATTTTCTCTTAACATGGGTAATGCCATTTGTAACCCAGCGGTCGCGCTATAACAGGCTTGTTTTAATTCTACAACACGACAGCGTGCAGGCAAATTGAGTAATCGATGCACAAAAATGCCTGCCGCTTTAGATTGATCGGTTCCCGATTCGGTGGCAAATAAGAGTAACTCAATTTTATTTTTATCAGTGTGTCTTAATACGCGATGCCCAGCATCGGCTGCCATGGTAACAATATCTTCATCCGGGGACATCACCGACATTTTATGTTGGCCAAGGCCTATTACATACTTATTGACGTCGACACCACGGGCAGACGCTAAAGTCTTTAAGTCTAGGTAATATTGCGAGGTGTAAAACCCCATTGCGTCTATCCCGACCTTTACCATGAACACTAACCTCAAGCTCAGCTATCTAAGAAAATCAATATTATACCGCCTTAAATAGGCTTTATACAAGCCAGCCATCAATCGAAGCACTTTTTTAAAAATTTGCTTTAAAAATCAAAGATTAATAAGCTAGATAAACGACCAAAACAGAAACTTGTTGACCAAAATACAAAATTAATTTAGTTGATTAGCAAATATTAATCATTCAAAAACTTCTTCTACAGAGTATACATGCAGCACTTTGATGGCATATTGATTTAATGTATCTGCATCACTGCTCCTGATTTTTTCAATATACTTTTTCGCTAACACTCCAAATTTAGATTCTAGTAAAGCTATGAGTAAATCAGTTTTACCTTCAGTCTTGCCTTCAGCTTTACCTTCAGCTTTACCTTCAGCTCTTTCTGAAGCGAAATAAATAATATATTTTTCTTTTTCAATAGCATTTTTCATTCAAAAACTGCTTCCACTGATTCTGCGCGTAACACTTTAATGGCATATTGATCTAATGTATCTGGATCACTGCTCCTGATCTTTTCAATATACTTTTTTGCTAACACTCCAAATTTAGATTCTAGTAAGGCTATGAGTAAATCAGTTTTACCTTCAGTCTTGCCTTCAGCTTTACCTTCAGCTTTACCTTCAGCTCTTTCTGAGGCGAAATGAACAATATATTTTTCTTTTTCGATAGTATCCGATTTATATTCATAGATCTCTCTAGGATTCCACTTAGGAAAATACAAACGTTGTAATGCTTGAAAAATAACAGGAGGCATAATAATGCCCTGTCTTTTAATTTTTTCTATTGTATTTTGAGTATATTGTGGAGCAAACTTCAGAATGCTTAACCACCAATCCGTTACACTAAAATCTTTATTGGGTGGAAAAGTATTTTTTTTAGCTCGCGGCAACTCAATCTGTATCATTTGCATATGTTTAATAACTTGACCGCTATGCTGATCCGTCATCATATAATGCTTTAGAAATTGATTATCTGCCATTGGCTTATCCTTCGCACGATCCACTAAGGTATCAGGAATTCTATCCTCTATGCCGCGCGCTCTATTGCTATCGTAGCCTAAAACCTGAATAGCAATGGTTGGATTTAAATTTCTATACCACATGGGATCACGAAAAGAGTCTTCAGAAATTTGTTGAGAATAGGTAGATGCAGCATAATATAATGCTCGTTCATCAAAATTGATGTGGCGTTGGGTTTGCATCTCGATAACATAATGAGCACCCGATTGTGAAATCACATGCATATCCATAAAGGTTTGCTTAATATTATCTTTAGGCAACCGAGGAATCGCAGTGGCATCACCTATCACTTTTTTTACAGGATCATGAGCAAACTCAGGGACAAAAGTATTGAGGAAAGATTGAATAATCGCTTGATTTTCTTCAATTGCCGGTGACAAAAGATGCTTAAAACCTGTGTCAGTGGTAGGATCCGCAAATTCACCTCCTTGGCCAAAAGATTTTAGCCCTTCAATAAGTTCTTTTGTTTCAGAACTTATAGTTGAGATCTCATCTTCATATATAGGCGTTTCAAACATATATTTGTCCTTTGCTTGTGTTCGAAATTTATATTGTGTACCAGTATATCATTTTTACAAATATATAGAAATCAGAAGCATCTAAGTACAAACTGAAACTTAAATTTTTGTTATTTGGCTTACATCTTTAGTCCTATTTCAGAACTAAAATTTACAAAAAAACTACTGTTTAGGTGTAAATGTAGATGCCATGGGATCTAATGTAAATTTTGTTCGTACAGCAGCTGATTTCTGCATACTTTGTTCATCTGTTTTTTTGCTTTGTTCTAGGTTAAGTTTCATTTGAAAAGGATTGCAAAATGTCACTATCGGTTTGGCATCTGATAGCGTTGCAGAGAGGCTTTCCTGATGCTGCTTCACATCCTCTACTCTCCTAGGTTCTGACATTGAAATAGGTAATACTATTACAGGGACTGTTGTTTTCGATGTTTCATATATAACACCTATCTTATGTCTTTCTATTATACCTTCTTCTATCAAATATTCACGAAGTGGAAATAATTCCTCTCCTAATGCCTTTTCAAGATTTTCTTTTGCATTTGGAACGTGTTTTTTTATAGCTTTTTGTAGAAATTGCACTGCAGACCCAATAATGCCACGACAAAAACTATCAGCAGCTGCATTCACTTGTTCCTCTGCTGGGTCTGGCACTTCTTGAGTTCGCTTATTCAAATAGGAAACTCCCATTTTAATAGTCTCCCGTGCCTCATGAACATCTTCAATGCTAATATCATTTTTTTGTTTTGCAGATAAATTTTTACCTAAATCATACAAGTCTCTTAGCTTAGAAGGATTCATAGCTAATACTGCATCTTCATTTGCAAAAAATCCTATTTCAGGCTTTTGTAAAAATGTAGACCAAGCTTCTGCTATCTCTAATAATTCTATGAAACTCACTTTTATTTGGTTATGTGATTTGTAAAGCGCATTTCTAAGATGTTTAGCCACATTACAAACTTCTTGATCTTTGAAAACATTATCTATTGTTGGTATTTTGCGCTCTCTATGTAAGGTTTCATTGAGATGAGCCATAGCACCTAATAAGGCGTATATCATTTTGACACTCCAACTTTCTCCCGCTTTTAATTTTAAACGACTTACAATAAAATTTAATTGTTCCAAATACATTTTGACACCAATGCTTAAAGCACGTTTTTTAGGAATTTGCGGTATATAAACAACTTCTCTTACAAAACCTTCTTCTTGTTTTTTCAATTGTTCAAACTCTAAGTTTTTAGCTGCTTGTTCCCTTGCTTTTCTTTGTCTAATTTCTTTTTTTAAAGCTTTTAAAAATTCCTTTCTTCGACGAAACTCAATTTGGCGTTCCGCATGATTATGAGGTAATTCACTACCATTAGGTGAAACATCTTGGGATACTTTAGTTTCATCATCAGTATTTGGAGGAGAAACTGAATAAGAGCTATCGCCTGTTGATCCTTCCAAAACATTATCTATTTCTGGTATTACACTGGAAGATACTTCTACCAATGACTGTTCTGTACTATTCTTAACTTCAGCTAAAGTTACAACATCTATTTTTGTTTTTACAGGTAATACAATCGAACCCGAGATCTGCCTTGTAATTTTAGCAACCAATTCCTCAAGTTCAACTTTTTCATCACCTTGAACTTTACGTTTGCCAGAAGATTTTATAAGCCTCACTTCTTCTGCATGTTTTATCACCTCATCATATAACACTTTACAATCATTCATGTGAGCTTGTAATTTAAAGCAATCTTTTAGGATCAAAGACCATCTGTTACTTGCAATAGAACAAGCTTTCTTTAAAAATACTCTACTATCATCATTTAATGTCTGCTCTAAATAGCTGCACACTTTTAAAAATTCAGGGAAAGAACGTTCCAAACAACTCCTTTCTTCTAAAGTCAAACCCTCTCTCTTCTCTTTACTAAATCCTTGACATAATGAGTAAAAATGGGAAATTCTAGACATAATAGAATTTCCAAACTCTTTAGTCAGACACCACCGGGCAAGCCGGTGGCTTGATGAGTAGGACAGCCTAAAA
>CAMFJH010000029.1 GCA_945956915.1 uncultured Francisellaceae bacterium | reverse complement strand
AGATGATGGCTCTTGCTGCATAGTGAAAGGAGTCCGGAATTTCGGGAACAGATCAGTCCTTTAAATTCCTGAAAACCAACTGACATTATGTTTGTAATCGCTGTTTCAATATTTTTCCTTAGTGCTTCGTTTAAGAATTCAGGTTTAGCTCCACAATTTATCTAATACTTTTGAAAAAAAACCGTAAATTACAACCACCCTTTAAGGCATACAGACTTTTATCTAGCTTTTGTTCCAAATGCCGGATAAATAAAAGATGAAATATTTCAACGGATTGTTTTGGACTATACATACATTTAAAATACACGAACTTGACACATATGTCAAGTTCGTGTATTTTAAATTACCATATTTTTCATAACCCGTTGATTTATATGTCTATTGTATTAACCCTCTGTGGTCTACTACCGCTCTAATACCTGGAATAACATTGAGAAAAAAATGATGTATTTCAATTTATTATGTTAATAAAATCATGTAAATTATATCAAAATTCGTGGGGAACCCTCAGCGATTGTACACAGAATCTACAAGCTGTTATTCTCAAATGAAGAAGATGGTTTAGCTTTGATATATTGAGGGAGACTGACACATGAAAGATAGTTTTAAATCTAGGTCAAATTTGGGCGTTTCTGGACGTAAAATTGCTTTCTACGATTTAAATACGCTGCCCAAAGCACATGTCCAACTGCCCTCATTACCTTATGCTATTAGAATTCTATTGGAAAATCTCCTGCGCTTTGAAGACGGTGTGAACGTTACTAAAGACGATATTCTAGCCCTCTTTAATTGGACACCTACTGAAATTCCAGATAGAGAATTGGCCTTTACCCCTGCTCGCGTTATTTTACAAGACTTTACCGGTGTGCCTGCCATTGTAGATTTAGCTGCAATGCGTGAAGCGGTACATGCTTTAGGTGGTACGCCAGAACAAATTAACCCACTCTCCCCGGTGGATCTGGTGATTGATCATTCCGTAATGGTAGACGATTTTGGTAATACAGATTCTCTTAAAATAAATACCGCTATGGAGTTTGGCCGTAATGAAGAACGCTACAGATTTTTACGCTGGGGACAAATAGCCTTTAAAAATTTTAAAGTCGTGCCTCCTGGCACAGGTATTGTTCATCAGGTTAACTTGGAATATTTGGCACAGGTGGTCTTTGCCCAAGAACAAAATGGTGAATGGCTTGTTTATCCTGATACCCTGGTGGGAACCGATTCGCATACCCCTATGGTGAATGGCCTTGGCGTTTTAGGCTGGGGTGTAGGTGGAATCGAAGCCGAAGCAGCCATGCTAGGCCAACCCATTACTTTATTAATACCCGAAGTGATTGGCTTTAAAATGACCGGCAAGCTAAAAGAAGGCACGACCGCAACCGATTTAGTGCTCACCGTTGTTGAGATGCTACGTAAGAAAAATGTGGTCGATAAATTTGTTGAATTTTTCGGTGATGGATTGGATCATTTACCGGTTGCCGATCGGGCTACCATCGCCAATATGGCTCCCGAATATGGGGCCACCTGTGGTTTATTTCCGATTGATAATCAAACCCTAGATTACTTACGCTTAACAGGACGCAGTGAAGAACACATTCAACTGGTTGAAGCTTATGCCAAAGCCCAAGGATTTTTTAGATTCACCGGTGCACCTGCTGCTCGTTACAATGCTGTGCTTACTCTAGATTTAGGCACCGTAGAACCCTCTATTGCAGGACCCAGAAGACCTCAAGATCGTATTCCTTTAAAGCAAGCAAAACAAGATATTCAGTTGATGCTAAAAGAACAAAATCTACCTGTTAGTTCACAAGCTGCCCGCAGTACACATCTGGAACATGGTTCTGTGGTTATTGCAGCCATTACCAGTTGCACCAACACTTCGAATCCCGATGTTATGATTGCGGCTGGATTGCTGGCTAAAAAAGCCGTTGATTTAGGATTGAAAACCAAACCTTGGGTAAAAACCAGTCTTGCCCCAGGGTCTCAAGTGGTGACCGATTATTTAGAAAATGCGGGCTTAACCCCTTCGCTTAATGCATTGGGCTTTCAACTAGTAGGTTATGGATGTACCACCTGTATCGGAAATTCAGGCCCCTTACCCAGCGAAATTTCCGAAAAAATTCAAGCTGAAAAACTTTCCGTAGCCGCTGTTTTATCGGGCAATAGAAATTTTGAGGGTCGGATACATCCTGAAGTACGCCAAGCCTACCTGGCCTCGCCCCCTTTAGTGGTAGCATATGCGCTAACAGGTACTGTACTCTTTGATTTTGCACAAGATCCCATCGGTACAGGATCCGATGGTCAAGCCGTCTTCTTAAAAGATATTTGGCCCACTCAAGAAGAAATTCAAACCGTATTACAAAGCGCTCTTAAAGCGAATTTATTTTCCAAACGATATGCGGATGTCTTCCAAGGCGATGAAGAGTGGAAAACCCTAGCGGTTCCCAAAGGCGAGCGTTTTGCTTGGAGTAGAGATTCTTCTTACATTAAACATCCACCCTATTTTGAAGGCTTAACGCTGCATCCTAATCCTATTCAAAATATTAACCAAGCACGCGTATTGGCTTTGTTGGGTGATTCTGTGACCACCGATCATATTTCGCCTGCCGGTGACATTGCCAAAAACAGCCCTGCAGGTCTTTATCTGCAAAGCTTAGGGATTGAACCTAAAGATTTTAATTCTTATGGTTCCAGACGAGGTAATCACGAAGTGATGGTACGGGGTACTTTTGCCAATATTCGCCTTAGAAATTTACTGGTGCCAGGCAGTGAAGGCGGTGTCACGTGTTTTCATCCGACCGGTGAAACCATGAGTATTTTCGATGCTGCAATGCAATATCAAGCCTTATCTTGCCCTTTAATTATTATTGCAGGCAAAGAATATGGTACAGGCTCTTCTAGGGATTGGGCTGCCAAAGGTGCTCGTTTATTGGGTGTGCGTGCGGTGATCGCGGAGAGTTATGAGCGTATTCATCGCTCTAATTTAATTGGCATGGGTGTATTGCCTTTACAATTTAAAGAAGGTGAAAATGCAAAATCCTTAGGGCTTAATGGTACTGAAACCTACACTTTGCGCTTTGATGAATTAAAACACCAAAGTAAGATACAAGTGAGTGTTCGATCCGAATTAGGAGAAGAGCGTTCATTTGAGGTACACGTTCGCATCAACACGCCTAAGGAGCTAGAATACTATAAGAATGATGGTATTTTACATTTTGTGTTAAGAAAATTGGTATCCAAAGAAGATATTGAATTATGAAAACCAAAGAATTTCGCATAGAAAAAGACAGCATGGGCGAGCTCAAAGTGCCTAAAGATGCACTTTGGGGTGCACAAACGCAAAGAGCCATTGAAAATTTTGGTTTTAGTGATTTAAGTTTACCGCCTTCTTTCATTCAAGCGATGTGCTTAATTAAGAAAACGGCTGCAAAAGCCAATCAAGAACTGGGCTTATTAGAGCCTGCTTTGGCAGAAGGGATTATCAAGGCAAGCGAAAAAGCCAAGGATCGCCTAGAGCAATTTCCCTTAGATGTTTTTCAAACAGGCTCTGGCACCAGTACGAATATGAATGTGAATGAAGTCGTGGCACATTTAGCAAGCCAAGATCAAACTTTATCGGTACATCCCAATGATCATGTGAATATGAGTCAAAGCTCTAATGATGTCATCCCAACGGCGATTCATTTAAGTGCCAGTTTAGAAACGCATCGACATTTATTACCTGCTTTAGAACATTTATCAGATGCGTTGGGCGCACGTGCAAAAGCTTTGGGTTCTATTACTAAAACGGGTCGTACTCATTTAATGGATGCGATGCCCATTACTTTAGGGCAAGAATTGAGTGGATGGAAATCTCAAATTGACAGTGGCATCGCACGATTAGAAAGCACATTGCCACGCGTCCAACAATTGGCCATTGGTGGCACTGCTGTGGGTACGGGGATTAATGCGCATCCTGATTTTGGCAATACGGTTGTGAAGTTGCTCTCTGCTGAAACACAGATCCCTTTTAGGGTGAGTCCCAATTATTTTGAATCTTTAAGCAGTATGGATTCGGCAGTAGAGCTTTCGGGTCAATTACGTGTGATAGCGACGAGTTTATATAAAATATCAAATGATTTGCGTTGGATGAACAGTGGACCGCTTGCGGGTTTGAGTGAAATTTCTCTAACACCATTGCAACCGGGTAGCAGTATCATGCCAGGCAAAGTGAATCCTGTGGTGCCAGAAGCCGTTTGCATGATAGCGGCACAAGTGGTAGGGAATGATGCCACTATTGCGATGGGGGGTGCTTCGGGAAATTTTCAATTAAATGTGATGATGCCTGCGATCGCCTATAACCTACTACAATCCATAAGTTTATTAACTAATGCTGCTCGCAGTTTAGCGGATAAAGCAATTGCCAGTTTCAGTGTTAACACCACACACATTGCAGAACAGTTGTCTAAAAACCCTATTTTAATCACTGCATTAAATCCAATAATTGGCTATGCCACAGGGGCTGAAATCGTAAAGAAAGCTTATAGTGAAAAGCGTCCCCTTAAAGAAATTGCTAAAAACATGACCACTTTGTCTGAAGATGATCTTGATAGGTTACTTGATCCTTATCTACTGACTAAAGGCGGCATACAACAAGACAAGGCTTAAAAAAACGCTTGCAAAAAAAGTGTCAAAAAATTTACTAAAAAAAATAAAAATGTCTTATCCTAGTATTGGGAAAGTTAATTGGCTAAACAACTTTATTTTTTAAGAGTAGGTCAGGAGAACAGTCATGAAGATCAACAGTCGGTTCACTCTAAAATCTGTGGTTTTAGTGGGTCTCAGTTTAAGCGCACTGATGTTAAGCGCTTGTGCTTCGATGAGTCCAAACGAGGGCACTGGTACAGTCCTTGGTGGAGTCACGGGCGCTGCAATAGGCGGTGCTGTGAGTCATAATGCGGTAGGTGCTGGTGTAGGCGCTGTCGCAGGTGGATTAGTCGGTAATGCAATTGGTCGCAGTTCAGACGCTAACGTATACAACGATTACTAACAACAACCCAAGCCTTCAGTGGGCTACCGCAAGGTATGCCCATTTTTTTATACTTGATCATTTCAAATAAGGAAAAAATGCTATACTCTTAATATTAACAGGCTTTGCAAGTTAACTTACTTGCAAAATTAAAAAGAGGTGAACATGCCCATTTCTAAAGCATTAAGTGATATATTATCGCAGATCAAGTCTCGCGGATGTGACTCCAGCTTGGATTTGTCAGGAATTGAACTTGATAATGAGGGTGCTTTGGCGTTAGCTGATGCGCTAAGCGAAAATAAAAATATCCAAGAACTTGATTTATCTTATAATGAAATAGGATCCGATGGATGCAAAGCTTTGGCTAATTTAAATATAAAAAACTTAAATTTATCTGGAAACTTTATAGCCGATGGAGCAACATTTTTTTTAGAAAATACACATATTGAAGTTCTTGCTTTAAATGATTGTAAAATTACTGACAGTATCGCAAAACGCATTTTCCAAAATAAACATTTAAAAACCTTATGTTTAGCAAAAAACGGGCTAACTGATGATGCCATTTCTAATATCCCAGCCGATATGGCAATGGAATTGATGGAAACTGTAAAGATGTGTTAAAGTCTCTAGCTTCCATTATTACTCTGCGAAAGTTAGAGCTTGAACGTAATCAAATTGATAAAAAAGGTGCAGAAATTCTATATAAATATAAATCGCCTTTACTAACGATTAGCCTTGGAGCTAACGTTGATGCAAAGATTAAGTTCGGATAAAAAACACTGGTAAAAAAGATATGAAATTTTGTTTCTGTTTTTCTTTTTCGTTTTCCTATAAGAAAAAAGTTATTTAACATGCATTGTGTTTATTTTTAAAAAATCATTGTTTATTAGCTCTGATGTCTGTTAAACTATTTCAGGTAATAAAACCGTTCTTATCTATAGTTTTATTAAATATATAATATCACTCAAGGATTTATCAGGAGTATCGATGGCCATTCCAGCACATAATGAACAAGAAATCACAGAATTTGTCAATTTTTTTAAACTTAGTGCAGCCTTAGCTGAGGAACAAAAACCTATTCCTGTGTATATGCTCTCGGATTGCTTAAACAACGATAATTCTGAAAAAGCAAAAGCTAAGCGTACTAGAGCAATCAAAAAAATATTGTTAAAGCTACACCCTGACAAAGCTGACTTACAATTTATTCCATTATATTCATCTACTAATAAACCTCGAGATGAATTAATTGCACTGCAAAAGAGCATTCATGAAAAATTTACAGCAGCAGTACACGATCGTAAAGCAGAGGCTCTGCTTTTTATAGAAGCAGTTAATCATAAGCTGATCAATCCAGAAAACCAATACGAAAATAAATCAATACAAGAAACCGTTTTTTTACAAATGCCTTCAGCACTCGGTTTAAAAAGAAAATATAAACTTTCTACGGAATTACAAGATGAAGCTTGGAATACATTTGCTAACGAATTGTCCTATTTACTGCAAGAAGGCATCGCTTTGCCACAAAGAATAGAAAACATTCTATACCATACCGCTGTTAATAAAGGTGCTGAAGTCGGTGCTTTTGCTTTAACATTGCTAGAAAGAAAATTGACTGATTTCGTAATTGGTAAAGGCACGCGTTTTGTTATCTCTAAATTGCTTAAAGGTATGCTGGGTTGTGTAACCGATGCGGTTGCCATGTATGAGCAATTAAATAATATTACAGAAATTTTAAATAGATGTGGAAAAACAATACAAGAATTTTTATCAGCAAGCCCTGATGAAATTTTAAAAGAATTAAAATCTTACTATCCATTATTAACGGGAATGGATTCTGACAAGCGTATTAAAAAAGGCATTAAGGGCTTGCAATTATATTATAATACCCAGATAAATCAAGCCTATAAAAAAGCTTCTAATTTTGTTGCAGACAGTTTGAAAGTACGTTCTGTCATTCGACCCATTACTCTTTTATGTTTAAGGACAGCAGGCTCTGAAATAGGGGCTATCACAGGTACTGTTTTTGCTGAAAAATATATTAAAAATCAAGTTGCGAAACCTGTTCACGCTATGCTAAATAGCATTTTAGGAATCTACAACTCAGATTTAAAATGCTTACCTATAGAAACCCAAAAAGCAAAATTGGCTAAGATAATTATACAAGGGACACGCACTGCAAGCAAACTATTCTTAGACGAAGAAGCTTCTGAGTCTATGCTTAAAACTTTAAATGTTCAAATAGAGCACTGTCTTAAACAAGCGGGCATACCTCAACCACAAACATTTTTCTTTAATCGTGTGATGAATGTTGGTATCTGTATTGCTCATTATATGCCTATAACATTAAACTTTCGAAAAACAGAGGCCAATCCAAAGCAAACAGTACTTGCTTTTTGGCGGGACCCTTCTATTGTGATAGAAAATAAAAACCTAGATGAACAAAGGACACTCTTATCAGATATACAATCTTGTATCAATGATGGTTCACTGGTAGGAGATAATATTTTTTCTTTTTTAGAACTTAAAAACAGTTTAATCTTAGAAAAAAATTTTAAATCGCGAAGAAACATTCATAATATTTTAAAAATCATGGATAAGAATATTACTCCCCTAATGGTGGCAGTAGTCTCTGCGAATCTTAACGTGGTAAAAAGCTTATTATCTTGCAGTGAAATCAATGCAAATGTGGGCGGGATTACGGCATTACACTTAGCTCTATTATTTAGACACAATGAGATTGCTAAAACACTCTTAGCAATGCCTGATTGTGCATACACTATGCCAGGGGGCTTTGATCGTGCGACTCCTTTGGCCATCGCTTGTTTTAATGCTAATGTAGAGATGGTACAATTAATCTTGGAAAAAGATCCAAATATGGATATGAACATTCCTTTGGCTTATGGAAAAACCCTCCTACATTGCGCTTGTAAAAGTATCTCACAAAATAATCTAACACAAAGCTTTTTGATCATTAAAACTTTATTGACAAGAGGTGCCTTATTAGGCGCGACGGACAGTGATGCGATAACACCCTTGCAAGACTGTCCACAAATACCCGGTATTATCGATGTCATTAAAGACAATATTGGCGATGTCTTAATCGAACATTTAAAAAATGAATTCGAAATCTTAGCAGAAAATCCAATGGAAATAAGTAATGAGTTCCGTGCGCTCTTCCATATTTGTCAGCAATTAAATTTAAATGCAGCTTTGTTAGAAAATCAAGAATATCAACAAACACTCAATACCGCATTGGCACAGGCAATAACCAATCAACAATTTGCTTATGCTAACCATCTATTACGCTGTGACATTCCTTGCCCTATTTTCTCGATAGAAGCGCTGAAACAAATACTTCCAGCCATCATAGAGTATGCTGAAGGTGAATCGCATCTATTAACGAGCCTGCTGAATCAATATAAAGGCGCGAATAACCCAGAAATGCTGAGGGAAATAAGGAGCTTATTTCTCAACAAATTATCAATCACTTTAAGAACAGCCACTTGGTTGAATTTTCTGCCAGGTGCCATTGACTATGGAAAAATTGCAAAGCGAATCTTAACTCAGTACCATGGCTTTTTAGAAGTAGAAGATTTCAATGCCCTTTTAGAAATAGCACTTAACCGGGGTTATGGCCATGTGGCACGGTTATGTATTCCTAAGGCCAACAATCTTTCAGATATGCTTGTTTTAATGGACAAAGAATTATTACCCAGCTTATGGACTGCAAATAATGACTACCTTGAAACTCGCAAAGCCTTGGTAAATGCTTTACCTATCTCTAACCCTTTATTAATAGAAAATAAAACAGTATACGAAAAACAATGCCAAGACTATCTTTTAAAATCCTTGATTGAAAACCTAGGCAAAACTGAACAAGAAAAACTTGAGCATGAAGAACGCGTACTGGCGTTTATAAAACTGCCTCAAGGTTTTCATACCTTAAACATGCAGACTGCTGATGGCAATTCATTATTCTTAGCAGCTATACATAATAAACGCTATGATTTTATTATAAAACTCTTAGATGCAGGTCTTGATTTAAATATTCATGATAACTATGCCAAGGGTTCTAAATTACTCAGCGAGCGTTTGAAGTTCCCAGGGGATGATAAATTTTACTCGACTCTAGAGCATCGTTTACAGGCATTTGTTTTATCTAAAGCCGAGATTAAAAGCCCTACCGTTATTCCAGAGCAAAAAAAGATAGAAGAGTATGCAGGTATACGTGCAAATATCGAGCCTTCATTTGAGAAAACTGCAGCGGAATTTAAAGATATGATGTGTTTGATTTTAAAAAAGCCCAACGCGAAAGATTTCCTTCAAAAACCCATTTTTTTAGACAATACTACTTTGCTTAGCCATTTAATTAAATCCAAAAAATATGAACATGCTGAAGCACTTTTAAGCCTTTCAGAACAATTGCCAATTGATAAGCGTCTAGATGTTAATGCAGAGGATATGGATGCAAAAACACCAGTGTTACTTTGCTTTGAAAACTTATCTTCTTATTCCTGGGGCACACCTTCTGAAATAGAAAAAAGCTTAGCTTTACGCTTACTAGATTCCGTTGATTTATCTATTTCTAACCAAAAACAAAGATTAGAGGCTCTGTTGAATGTCGAAAGAGAAAAAGGATTTTTATCTCGAAATAGTGATGTGAAAGTTGTTTTTGATAAACTAGATCAAGTTTTAAAAGGTTCAGTGACTAACGAAGTAGAACCCAGCCCTAAACCACTTCGAATGCATTGCACATAATAAGTTATGCTTTCCAATTAAAAAGTTTGTTAGATAAATCAGTTGTTAGTTGGATATTAGGTCTATATAATACAAATCTTAAAGCAAATCTAGGATTTTAAGTTATGTCATATGTATCTGCAGAACACTCTATTACCCAATTTGGCGTTAGGGCTTTGAAAATAGAATCTGAGGCGCTTGCTCAATTGGCTCAACGGATCGATCACACCTTTGAACAGGCCTGCCATTTGTTACTTAATTGCCAAGGCCGTGTGGTTGTCACGGGTATGGGCAAATCTGGTCATATTGGTAAAAAAATATCTGCGACTTTTTCCAGTACAGGTACACCCTCTTTCTTCATGCACCCTGCTGAAGCTTCTCATGGCGATATGGGCATGATCACTCAAAAAGATGTGGTCTTGGCTTTGTCCAATTCTGGCGAGACAGAAGAATTGCTTTACATCATTCCTTTAATTAAAAAATTAGGTGTGCCCTTAATCTGCTTAACCGGAAGCCCGCATTCTACCTTGAAAAAATTATCAAATGTCCACTTAGATGTCAGCGTGCAGCGCGAAGCTTGCCCTTTAAACCTTGCACCTACCAGCAGTACCACTGCAGCATTGGCCATGGGAGATGCGCTTGCGGTCACTCTCTTAGAAATGCGAGGATTCACAGAAGAAGATTTTGCCTTGTCTCATCCTGGTGGAAAATTAGGAAAACGTTTAGCTTTAAAAATTGAAAATCTTATGCACACGGGCAACGCCATACCTATGGTCTCTGA
Source organism: uncultured Francisellaceae bacterium (assembly GCA_945956915.1). Taxonomy (GTDB): domain Bacteria; phylum Pseudomonadota; class Gammaproteobacteria; order UBA6186; family Azoamicaceae; genus CAMFJH01. The sequence continues at coordinate 12,612 of CAMFJH010000029.1, read as the reverse complement.
GCATGCTTTTGTTTCTGAAGCCCTTTTTGAAATGTCTAAAAAACGCTTAGGAATGACGCTGGTTTGCCCACCCACCCTTGGTACGCCAACAACCATCAGCGGTATTTTTACCGATGGGGATTTAAGGCGAGCTCTGGATCATACAACCAATATCCATACCACTCGTATACACAGTGTGATGACCCGAAATTTTAAAACAATTCTTCCCTCCATGCGTGCCTCCGAAGCTTTAGAAATTATGGAATCCCTTAAAATTACCGCCTTACCGGTTATGAACTCTGACAACCATTTAATGGGCATTGTCCATATTCATGATTTATTATAACCTTACATTAATTGATGGAAACCCATACTAAATCGGATGCGCCCATTATTGAATATCTCAATGCATTGCTTGCCAAAGGTATTCAAAGTGGTGCTTCAGACATCCACCTAGAGCCCTATGAAACACATTTTCGTATTCGCTTTAGGCAAGATGGGATTTTATACGAAGTAGAAAGGCCACCTCTGCATTTAGCCCCTCGTTTGTGTGCACGTATCAAGCTATTGGCAAAATTGGATATATCCGAACGAAGAATCCCTCAAGATGGTCGATTTCAAATAAACTTGAGTGATCTCATCCCAAGTGAAAGCCAATCAAAACAAGCGTCTTTATGGGCGCTTCCTGAACAGCATATCATTGATTGCCGAGTCAGTAGTTGCCCTACTTTGTTTGATGAAAAAATAGTAATACGCCTTCTAGATCCACAAAAAACTGCCCTCGATCTGGATACACTCGGCTTTACAGCTGCTCAAAAAACTATTTTTTTAAAAGCAATTCAGCAACCCCAAGGCTTGATTCTGGTGACAGGCCCTACCGGAAGTGGTAAAACGGTCTCACTCTATACTGCCCTACATTTATTAAATACCCATTCTGTGAATATTTCTACTTGTGAGGATCCCATTGAAATTCGTTTAGCCGGCATTAATCAAGTGCAGGTTAATCTTAAAGCAGGCTTAAGCTTTGCCACTCTTTTACGATCTTTTTTACGTCAGGATCCAGATATACTCATGGTGGGTGAAATCCGTGATCTGGAAACCGCGAGTATTGCCGTGCAAGCTGCGGAAACAGGCCATTTAGTGCTTTCTACTTTACATGCCAACAGTGCTGCCGAAAGTCTTACTCGGCTTATGAATATGGGTATTCCTGCCTATCATATCGCGCATACAGTTTCGTTGATTATTGCTCAACGTTTAGTACGTCGTTTATGTACCTATGGTTGTCATAAAGGCTGCCAACACTGCCAAAAGGGATACAAGGGCCGCGTCGGCATTTATGAGTGCATGTCGATTACACCAGAAATAAGCGAACTCATTTTAAAAGGCGCTTCAGCTGCCGAGATCCAAACACTGGCTTGTGAACAGGGCATGTGGACATTGCGAATGTCCGGTTCTCATTTAATCCAACAAGGCCTCTGCGATCAAATAGAAATCGACCGTGTAACACAGCTCGATAACTAACATTTATACTCCGGGATCTGTGGCTTCGAATGCTGATAAGGCTAAAGTACGTAATGCATGATTAAAGAGGTTCATGTAAGTGTAGTGGCGGAGAGGCAGAGATTCGAACTCTGGGAGGGGGGATGCCCCTCAACGGTTTTCAAGACCGCCGCCTTAAACCGCTCGGCCACCTCTCCGTAAGAGAATCATTCTACTCATAGCGCTTTTAAAATACAAGTCTTTTTTTGTGGTAAACTAGAACTAGTCCAAGTAAAAATCAGGAGATAACTATGCCAACTACAAATACCGTTACCCGCTCACGTACTGAAGGCCTGGTCTTACAAACCAACGCTGTGATTAAGAACACTTACTTACTTTTGTCATTGACCCTTTTGTTTAGTGCAGCAACGGCCTGGCTTGCCATGGCAACAAATGCTAGAGCAATGGGCTTAATAGCATTGCCTATTTATATCGGTCTATTATTCCTAACGCAAGCCTTAAGAAACAGTGTTTGGGGTATCGCTTCTATTTTCGCCTTTACCGGATTTATGGGATACACACTGGGCCCTATTTTAAATATGGTTATTGGTACCTATAGTAATGGTTCTCAAATTGTCATGTCTGCTCTGGGTGCAACTGGGCTGATTTTCTTTGCACTTTCAGGCTATGCTTTGACAACTCGTAAAGATTTTAGTTACATGGGCGGCTTTTTGTTTATAGCAGCCACTGTTGCCTTTGTGGGCAGCTTAGTAGCCTTTTTCGTACACATTCCAATGCTGTCTCTGATGGTTTCTGCAGCTTTTGTACTGATTTCTTCAGGTCTCATCTTGTTTGAAACTTCTCAGATCATCAATGGCGGAGAGCGTAATTACATTATGGCAACGATTTCATTGTATGTATCTATCTACAATTTATTTATCAGCCTATTGCAAATCTTCAGCGCCCTTTCTGGTCGTAGAGAGTAATCTCAAAAATCATAGCAGTCAGGGTTGCTTGCAATCCTGACTGTTTTTCAAATATTATACTAGCAACTCTGCTTGCCCTATCCAATAACATAACAAAGGGGCTGGGATCCGCATGATTTTATGAGAAGCAGAAGTTCCTGTTTTAAATAACCCAAAGTCATCCAAAGCTTTAGTGACGACATATCCAACAGGAATCTTCTTTTGCTCACAAAAATCCAACAATCCCTGTAACTCTTTTACCCCTGTATGCTGATGTCTATATTTTACTTCGAAAGGAATCATTTCAACACCTGTTTCAACTATAATATCGACTTCCTGTTTTTTTTGATTATGCCAGTAACTAAAACGAGGACTTTCTCTATAATATCGAGCATATAAATGCTTGAATACCGCCGTTTCTGTTGCATTTCCCAAAGCGATGGGATCATCGAGTATACTGTTTCCCTTAAGCAAGACTGCTGCTGACATTGCTGCATCTGCTAAATAAATTTTATAATGCCCCCTCAATACTTCTTTGCCATATCCAAAAAGGGGAAGCTTATAAATAAGATGAGTGGCTTCTAATAATTCTATAAAATGCTGAATGGTAGGCCTTTTAACTGCAAGATTGCTGCACAAAGCAGACATGTCCAATTGCCCACCATCATGCATGCATAAATATAAAAATAATTGTTCAAGTTCTAAGACACGACGTACACCAAAAAATGCTGTCATGTCTCGTTTTAAAACTTTATCAATAATATCTTCTCTTAATAGGCGTTGCGCTTGATGCAAACTGCTTACCAAGGTTGTTTGAGGAAAACCACCCCGCACTAAATATTCATGAAAATACCCAACATAAGCTGAAGCCAATTCTGTTACTCGATAAAATTCGTTTGGAGACCAGGTGAATAATTCATCGAGCGTGTTGAGTTGTGGAAGCTCAGGTAGTGTGCTGTTTTGAGCATGCTTTAATTTTAAATATTCATAAAAGGACAATGTTGTAATACGGATGGTATGCCATCTACCCACGCCTGATTCTTGATCACTTTTATAGAGTGGCATACAAGAACCGGTAAAAATAATTCTACGATTTTTATTAAAATCAGCTTGATGTTTTACCCAAACCCCAAAATCGGTAATGAACTGTGCTTCATCCAAAAATACATATTCTGGCCCTTCTACTTTAAGCTCGCGTTCACGCCAAATTTTAAGCACTTTTTCAACGCCTGCTAATTTCATCAAAGGGTGATCAAATGTTGTATATAAAATATTTGCAGCGGGTACACCCTTCTCTAATAAATTTTCAATAGTTTGTAAGATTAGGGTTGTTTTACCCACTTGTCTGGCACCTGAGAGTAAAATGGCACGAGGTGCAGGGGGATCATAGGTCCAATTAAAAATTTCTTGGAATATTGCCCGGTGCCAAGTAGGCAAATCAGGAATCGCTGTCCCGCGCCACCAAGGATTTAATTCTCCTAAAACATTCATGAGGTCCTGATCTAAGATTTCCATTTTTGGCCTTCCTCTTTATAAAAGTATACTTTAACTAATATGCATTTTTAATTAAAGTATACATTAAAAAAAAGGATTTTCAACTGTATATAAAAACAGCTCAAGAATCCGGAGTAAAAGGTCTTAGCTTTGGTCTTGCAAGCACCATAGCACCAGGACCATATCCATCTTTGCCCTTACGGCTTGGAAAGTTTGCATCATAATTATTGCACCATTGCTGCCAACAAATTTCATTTGCAAGTTCTCTTTCACGATGTTCAATTTGTGGTGTAAAAAGCAAGTTTGGTGGAATAGATTCGTAGAATCTTACTGGCGCATGCTCTCCTTTTATTAAACGGTTTTTCATCATACCAAACCCTAAATCAAATGCTCTCCTCATTTTAACCGCTTTATCATTGCCATCTTCTTTAAGAGTCTCCAAGATTTTTGTCACATTATCTAACACTGCCTCAATTTCTGAATCATACTTTTTTTCTGGTTTTATTTTTAGTACTTTAGAAGCTATTGATGCCTCTTCAATAGGATCTACTAAGAAAGATTTTAATAACGACTCTACTATTTTTCCTCCGTCAAAACAGATACAACTGGCAGCAACACCCAACCATTTTGCTTGCTCTAATGCTAGTGCTTGCTGTAGTTCCTGTAAAAACTGTTTTGACAACTTGATTTGCTCCAATAAATCCTCTTTTTTCTTATTTCCATTGTCGGAAGTCATGTACATTGCTCTGCCTTCACAAAGAAAATCATCAGAACAAAAATTACTGGTATCATACTGAAGCTGGTTTGCTGTTGTAAATACATACTCAAAATTGGGATCCTTTTTAAGTAAGTCTTCGCTAAATTCAATTTTTGCTCCAAGCCTAATTAATTGCTTTGCAGTTTCACGCTCATTTTCAATCCAAGCACGTAATAAATGTGTATGACCATCATTATCTACTAGATCAATGTCTGCTCCATGCTTAATAACATCTTCTGCAATCACAAAATTTTTCTTTATGAAAACTGTTGGCTTTAATAAATAATTCAAAGCTGTCATACCTAACTTATCTTTGACTGAAACATCAATACCGGGATGAGCTAATAAAAATTTTAACACGAGCACTCTTTGATTTTGCGCTGCAAACATGAGTAGTGTTTTTCCGTCATCTATTTGAATCTTATTTATATCTACATTATTTGATTGTAAAAGCTCTTGCAGCTCTTTTACACTGTCATTAAAACACGCAGCAAAAAATGAATGTACGAGAACAGATGTCGTTTCAATACGTACGGACCATTTACAAGGCAGCTTCTGACCTGCTATAAATTCTTCGCGAACGAGTCTTATACTTGGCATCTTTTCTACTCCTGATATTAATAATATAGGAAAGTTAACATACAAAAATATAGCTGTCAATCTGTGTATTTATACAATTTTACTAGCTTAGACTTAGATTGTTTTACTCTATAATACTTATACCACCCATATAGGCTTGTAACGCTTTGGGCACATGAATTCTGCCTTGCTCATCTTGATTATTTTCTAGCACGGCAATCAAGGTTCTACCCACCGCTAACCCAGAACCATTGAGCGTATGCACGTATTCAGGTTTTTGTGTGCTTGATCTAAACCGTGCCTGCATCCGACGTGCTTGAAAATCTTCGGTATTACTACAAGAAGAGATTTCTCGATAACGCATTTGACCGGGTAACCAGACTTCCAAATCATAAGTTTTAACTGCACTAAAGCCTAAATCACCAGAACATAATGCCACAACTCTGTAGGGCAATTCTAAACGCTGTAATACTGTTTCTGCCTGTTTTAACATTTCTTCATGGGCTGCGTGCGAAGCCTCTGGGTGTACAATTTGAACAATTTCTACTTTATCAAATTGATGCTGTCTTATCATACCTTTTAAATCTTTGCCATAACTGCCTGCTTCTGATCGAAAACAAGGACTATGGCAAACATATTTTAATGGCAATACTTCTGCTTCTAAAATTTTATCGCGCACCAAATTGGTAACGGCTACTTCTGACGTGGGTATTAACCAATGATCAGAGCCTTCAATTTTAAACGAATCTTCTATCAACTTTGGAAATTGACCCGTACCATAAAGCGCTGTACTGTTCACTAAATACGGTACATATACTTCTTGGTATCCATGTTCAGTAGTATGCAAATCCAGCATGAATTGTGCCAAAGCTCTGTGTAAACGCGCAATTTGATTACTTAAGACCACAAAACGAGCACCGGATAATTGTGTGGCAGCCTCGAAATCTATTCCTGATAAATTATTGTTGAAAATATTTTTACCCAATTCAATATGATCTTTGGGTGTGAAACTAAACTCAGGTATAGTGCCCCAACGTTTTAGTTCTAGATTGTCCTCTTCTGATTTTCCCACAGGCACACTCTTGTCAGGAACGTTGGGAATACGATCATAGATAGCCTGCAATTCAGACTGAATGCCTTCTAATTTTTTTTCCGAAACCGTCAATTTATCACCTAAACTTTGAATTTGATCTAATAAATCCTGTACCGATTCGCCTTTGGCTTTGGCTTGGCCAATCGCTTTAGAAGAGGTATTGCGTGCATTCTGTAAACTTTGGGTCTCAACTTGAATTGCCTTGCGTTCGGCTTCTAGGGTTTTTAATCGTTCAACTTCTAATACAAAACCACGGGGCTTTAAACGCGCGGCAATACCTTCTGCATCTTCTCTTAATAATTTCGTGTCTAACATTATTCTGCACCTATGATATCAACGCCTTTGGGCGCTACAAATTGAAAACGATTGGCGGAAAGCTTCGGATTTATTTTTAGATCAGAAAATCTAAATACTGTTTTCTGCCCTAATTCATCTAAAGTTTCCAATTCTACCAATACTTTAGCTTTAAATTGTAAGCGAATCTTTTGAAAAATATCCTGTTTACCAGAAGCTTTAGGGTGCAATTCAAAACAGGTATTTTGAATAGCAGAGCAGGATTTAATTTCAAAATTTTTCTCTAGGCTTGCCGTATCACCACTTAAAAAAAAGATAGGTAATTTTTGCTCACGATTACTTAAAATACGCACACTCACTTGTGCTAAATCTTCATCATAATCCCATACTTTTTTGCCATTGGAAACGACTAAACGTGCAGCCTTGCCTTTCACTTCCCAGCGAAATTGTTTGGGTTTTTGAAGTGCAAACACACCAAAGCTCGTTTGTAACACTTTACCATTTTCATTAGTCACTTTTTGCTGAAATTTACCTTCCATACTGTTTATAGGGGCCAGTAAGGCTTTTAAGGCATCGCCTTCAGCCAAGGCCCACACAGGATGCGCATATCCAAAAAATAGGCTTAAGCTTAAAATGATACTTAATTTTTTCATTCATATACTCCTACTAATCTTCCATATGGGATGGGGCTAAGACCTCACGCACACCATTGGATTGTAAGGGACTTACCACTCCTGCCATTTCCATGGTTTCTATTAAGCGTGCAGCTCGATTATACCCAATTTTTAAACGCCTTTGAAGATGGGAAATCGAGGTCTTTCGCGTCTCAATAATGATATTGACCGCTTGATCATAAAGCTCATCTTGCTCTCCATCTGCTTCTTCTTCAAAACCTGGGTACCCTCCCATCCCCATAGAGGCATTGCCTGATAAAATATCTTCAGCATAATCAGGTTCACCCATTTGCTTTAAGGCTTTCACCACGGCATGAACCTCTTCATCTGACACAAAAGCACCATGAATACGCGTAGGGATTCCAGTACCCGGTGCTAAATACAACATATCACCATGACCTAATAATTGTTCTGCACCTTGTTGATCTAAAATGGTTCTAGAATCTATCCTAGAAGATACCTGATAAGCAATCCGTGTGGGAACATTGGCTTTGATAAGCCCTGTAATCACATCCACTGAAGGCCTTTGCGTCGCCAAAATCATGTGAATCCCTGCAGCACGTGCTTTTTGGGCAATACGGGCAATCAATTCTTCGACTTTCTTACCCACCACCATGATCATATCTGCAAATTCATCAATAATAACCACAATATAAGGCAAGCGATTGAGTATTGGACGCTCCCCCCCATGTTCAGGTCTCCATAAGGGATTGTACAAAGGTGAACCTTCTTGTTCTGCTTCTTCTATTTTTCGGTTATAGCCCAATAAATTTCGTACACCCACAGCAGCCATCACTTGATAGCGTTTTTCCATTTCCCCAACACACCATTTTAATGCATTGGCTGCATCTTTCATATCGGTGACTACTGGGGTTAGTAAGTGAGGAATGCCATCATAAATCGATAATTCTAACATTTTGGGATCGATTAAAATTAAGCGTACATCCAAAGGTGTTGATTTATACAATAAACTTAACAACATGGCATTCACACCTACCGATTTTCCTGAACCGGTAGTCCCTGCCACCAACAAATGAGGCATCTTTGCCAAATTCACTACCGAAGGCGCACCGCTGATATCTTTACCCAAGGCCAACGTTAAAGGAGAGCTGGATTCCATATAGGCTTGAGATTCTACAATTTCTCTAAAGCGCACCAATTCGCGATTCTCATTGGGTAACTCTAAGCCAACTACTGATTTTCCGGGAATAACTTCAACCACACGAACTTTAGTGACAGACAAAGCCCGTGCTAAATCTTTAGCTAAAGTTGTAATCTTGCTCACTTTAATACCCGCGGCCAATTCCATTTCAAAACGCGTAATCACAGGGCCTGGAAACACAGATACCACGGTTACTTGCACGCCAAATTCTAATAACCGTGCTTCCACTTCTCGAGAAATGGCTTCTAATTTTGCATGCGAAAACGATTGCGATCGTAATACCAATTCTGCTTCTGAAGCTTCTTCCAATAAATTCACTTCTGGTAAAGCGGTATTGGTTGGCATTGAGCGTATTTTTTTAAGTGGCCCTGCCACAACGCGTGTTTCTATCCTAGGTACTACAACAGGCATTAAAGTTCCAGCCACAGGAATAGGCATATCTAAAGCTTCCATAGGTTCTCGCAATTCGATAGAAGGTGTTATGCGTTTGGGTTTTGAAAGCCTTGGATTAATTGTCATTAAAGGTTCTGTTTTATCAGACTTTGTATATTTTTCCTTTATAAATCGCCATAGTGTTGGCCATTTAGTAATTAATTTTTGTATTTGGTTGAATAGGCGTTTGCTTATCCAATCCATTAATCCAAACCAGGATAAACCTGTAGTTAAAGTAATCCCTGCTAGGAAAAAGGCCAGCAATAATAAACTCGACCCTAGATAACCGCACAAAGGCAGTATCTGGCTACTGGCAATACGTCCTAAAACACCCCCTGCTCCCATTGGCATACTGGCTTCTAAAAAACCCATATGTAAATTCGCTAATCCCGAGCCGGCTAGCAATGCCACTCCAAAGCCCATTGATCTTAAAAGCCAGACTAAACGATGAGAGCCGTGTTTTTCTAAGACAAAGTCTTGATTTAAACGATTTTGGCATAAACGAATTCCTGAGTAGGCAATGATAATGGGAAATAAATAGGCAATAATGCCAAATAAATATAAAACTAAATCTGCAAACCAAGCGCCGGCCCAACCGGCTGCATTTTTAAGCGTGTTGTAAGAACCCGACTGTGACCAAGCTGCATCGGTATCACTGTAAGTTATTAAAGAAACAAACAAAAAAATAGCCAAAGCGGAAAATACAATAAATCCGCCTTCTTGCAGTCTACGTCCTAAAATCCTGTTCACTGCCTGTGTGGCATTTACTGAACTCATTGATTTTCGTCTTACGCCCATGTCATTTTACCTATCTTTCTATATAATATGTCCTAATACTATACATCCCTTAGAGGATCTACGCTACAAAGGAGAGTTTCATGACTAATACCCAGCATGCCCGTTTACTGATTTTAGGCTCAGGTCCTGCAGGTTATACTGCGGCCGTTTATGCAGCCCGTGCCAATTTAAACCCAGTACTGATTACAGGTTTAGAAAAGGGGGGGCAATTAACGACTACAACGGACGTAGACAATTGGCCAGGAGATGTGGAGGGTTTACAAGGTCCGGCCCTGATGGAACGCATGGAACAGCATGCCAAGCGATTTGAGACAGAAGTCATTTTTGATCACATAAGCGAAGTCGATTTAAGCCAAAAGCCTTTCACTTTAATCGGTGAATCTAAAACCACTTATACAGCAGATGCCCTAATCATTGCCACTGGGGCCAGTGCCAAATATTTAGGCTTGCCATCAGAGCAAGCTTTTATGGGGCGAGGGGTTTCCGGTTGTGCGACTTGTGATGGTTTTTTCTTTAAACAACAAGCTGTGGCCGTGATTGGCGGTGGAAATACGGCTGTTGAAGAAGCCTTATACCTTTCTAATATTGCTTCGCATGTGACCCTAGTACATAGACGTAATACCCTACGTTCCGAAAAAATTCTAATCGGGCAATTAATGAAAAAAGTAGAAGCGGGCTTAGTGACTATTTTATGGAACAGCCGCTTGGAAGAAGTATTGGGAGATGATGGGGGCGTAAATGGCATGCGTATAGAACGTCTAGATCAACTCTCATCCGATGGCAAGCCCAAACAAGAAGACATTGCTGTCAGCGGTATTTTTATCGCGATTGGACATTCTCCCAACACCAAAATTTTTGATGGCCAATTAGCCATGAAAAATGGGTACATTCAAGTACAAGGCGGTGGCCATGGCAATGTAACCGCAACAACCATCCCCGGAGTCTTTGCAGCAGGCGATGTCTGCGATCCCATTTACAGACAAGCCGTGACCTCTGCAGGTTCCGGATGCATGGCAGCTTTAGATGCTGAAAAATATTTGGATGCTTTGGCTTAATGTTCGGGGGTGGAAAAATCCACCCCAATCTTTTGATATTAGATTTTATTCTAATTGGGTTTTATTTTTTTTGCTTCTTTAGCTTCTTCTTTATATTGTTCCACAACACCGACTACTCTATTTGCGGCTTTAAGCATTAATGCATCATAATCCTCTCTTTTTTCTGGATGCTTATTTATGTAACCGATTACCTTCATCTGTATTTCTTTATTAAATACAGGAATACAGTGCTGATCGTCCTCTAATTTTGTTTTAAATGCTGCTAAAGCTTTTTCAGGATTCGCACCAATTTCGGCATCATCAACCTTAGTTTTTTTATCAATTTCGGCTGTAAAACTATTTATCACTTTCTTTAGACTTTCATTTTTTTGGAATTGTATATATTTATCATAGTCACTTATCATATTCTCGCCATTTTGTTCTCGTATTACTTTTAGTTTTGTAGTCAGCAAAGTATTCACCGGATCCACAATTAATTTTTTTAGGCCATATTGTAGTGCTGCCAAAGGAGAAAGCACAATTGCAGAGGCAAGCGTTATTAAAGACACTGTTTTTAAAGTAATTGAATTCTTAGAAAAAGCATAATTCGCAAATCGCCTTGCATCTTTTACAGTATATAAAGGGTTTAGTATTTTTCGTACAATAAATACAGCCAATGCAACAGGGGTCACCAAACACCCACCTAAAACTGCACCCATTTTTTTAAACCAGAAGCTTCGGGTTCTAATAGCACACCCAGAAATTTTCCTGGAATATTATCTAAGCGGATTTTTATTTTAGAGAAAACACTTATTTTTGAACGGTTATAAAAATCCGATTGAAAATCAAGTGCATTATTAAAACAGTCTTGAGGAGTTACTAAAAAACCAAAAGTATAATTTTTAAAAATTTTTTTTTGTTTTTTTGTTAAAGCACCCGCTTCTAAAATAGCACTCGTTGTACTGGCGCAATTTTTATTCACAGCATGGTAACCTGCAGCATTTCTATCAGATAATTGTATCATTTTCTCTAACATCGCTTTTGCATCCAAACCTTGATTTGGCGTTTTTGAAACAACTCCCTCTAGCGGGTCTAACATGGGAAGTATTGGTAAAGTGACGACTTTCGCAATTGGAGTGCCTGTTGTTAAATAATTACTAAGATTGTCATCTTCAATTGATATTGCCTTCAAAGGCATCTTCATTAAATAATAATTAAATGGGATAATATCATTTTCCACTTCTTTATACTTTATATTTGCTTTTTCATACAGATCACGAATTTGGGCTGGACTTATTTCTTGAACATCACCTACTATACTTTTCCACTCACCTAAAAATGGATTTAAATCTTCTAATGCTGAAATTAAAAGTTCATTTAATGGTGCTGCAAGTTGTTTATCTAAATACACTTTAAGAAGATCAATGGACCTTTTTAAATTTTCCGCCTTAAGACTTTTTGCGACATTCATTTTAATAGGATTTTCATTATCTTTCATGACACCTTCTATAAAGCCCTTAAAATCCTCAAAAATATCTTTGATCATTTCAAGAAGCTCATCATTTGCTAATTCACTGATCATTTTCATTTTTTCATTTTCTTTAACATCAGAATTTATTGAAAAATATAAATATTCTTTTATACTATCCGATAAAACAATAGGCTTATCCTGAAGATGTCCTTTTAAATCATTAAAGATTGCAATCATAAGACCATTATCTTTCAAAAATTCAATACTCTTCAACTGAAGTAAATACTTATTCTTTAAATCTATTAGTGCGTTTAATTCATCAATGCTTATTTTATTTGAGTTTTTAACTAGAAGTTGTCTCAAAAATACTTTTTCAACAAAATCACCACTGTTGCTAAATG
>CAMFJH010000028.1 GCA_945956915.1 uncultured Francisellaceae bacterium | reverse complement strand
ATATTGAGGTGGGTGCTTATTCTTTACAAGATGTATTTGGCCGAACGCTTACGTTGCAGCCTCTATCTTTTTATATGAAACATGCCATTTTGAACAGGAAAGCAATGATGCTTCGGATTAAAAATTTAACTTCCATTTAAAATTTTAATAGCCTTTTTTATAGCTCGAATATGCAAAATAAATTTATGCGAAATATGTAAGCGAGTTTTTAAAAATATGGATCGTTAAAAAATGATTTCATCTCTTCTCTTAAATCCGGATGGCTCGTCGAAAAAAAATCAATTAATATGTTAGAGTAATAAGAAGTTATTATATCATCTGGCTGGCAGTGGTGCTTTTGTAAGGTTTCAATTATTTTCTCTCGAGGTGATCGATTAACGACAATAACTTTAAGACCATTTTTTTTTGCAGATTTTAAAGCTTCATTAACATGTTTATCATTGAAACTATATCCTATTATTAAAATTTTTGAATTGGGTATGTTTAATTGTTGTTCAAATTTTTTCCAATAATAATCTAATAAGGGAATAGAACTGATCGTATCTTGCTTTCTTCGACCTATCACCATAAGATTTTTCCCTTCCTTTTCAAAAAGCCAATCTTGAGAACCATGAAGTTTTATATAAGATAAGGGTACGCAATTAGTTAATTGATTTTCATATTGAAGCCTCTGAAATTCAAAATCTTCTGGAATTTTAACATAATCTTGTTGCAATAAAGCACTACCATGTTCCTTTCCAAAGATTTTTGAAAAAACAAGAGGGACAGTAATAGATGAAAGGGAAGAATCGGGATACTTACTAAAATTTCTTTCTATTAGTAAATCTTGGTTTAGAGTAAATATATATCCCGATCCATTATATGGAGATACTCTTGAAAATCTAAAAATTATTTTTTTGAAAAAATCACCATAGGTTTGTGCATAGTTTGCGACACTCCCAAGGAGCTTGTTATCAAGGCTTTCATAAGCTTTCCGTATCGCTGTAGAGAATATTTCCTGATCAGTAGATTCAAAAACGGAATCTTCCATAACAGTTTGGTAAGCGTATTCATAATCACAGCATTCAGATAGTAACTTTTTTAACTTTGCATTATTTTGTATTTGATGATTATTGAAAAGAAAATCTGACATTTCAGAAGCAGTTGGCGCACCAAAATTTGCACTCAGTCCTGCTCCTGTAAGCAATAATCTATTTTCATTTTCCATATTTTTTTATCCTTAAAGCCAATAAACAATAGTTTTTATTCATCATCCCAATTGAGTGCTCCACCGGTTTGGTATTCTGTGACACGAGTTTCAAAGAAATTCTTTTCCTTCTTCAAATCGATCATTTCACTCATCCAGGGGAAGGGATTGGTGGCACCTGGATATTGCTCAGGCAAACCAATTTGTACACAGCGCCTGTTTGCAATAAAGTGCAGGTAATCAGAAAACATATGCGCATTTAATCCTAAAATACCTCTAGGCATTGTATCTACTGCATATTGATATTCTAGCTCTACACCTTCTTTGATCATTTTAATAATTTCTGTTTGGAAACTGGAGGTCCATAAATGTGGATTTTCAATTTTAATTTGGTTGATCACATCGATACCAAAATTTAAATGCATGGACTCGTCTCTTAAAATATACTGGAATTGCTCTGCGGTACCCGTCATTTTATTGCGTCTACCCATGGAAAGTATTTGGGTAAAGCCTACATAAAAGAAAATACCTTCAAATACCACATAAAAAGCGATTAAATCGCGTAATAAACGTTGATCATTTTCAGGCGTTCCCGTTTTAAAGTGAGGATCCGATAAACTTTGGGTATAGGGGAGGGCCCAGGCTGCTTTGGTTGCAACCGAAGGAATTTCTCTATACATATTAAAGACGCGGGCTTCATCCATGCCTAAGCTTTGGATAACATGTTGATAGGCATGTGTGTGTAAAGCTTCTTCAAAGGCTTGTCTTAACAAATATTGTCTGCATTCCGGATTCGTAATATGTCTGTAAACGGCTAAAACCAAATTATTGGCAACGAGTGAATCGGCTGTGGCAAAAAATCCTAAATTTCGCTCAATAATCATGCGCTCGTCTTCGGTTAAGCCATTCTCACTTCTATCTTTCCAGAGGATAACATCTGCACCCATTTGTATTTCTTCAGGCGTCCAAGTATTGCTTAAACTTGCTAAGTATTTTTTCCATGCCCAACTATATTTAAAAGGCACTAATTGGTTTAAGTCTGCAAAACAATTAATAATCTTTTTTTCATCAACGCGTATGCGCGCAGCCCCCAGTGTTGGGATTTCAAGTCCTACAGGTGAAAGTAATTCAGACATTTTTTTTCCTCATATTTAGGTTCTTATTGACAGGATTCACAGTCAGGATTATCAATGGAGCAGGCCACAGCATTTAATGCACCATCGTGAATGGTGGATTTTTCTGCATCAGAAGCGCCCATGGTTCGTAAATAATAAGTGGTTTTAAGGCCCCTTAACCAAGCAGTACGATAGAGCACATCCATTTTTTTACCTGAAGGTGCTTGCATATATAAGTTCAATGATTGAGCTTGATCAATCCATTTTTGGCGTCTAGAAGCCGCATCCACTAACCATTTGGTGTCTATTTCAAAAGCTGTGGCATATCGAGTTTTGAATTCTTCGGGCATGCGTGTAATTTTTTGTACACTGCCATTAAAGTATTTTAAATCTTTGACCATGGTTTCATCCCAAAGATTTAATTTCTTCAGATCTTGAACCAAATAAGGATTTACAATGGTAAATTCTCCCGATAAATTGGATTTAACAAATAAATTTTGATAGGTTGGCTCTATCGATTGAGAAACACCACAAATATTTGAAATCGTCGCAGTGGGTGCAATAGCCATTACATTAGAATTACGCATACCTGTGCTGCGTACTCGATTGCGTAAAGCAGCCCAATCCAAGGTTTGTTTGCGATCTTGATCTAAATAAATGCCTCTGGATTGTTGTAATATTTCGATAGAATCTATGGGTAAAATACCTTTAGACCATAAAGAACCTTCAAAACTAGAATAAACACCTCGTTCAGCGGCTAAATCTACAGAAGCTGAAATCGCTTCATAACTGATATGTTCCATAGAACGATCGGCAAATTCAACCGCAGCATCGGATTCATAAGAAATACCCAGTTTATACAGAGCATCTTGGAAGCCCATTAATCCTAAACCAATCGGACGGTGCTTCAAATTAGAGCGTCTGGCTTGAATCACAGAATAAAAATTAATGTCTATCACATTATCCAACATACGTATGGCTGTTTTAATGGTCCTTTTTAATTTTTCTGTATCCAGGCCTTTTTCTGTAACATGTTGAGCTAAGTTTATACTGCCTAAATTACAAACCGCAATTTCGTCTACCGAAGTATTTAAGGTAATTTCGGTGCACAAGTTTGAACTGTGTATCACACCCACATGCGATTGAGGAGAGCGTATGTTACAGGGATCTTTAAAAGTTATCCAAGGATGCCCAGTTTCGAATAACATACCTAACATTTTACGCCACAAAGAAACCGCGGGTATGGTTTTAAAGTTTTGAATCTCACTACGAGCGGCTTTTTCCTCATAAAGCGTGTAAGCATTTTCAAAAGCATCCCCATACAAATCATGTAAGGTGGGTGTCTCATCCGGAGAAAATAAAGTCCAGTCTTTATTTTCAATCACCCGTTTCATAAATAAATCAGGGATCCAATTGGCGGTATTCATATCATGGGTACGACGTCTTTCATCCCCCGTATTTTTACGCAATTCTAAAAATTCTTCTATATCCAAATGCCATGTTTCTAAATACGCACATACCGCACCTTTTCGTTTGCCGCCTTGGTTAACGGCCACTGCAGTATCATTGGCGACTTTTAGGAAGGGGACCACACCTTGGGATTTACCATTGGTGCCTTTGATATGGGATTTCATCGCTCGAACACAGGTCCAATCATTACCCAATCCTCCTGCGAATTTAGACAATAAAGCATTGTCTTTCATGGCATTATAAATGCCTAAGAGATCATCGGGTACAGTCGTTAAGAAACAACTGGATAACTGTGATCGCATCGTTCCAGAGTTAAAAAGAGTGGGGGTTGAGCTCATAAAATCAAAAGAAGATAAAAGCAGATAAAATTCAATCGCACGGCGTTCTTTATCGGTTTCGGCAATGGCTAAGCCCATAGCCACTCGCATAAAAAATGTTTGGGGCATTTCAAAATGCACACCGTTAGAATGTAAGAAATAACGATCATACAAAGTTTGTAAACCTAAATAGGTAAATTGTTGATCTCTTTCTGATATTAAGGCTTCGCCTAGGCGATCTAAGTCGAAACTGAGTAATTTGGGATCTAATAATTCCAAAGATACGCCTTTTTGAATACTGGCGGCTAAAGTCGCAGCATATTGCTTGTGCATGGCCGCTTGTGTTTTAGGCGTAGGCAATTGTAAAAAACGTGCGGATTCGCGTTGTAAATCATTTAATAAAAGTCTAGCAGCAACGTAACTATAATTAGGCTCTTGCTCTATTAAGGTGCGAGCACTCATGATTAAGGCTTGACGTACATCTTTCATGCTAAGACCATCAAAAAGATTTCTTAAGGCATCTTTTAAAATGAGTTCAGGTTCAACGGAAGATAAATTTTGACAAGCTTCCTGAATAGTTTCTAGCAATAAACTGGGTTTTAAAGGGGCTTGTGTCGAACCATCTTCTAAAATAATGGATAGCGTGGGTTCTGTATGGGCCTCTATACTCGCTTCTCTTTTGTTCTTATGGGCTTCTCGGTAGAGCACATAGGAACGTGCAACTGCATGATATTCATGTCGCATCAGCTCCAGCTCAACTTGATCTTGAATATCTTCAATATGCACCATGCCACCATTGGTTAATAAGCGTCGATTAAGCGAATGCGTTACATGATCAGTTAATTTACTTACAATATCTGCAATACGATTAGAGGTACTGGCATTATTGCCTTCGACATCCCAAAATGCTTTGGTGAGGGCAAGGGCTATACGATTGGCATCAAAGGGAACGGGTGTTCCATTCCGGCGAATAACCATGAGTGTTCCAGGGATAACCACAGGTACTGTAGTGGATTGTAGCGCGTCATTTATTTCAGCTTGCATTCAGCAGACTCTCCTAATAGTAGTCAATTAACTTTTGATATCTAACCCAATATATAGTGGTGAACTGAGATTGAAAAACACAACATATATGTATTCTGAGATACATTCTTGTGGACGTCAAGTGGATAAGCTGTGCATAAGATGTGTATTTAATGTGTGTAACTCGCAGTCAAAAACCTAGCTTTTATTCAGATTGCGTTAAGGCAATCACGCACACAACTTGATTACCACAGCCTTTATATTCCACATGTTTGAAAGCGGTGTCTGCAATAATCGCAAGTCCTCGACCGTGAAAATCTGGATTGTGATCACTGTGCGATTTGATATGTTGCCAATCAAATCCCTTACCTTCATCTGTAATCGTAAAGATAAGTTCTGTTGCTGTGCGTTTGTAATGTACGCTAACGCTTTTATTTTTATATTCGGGTAGCGTGAGTCTGTGTTCAATTTCTGCTATCCAGCGATTTTCTTTTTGTAGCTGTGTTTTTTCTGCATAACTTAAGTGCAAATTACCATGTTCAACACCATTCATAAAAAGTTCTGATAAAGCAATATCTGCAAGTGCGGGTGCAGGGCAAGCTTGCGATAAAAAATGGGATAGCTTTGCAGCTTCGTGAAAATCTTTAAATCTAAAAGTGGCTTCTTGTAATAAATCAATCAACTTGGGGTTTTCTAATTTCGTATCCATATTTTAGGCCTATTGTTTTGGAATAATGTGTGGCATATGTACACTAAGCGCAGGCTTTTTACCTAACAACTGCTGATAAATAGCAGTATAGACCATCACATTTTCTACATATTCTCGGGTTTCTTTAAAGGGGATAGTCGCAACCCAAGTATCAGCTTCCATTTTTTGTTCGGGCAGCCATTTTTTAACACGGCCGGGCCCTGCATTGTAAGCGGCTGTAGCCAATACGGGATTATATTGATGCATTTCTAGCATCATTTTAAGATAAGAACTGCCCAACTGTATATTCGTATGTGGATCTAATACCGATTTAACACTCTTTAATGGGATTTGATGACGTTTGGCTACCATGCTGGCTGTACTGGGCATTAATTGCATCAAGCCTAGAGCACCTGCAACGGATTTGGCATCTGCTACAAATGCACTTTCTTGACGAGTGACTGCAAAGATCCAAGCCGGATCCAATTGGTGGCGTTTGGCTGCATTTAAAATATTGGGTGTGTGCATAAGCGGGAAACGCAGCTCTAAATCATTTTTATTAACCGCATTCGAGAGGGCTAAAATAGACCAATTAGGTAATTGCCATTCTAAAGCCAGCTTTGCAGCCGCATGACGTTTTTGATCATTCATATTTCGTGTCGCCGCTCGCCATTCACTTAAAGCGGTATTGGTTCTACCCAAAGCGAGTAGCTCTTCTGCACGACGTATACCGGGTTCTGTTTTAATCGCCTGTAAATCATGAGCCGAGACTAAAAATTTTTGATCAGCAATAAAATAGGGTTTTAAGAGTTGATGGCTTGCTAAAAAACCATAATAACTTCGGGTAGGTGCTAATTGGGAAAGCAGAGTCTGGCTCTCAGCAGTGCGACCTACATTGTCTAAAGCCCGAGCATGCCAGTATTTCCATTCATCTTTTACAAGCAATTCTTCTGGAAAACTTTTAAACCAATGTAAAATGGCATGCCAATCTTTACGCGCTAAAATACTGCGGATCCGCCATTCGTGCACGGATGGGTTAGTATAAATGGCTGGGACTTTACTAAGCCATTTTTCAGCTTCAGGATGTCTTTGTTTGGCAAAGCTAATACCAATAGCACGCACCACCAATCCCCAATGACGTTCTGTAAAAGGGTATTTGCGATTAATTTGTTGCCACACCTGTATTGCGATTTCAGGTTTGGATTTGGCTATTTCACAAGCACCATGTACCAGCATCTCCAAATAGGCAGGGTGGGCTGCGGAAAAATATTTGGGTTCTGTAATCAAATATGGATTATGGTGCACCATAATCCATAATTCGACTAGGGCAATTTCTGTTGGATTGAGTTTTTTAGCTAAGGTTCGTGCTAAAAGTGCATTATTCTCTTGAATTGCCAATTTAATTTTTTGCCAAAGTAAGGGGCGTGTAAATAAAGCAGATTTTTCCCACACTTGAAAGACAGGTTCACAACTTTTGGGGGGTGTTTTGCCTTGAAGCCACAGGGGTTGTATTTGTTCTAAAATCCCTTTAGTCTCGGCGGATGTTTTTAATTGTGCCCATAAAGCACTGCATTGCATAGACAGATCTTTTGTGGGTTGATAGGCTTGTAAAAATCCAGGCCAATCTTCTTCTTTTAACTTCAGTTGCAGCCATTGGGTACGTAATTTAATCGCTAAAGGAGAATCATGGTATAAAGTCACAAAAGATTTAAATTTAGATAAGGTGACTGGCTTTTGTTGTTTACTTAATTCAGCATATTCCAAATAAGGATACAGAGGATAATGCAGAAGACGATTTTTTAAGCTTTGATACAAGCTGAGTTTATTTTGTGCCAAAGCTGTTTCAGCTTGTAAGAAAAGCGCTCGATCACTTTTCTGTGTTGCAAGTGCTGGGGTGCTATTCAAAAACAAGCCCAATAAGAATAAAGACCCTAAGCCGTTTAGAAGGGAGTTGGCTTTTGATTGTAAAAACATATTCATCTAATGTATATCCTTGAGGTTACTGCTAAAGTGATTGATTTTACCATCGATTTCATTGAATCATTTAATAATTTGATCCATGATATTATTAGTATTGAACGAGAATGGTCTTTTTTTCAAGTGAATGATTAGGTTATACAACTTATAATGGAGCGTTTATGGCTGGTCAAAAAATAGAAAATCAAGCGGATGGAACCCTAGTAGTGCCTGATCACCCCATTATTCCTTTTATAGAAGGCGACGGCATTGGTGTTGATATTACTCCAGTCATGCAAAAAGTGGTCAACGCAGCAGTGCAAAAAGCCTACCAGGGAAAACGCGCGATTGAATGGATGGAAATTTATGCGGGTGAAAAATCCACAGTACGTTTTGGAAAAGACATTTGGTTGCCCAAAGAAACCTTAGAAGCCATTAGAACCTACAAAGTTGCTATTAAAGGTCCTTTGACCACACCGGTTGGTGGTGGCATTCGTTCTATCAACGTCACTTTAAGACAAGACTTAGACTTATATGTGTGTTTAAGACCTGTGCGTTATTTTAAAGGCACACCCAGCCCCCTAAAACACCCAGAACAAACCAACATGGTAATATTTAGAGAAAACTCTGAAGATATTTATGCAGGGATTGAGTGGGCTGCAGGCACGAAAGAAGCTAATCAACTGATTCATTATTTGCAAGCTGAAATGGGTGTGAAAAAAATTCGTTTCCCAGAAAACTGTGGTATTGGCATTAAACCAGTTTCCAAAGCAGGCACTGAGCGCTTAATTCGAAAAGCCATCGAATATGCCATTGAACAAGATTTGCCCTCTGTCACTTATGTACACAAAGGCAATATCATGAAATATACCGAAGGGGCTTTTAAAGAGTGGGGATATCAATTAGCTTGTGCTGAGTTTGGAGCCGAACCTTGGGAAGGGGGACCTTGGCATGCTATCAAAAATCCGAATACCGGTAAAACCATTGTCATCAAAGATGTGATAGCCGATGCATTTTTACAACAAATCTTGCTAAGACCTAGCGATTACAGTGTGATTGCCACTTTAAATTTAAATGGTGACTATATTTCAGATGCTCTCGCAGCTCAAGTAGGCGGTATTGGCATAGCACCGGGTGCCAATTTATCAGATACTTTAGCCGTATTCGAAGCAACCCATGGTACAGCGCCCAAATATGCGGGCCAAGACAAAGTCAATCCTGGTTCTATTATCTTATCAGCGGAAATGATGTTAAGGCATTTAGGATGGAACGAAGCAGCGGATTTAATCATTAAGGGCGTAGAGGGTGCTATAGAAGCTAAAAAAGTAACTTATGATTTAGAGCGCCTCATGCCGGGGGCGACACTGTGCAGCTGTTCGGGTTTTGGAGATGCGATTATTGAGTATATGGAGGCAGATGTTAGAGTGGCTGCCCTAAAATCTAACCTTAGCTTTTAGCGGAAGACTACGCTGATATTCTTTTTAAGGAGGCATATCCTGTTTCCAAATCAAGATCTACAGCGCTAGTTTCGTGAAGATATTTGCAAACAATAAAGGATTTTCTATACTCGTTTTTTTAGAATCGGCTGCTTTCATTCGAGAAGTATCTTGATCTTTCATTTGTTAGACCTATAAATAATAATCGGATATAATGCCATTGATACAGATTATAATAGAATGGAATATCAGATACCTTAGGGGCCGGCGTGCATGCCGGCCTTAAGGTTTGAGTTATGTTGTCTTAAGTTTATGCAGAAACTGCTTCTGACTCATGCGTATTATCCGCATCTTGGATATTCATAGCATGCAAGCCTTTAGGCCCATTGCTTGTTTCAAATTGCACACGTTGCCCAGCTTTTAAGCTTTTATACCCGGTCATCACTATAGAAGAGAAGTGCGCAAATATATCTTCACCGCCTTCTTCCGGACAAATAAATCCAAACCCTTTTTGGTTGTTAAACCATTTTACTGTACCAGTCGCCATACTTATTCCTTCCTTACAATGTTATCAATACACATTTAACATGACTCAATAATTATTATTTAGTTTATTACAAAATTTTGCAAAACTTTTTCACAAAATTGGCGATCAATTGATGTAGGTCAACGTATTTTTTTAAAATTAGGCAGTGTATCTGATTATTGACTATTATCAGAATAGAGAGGCAAATGATTGTATCAGAATACAGAGACAAAAACTAGCATTAGGCGTACTAACACAATTACGGGGAGGGGTTCATGTTAAGTAAGGAGTTAGAATTAACCTTAAAACTTGCCTTTACAGGTGCTCGTGATAAGCGCCATGAATTTATGACCGTAGAGCATCTGCTCCTTGCCTTACTCGATAATTCTTCTGCTGTACAAGTCTTATTGGCTTGTCATGCCAATATCGAACAATTAAGGGTAGACTTAGTGGCTTTTATTGATGAAACTACCCCTTTAATTCCTAATAACGAACCACATAGAGATACTCAACCGACTTTGGGTTTTCAACGGGTATTGCAGCGTGCAGTCTTTCATGTTCAATCTGCTGGAAAAGAAGAAGTGTCAGGTGCAAACGTCTTAGGTGCGATTTTTAGCGAACAGGACAGTCAAGCGGTGTATTTCTTGAAAAAAGAAAATGTCAGCCGTTTAGATGTGGTCAATTATATTTCCCATGGTCTAGATAAAATGGACATGGATATGGATGAAGAAAAAGAACATTTACTTTCTCGTTCTATGCATCAACAACAGCAAGAAGAAGAAATGTCGATGGATACTTCTATCAAAAGTCCTTTAGAAAATTATACCATTAATTTAAATAATGTAGCCAAAGCAGGCAAAATAGATGTCCTTATTGGGCGTGAAGAAGAAATTCAACGAACGATTCAGGTACTTTGTAGACGACGAAAAAACAACCCTCTATTTGTAGGTGAAGCAGGGGTTGGAAAAACGGCAATTGCAGAAGGCCTTGCTCGCTTAATTGTAGAAGGCCAAGTACCCGATACTTTAAAACATGCTACTTTATATGCCCTAGATCTAGGTTCCTTATTAGCCGGAACAAAATACCGAGGCGATTTTGAAAAGCGCTTAAAAGCTTTATTACAACAATTAAAGCGCGAACCGGGTGCAATGTTATTCATTGATGAAATTCATACCATCATCGGTGCAGGTGCCGCATCCGGAGGCGTGATGGATGCTTCTAATTTAATTAAACCCGTTTTAGCCTCGGGAGAAGTCAAATGTATTGGTTCGACTACTTTTCAAGAGTATCGTGGTATTTTTGAAAAGGATAGAGCCTTGGCAAGACGTTTTCAGAAAATCGATATCAAAGAACCTTCTGTAGAAGAAACTTTTAGCATCTTAAAAGGCTTGAAAGAAAAATTTGAAACCCATCATGGGGTAAAGTACTCCACCTCTTCGTTGAAAGCTGCCGCTGAAATGGCTGATCGCTATATTACCGACCGTTTTCTGCCCGATAAAGCCATTGATGTAGTCGATGAAGCAGGTTCTTACCAACGGTTATTGCCACCGCATAGAAAAAAGAAAGTGATTGGTATCAGTGATATTGAGCGGATGGTTGCAAAGATTGCCCGAATTCCAGAGAAGACAGTGTCTGCTTCTGACAAGGGTATGTTAAAAACCTTAGAACGCGATTTAAAATTAGTGATTTTTGGACAAGATGAGGCGGTTGGTGCTTTATCCGATGCTATCAAAATGGGACGTTCGGGTTTAGGGGATTTAGAAAGACCCGTAGGTTGCTTTTTATTTACAGGCCCCACAGGTGTTGGTAAAACCGAAGTGACTCGACAATTGGCTATGTTGTTGGGCTTGGAATTGGTACGCTTTGATATGTCAGAATATATGGAAGGACATACGGTATCGCGTTTAATTGGTGCACCTCCAGGATATGTAGGCCATGATCAAGGTGGGTTATTAACCGATGCAATTTCAAAACATCCCCATAGCGTATTGTTATTAGATGAAATAGAAAAAGCACATTTGGATGTATACAATTTATTACTACAAGTTATGGATCATGGTTCGCTAACCGATAATAATGGACGTAAAACGGATTTTAGGCATGTTATCATCGTGATGACTTCTAATGCAGGTGCTGAAGATATGGGGCGTGCTTCCATGGGCTTTAAAGAACAAGATCACAGTCATGATGGTTTAGCTGCGATTAAAAAACGCTTTTCTCCTGAATTTAGAAATCGCCTAGATGCTATTATTCAGTTCCACAGTTTATTGCCCGATACCATTGATTTAATTGTTGAAAAATTTATTGCAGAATTACAAGGTCGCTTACAAGAAAAACACGTAGTGTTGGATATTGATAACCCTGCACGCAATTGGCTTGCCTCTCATGGTTATGATAAACAAATGGGCGCACGCCCTATGGCACGACTGATTAAAGATAGACTCAAAAAACCTCTGGCTAATGAATTGTTATTCGGTAGTCTAAGCACAGGTGGACACGTGACTGTGAGCGTTGAAAACGGAGAACTCAAAGTGATTATCGATGCGCCTTGTAAGGAAAAGAATTAGGCAATATATTCAAAGATTTGTATGATTTTTTCCACATCAGGAATTTCACGCGCAATATCAGTTGCAGATTTTTCTTCGCCAGAGGTTACCAGGCCCATTAAATAGACCACACCGTTTTCAGTGATAACTTTTATGCGGCTGACTTTCACAGTTTTGCTGCCTAACATTTTACCTTTAATCTGTGTGGTAATCCAGGAGTCTCTTGAGCGCTGTGCTAAAGAATTAGGTGCTTCGATAGTCAGCTCATTGTGAATTCTTTGAATTTTGGGTATCTCACTCACAACACTTTCAGCTTGTTGTTTTAAGGCTTCTGTAGGGGCTTGTCCTACCAATACAACGATATTGTTGTAACTGATAGCCGTAATATGACATTGTCGCCAAATTTCAGGTGTGTGACTTAAAGCATGCATGGCTTTTACTTCGATAGATTTATCATCGATAATCGTGCCCGTAGTACGCCTATCATTGGCTACAGCCATACCCGTAGCCGCAACCGGTACGACTGCCGCTGCACAGCCTAACAATTGAGTTGTTAAACTCCCTAAAAGTAAGCAACTAATCAAGATTCTAGTGTTCATGAAAAAGATTATATACGATTTAGAATTGAAAAGCATGCTCTATCCACTCAATAACAGGTTGATTATTATTCAAACTAACTCCAATGATATCAAACCTGCAGTTTAGTTTTTGCCCCCAAGGGTTACGCATAAGATAATATTGTGCAGTGCGACTTAGTTTTTGTTGTTTAGCATAGCTAACACTTTCAACAGCACTGCCAAAAAAGGTATTGGCTCTATAACGCACTTCAATAAAAATAAGTGTGTGATCGTCTGCAGTTTTCTGACTTGCGATAATATCAAGTTCACCCATCTTGCAAGAAAAGTTACGTTCAATAATATGAATACCTTGTTTTACAAGATAATCCACGACATAAGTCTCAATCTCAAATCCTTTAGTACGCATAATTGCGTGTATTGTAGCACATGAGAACACTGATATTAGTTTCGAAAGTGTTATTTTTCAACGTGTTTTCTTAGTCCCTGTGGGTGTTTTCATGCTGGGGTCGCGTCGTAGGCTTTCTTGCCTTCGAAATTCTGCAGTGTCGGTGGGTTGGGTCGCAACATTGGCATTGAGTTTTTCGTACTGGCGCATTAGATCATCTTTTAATTGATCCCGCAGGTGTTGGGATTGTTTATGCCATTCTGTAAAACCAATAAAGCGAGTTAGAGGTTGTTTGGCATTGAAAGTTTTTTGCAGTTGTCTTGCCATTTTTTCCACAGTGGCAAGATCCAGGCCTAACTTGTGGGCGATGTAAGAAAAAGAATCTGTACAACCCATGAGATACCAACATTGCATCCAAATGTTAAGCGGTGGAACACCTTTTTCTATAGGAGTTCCACTATCATCATTAAAAATGGTGCCACAATCTAAACATTTGTAACGATGATTATGTACAGATTGTGGAGGTATTTGAGCCAAACGCTTAAGATGGGTCGATAAGCACTCTGGACAATAAATATTCAAATACCAGCGATCTTGGCGTATGGTTTCAAAACATTCAGGTGTCCCCAGGAGAGATTGCATTTGAGTAAAACGAATTTCAGGTTTTTCTTCTTTGGGATGGCTCAGCAAGCCTTTCAATGCTCTAAGATTCAAGATAATTGTATCGGGATCCAGTGCTTCTAAATTGTTTTGTTTTGGCTCCAAACTTTCTAATACAGATTTTGTATCTAATGTTACTTTATCAACATCACTATTAGAATCCGATTTAAAATCTGAAGCTGGAGGAGGAGATTCCGCATTAGGCTCGGGTGCTTTTTGCTCTGCATCCTGATTTTTAAAGCGCTTTAATAAATCCTGTATAAATGACATCACTATCCTTAGAGTAGTTTTACATCCCCTCTTTATTCATTAAAAGAGGGGATAGATACCGCCTACTTAGGTGGCAGCTTCTGTTACAGGTTCTGCTACAGATTCTGGCATATCCGTTTGCCAAGTGGTGGTTGCAAAAAATAAATTTTCCAAAGTTTGGAAATCTTGATCGCCTAACTCTTTAAAGAGCTGTATTAATTGATTAACAGGCTCTGCTAAATTGGCTTTTGCAAGATCTTGATGGTGATGATTTTCCAGCTCTAAAACTTTAGCTAATTGCTCGATATGAGATTTCACAATCGTTAAATAAGCAGGAAGATGCTTCATCGTCGATTCTAAGGCCGTTTGTAAAAAGGCTGTTTCTTCTGGGAATGCCACGACATCACGTTTTAATTGTTCTAATAATACACGTCTATTAGGCGGAATCAAAATAGATTTACGTTCTTCATGCGGGATACTCGCAGTGTGCAAAGCACGAATCGGGATACCTGCATCTTCGCATTCGTTTAAAATGCTGGTTAAGGCAATATCTTGCTTGTGATAATCGTGCAAAAGGGGTAATAGTGATAACACAAAGCGATTTAATAATACAATGTCTTGTATCTGTTGAATACGCTCTTGTAATTTTTTGATCTGTTGCTCGTCCCAAGCGGTACGTTTTAAAGGAGGTATACCTTTGGTATTAAAATCTGCTGCCATTTCTTGGGCAGAAAGGCCTTTCTCCGCTAAATCTAGCACTGTGGCTTGGTAGGTTGTGGCTACTTTATTTAAGCGTACGCGTTCTAACACTTTTTGAAATTGACTCAGTACCCATGTGCCACCTTCAGGTGCTGTGAAGCCCTCTTCGTTTAAATTCTTGACCATGTCGCGTTGAGAATAACCATTGGCCATGTAATCATTGAGAATGAGTTGTAATACAAAGGCAAATACGATAGCTGTATGAATTTTAGGCTTATTGACTTCTCCAATGACTTTGGCTGCATTGGGATTTCCCGATTTTGCTGAAGTCATTTTTAAGCCTTCACGGATCAATTTTCCATGGAGTTTCTTTTCTACTTGAGCACTTTTGGATAAGGCAGATAAAATTTCTCTATCGACAAACGGTTGATCGCAGCAGTAAAAGCTAATGCCTGAATCAATTAAAGGTTCTGCGAAAGATTCATTTTTTGCAAGAGTACCTAATTCAGTAATCAGAAGTGTTGCCCCCTTTTGTTTACAAGCTTCAATGGCTTTTAACAGTTGTGGCCATTTTGCAGTACGTCTGCTATCAAAAGTATCATAAAAAGTTTCAAGGATAGGTGTCCCTTCGTTTTCAGCTAAAGAATCAGGTAAGTCACTTGACTCGTTTATGGAACTTAAAAAATCCTCGATGATTTTTTGATGAATGAGGGTAACAGAATCGAGAGCAGATTTTCTGGTTAAAGCAAACCCTTTTATTCCTTTCTGTTGCTGGGCAACATAGTATGCAATATATGGCATTGATGATTTTCGCACGTCCTTACCCCACTATTATTTCACTTTGTTAACGGTTAGTTTCATTGTACATCAAGACCAATGTAGATCCCCTTTGCCAAACAGTCAAGTAAAATTTTTCTCTTCTTCCCGAAGGGTGAGAATTTCTACGCCAGAATCCGTGACTAATAACGTATGTTCCCATTGAGCAGATAAACTACGGTCTTTGGTGACTACAGTCCAGTTATCTGACATGGTTTTTATATCGCGTCTTCCTGCGTTAATCATTGGTTCGATGGTAAAGGTCATACCGGGCATTAAAGTTAATCCTGTACCCGGTTGGCCATAATGCAAAACTTGGAAGTCATCTTCGTGAAAAACTTTTCCAATGCCATGACCACAGTATTCTCGGACTACCGAATAATGGTGGGACTCTGCATGTTTTTGGATAAGAGCCCCAATATCACCCAACTGTACCCCAGGCTTTACGGCTTGAATGCCCAAGTACAAGCATTGTTGAGTAACCGCTGTTAAGTCTTTAGCTTGCTTGTTGCATTCACCTACAAAAAACATCTTACTGGTATCGCCATGGTATTCGTCTTTCAGAACCGTGATATCAATATTAATAATGTCGCCTGACTTAAGTATTTTTTTATCCGTTGGGATCCCGTGACAAATAACATGGTTAACAGAGGTGCAAATAGATTTTGGGAAGCCACGATAATTCAGGGGGGCAGGGATAGCTTTCTGTTTGTTCACGATATAATCATGACAAATATCATTCAGTTCTAAAGTGCTTATACCAGGTTGTACGAAGGGTTCAATCATTTCTAAGACTTCGGCAGCTAAACGGCCAGCCACGCGCATCTTGGCAATTTCTTCCGGTGTTTTGATGTGAATAGGCATAACTAAAGAAAATGTTTGCTGGTGAATAAGATTCTATGGTATAAAGTTTGTTCGAATTATGCAAATTTTTTTAAAAGATGCAAATACACACATACATCGTCACGTACCCTCAGGTGCTTTGAAAAAAGTTTGGGTGCGGGGTGTATGGAGGCTTAACCTAAATTGGAGTAAATTGAATGAGTACAGTTAGCATTAGTATGCGTGATATGTTAGCGGCCGGCATACACTTTGGTCATCTAACTCGCTTTAGAAATCCGATTATGAACCCATTTATTTATGGCGTTCAAAACAAAGTTAATATTATCAATCTTGAAAAAACCTTACCGCTTTTTAGAGAAGCGATTAAATTTGTTCAAGGCATTGCAGCTAAAAATGGAAAAGTATTATTTGTAGGTACCAAGCGTGCAGCGCAGCCTATTATTGCAGAGTTTGCAACCTTATGCGGTATGCCTTATGTTGATCACCGTTGGTTGGGTGGTATGTTAACCAATTACAAAACCATTAAACAATCGATTAAACGTTTAAAAGAGTTGGAAGTAGCGAGCCAAGATGGCACTTTAAAGCAGCTAACCAAAAAAGAAGGCTTAACGATGCTGCGCGAACTCGAAAAATTAAAAAAGAGCTTGGGTGGTATTAAAGACATGGGTGGTTTGCCAGATGCTTTATTTGTAATCGATGTTGGGCATGAAAAAATTGCTATCCAAGAAGCCAATCATTTAAAAATTCCTGTCATTGGTGTGGTGGATACTAATAACACGCCTGCAGGCGTTACTTATCCTATTCCGGGTAATGACGATGCAAGACGTGCAATTGAATATTTTGTGAAAACCTTTGCAGATACGATTATGGAATCTAAAAATGCTCAAAAAGGTGCTTTAGTTTCTAAATATCAAGAAGAAAGTGATTTGCCCGAAGCTGATGATAATGATAAAGGAGATTAATAAGATGACAGACATTACAGCAGCAATGGTAAAAGAACTGCGTGAGCGTACAAACGCCGCGATGATGGAATGCAAAAAAGCATTGGTAGAAGCCAACGGCGATATAGAAGCTGCAATTCAAACCATGCGTGAAAAGCAAATCATTAAAAGTGCCAAAAAAGAAGGCCGTATCACAGCGGAAGGCACGATTGTGGTCTTGGGCGATTTAAATGGCAAAGCGGGTATTGCTTTGGAAGTGAATTGCGAGACCGATTTTGTAGCCCGGGGCGATAAGTTTAAAGGCTTTGCCAAAATGGTAGGTGAAGAAGCATTGTCTAAAAATCTTCAGTCGCTTGAAGCCGTACAAGAAGCTTTTGATGCCAGACGTTTAGAATTAATTTCCGAGATAGGTGAAAACATCAGTCTTCGTCGTTTTGCTTATAAAGCGCCAAAAGACGGTGGTGTGGTAGGGACTTATGCGCATGGTGATGCTAACGGTGTGCGTATTGGTGCCTTAGTGGTACTGAAAAAAGGTAGCGTAGAGTTGGCTAGAGATTTAGCTATGCAAATTGCTGCCATGAATCCAGAGTACGTTTGTGCTGCGGATGTACCCTCAGATCGTATTGCTACTGAAAAGGAAATTTATAAAGAACAAATGCGTTCTGAGAATAAGCCTGAAGCAATGGTAGAAAAAATTCTAGAAGGCAAATTGAAGAAATTTGTTGACGAGATTTCGGTACTAGGACAATCTTTTGTAAAAGATCCTTCTAAGACAATTGCCAGTTTATTAAAAGAAACAAACGCTGAAATAGAATCTTTTGTGCGTTTTGCAGTAGGCGAAGGGATTGAAAAGAAAGAAGACAACTTTGCTGAAGAAGTGATGGCTCAAGTAAAAGGCTAAAAAGGAAACAATGGCATGAAACCCGTTTATCAACGTGTTTTATTAAAGCTAAGTGGTGAAGCCTTAATGGGTGATAGGATTTTTGGGATTGATCCCAAAATCCTTGATCGCATGGCCCAAGAAATTGGCGAATTGGTCAAATTGGGTGTGCAGGTCGGCTTAGTGATTGGTGGTGGTAATTTTTTCAGAGGCGAGGCTTTATCACAAGCTGGCATCGGGCGTATGACCGGTGATCACATGGGAATGTTAGCCACGGTAATGAATGCTTTGGCTATGCGAGATGCCCTAGAGCGAGCAGGCTTTGATACACGGATTTTATCGGCTATTCCGATGAGTGGAATTGTCGATTATTATGATCGGCGTAAAGCTATTGATCATCTAAAAAAGGGACGCGTTGTTTTATTTGCAGCGGGAACGGGTAATCCTTTAGTAACCACCGATTCTGCAGCAAGTCTTAGAGCTATTGAAGTAGAGGCCGATATTTTATTAAAAGCGACCACAGTGGATGGGATTTATTCAGCGGATCCTTTTAAAAATCCGAATGCAACACAATATAAAGCGCTTTCTTACAAAGAGGCACTTGAAAAAGAATTGGGTGTGATGGATTTAACGGCTTTTTGTCAATGTAGAGATCATCATATGCGGATACGGGTATTCAGTTTACAAAAACCAGGCGCCTTGCTTCGCATTATACTGGGTGAAAACGAAGGTACTTTGGTAGAGGATTGAAGATGTTAAAAGAGATTCAGCAAGACACTGATAACCGTATGAAAAAAAGTGTAGACACTTTAAGTCACGAGTTATCTAAACTCAGAACAGGAAGAGCGCATCCTAGTTTATTAGAGTCTATCTCCGTGCTTTATTACGGTAATCCCACCCCGTTAAACCAAGTCGCCACCATAGGCATAGAAGATGCCAGAACCCTTATTCTAACCCCTTTTGATAAATCGGCAGTAAAAGATATAGAAAAAGCGATTCGTAGCTGTGATTTAGGTTTAAATCCAGCCACGGCAGGTGTTGTGATTCGTGTTCCGCTACCGCCTTTAACCGAAGAAAGACGCAGAGATATGGTTAAAATTGTGCGTGGGTTGGGCGAAGAGGCAAAAGTTTCTATTCGTAATATTCGTAGAGATGCCAATGCAGATATTCAAGAATTACAAAAGGCTAAAGAAATTTCTGAAGATGAAGAGCATAAAGGCAGTGAAATTATCCAAAAATGCACTGATCGTTTTATCGCGGAAGTTGATAAATTATTAAGCAATAAAGAAACCGAATTACTGCAAGTATAGTGAGTTTGCGATGAAGCAATATCCCAAACATGTAGCGATCATTATGGATGGCAATGGTCGTTGGGCCAGCAAACGTCACTTACCTCGGGTTGCAGGCCATCAGCAAGGAGTAGAATCCTTAAAAGTGGTGATTACAGCTTGTGCTAAAAAAGAGATCGCAGTACTTACTTTATTTGCTTTCAGCTCTGAAAATTGGCAAAGACCGGAATCCGAAGTAACTTTTTTATTAAGTTTAATTTTAAAATCCATCAAAACTGAAATTAATAATTTACATAAAAATAATATTCGTTTTAGAATGATTGGCGATTGCAGTGCTTTTAATCAAGAATTGCAACAATTACTGTCAGAAGCTGAAACATTAACAAAAGACAATACCGGTCTACAGCTTAATTTTGCTTTAAATTATGGTGGTCGATGGGATATTGTACAAGCGGCTAAGGCTTTATGTTTAGAAGTAGCCAATGGCCAGATGTCGGTGCAGGATTTCAATCAATTAGATGAACCTACATTCGCCAAATATCTTTCTTTATCAGATTACCCTGATCCGGATTTATTGATTCGTACCTCTGGGGAGCAGCGGATCTCTAATTTTTTGGTATGGCATTTTGCTTATACTGAGTTATATTTTACAGACACTTTTTGGCCAGATTTTAGAGAAGAAGAACTGGAAGCTGCGTTTGAAGCATACAAAAAGCGTCAACGCCGCTTCGGTAAAACTTCTGAGCAAATAGAACAATTAACTTAATAAGAGAACAGTATGCTGATAAAAAGATTGATCACTGCGGGTATTTTATTACCCTTGGTAATTTTAGGTATTTTGTATTTACCCCTTAATTATTTTACATACTTAAGCATATTGGTTTTTAGTGTGGGAGCATGGGAGTGGACCCGCTTATCGGGTTTTGAATCTTTTGTTGATCGTCTAATTGGTTTAACTTGCATGGGATTATTGGTATTTTTCTATTGGGTAATTTTTGCATTTGTTTTACTGCCTTCAAACTTCTTTTCTATGCCCATAATGCCTATTCTCAATGCTTTTATTATTACATTTTGGTATTTGGCTTTGTGTGCGGTATTGTATTACCCAAAAGGATCATGGGTATATCGTTCAAAAGCCATGAGTATTATTATTGGAACATTTATTTTAGTACCTGCTTGTATTGCACTCATCATGTTAAAAAGTTATGGACCTGATTATTTATTGTACTTAATGTGTGTGGTGTGGGCTGCTGATACGGGTGCTTATTTTGCAGGACGCGCTTTTGGCAAACATAAATTGTCACCTATTGTCAGTCCTGGAAAAACTTGGGAAGGGGTATTGGGTGCTATTGCTTTATCTTCTTGTGTGATTGCTGCTTCTTATTATATTTTAGAAGTTGAAAAATCTTTTGGTGCGTGGATGTTGTTAGGTATTATTATTGTCATCGTTTCTATTATTGGTGACTTATTTGAAAGTTTATTTAAGCGGTTAAGAAATCTTAAAGACAGTGGTAATCTATTGCCCGGACATGGTGGGGTATTGGATCGTTTAGACAGTTTAATTCCTGCAATGCCAGTTTTTGTTTTAGGTATGGCTTTGGAATGGTACGTGTTTTGGAGATAATAGGTGGTAAATACAGCTTTTCGTTTATTTAAGCAACTGCCAAAAACTAGGTTTAATACGATACTTTCAATTCATCCTAAGCCTTTTTGTACGAATATAAATATCCCAGATAAATATGGACGCACTTTGCTTTCTAAGGCTGCAATAGATGGAAAACTAGAGGAGATAAAATCTTTAGTAAAGGAAGGAGCTCATCTGAATCCCCAAGATATGAATGGGTGTACTCCGATATATCTTGCTGCTCAATTTGGTCAAGCTGAGGCTATCGAATTACTTTATGCATTGGGTGCAAATATCCATACTCCTGATACTGATGGTAAGACACCTTTTTGTATTGCTGCTCAATTTAACCATAGTGCAGCCCTAAAAGTATTATATGAAGCTGAAGAGAGCAATAAATTTAAGCCTGGCAGTTGGTAAGTGGTTAAAATCTATCAGCGAAGCACCGCAGCCAAGAAATAAAGTTGATCCTGCTATTTTAAAGAATATTTTAAATCCTATCCTGATGGAGTGCTAGCGAAGATCGATACTTCAAGTGAAAACAAATTAAAAGTTTGTTAGATTTCTTATTAATTGTAATAAGGAACAAATTGCAGTACAATGATGTTTTCCTATTAAATACTATCTGAGGTTTAGCTTGAAACACCCAAAAACTGTGGCTTCTGTACCCATGAGAATGATTGGTCCTCTTAAAATAACGGGTCCTGTCTTGGATGAAGAAATCTATGTGCCTTTAGCCACTTACGAGTCTCCTTTATGGCCTTCTACGAATCGTGGTGCTACCGTTTCAAGGCTCTCTGGTGGCATTAAAGTGGTGGTTGTAGAAGAATGTATGACTCGTTCAATTTTGGTAGAAGCGCCAGATGCCGAATATGCACTGCATGTGATTTCTGATTTACAGCTATGTAGAGCTGAAATGGAAAGTGTAGCTGCAGCTAAAAGCCGTTTTTTGAAACTCAAAGATTGGCATACCCAATTGGTGGGTAATCTGATTTATATTCGTTTTTCAATGAATACGGGTGATGCTTCGGGTCATAATATGAGCACGCAAGGCGCTGATTTATTATTGAATTGGATCTTGGCACGTTTTAGCAAATTACAATATGTAACGGTTTCTGGAAATTATTGCACCGATAAAAAAGTCTCTGCGGTTAATGGCATTTTAGGGCGTGGTAAATATGTGGTTGCAGAACTGAAAGTGCCTCGAGCCGTGTGTGAAAAATCTTTAAAAACCACTCCAGAAGAAATTGTCAATTTAAACATCAAAAAAAATCTGATTGGTACCGCTTTAGCAGGCGGAATCCGTAGTGCCAATGCGCATTTTGCAAATATGTTATTGGGTATTTATCTAGCCACAGGGCAAGATGCTGCTAATATTATCGAAGGTTCACAGGGCATGGTACACACGGAAGTTCGAGGCGAAGATTTATATTTTTCAGTGACGCTGCCCAATGTTATTGTAGGTACTGTTGGCAATGGAAAACACTTGCCTTTTGTGCAAGAAAACTTAGAAAAAATGGGGTGTACAGAAACACGCCTACCCGGTGAGAATGCTCGTCGTTTAGCCGCTATTGTAGGGGCCACAGTATTGTGTGGTGAACTTTCTTTATTGGCTGCTCAGACGAATCCTGGAGAGCTGATGGATAGCCATTGTCGCCTGGAAAGGATAAATGCAAAAGCACCTTCGAATCTGTTATCTGAGCTTACCTAATTATTTGATCCAGTTTTCGCCTATAAAAATTCATAAATATATTTAATGTGTATGTGCGTTCATAAATTAAAACTAAGTTTGCATACACTATGACCTATATGCTAAAGTAAGCAAGCTTAATTTTTTATAACATTATTATTAATTAACATTTGGAGAAACTAGTGGAAAGTGTAAATACTCTTATTCATACTAAACACATGAATTTATTGGAATGCATTAAACATTTCATCAATGAAGCCTCATCCACAAAAATAAAGTATTTGGAGATATTTCTATGTTAAAAGAATCTAGTACTTCTTTGGTTAAATGCGAAGATAAAAATGAAGCAGAAAAGCCTCTAAAGCTAACAAAATTCACAAGAAAAATTAAAGAGTTGTCAAAAAAAGAATGTAACAAGTTTATTTATATACAGGAAGTTGCTGCTCAAATGGAAGCACTTTACGATCCTGAGGCATTGCAAAAAAGTATCGCACAGATAGGAACAAAACTATACGTTGAAAAGTATTCAGCAAAAAGCGGAGATGAATTGTGTAATCTTGCAAAAACAAAAAAAGAAATGGATAATGTATGTGAACAGGAATTTTTGTATATACTATACTTAAGTGTTCAAAAAGAAAATATAGAAGCGATATGTTTTTTAAGTCGATTATTTTCCAAATTTGGAAAAAGAAACACAGCAGCTTTTTGGTTGGTTGAAGCTGCTAAAAAAGGTGATATAGAATCACAAAAAATAGTAAAAGAAGAAATCAAAAAAATTGCATCCGTATTTAATGCCTTGGGCGGGATGATTTTACCTGATGATTATTGCTACGGTGCTATTTTGGGATATTCTATGGCACAATTTAATGTTGGAAAAATGTATTTATTAGGTAGAGTTGATGGAAAACCAAATATACCATTGGCTAAAAAATGGCTAGAAAAAGCTGCAAGCCAAGATTGTAGCGAGTCAAGAATATTTTGGGGTAGGCTATTACAGGATGGGTATGATGGAATTCCACAGGACATTGAGCAGGCAAAGAAATTCTTAGAAAAACCAAAAGAATCAAGTAATGCAGGCTTGGTAACGGAATTTGAAACAATACTTAATACACCTGGGATTAAAATTTTTTCTAACACAGAGAAAGCTAAAGAATTACAAGAAAAACAAAAGAAATTAGATGAAGAAATTGCTAGAAAGGAAGCACAAAATCTTGCGCAAAAAGAAGCCTTGTTAAAAGTAAGGCAAAAAGAAGAGGCAAGAAAAATAGAGTTGGAAGCAATTGATCAAAAATATAAGCAAGAAGAGATAGAGGCAAATAGTATATTATCTTTTCAAGTTTTGAATAAATTTTTAAAAAATATAAAAGAAAAAAATGCTGACTTAAGAGCTATGGCGGAGCAAAGAATTAATTGGAAGAAAGCAATAATAGATAGCATTGAAGCCAATGTTAATAAACTAAAAGATATTGCTAAAAAAGGCCAAAATTTTCACCTACAACAAGATCTTGAAAATTTAAATAAATTGAATGCCTTGCTTGAGCTAACTACATATGGTAAGCCACCAGTTCTACTGGTGTGACACGCATAGCTTTTAGC
>CAMFJH010000027.1 GCA_945956915.1 uncultured Francisellaceae bacterium | reverse complement strand
TATTAAAATTAAATGAAGAAGATAGACAAGCTTATGAGCGTTATCAAGAAAATCTTCATTATGAAGCTAGCATGCTGGCTTCACATTATGGTATGGGAGAAAAGAAGGGTCTTGCAACAGGTCTTGCAGAAGGAGAGCAGTTGGGTGAAGCTAAAATTTTAATAAAACAACTAGAGAAAAAATTTGGGAGTATGCTTGAGAGGGATCGTGAGCGGATCATGAATGCAAGTAAAGAGCAATTGCTTGAATGGGCAGAAAGAATTTTTGATATTAAAGCAGTGGCGGAGTTATTTGTTTAGTACTTACAGTAGGTACCATGGGATAGTTCCAGTAGTTCCGCTATGTGTATTGTCAAGTTAAGTTTGCCAATTAGCGGGAGTGTGAAGGGGTTTGTAGACATATATGAACCGTCCCGGTTGAGATTATAAATTTTTCTGTGGTGCGCCAGGAAAGCACTTAGATGCTAGCGGCTGAAAGAGCCGTCGGAAAAGTGTAACCCAGCCCAATTTTAGACCAAAAGATAGAAACGATTCTAAGTGCTTTAGCAAAGTTTGTCCCTGTGGTAAATATGAGTTTTAAAATTCATAGGATTGTTTTATATCTTATGAATGCTGTTTTAAACAATGTGATAAACAAGGATATGTAAGAAAAGGAATTCTAATGCGTAGAGAAAAAAAGACATGCTATTATTATGGTAGTGAGATCATGTTTCGAGAAGATATCTTGAATTTGACAGCTGTCCCCTTAATAAAGACTTCG
The DNA here is from genome assembly GCA_945956915.1 of uncultured Francisellaceae bacterium. Classification (GTDB taxonomy): domain Bacteria; phylum Pseudomonadota; class Gammaproteobacteria; order UBA6186; family Azoamicaceae; genus CAMFJH01. The sequence continues at coordinate 24,976 of CAMFJH010000027.1, read as the reverse complement.
AAATTGCTTAAATCCCAAGTAGTAAATAATATGGGGTGTATCAAACAGCTATGGCAAACTATTAATATAATTCTTTTTGAATTTATTTGGATTGAGCCAAATGATTTTATACAAGAAGTCATCTTTGAAGCCCGCACTATGAAATAAGCCTAAAAACTTCCTGCAGGAGAGAGTATGGGACACCATCATCTTTAAGTGCATTTTTACTGTTGAATGACCGCGATTCATCAACATTTTCCTTATTTTTAGTTTCTAAGAAAAAATTCTTTTACAAGCCAAATAAAAATATAAAAAAGTTATCTTAAAAACAGGAAAATCTTTCAAAGCACTAGAGGATTTTATCACAAAATTGTGACATACATTTAATAACCGTTGCATTGCATAATAAACAAGCATAGCATATGATTATTGCACAAAAATCACTGAGAGATGGAAATGTGAATACAGGGAAAGTTTTAAAACAGACAACTGCTAAAGACAGTACGGCAGATCAAAAAAATAGAGCTTCAAACAGCATTTATAGTCGTTTAATTGTTAATCAATCTGTTATCAAACGATTAAGACCAAATTTATTAGTTCGATCAATTGTATCGTATTTGCATTTTCAACATGGTTATTTTTTAATTGCAAGCTATAAGGCAATGTTGGAGCAGTGATTCTTTTCGAATTTGTTTGGGCTAAGCCAATGAATTTAATGCAAGAAACTGTTTGTTAAAAACGCTTTGGAAACAAGGGAGAAATATATGAGGTAGCTAATGTTTGAGATGTTTAAATCAAATAATCATCTAATGTTTTTAAAAAAATTACATGTGGGTTTTTTGATAGTGTATTTTTTCTGAAAATCTTAATGCGGAAGAATCACGTAGCTGGGTGAGACAGTAGTTGACATCGTAGGGCAAATCACATTTTTATATAGCAATAAAAACGCTATAAAAATCAAGGTGATTAAATTTCAACAATCGGTTTATTCATGCGGCACTCGTCTGCTTTTATTATTAAGTAACGGGGTTTTTTGATTAAATATTAAGGTGTTCTCTAAATTTTTTCGAAAAATTGTGTGGAAGATTCGTGTGCTTTAATTTAATAAGACATTTTTAAGTATAGTTCGTCATATGGCACCCGTAATTATAGCAATAAAAATATTAGGAAATTAAGATGGTTAAACTTTGGAGAGCTGTTTGCTAATCCGATGCCATATTATTTATTTGTTCAAAGATTTTATTAGCCAAGTTTAAAGATATGTCGAAATTTTCAAGAAAAAGTTTAAGATTTTTTATTTTTCTATATATTTAAACATGAATAAATTTTGTTATAATAAAACCAGTGTCAAAATTGAACATAAGGAGTATTCATTAAATAAAAGCTTTTGATCTCTAAAAAATGAACTCGAGTGCTATAGCTAAAAAACTTATACTTGTTTATAATGGGCTTTCGAGTAGTAAACAGATCCACAAATATGAGAGAGTCATTAATAGGCAATCCTGTGTTCTATCGATTAACAGGGTTGTATTACAAACTGTATGGAGAATATGTCTATGCCTAAAGATGATCCTATTCCAGAAATATATCTTTGTTCTATCACAGGTCAGGTTATGATTGATCCAGTTATAACAGCAGATGGTCATACCTATGAACGAGAAGCAATTGATCACTGGTTAAAAACACACGACACCAGCCCAGTAACAGGTTTAAAACTTGAGCATAAAACATTGATTGAGAATCATGATGTAAGAGGGGAGATACTAGGTTTTTTAGATATAAATCCTGAACTTTATGCCGGAGACGAAGTTTACCTCCCTAAATCTTGGATGGCTGAGTTAATAATTGCTATTAAAAGCAATCAACATGAGGAAGTCAAAAAGTGGCTAGATAAAGACAGGCGATTATTAACTGTAAAATTAGAAAGTGATTCTACAGCTTTTCATTTAGCTTGCGAATTTAGCTCTCCTGAAATTGTAGATGAGTTGCTAAAAAGATTAGAAAAAAATCAGCTCCCTAATTATGGAGAAGGTAGTGTTAATAAGATGGATTCTTCTTTTTACGATAAGATAAGAGATTATATTTTAACCCTAGAAAGGGCTGGTGACTATAATAAAGCTATTAAATTTTCTAAAGACATTAGAATAAAAATTGGAGAGAATTTTGAATTTTGTGAGTATTCTTTTGTAAAACTATACAAGGATTATGAAGATTTATTGAAGTACATGTCTAGAGATTTTGACATACCCTATGCTTTTGAAATGTATAACACTCTTGGTAAACAGTTGGCATGGACGATCGCTTATTTATTGGAAGTCTCAGCTCTTGTAAATCCTAAATGGTTATCAGAAAAATATCATCAAATTCAGGAACAATTGAACGTTCCTCATATTCGTGATGTAATAACAAAAATTGGTTTGTTTGATACTTTCGTTGGGATAATGACCAACGCAGATAAAGAGGTGAAAACCTATAAAGAATCCATCAAAGGAATTAATATTGCTGCAAGAAAAACAAGAGATTTCGTATCATTCGGCGGAGAACTTGTCCGTAAGTCTGATAAAGATTCTTTAGATAGTAGAACAGAACAAAAATTGATAGATACATATCCGACAATTTCTCAGAACAACGATAAGATACTCACATACATGAAAGAGGTAGAGCACTATATTTCCGAGTATGAAAAATATAAACAACAGGAAGCTCTAGATAAAAGACTGGCTAGTAGGATTTCTGTTTATCATCGTAGAAAACTACTTGAAAAATTGGAAAAAATAGATGACTCGAGCTTTTCAGATTTGAGACAAGAAGCGCAAAGACGTGAAGAAATTTATCAAGAAGATCAATCGGCTTTAAGGAAAAAATTAGGGGAATCTGGTTATACAAAATATTTACAAAAAATTGAAAAAGAATTTCAAATGTATCAAGAACATCAAAAAAGAGTTACATTTCATTTTGATCAAGATTCCGATAAGGATATAAAACAGGGATCGTCCACAACAGAAAAAAAGGAGTCTTTTTCATTTAAGCGGTAACGTTTTATTATATTTTTTTTTAATTGCTTTAGGAGTATTTGTTTTATGGTGATGCAAGTAATAGGGTTGAATGCCGCGAATCCCGCTCAAGAAAATTTGATTAATATTATTACAATGTATTACCACACGAAGGGAGAAGTTCAGAGCGTGTTGAATGGTCAAGCTCCTTTCGATCCTGTGACATTGGAAATTTTGTTGGAAAGTTTAGTTACATTTTTGGCAGATATTAAAGCTAGTGATGTAAGCCTAATGAACGCATGGTCAAACCTTGCGAATAATAGGGGTGACTTTAATTTAGAGCTACTATTTGTTAGGCAAACAGCAAGAAACCATGTTCTAGAGATTAGTGATCAATTATTGGTAGGATATCAAGTCCCACCCGCTCCGTTGCAAATGCCGCCCATAGGGCAACAACCAGTAGATGTTATTGCTCCTAAAGTTCCTTCACTTGGAAAAGAGATATTAGCCACCGTTTTGGATGTAGCAGGTGGGGTTTCAATTGTAAGTGGAGTTGGCAGTGGCGCTAATCTAGTCTTTGGGGGTGCAAAAAAACTTGCAGAAGAGGGATTGAAAAAAGGTGGGGAAGAAGCAGCTAAAATGATTATTACTGGTTTCGGGTGTGCGGGTGCTGGAACTGGGGGATTTGTAGGTGCTAGGAAAGTTTCAAATAAGTTAAGAAATTAATTGTATTCAGGAAGTAGTATTATGTTAAATGAAGAAACCTTAAAAGAAAAAAGCAACATGCTCTTCAATGCAATTAGGGGCGGTAATAATCAGAAAGTAATAGATTTACTCAAAGATGGAGAGCCTAAACTTTTATTAGAACTAAAAAATGAAAGGGGAGAAACCCCTTTAATGGTTGCAATTCAATATAGAAAATTAGCAATTATGAAAATTATCTTAGAATATAAACCAGATTTAACACAAAAAAATGGAAGAGGTCGAGACGCAGCCGGGTATGCAAGTGCTTGCAACGATCCAGAATTGAAAATAAAAATGTTTTCTTTATTACATGGAAAGCTAGATGACAGCTTAAAAGAACTTAATAAAACAGATCAATTCACAAATCAAGCGGTAGCTTTTTCATATGAAAAAGTAGTTTTAGCTGATGAAAGAGCGTTGTTAGCTGATCAAAAAAGAGAAGCTGAGGCAAAAGAAAAAGAATTAGTTGATCGAGAAATTAAAGTTAGAGAAAAAGAAAGAATAATTACTATCAATACTAAAGGTTTTCGATATTTAATAGAAGAAAATTTGAGATCTTATTTTTATGTTTGTAAGGCTCTAGAAGAAGAAAGAGTACAAAGGAAATTAGATTCCATCGACAACGTAATTTCTGGCATTAAAGATTTTTCTCCTGTTATTCAACAACAACTTTCATCAAGTATATCTGGAGCACTTATAGCTGCTGGTGTAAATATAACAGGAACCTTACTACAACTTATAAGAAATAACAGAATGAAAGATCAGGCAATTCGTTTAACTCATGCTCTGGGAACAGATTTCGGAATGATTAATGAAGGTAAAATTAAACGTATTTCAACTTTTTTATCAGAGAGATACCATGATCAAATTCAAAAATTAAACATTTCTACTAAAAATGGTAATAATACAGAGCCAGATCCGCGTCCTGGTGATGATTTAGTTATTTTAACAAAACACATCGTTGCTCGTATTGTGTGTCACATAATGAAAAATAAAAATGAATTTTCACCTATGGCGTTTTTTGCATTTAATGAACCTAAAAATATTATGTTATTAGAAAAACGTTGCATCAAAGCTATTGAAGAAGAATATAATTGCGCTGTCGAACAACGCGATCGCCTCCTTAATGCAGAAGAAACTTTTTTTGAAGGAAAAAAAGACTGGTGCGTAGCAGGTGTATTAGATCATGCAGGAATTAAAGTAGATTTAGGAACAGAATTAAAATTCTATATTTATTCTAATGCTCTTAATCCTTTGTATAAAACCTGGCATGAAGAATATGGTTTTTGTTTAGGAACAATAGAAGAAGTTAAAGATAGAAATTTTACTCTTCTCAGAAGTACGATGAAAGAAAAAGAACAAAGAATAGAAGTGCGGGAAGAACAAAATCAAATGTCAATCGATCAGGTTTCTGATGTAAAGGCGCCATTGATTGAAAATAGAAAGGAAGTATCTAAACGACTACCGTGCTGCCGTTGTATGTAAGTGCAGTTTACGAAATCCCAGAGATTGTAAATTTTTGGGAGTGTAAAAAGGTTTGTGTAAACAGGCATAGTAAAGTAAAATTGACTCATTAATTAGGAGTGCTAACTCTGTCTAAAGTAAACAAGGAACTTGTTAAAGAATTGATTAAGGATTGTAAAACACCAGAGGATTTCTTTGGTGAAAATGGCTTAATCAAGAGCTTTGTTAAATCTGTTATGGAATCTGCCTTGAACCATTGTTGACGCATCGATAATGACATCAAAACTGGAGCTGTCTGTGTCAACTATAATTACTGCTCGGGAATTATTATTGTCGCTAATCACAAATAAATCAATATAAAAAAAGTTACCTTACAAACAGGAAAATCTTTCAAAGCACTAGAGAGCTTTATCACAAAATTGTGACATACACTTAATAACCGTTGCATTGCGTGATAAACAAGCATAGCATATGATTATTGCACAGAAATCACTGAGAGATGGAAATGTGAATACAAGGAAAGTTCTAAAACAGACAACTGTTAAAGACAATACGGTACATCAAAAAAATAGAGCTTCAAACAGCATTTATAGGCGTTCAATTGTTAATCAATCTGTTATCAAACGATTAAGACCAACTTTATTAGATCGGTTAACTGTATCGTATTTGCATTTTCAACATTGTTGTTTCGTAATTGCGAGCTATAAGACAATGTTGGAGCAGTAATTCTTTTCGAATTTGTTTGGGCTAAGCCAATGAATTTAATGCAAGAAACTGTTTGTTAAAAACGCTTTGGAAACAAGGGAGAAATATATGAGGTAGCTAATGTTTGAGATGTTTAAATCAAATAATCATCTAATGTTTTTAAAAAAATTACATGTGGGTTTTTTGATAGTGTATTTTTTCTGAAAATCTTAATGCGGAAGAATCACGTAGCTGGGTGAGACAGTAGTTGACATCGTAGGGCAAATCACATTTTTATATAGCAATAAAAACGCTATAAAAATCAAGGTGATTAAACTTCAACGATCGGCTTACTTATCATCCGCTCGTTGATTTTTTACGTGATGATACAGTGTTTTTGCGCGTTGTTATGCAGAATAAAATTTGTATTAATTAAAAATTGTGGTTGTTGTTTTTATGGTCGTATGTCTAGAAGAGCCATGCAGGGTTGGTTTAACGATTAAACAGTAATATTGACATGTCAAAAATATGCGTTATTATGTAGTCACTTTTGAAGTGAATTTTTTGATTCGTTGATTGCATTTTTATGAGTGATAAGAATGGGAACAATAAATTTTCTGAAAATTTTTAATAGGGAGATCAAATATGCCAATTGAAAAAGACTTGCTTGAAAAAATTAAAAAGGATGATTCACATCTAATAAAGTTAGATTTTGTAGGTAGTCTTTTAATAAAAGAGGATTTAGATGAATTAGAATCCGCCATAAAGAATAATAATTTTATCAGACAGATTGAATGGGGATCTCAGGATGTAAGTAGTATTAGTATTATTAATGAGATCAATGGATATCTTAAAAAAAATGTTGAAAAATATACACAACAAAAAGCTCATTGTACAAAGCATGCAGAAAAATATCGTGAACGTCCCAGTGATTATGAATATGCTATGCTTAGCGAGCATGTTTATGAAGATGTACAACCTGGTAGTGTTGTATCGTGGAAAAGAGCTGATAATGTTCAAAAAGAACTACCTGGATGGAAGGTACATAAGGTTTTTGAAGATAAAAAAAATGGTTATTATGGTGTAGCTTACATCCAGGAAGAAGAGGAATTTCTAGTATTAGCGCATCGTGGAAGTGAGCTTTCTTTTTTCAGTCTTCTTTATTCAGATTATGCCAAAGATTTAAGAACTGATATTGATATTCTCTATAATCATATCACAGGACAGCAAGTAAGTGCCTATGTTGCTGCAAAAGAAATGGTTGAACTTGCAATAACAAGTAATTGGCAATTTTCTACCACCGGACATTCTTTAGGTGGGTGGCTTGCGCAGGTTACATTAATTCATTGTCACAAAGATTTTAATTATGAAGAAGCAAATGCTGTAACTTTCGATAATCCAGGTGCTCAAAACATGTTGAAATCCTTAGAGAAAGGAGCAGCAGGAGGATATAAGATAAAAGAAAGTACGTTTGATGCAATCACTTATGTTGTTTCCCCAAATCTTGTAAATGTTAATGGTGAACTTTTAGGAAGTGCGCGACAGTTATCACCAAAAGTAAAAAATTTTAGCAAAGAACTTAATGAATTACAAGAAATTGTTAAAGAAATGTTAGGGAAGTATTTACCAAAAAAATTAGTTGAATCGTCTGTAGAAAGACTCTTTGAAAAATTATCGAAATCGGAAATAGCTATAATTAATTGGTTGCAAACAGTTGCGCAACATTCTATCGATGGAATCGTTGATTGCTTCGATCCTATTTCTGGAGCACCTAAAGAACAAATGATAGTTGAGCACTGGCCATTAGTAACTTGGTATAAAGAAAATAAAATGTTGGATGGATTAATAGAAGGTTCTATAAATGAGCTGGTCAGAAAAGAAACATTTAAAAGCGACTCAATACCACAACCGATTTCTGACTGGGTAAGAAAATATACTACTAAGAAAATCAGCAAAGAACTGCTTAAAGCACTAGAAGGTATTTTAGATTTACAATTTGTTCGTACTGTTGATTTATTTTTAAACTATTACTCTGGCGGAGTTGATAAGGAAAATTATATTGAATTTTTAAAATTTGCTAACGAAAAAAACAATTACGTGCCAAATCCTTTATCTATCAAGGAAAGATATGTCCTAAATTATAAGGCTCAATACAAAACGACAGATTATAGTGAGCATGTTTTGAGTGTAAGACATTTTCGTCCTAAAATACGAAGACATCTTAAAGCTAAGTCTAAGGAAATAGATTGTGCTGTGCATGGAATGTGTGATAGTAATATGATCCGATTGCCAGAAAAAATAAAATTCTCTAATAGGCAAAGTGATGTATTGATTGATACAAGCCATTTGCTTAACAATAACAACGCATTTTGGTTTCGGCAATATATGACATGCCTAGATAAGACATCATTGCTCGGGCCTCTCCCAGCAATAACAAAATTTACCGATTGGCGAGAGGATTTAATTGAATACTATAAAAGAAAATTTGGAATATGGCGTGACGTTTTTGATAGACGCACATTAGACATAGACAATACTTATATTATGCCTAGTATTTTTAGCTTAAAAGAACAAGAAAGGTCAAAAAAAATATTGTTGGAAAATGTGATAGCAGCACCAATGCCAGGGAATAATTTGGGACAGCAAAAAGCGTTTATTATTGGAAAACCTGGAATGGGAAAAACGCTTTTTTTAAAATACATTGCCTATCAATGGGCAAATGGACAGCTCTGGAATGAATTTAGATGGATATTTTTTATTGAACTTCGTAATCTCAGAGAAAATAAATATAAAAATAACATAGAATTAAGCTGGCTAGATGTAGTTGCTCAGGAAATCTTTCAAAAAACATTAACGCAGGAAGATAAAAATTTCCTTAATAATTTTTTCGAAAAAGATTTGAGAGATGGTCGAGTTTTATTTTTGTTTGACGGCTATGATGAAATAGTCAGTGAGGATGATTTGAATGAAAATCGACATGTTCGTAAATTATTTGATGATTTATTTAAGCAGAATTATTTATTGACCTCTCGACTGGATATTGAAAAAACGAGCGTTCGTTTTTCAGAGTTTAAATATATTAATAGATTTGAAATTGGTGAGTTTAATGTACAAGAAAGCAACACATACATAGAAAATTTTTTCATTAATGAAAAAGAAAAAGCAGGTAGATTAGAAGCATTCTTAACAACTAATTTTTTTGTCAAAAAGCAGGCTTTTCATTTAGCGAATATCCCTTTAAATTTAGAAATTTTATGTGTTCTTTGGGAAAATGTCGAACTAAATGGAAACGTTAAGCCAACTTTAACTGAACTCTACGATAAGTTACTAAAAAGATTTATGATTAGAGAATATGCAAAATACAGTAAAACATATACGGAAGCAGACGTTGAAGAATATTTTTCTAAGAAATTGCCTGCATTACCTGTATTAAGCAGGATAGCCTATCGTATGTTAGAGAACAATAATCAAGTAGCTATGAAAACAAAACAAATTAGAGAAATATTAAAAAATGAACTATTCATAGAGGATGATAAAATTGCTTTGTCTATAGAAAGAATGCAAAATTTGGGATTTTTAAAACCACACAGATCAGACGATGACAGAGATTCTGTGGGGCATTCCCAAGAGTTTAGACATGAAATGTTTCGTAATTTTTTTGCAGCCAAGCATATTGCTACACTCTTTGAAAAAAATATTCCTGAAGGGGTGTCTATTTTAAATAAATACAAACATACGCCTCATTTTGAAATGACATTCATTTTTACTATTGGATTGTTAGCTACTCATGCTACTCATGCTACTGATGCAAGCTTGTTGAGTTTTTTAAATGAGTTTTTACTTGGGGAAAGCGTTGATTTATTTGGAGTTAGAAACCGGCTAATGATGGTACCTTACTTAGAAGAGATAAGAGGAAAACAGACATTGCCACAAGAACAAATAAATTGGGTTTTTGATATTTCAAAAACTAACCAACTGGATGCATTGGCAAATTTCGCATCGGCATTGGAAAATACTTATTTTATAAATGATTATCCTAAAATAATCGAGTTAATGCTTGCTCAATTGAAGTTACGTAATGTCCAAAAATCAATTAATGCTATAAGAATATTAAATGCTCTAAAAGACAATTTTCAGGAAAATAATGTAGTTGCGGGGATAGGAGAAGCAATATCTGAGCTTCTCATGGAACCACATTTTTTGAAAATGCGCGCTGACAAGACAATTGAATTTTTTGCATCTTTTGTGCCTTTTTTGAGTTATCTTCTTCCGAAGATTAAAGAAAAAGAATTAATAGACAAAATTAAAAAATGTTTAATTGATATTTCAAGCAATACGGATTGTAATTATTTTATGCGACGTTTCTCAGAAAAATCGCTTACGGCGTATCAAAATGAAGTGTGCAAAGAAGGAGGCGAAGGAAAATATTTTGAAAAACTATTCGATTTATTTATTAGTGGAAAGCTAATGGAACTAGATGATTTTATAATACTTATTAATAATAAAAATTTTGAAATTAAAATAGTAACTTTTACTGCTATAACATGGTATATTCATAACCATGCTTTTAATGAAGATCAACTTTTTTCACTGCTAAAAGAAATGAAAAAATTTCTAATATGTGAGGAAAGCTTTGATGAAAATAGAGAAGTTTTATTTTGGTGTTCATCTGCCATTGTTAGTCTTTCTGGTCGAGTTTCTCCTGTGCGTTTTCAAGAACTGTTGAAAGAGTTAAAAAATATAGTAAAAGAAGAAAAGTATCTTAAAATTAGTATTTTTGTTATTGATATTTTAGGAAGATTTTTCATGGATGAAAAATTTGGGCTTTCTGAATTAGAAAAAATTGACATAGCAAATATAATTTATGCGCATTTTCAAAATCAAAAGCCAGAACAATGCTCGTTTATGAATGGCGCACTATACCATCCGTATAGCGGAGGGTTGATTTTACCAGCAGAGACAAGCTTTGAACATCTTAAAAAGACCGCGGATCCTTCAGAGTGTTATCAGGCAGCATTGCATCGCTATTTATGTAATGCTCTTAGGGATGCGGGCACTCATCAAAGAGATAAGTATGTAATTTCTTATCATGATGAAACCGGAAAAAATAAGGATTTTTCATTTCGAGATTGGGATAGTTCTATCCCTTTTTGGGATGATAAACGATTGCCAATTGTTCATAAAATAATATCTGAATGTGGATACCATACCCCAAAGCCAAAGGAAATTTCAAAAAAATCACCGTCTTCTACACCATCTATACATGTAGAAGCTGCGTTTTTATTAAATGAAGAAATAGAAGATAATGTGCTGTTTGCTCGTCATGAAGATTTAAATGTTGTATTGGGTGCCCGTCAATTAGAAATTGAGAATACTAATCAAAAATATGATGGATATTTGGGGTTAACAAGTAGATGTGATGAATTTATTTATAGAAAACTAGAATCAGCATATCTAAGGCTTATAGACAGGCCTATTTACTTAGAAGAAGATGTGCGGAAGAAATTTGATTTGGAATTTAGTATTTTGCAAAGTGTAGCTTTTTATCTTGTCACACATGAAGTGGACGAAATTAACAACCAAATGTTTCTCAAGATAATAAAGGATAATATTCAGGATAGAAAATCCAGCATAAAACCAGAAGATATGCTGACTTCTTTAAAGGGCTTAGATTTCTTTGAATTTAGTGATAGCGGCTTAATAAAATTTTCAGGGCAAGGTTTCAACTTAACAGAAATAAAAGAGTTCTTGACTGGAAATTATGTAAATAACTTATTTTTAGGCGTTAATACTAGACAGCACCAATTGATTGATAATTTACATGTTCATTACTTATTAAGTAATACGAGAATATGGAATTCTATTCTTGAAAAACAATTGTCTATAGGTACGGTTAAAAATCAAGACACAAAAACTTTTCCTTTTGACTATGGTGCTTGGGATCCTAATATACGATATCATTTGCAAACAGGCGAGCCCATATTTACTTATCATGTTTATAAGGATGGAGAAAGAGTTGGAAATGCTAGTTTTTATAAACACCCGTTGATTTGTCGTTCAGAAGACGGAACACGGCATAATGTGATTGAACTTACTGGTGTGCTAAGTCAGTATGATATCGATAAAAAAATTAATGAGGTTAATGAGATTTGTGAGGGATTGCCACCGACTTTTTTGGAACAAACAATCAGTACAATTTCTTATGCGGGTCAACATGGATTTGTTCGCGGACTTTCTAATACTGTAGGTTACACTTGTAAAAGCATTGGTGCATCCGCTTGGATGGAAACAATGGCCATGGAAAGTTTTTACTATGTATTATTTTTTGTAATGCATTATACTTATTATTCATATCAACTTGAAAAAGAACAAGCAATTACAGAACCTTCTTCAGTTTCTTTCTATCAGGCTGCCAGAGATACAGGGTATTTATTGCTCAGTAATGTAATTATTCAAGGAGCTCGTAAGGTTTCTGCACATTTTGCTCAGAGAACTATTCAAAATGGATGGCAACAGACTGGCAGAGTTCTTGGGTTATTTGAACGTTATGCTGGTTGCTTGAAATATACGTATGATATTTACAATCATGGTGCAATTCAGATGGGAACAGGAATAGTAGCCGGTAGTATTTCAGAAAAAGTTGCAGAAGCTGCCGGAAATAAAATTGTTGATTTCGGATTCGCATATAGGTTGCATCAAAAAGCCAGAAGAGAAGCGGAAGAAGCCGCTAGAACAGAAGCAGAAGAAATTCAAGCCGAAGAGCAAGGTGGTGGTTTGTTGTATGGATTTGGAGGGCATCAAAGAGATCGGAAGAGGGACAATGAGCCAACAGAGAATAAAGCTATTGGTAGAAGAGAGGCATTAAGCCAGACAAAGATGAAAATCGAAGGAGAAGAAGAAAGCCGGCGTACAAGAAGCAGCGTGTTAAATAGAGAGCCTTTAAAAAGACCAAGAGGAAGATAAAAAAGGCAGCGAGCTAAATTTTTGGCATCGCCAGAGTTGTACATCCCGGTTTGTTGCGAAGAGGAGGAAGATAGTTAGGTCTTTGATGGTAATCCTTTGACGAGATACAGGTTTTAATAGTCAGATTCTAGAATGATCTGAGTTGCTTGTTGTTCTACTTTAGCGGCTGTTTATCTTGTTAGATTGCCTTGCTTTCCAGTGATGAGGAAATAACTTAGCCAAACTTTGCTTTGATAGATTGGAAGTTGAGCTAGAACGTTTCTGAGATAAGCATACGGTTCTACATCATTTAAGAGGATGATGCTTTGGAATTGTGAATAGCCTTGCATCATATAAAACTCATGCGGGAAATTTGAGTGTTTTGATAAGACAGCGTACGATGCGGTAAGACAAATGCCATGTGCTTGTTAGTGCAAAAAATGTTAACAAAATCACAGTGATAAAATGTCGCAGATCGGGCTGAATATCTTGCACCCTTCTGTCTGTGTGCTGATACTAAATGCTATAGCCTTAATCAGAGGGGGCGTAAAAGCGGGTGGTTGACTGAATATTGTAAATCTGACATTCTGTACGTGTAGTATTAGCAGCTTTGTTTATTTTGCGCTTGGTTTTTTGAAAGCTGAGCACTGACTCGAATGATAAAACCATATACAGAAAAGTTTGGTGCCGGTTTTAATCAAAGAGCACAAGAAGCCATACGGTGTTATGGTGCTCATGCATATTTAGCATGTTGTACGATGTATGGGGCTGCAACAGAATCAATTTTTTTGCGCACAGCTATCGAATTTAAAAATGAAGAGGATGTAATGAAACTTTATATAAGTGCAAGTGGACGTTCAAAAGTGGAAAAGTTACTTCTTACATAGGCCATAAAAACAATACAGAATGAATTCAAAAGTTATAATAATCTTTTGAAATATTGGAGAGATGAGGCTGCCCATGGTCACATATCTAAGATTGATGAGAATGAAGCATACACATCTTTAAGATTTTTGCTTAGATTTGCTATGTTTGTAAATGATAGGTGGAATGACTTAACAGTAAGTAAGGGATAAATATTATGCTACAAAAAACTAATCAGAAGGAAATAAAACCCGCGAACTTAAGTGAACAACAAAAACAATCCGGTATTAATAAAATAGAACGTTTAATTAAAGAATTATTAGCATTTGATCCTAAAGGGATTATGGCTCGTTCTGATTCCAGAATAAGCGTGCTGGGTTATAAGCTAGATAAATTATTAGTAGATGTTTTTGGTCACGATACGGTGGACTATAAACGTTATAAGGGTATCAGCTTTTTGGATATAGCCCCTATAAATTTTTTATGTGGTGTTGATATAATAAGAGTGCAAGAAGGATTAGCAGTATCAGTAAAGAAAGCAATAGATACTCTTCAGTCTATTAAACAAGGTTTTATCGATGATATGCAGGATAGTGAATTAGACAAACCCTCAAGAATATTAAAAGCATATAAAGGTTTAGAATTACATTCACAAATCTCACATGTCTGTGATGCTTTGTATAAAGATGGTCATTACGCTAATGCTATTGAAGAGGCGGCTAAAAAATTAGAAAATATGGTTAAAGAAAAGAGTGAAGTTTCAGATAAAAGTGGTAGTAGTTTGATGACACATGTTTTTAGCAAGAATAATCCGATATTGAAATGTAATTCGTTACTTTCGGCATCAGATAAAGACGAACAGGAAGGTTATATGCATTTATTTACTGGTGTAGTGATGGGTATTAGAAATCCAAGAGCACATGAAAATATTGTTGATGACCCAGAAGATGCACTAGAGTATATTGCCTTCATTAGTTTTTTGGCTAAGCGTCTTGAAAAGGCAATGAAATAATTTCAAAGTAATGTCATTTACATTATATTATTATGTTAGGAGAGTGTGATGACAATTGTTCGTCCAATTGAATATTGGATCGATTTGGTAAAGGAATTGTGTAAAAATTCTAAAGAAACCGAGTGGATTGAATTTAAACGTAACAATGCAAGACCAGACGAGATTGGAGAGCAAATTTCCGCATTAGCTAATTCTGCATCACTTTGTGGTCGACCCAATGCTTATCTTGTGTGGGGGGTTGATGATGAAACACACACTATTGTTGGCACAGTATTTTCACCTTCTAATGCGAAAATTGGGAATGAGGAATTGGAAAATTGGTTGTTACAATGGATCCGCCCTAAAATTCATTTTCGTTTTTTTGAAATCATGATAGGCACCTTATCAATTGTCATTCTTGAGATTCCAAAAGCATTTCAACATCCCGTTAGCTTTAAGGGCGAAGAATTTATCAGAGTTGGGTCATATGTGAAGAAATTGAAAAGCTATCCCGAGAAGGAAAGAATACTTTGGCGTATTTTTGATAGCATGCCATTTGAAAGTCATGTTGCTGCAGAAAATATCCCTACAGAAGATGTATTGAAATTTCTAGATTACCCTGCATATTTTCAGTTGCTAGGTCAGCCACTCCCTGAAAATCGTGATCAAATAATCGAAGCTCTTAAAAGTGATGCAATGATAGCAAATACTGATAATAATCACTGGAATCTTTTAAACCACGGTGCAATCCTATTTGCTAGAAAATTAAGCGACTTTAAATCTATAAAACGAAAAACAGTGCGTATAGTGCAATATCGTGATAATAATCGTACCGAAACTATTAGAGAATTTGAATGTGTTAACGGTTATGCATGTGGATTCGAAAATTTAATTAGCTTCATAAATGGATGCATTCCTTCAAATGAAGTAATAGGCCAAGCCTTAAGAACAAGTACCCCTATGTATCCGCCGCTTATAATACGTGAGCTTGTAGCGAATGCCATTATTCATCAGAATTTTTTTATCACAGGCGCGGCACCCTTGATTGAGATTTTCAATGATCGTATAGAAATTACAAACCCAGGGATACCTTTAGTGGACACAATGCGATTTTTGGATAGTCCTCCTCGGTCCAGAAATGAAGTATTAGCATCTTTTATGCGCAGGATTGGTTTTTGTGAAGAAAGAGGCAGTGGTATTGATAAGGTTGTTTTTCAAACAGAGTTATATCAATTGCCAGCACCTAAATTTGAAGTGATTGGAGATAACACACGAGTAATTTTATTTGCCCAGAAACCCATGCATAAAATGGACAAAGGAGATCGCGTACGGGCTTGCTATTTGCATGCTTGTCTAAAATATGTGACCCATGAATATATGACTAATACCACTTTAAGAGAACGGTTCGGTATTGAGACTCAAAACAGCGCAGATGCCTCTAGGATCATTAAGCATGCTCAGGAAGCTAATCTGATACGTATTTATGATCCAACATTATCTAGAAAGTATGCTAAATATGTTCCATTTTGGGTAAAATAATCGGGGAAATCTTATTTGATGGTTATTTGATGAATTGGGGTAAAAAGACTAATTAAAGAGGGTTTAAAATTTGATAACCATTTGAAAATGTTAAGTTTATTATGCATGGTTACTAAAGAGTTTTATTTGATAGGTACTGGAAAGAGAGGTTATTATTGGGAATTTGTCTATTAGCGCTCTTCCCGTTATTTAGGTGTGATCAGACGGAATCCAAGATTGGCTACACACTGTATAGTCAATCTATTTTATTAAATGATACTGTGCTACCAAGTGCGAATCTGAGAGCTGATTTGCGTGTGGGGATTTTGTGGGGATCAGTTGTGCAAAGCTATGTATTTCTCTGCAAATCGTGGCGGGATTTTCGGTAAAAATGTTAATAAAATCAAGCGCTTGTTTTTAAGTTAACGTGTAGATTCTATAGTGCAGTGCGACAAAAAAAAGTTGTCGCACTCAAATTAAAACCTAAGTTGCCCTGCAATCCACATTAATCCTCGGATTTTTGTTATATGCTTAGCAGCCTATAACAATGGTCTGTTACATGGCGTTTGGATAAACGCTGCTCAGGAATTGTATAAAATCCAAAAGGAAATTAAAAAAATGCTATTAGACAGTCCAATGCCAAATGCAGAGGAATATGGTATTCACTTAACTGAAGGCTTTGGTTCTTTGAAGATAATTGGTGAGGAAAGTATCAAGTCTATTCAAAAAATAGTGGCATTTATTTCAAGCATAGGCGAATTGGGAATAGAACTAATACACCATTGCGGCGATGTAGACTCTAAAAACTGAAAAATCTTTCAAAGCACTAGAGGAATTTATCACAAAATTGTGACATACACTTAATAACCCGTTGCGTTGCATGATAAACAAGCAGAGCATATGATTATTATACAGAAATCACTGAGAGATGGAAATGTGAATACAAGGAAAGTTCTAAAACAGACAACTGCTAAAGACAATATAGCACATCAAAAAAATAGAGCTTCAAACAGCAGTTATAGGCGTTCAATTGTTAATCAATCTGTTATCAAACGATTAAGATCAATTATTAGATCGGTCAACTGTATCGTATTTGCATTTTCAACATTGTTATTTTTTAATTGCAAGCTATAAGTCAATGTTGGATGAATAATTCTTTTCCAATTTGTTTGGGCTGACCCAATGAATTTAATGCAAGAAACTGTTTGTTAAAAATGCTTTGGAAACAAAGGAGAAATATATGGGGTAGCTAATGTTTGAGATGTCAAATCAAATAATCATCTAAGTGTTTTTAAAAAATTACATGTGGATTTTTTGATAGTGTATTTTTTCTGAAAATCTTAGCACGGAAGATTGACGTAACTGAGTGAGACAGTGGCTGACGTCATACGGCAAATCAGGTTTTTATATGGCAATAAAAACGCTATAAAAATCAAGGTGGTTAAACTTCAACGATCGGGTTACTTATCTTATGTTCGCATCATTTTCAAGGACATGGAGAATATAGTGATTGCAAACACTTATTAAAAAATATATCATCCATCAGTCATAAAATTTTTAACGATAGGTATAAGGAGCTTAATATGCTAGAAACTAAAAATGATACAGTTGTTTCACCATCACAAATTGAACTTGATAGTTTGTTAGCGTGGCGATTACAAGCTGAGGAATACAAACGCGTTTATCAACTTTCCACACCTTCCTCTTTTTTATTTGTTCAAGAATCCACATCTCCATCATATCAGTTTCAAAGTGCTCATGGCGGCGAAGCTTTATCGTTTAGCTTAAAGCTGACCAAGGGTGACGGAGATTGTTTTTTTCATGCTGTTAATAAACCAGATTTTACAAGAGATGCTTTAGTAAAGAAATTGTTTGATAATCCAACAGAGGCAGTCAGAAATGCTTTTGCACATGAGATACGACAGTTTTTGTATTTAGGTCTTAGTGGTATTCATCCAGGTGGAGAAAATAGAGCGTGTCAACGGTTATTGACTGCAGATATAAGAGAACGATTTTTGACTCTGGAAAAGGTAGAAGAGACACTTAGAGTTAAAGTGGATAAAGCACGCTCAGCATTAGGCACAAAAGAAACCCATGGAAAGTGTCCACTGGAATTACTGACTTTATTACGTGAAAAAAAATCCCCTTTAGCTAGCGAATTTGAACAAGCCTATCAAGCTGTTTTAAATGCGGATAAGGCCATCTACGAGTATTGCTGTCGGGAAAGTGTTTTTAAAAACTATGTTCAATATTATTTAAAAGAAGCCCGAGGCTATATTCCTTTTTCTCGTGATTTTGGTGGAGAAACACCAATTACAACAATTGATGTCATTAATCAATTATTTGGGTTAAAAATTCAAGTTTATTTGCCTTCTAAGCCCAATAGCACACAGCTTCAGTTAGCAAATCGATTACAAATAGGAGAGGTGATACCCATATATCATAATGGCATTAACCATTTTTCAGAATTAGAGAAACAAAATCCACAGATTGAACCTGATCTTCTAATTCATGTTGCCGATGAGGCGAAAAGAAAGAATTTTGAGGTTTCCTCGAATGTTGTAAAGTTAGAGGAAGCGATGAAAAAATTATCTTTGTCACCTGAAGGAGAGAACATACTTAATAACAAGCCTTACCTAAAAAGTGAGCATTTAATTCCAGGGTTAAAGGGCACTACTTATCAAGTTGCTGTTTTAATGAAGTATGCCTTTACCGCTTATAAAGAAAATAGAGACTTCGAGCTACTTACAGAAGCAGCAGATTTTGAAAAATTTGATGATTTGGTTCTTTATTATAAAGATCGGATTGAGGTTGCTCAGATTAAGCATGGGCATTCATCGGAATCTGAATATACACTTAGAGATTTTATAGACGATCCAACAAAAAAAGAAAAAAAAGTTCAATTAAGCAAATATTTTGATGCGTGGTTTAACATTAGACAAAAAAACAATAATAAAAAAATCATATATAAGCTTATCTCAAATTATAAAATTGCCATAAACCTTAATGGGATTTTAGAAAATGGAAAGTTTTCAGATGATTTTAAAAATAATCGGCTCGATCCAGAAAATACTGGATATAGAACAGAAATTATTGAGAGTATTAAAAGATACTCAACTGCATTTAATGTGGAATCTAGGTTAAGAGATATTCGAATTAGACTTTATCCTAATGTGATTGCTGAGATACTAAGCGCACCAGAAATTTCGAATCCAATGTTTGATATTAATAGGAACGATCAATGGCAATTGTTTTTGTCAGCTTTTATTATCTATGAAAATGATAATGCTGCAAAATTGGTAAAGGGTTTTAAAAAACAATGGTGTTTTATTGGAAAAGCTATTCCTGACGCTATTCGAATTACCGCTCCTAAGATCCAAACGATTAAAAATAAAATTAACAAGCTATTTGATCTTAACTATTTTTCAAATATCGAAAATAATTTAGATTTTTCAAATGATCGCTTGGCAACTTTACTGTGTGCGGGTTATGTTGAACCGGTAGGAGGAGGGGGATTATATAAATTTAATGAACAGTTTATTACGGATAACAACCTCACTCCTTTGCAAAAGTATTTTAGAGGTAAATTAGTTACTTTGATTAAAGAAAAAAGTTCACTCAATGATTCTCCTCGATTTGATGGTTATATTAAGAATTTTTTAGCTGAGTTTATTTTTGAGGTAGATCAGCTTTCTGTTGAGTCCTTGGAGGAATGGCTTAGGAAAGAAGTGTTGAGTCACTTCAATACAGTTTTCTCGGATCATTATGAGTTATTTTATGTTCATATGCTTCATTGGTTGCGAGATTCTAGATATATTCAAACTCAGAAAACGCTAGATGAAGTTTTTAGAGAAGCAAATGCTAGATTACCTTGGCATTATTTAACAAAAGTGACAAATAAATATATCAAGAACAAAAAAATAGGACGAGATAAAAATCTTTTATCGAACGTAACCTTGTATCATGAGTTAAATGAACCCAGCTTTCAAAATTTTTCTGATTTTATAAGTTCTGAAACAACTAATTGTCTATTAATAACAGGAATGTCTTCATTTGCGAATACTACATTTGTAAGAGATTTTTTAACTGCAAAAAAAGTATTAGAAAAAGAGGGGGAATGGCTTTTTTTCCCTGCGAGAAAGATTATAAGTGGCGAGGATTTCTCTTTTGGTCTTTTATTGTTATTTTCTAAAGAATTAAAGTATATTATTCTAGATCGAGCAGAAGAAATTTTATCAGATGATAATAGGGAATATGTTCAAGTTCTCTTACAGGGGCTAACGAGCAAAGGGAAAAAACTTATTTTAGTAGTTTCATCACTTAACCCAAACATAAGAAGCTTTATAAACAATGATATAAAGAGATTGGATGTACCGTCTTTGAATAAGTTACAAATTGAAGCGGTTAAAAACTCCTATCACGACGTTAATACTTTTTCACTATTTGGTAGAAAGTTTTCTGTAACTTATTTATCACAAGGTCAGGAGATCACGCTTTTTCGCTGGTTTGAAAATTTAAATTATTTAGTAGAGATATTGGATTCTGAAAGAAGTAAAAAATTAAATTCAGTCCAAAAAGAAGAAAACGAAGTTATTCCCTATCGAGCTCCTCATATTTATGAATCCCGTTTAACGTATGATCTTAAACAAATTTTGGACGGTATAAATGAACAAGGATGTTTTATACAGCTGAAAGCTAGAATTGAGTTAGAAAGGGGATCATTTATTCAAAACCTGAGCAGCTCTTTTAAAACATATTCGTATTTAGAAGTAGATAAAGCTAATTTTGGTTTAGAAAAAAAAGAGCTTGAGGAAAGTCAAGGATTTTTTATTGATGCAAGTCAATATAATGAGAGAAAATTAGATGAAAAGTTTGTTCAAGTTATTTCTGAGTATGCAAGGAACAAGAAAATAATTATTTTCCTTTCTAAAGAAACTCAATTTTTTGAGCTTAAAGATTATGAAAACACATTCCAGATGTTTTTGATTGATTCAGAAAAAAGAACTTGTGTAGTAGAGCACCAAAATACGAAAATACCACTTGTTTCTGATAAGAGCTGTAAATGGGATTATGGTGAATATCAAACCATTTTAAGAAAACCTATAGGAAGTAATCGTGTTGTCGTTCAAAGTAAAGCAGGTCTTGGGAAAAGTAGATTATGTCAAGAAATTTTAAAAGCATCTAGAAATATGTCAGAAGTTTCTAATGATTTATATCATTTTGTGTTCTTATTAGATCTTTCTGAGCTTTCAATTACGGATCTTAATTGTCTGAGAGAAAATAGTGTTGAAACGCTATTTTCTCTCATTACTCAAAAAATATTAGAAAAAAATGAAATAACTATATGGCAAGAAGTTTTATTAAAACAGGCATTACATGAAGGTCAAGTTTTGATGATATACGATGGACTTGATGAGGTAGCTGTAGATCAAGTTGTGAGGTTTAAGAGCCTATTTGATTGTTTGTTTGACTATCCGCACTTCTTGCTTTGTTCAAGGCCAGAGGTGCCTTTGCAGTTTTCTCCAACAAAAATTATAAAATTAGATTTTTTTGATAAGCAGAAGATTTTCGAGTATGTCGATGGTTACCTTAGTGCTAAAAAGCTGTCTTTTGGCAATGATCCTGGTTTTCGTGATATGATTCAAGATAAAATTGATTTTGTACCTCATTTAATCGATTTGTTAAAGGTTCCTCTACATTGTCAATTATTTTGTAACATAGTTTTTGAGGAAAACCAAAAGCCAACTGCAGCTACTTTTGAAAACATTATAAGCCTATCTCTTTATCAGGGTTTAGTATTAGGAAAAATTAGAGTTTATCTAACAGAAAAAATGGGGATTACTAAAGAAAAATTTGTTGATGTAGAACATCTATATGTATTTTGTGGTAAGGTTTTGGGGCAAATGGCTAAAGCAGCGTTTTTGCAAATTGGATTTCTAGAGGGTAGAGATTCGTGTTTTGATCTAAAAAACGAAAATGAAATTGCAGAATTGGCTTTAGTTAGCTTAGAGAAAAAAGAAAATGTGGATGGCTTAGAAAAAGTAGTTTTTCGATTTCCTCATCGCACGATTGAGGAATATTTTGCAGCATTATATATTGCAAAAGGATTATGCAAAGAAAATCAAAGGAACGAATTTTATCATTTGATCAAAAAATATCGTTATAACCCTAGATATGAAGTAATTTGGCAAATTTTAACATCTATTTTGTTTAATGGGGATCCTTTTGTTGGTAAAAGTACCTCAAACGGATTATTGTTGTTTTGTTATGCTCTTATTGCTACGCCAAGAGATCTTATTGGTCATAGACATCAGGAGTTAGTGAAGAGTTGTTTTGTTAATTGTGATTTGAATAAAATTATTGATATAAATTTAAGAGCAATATTTGTTTCTGCAGTTAAAGATCCAAAAACTCCTGTTGTTACAAGAACCCCTTTTGTTATGAGATCCTATTTTACTCCTTCAAAACCGTTTTGTGCCCAAGCAAAATCGGTTATAGAAGTTAATTTGTCAGAGATTCAAAAATTAGAGAAAGCAAAAAAAATATTTAATTTACCTGCCTATGATTTAAGATGTAGCGTTGATGTTTCAAGTTTTAACATGGCTTATAATTATTTTGTTTCTCTCAAAGATGAAAAAATGATTAAAGAAGCTATGCAATTTTTGCTGAGTTATGTAGAAACTGTTTGTAGATCTTCTTTTGATCACGGGGTATCTTTGAAAAAACCCCGTTACGCAAGTAAAAGTAGCGACAATAAACTTGGTTTTGCGCTGGACGTTTTATCTGTATATAGTCCTTTATCCCCCGATAACGAGAAATTCATTTGTTGGGCTATTTTTTCGCTTTATTTATCTACTGATAATTCGGATTCGCTTGATATGCGGCTTTTGAAAACTTTAAGTGGTTTTACCTTTCGTAGTGAGGAAACCATCGCCTTTTTAAAACAAAAGATTTTAGATTTACCACAAGATTCTCCAATATTAACGAGTACTATTAATTGTTTGAAAAAGAGCAGTGTTATAGATGAGCTTGTGGTTGACAATTTATTAAAAAACGCTGTTGAGAAAGATTCTATTACAGCTTTAAAGTCACTATTTGACTTCTTGGAGAGACCTAATGTTTTAATTTTTGTAAAAGATTTTTTGATTACTTTAATTCAAAAACGGGGGCTTGGAAAGTTTGATCGGTTGAAAAAACTTATAGATAAAATAATTAACTCATTTAGTGAAACTCAATTGCATAGTTTGGTGCAAACAATTTTTGAAATTTTTTCCAAAAATAATGCTAAAAATGTGACATATTTATTCCATGCACCGATGGATTTACTTTTTTACTTGCTGAAAGAGAAAAAAATTGCTTTTGAGAGTATTAAAAGAAACCTAATTGATTGTTTGGCAAATACTGGGCTTCGAAAGAGGATTGTAGAAGTTTTAGAGGTTTTTGACAGTATTGATGAAAAGATTGTTAATGAACTATTGACTTTGGATGATCATTCTTCGGAGTCTTGTGAGGCATTATTATCTCTACCAAAGGAATTTATTGATGATCAAGTTGTTACGGCTATCATTAAATGTGAAAGAGATGCTTTAAATTATCTGAAAATCTTAATTGAGAGAAATTTAGATTTTTCTCAATTATCTAATGCAACAAAGAAAGATATTCGCTCTAGATGTAGGAAGTATGTTAATTTTACTTGGCAGTCAGAGAATCTATTGTTTGTGCTGCAACACATTTTTGGAATAGAAAAATCATTAAAAATTTTTATTAATACGTCTTTCCCTGATCCACTCCCTCTGCCAGCTATCTCGCCTAGTCCATTATTAGAAAATAATAATCTTATCACAACTCCTCCTGTTCCAGTAAAATTTAGCCTTACTGAAAAATATAGAGAATTTGAGGCTCGTTTTAAAGTGATAGATAAACTCATTACAGAAAATGCTATAAGATATTGTTGGAAACGCTTTCTTAAGGAATTTTTTTGTTATTTTTGAATACATCAATAAACAAAAGCTGGCGGTTACTTTGAATGACCATGTGCTTAAAATTTACACATCTAATAACATTCTTTCTTTAAAGATTGAGGGTGATTTAACAAATGCACCTAAATTAGAACAGAAAATAAAAGATTTTTTCTCTGTTAAGAGACAAGAATTCCAAAAAGGATATTCAGAGCTCGATCATGTACTTATAGCGATCGAAGCCAGTGAACTTTTGAATCCTCAATCATTAATTTTTTCAAACTTGCATTCTTATGGAAATCTAAAATACAATTTATCTAATATCAACACTAATAGCACTTTAACTCGAGGACGTTCAAATTCTTTTTGAAAAAAAGTGTTATTATTTAGTCTATTTGAGGAGGTTTTAGGGCGTATTTTATAAATTGATGCGACAAAAATTGCCGGAAGTCTGTGTGTTTTGGTAAGGCTGCGTTCAACGTGGTGCGGCAAATGTTGTGCATTTGTTCGTGCAAAAAATGTTAGCAAAATCAGCATAGTAAAATATCGCAGATCGGGCTGAATATCCTGTACTCGCCATTGGTTGGTTGACTCGGATATGTTCTTAAGTTTAAAATAAGAAACGATTCTTGAAATTCTTGTGATTCAAGGGATAAGTGAGGTTGCAGCGCAAGATGAGAAGATTTTTTGAGTGACTTTGATGATAGGTAGACAAAAAAGATAATGCCCAGGAAATAATTGACGCGATATTTTAAATTGGGAGTCTTCATTAAAGTGTGTCAGCAATAAAATGAGTTGAGAGAAGTCTATGAAGGTGCAGGGGCCAAGGAACCTCCTTA
>CAMFJH010000026.1 GCA_945956915.1 uncultured Francisellaceae bacterium | reverse complement strand
TTTGTAATTGCCATGATCTTGCTCCCTTTTCCCCGCTTTGTTTTACCAACTCCAAGACCCCTTTTTTTGCAGCGCTAAAGCTGCCATCAATAAACCCTTCTTCTACTTTAAACTTACCTCTTTCAACCAAATCTCTTGCCAATCTTTTCAATAATTTACTCAATGTCCCTGCGCGTGACCAACCTTGAAAATAACGGTGACAAGTTTGATAAGCTGGGTAACGATCTGGTAATGTGCGCCATTGCGCGCCTGTACGTAATATCCATAAAATTCCATTTAATACCGCCCTTTTATCAACCGGAGGGCGTCCTCGTTTTCCTGGCCTACTTTTACTCTTAGGCAAGCTTGGTTCAATAGCCTCCCATTGCTTATCTGTTAGGTCCATGCTGCTTCCTCCCTAAATTTCCTTAGCAGCATTTTACCTCAATTTATATTTTTGAGACAGCTTCTAGTACATTTAACCAATAAAGCAGGGGTCCCTTCTATTTTGAAGTCTACACTGGTATTTCCCATATTTGTTTTATATTCATACACTGGATTTAAACCAAGTTGACTTAACATATAAGCAAATCTTATTTCGAATAAAGCACCCTTATATCCTTTAACCTTACCAGGAGCTAGTTGCTGACAAGGTTGTACTTGTAATGCTTCTTTAATCTTTTGATCTTTAAAAAATTTTTTTGTCCAGGGAGCCCCGCAGTTCCGTAACTTTTGAGCGACTTTTTTTGTAAATGCTACTTCTTCGCCGAGATTATCAGCCCATAAACCTAAGTCGTTAATGTTATTACCCATATAATATTTACATGCCGGTGAATTCATTAAATGACATCAATGTTGGAAACTTCCATATTCCCTTAACCACCCCACCTTCATTAAATTGGTTTACAAAGATTTTTAATATTTGAAAAACACTACGGTTTTCAAACATTTCATCATGATTAATCTGTTTCTTCGCAGTTTTAGATAATGGTATCAACTTACCCTCTTTCTCCAAATAGTATTTTAATTCTGTTCTTAAGTTTAACCTATCATTATCTGACAGATTTAAAATCCATTGGCGGAATTTTTCATCAATATAATTTTGGTAATTTATTCTAACCAACTGCTCCTGGTTTTTTAGTTTTTCCAAATCTATGCTTTCTTTATGACTTTCTTGACAAATCATTAATTTCTCTACTGGTCTCATGAAATTATTTTTTAAAGCTGAACTTAAAAATCCACCAATGTTTTTTATCCCTTTCAATGAGTTCTCTACTAATTTAATTTTTTCTAAAATATAAGGTTTTTCATATTTTTCAAGCCAATCTAAAGATGTTACTTTAGGTATCCCATATTGTTCTAGTCTATCAACTATTGCTAAATTCTCTTTTTCAAAATCAGATGTTCCTACATTTTTTTGCCATGGTTCTTCCTCATCGAGCATAACAAAAGATTTTTTTACAAAAAATCTTATAGAAACTGGATTTCGCTTTATTTTTTTAACTTCAAAATCAACAAAAACATCTGAATATTTATTAACTTCTAAAACTGCAACCTTTAACACTCTCCTATTAAAATCTCGAAATACAGTATATTGCGAATCTTCAACCCCCATAATTTTTCGAAATAATTCTATTGTGATCCATCCAGTTGTGCCAACATTAATATATCTCAAGCTGTTTTCATATAAAATTAAGGCATAGGTGGATTTAAATTTATTTTGGACAGAAAGCTTGATTTGAGTATAATTTGATGGTCTATATAATTGTTCACATAATGTACGACTGTATTCATATTTGATTAATGAGCCGTCGATTTGAACTGAAGCAAGAAGCGTACAGGCTCTCCAATTCTCATCATTTAATCCAGGCTTTACAATATTGACAGAATTGTTTTTTAATACATTCCATTCAATAACGGTTGACATTAATTTACATATTCCATCTTTTAACTTTTGATAATCTTTAGTTCTAATTTCTAAAAGTACCATAAGCTCTTGGATAGTAATATCATGAAAATCCTGCGTCAAAAGATTATGATAAGCTTTAAAAAGCAAGCAATTCCCAATTTTTCTCTGAAGGAGGGTTAAATTTGTTGAACAATGTATCGCCGCATGATGTTTCTTGATATATCGTTCCGAGTTTTTTAGTTGAGCGACCATATTGCAGCTGCACCTTTAATTCTAAAATTTTTTATCCCTTACCATAAACAAAAAATATCTATAAATTTTGAGCCATTTTTTCAAAACCACTAAGTAACGATACCAATTTTGATTTTGGATAACTTGAGTTAAAACTAATAACTGTTTTTCCTATTTTCGAGGTTGATATTTTACATATCTCCTGACCATTATTAGTACGGATACTTTTTGATAAAAAAACATTATTTTTATTTATCATTACTTCTTCTGAGGGTAGCTCTTTTTCTTCAAGTAACATTTTAACTAATGTTTTAGCTTCAAGATTTAATGGTTTAAGTTCTATTGCTTTTTTAATCAAAACACTACACGATTCTTGGCTTTCGCTTATTTTACTCACGATATCAAAAGCCATTTTAAGCGTCATATTTTTAGGGTTTGAAAAAGCACAAACAATTTCCATTGGGATTTTTGATAATGAAATTATCTTATTTACCCACACTCTACTAACACCAAGTCTTTTTGCTAATTCACCTTGACTTTGAAAAATTCCAGTGGTAATCCATTTTTTATACGCCAAAGAAGTTTCATACAGCGATGGACTTTCTCTACCTGCATTTTCTGCATCCATAAAAAGAAGAGCATCATTGTCTTCCATTTCTCCCTCTAACAGCTTTAAATCCTTGTGTAGGGCTGAACAGACATAGTGTCTCCGAGAACCATAAATAATTTCATGAGAATATTCAGGGTCATTTTTCAATGGACGAGCCAACACTGGAACCAATTGTCCTTGAGCACTGATTTTTTCCTTTAAATCTTTTGTTGTATTTTCATTAAGAAAACTTTGAATTCTGAGATTCCCTTCCCATATACGACATTTATTGGGGTCTACAGATTTTAAAATAAACCTTATTTTTTTACCTGAAGGCAATTCACAAATTAAAGTTTCACCATGTTGCTTTTGTACAATATTTGGTTTGTTAACAATAGATACTTCTTCATTAACTTTTTCTGGTAAGGTATCTAAGAATTTTGCAATGGCTGTTTTTGACTTTACTTTTTCCATCTTAAATAACCCCCTCTTCTGCTAGTTCTCTTGCATAAGAAGGCCATGTATGTTGTACATGCAACTCCAATTCTCTGTTAACTCGATCTAAAATCCCTATTGCTCTTTTATGTGTTTGTTTCACTTTTACATCCATAACTTCATAAACGGTTCTTAAATCTTGACTAGCCCTTGGGATTTCAGCTGTGTTACTAAATACACTATTTAAAACAAGATCACTTCCAAATACATGTCTAATTACCTTAACGAATGACTTAGCTTCATCACTACCATCATATTTAGAAATAAGAAGCTTAATAAAATTAAATTCTCTTTCTCCCAAATGCTCCGCTACTTCTCTTAGCATAGAAAAAAATTGTAACGTAGAAGAAAAATCTGCAAAAAGTGGTGGAACTGGGACAACAAGACCATCAGCTGCATAAACAACATTCATTGATATGATACCAAGGGATGGTGGTGCATCTATTACCACTACATCATATTGATCTTTTACTGTTTCTAACCCCTCTCTTAGTAGGTTATAAAAAACGGAGGTTAAATTTCCTTTCGTTGCACGAATAGGAATTGAAATTTCAGCTCCATATAATGCTAAATTTGCTGGAATTAAATCAAGACCGTCCCATGCGGTATTTATAATACAATTCTGTAAAGAACTTGTTTCTCCTTCTAAAAAAGGTGCTATTGTCTCAAATTCATTTCCCTGATCATCTGGGGTTACTCCAAAAAATTGAGTAGCCGTTGCTTGACTATCTGCATCAACAAATAATACCCGATACCCTTGTAAAGCCATGTATTGTGAAAAATGCAAACTAGTGGTTGATTTATATACTCCTCCCTTAAAATTAATGAAGGCTACTGTAGTAGCTAAATCACCATCTTTTCTTTTTGGCCGCGTTCCAAAATAATCTCTACATTGATTGATTTCTTTTAATGTAAAGATCCTTCTTTTTGATTTCTCATCACACTCTGTTTTTGTTATTTTACCAGCTAACTCTGCTTTGCGTATCCCTTCAGTTGATACCCCAATCATTTTTGCAGCTTCCGATAAACTAAAAACCCGATCTAGCTTTTTAACTGCATCT
Organism: uncultured Francisellaceae bacterium; assembly: GCA_945956915.1. GTDB lineage: Bacteria > Pseudomonadota > Gammaproteobacteria > UBA6186 > Azoamicaceae > CAMFJH01. Next base: position 22,170 of record CAMFJH010000026.1, on the reverse strand, counting down.
GGGGCAAAGTTTGAATTTTTAATGGATTGTATAACTGCTTGACCATTTGAAATGCAAGTATCTAGAACTTTTGTTAACTTAGCCACTCTCGCCCCTAAAATTAAACGCTGTATTATCACTATAACATATAGTTTGCCAAAATCAACTATCAAAATGTGTTTTCTGCCAACTGTATTGAAAAATCTTTCTTAGTTAAAAACTAATTAACAGCAACACCATTTCAGACATTTTTTTATTTAAAGTCTTATCGTTGTTGTATTTTTATAAATTTGTTTAATGTCTGTTTATTACTCTATAACTATATGTAATTTATAATGTTTTCTATTTATATTGTGACGTTTAGGGGGTGAGATGTGACGTTTAGGGGGTGAGATGTGACGTTTAGGGGGTGAGATGTGACGTTTAGGGGGTGGTACAATTCATAAAAATTACATAAAAACAGTATGCCTGTCGTCATAGATAGATAGGGGTTCAATCATATATAAAGATGAAGCTTTAAAGTTTTAGTGGAAAAAGTTCTATATATTAACCTCAATTTAGTTAAGAGAATCTCTTTCTATTTACGAAATGCGAGATACTGCATAATAGTGTGTAAACAATGTTTGCATCCTTTGGGTGTTTAAAATACTCTTTGATATCCTTTTTCGGTGCATGTCTGTATTAAATCGAATTGTTACTATTTAAAAGGAATAGGAAGCTTTTTTTATGGCAATGCTAATCTCTTTGCAAAGTGTAAACATTGTTTACACATTTCTCTATATGAAGTGTTTTTGGCTAATGTTCAATTATGTCGCTTTTTTAGGTTGTCATGCTTTAAAAAGAAATTCCGAATGGAAGCAACCATTACTAAGTAGCTATTAATTGTAATGCTTATAGTAGTAAAATTTTGTTATGGGTTGTTGCAGAGAAAAATTCATTTGAAAACTTTTTACATTCATATAATGTGGATGCAATGGGAAAATGTAAACATTGTTTACACCTCCATAGGGTTTTCCATCCATTTTTCGAGCTAAAAATTTCCATATAACTTTAATGAATGCCAAGGCGTGAACAATTATAAATACTTTTTTGACCTTGGGCTCTGAATTGATTGCGCTGAGCGAAAGGATCGGTTATAAACATTGTTTACACCTATTGGTAACAATCCTTTGAGACAACTGTAGACATGTAAGGACTGAGAATATTGTCTTTCATTACTCGAAATTACGCTTCTGATAAAAAAGGAATAGTGATTGCTTACTCCTCTTTAAGCTTTTGTAAGTGATATTCTTTTTGACAAAGCCTAGCAAGTGAGGATTACAGAATACTTTGGTGACATAGAGTCCTGAATCGATTGTTTTTGACAGCAAATATGGTATAAACATTGTTGTATAATTGTCCATGCTAGATGTCATAATAATGCACATTTACCAGGAGAAGTTACTTAAAATATTCCCTAATTTGTTACATTAAAAGAATTTGTGTGCGTCAGGTTTGATCGATGCTACCTTCAGATAATTAGATATGCTTATGCCTTATTAATCGTGTGACATTTATAGGGGCTTTATATTATGTAGGCAAAAGATTTAAGGGTATAAAGCGTAATTAAACAAAGTAGAGCGGGGGCATTCAGAATCTTAAGTTTGCAATTTGAAGTCTTTATCTCAATAGCAAAACAGAAACCATTCCATTCGTCTGGAATATTCGCTATTTAACGTACAGGCAAGATGATACGTCATTAGGTGTAAACATTGTTTACACACATTTAGTTGAGGATAGAATAACTATTTGCAAAAACACTAATTCCCTAATTTGTCACATTGGGAGCAAGGGCTTTTAGCGAAAGCAATGTTAACGGAGATATTTGAGCTGTAGGGTATAACTATTTGAAATATATACATTATTTTTATAAAATATAATAGGCCTTAATAAATTCGAATCTTCTCATTCACCCTCATTGAATCTGCTCGATACCTTTACAGCATTCGAAGGGGTGACAGAACTGTCTATTCATGTGACATTTTAGGGGCATCACCCTTGAGCATGTGTGACAATAATTCTTACAACGCTTAGTAGCCTCGAATAAAGTTTCAAGTCCACTTCAAAGTTTTTTAATGAGATTACAATAGGTTTCAAATAATTAGGTCTTCCTACGAATTTATTGTATATCAATTAATTAACCTATATTGCTTTTTTTCTATCCTGTAACAATAACGATTGCATATAACATTATGATTTTAATTGTTTTTAACCAAAAAAGAGATAAACGCGTTATGTTTTGTGAGATTTTAATCAAATTAGCTAAATAGTTCCACGTAGAACATTTGAACTTTGAAGTAAATTTAGCCAATAAGATGACTTGTTTATCCTGATATTTTACCTAAAATGATTAAATTTCTTTAAGCAACCTTCTTTTTGATGGTTTTTGGGTCCTTTATAATGATGGGAAATCGAGTTCTTCTCTTTTGTTTTGCCCCTTTAAGTCGACCTGGTGGTTTAACTCGGGGTTTTGGTGCACAGGCAGGTGTTCCAATCTCGGCAGTTATTTGAGTAAAAGATTTTTGCACTTGTCTTGCAGATTTTACTCTCTCATTATTTTTCATTTCAGGCAAATATTTTTCCCATGGAGTGGGTAAATTGCTTGCCAATTTTCGAGCCATATAAAGTTGTGCATAAGCCAAAGATGAGAGTTTCCACCAGGATTCTTCATTAAGGGTATCGGGTGTTTGAAATTTATCCATTAGTAATCTTGTTTTACCGAACTTAAAAAAGTGCTCTATATCGTAACGTCGCTTATACGATTGCCATATTTGAATTAGATTTAATGATCGTCTTTTTTTTCCAGACACCATAAGCCACATGGCTCGTTTATACACTGGATTATTGTTTTCATCGGTAATGATGATTCTTACCACTCTAAAAGGATATTCATTTAAATGTATGTTATTTTTCTGTCGCATTAATACTTCATCCCAACATTGGATGTGTGCTGTAAATTGTTTACCTTTGCGAGTTGTAAAAATTGTAGATAAGGATTCCTCTGGTGTGTTCCAGGTAGCATTGTCTTTTAAATTAAATTCTTCACCATACCACAACTCGTGTCCTCGTGCACGCCTACCACTTATTTTTAGTGCTCTAGGCATAGCTTTACGGTTAAGAATACGATTACCTTTTAAGCGAGCAATTAGAACTAAATTTTTGTGCTTTTGTACACCATCAATAAATTTTGGACTGCTGTAAGCAATATCACCTAAAATGACCGTTAGTTCTGTTCCAAAAAATGGCATGGCTGTATTCAACTGTTGTATGCCAACAGCAATGCCGTTAGTATTAGTTGCCACACGCTGAGTAGATAACGGCAACATCCAAGGCACTTGTGCTTCATGTAAATTTTGCTCCGGCAAAAATCCCATTACGCTGTATTGATATCCAACCGTGATGGGTTTATTCCCAAGAATGACATTTGGAGCATGAATGATACCTTTATCTTCAAGTGTTTTAGAATATTTACGCGGTGCAGCTGTGCAATCTAATACCATTAAACGAAAAGGCTGTATTTTTGTGATTGGAGAGCAATTTTTTATGGAACAATGCTCTATACGCGTGCTTTGTTGAGGATCTTTTTTGCAAAATGAGTGATAGCATCACGGATACTTCCATATCTACGCCTGAAATTAGGATTTAAAGATAATTGTACAACTGAGCTAGCATGAGTGTTGTCAGATAAAGCATCTATAAGATCCATAGTAGAATCTGCACAAAATGAAAAGCAATTAAAAATTTGGTCGCGAAATTGTTTAAATTTGTTTATAATAGCTACTTGCATAAGAGGTGTCCTTCACTTTGGTAAGAGACTGTGACATTACACCTTCTTATGCAATTAATCAAATTATTGTATTAGCTGAATAGCTTATCTCGCTTCAAAGTTCAAATGAATCAACTCGTTAGCGTTACAGGGCTTGCTAAATTCTATTCATTCATTTAAAATCTCAAAAGATCGCAATTATCCATTCTTTTGAGATTTTTGCATGTTATTGATTTAAAACGGTTTTTAAGATAACTCTGAGGTCTGGAATGACAAAATTTATTGGAAGAGAGGAAGAATTTGAAACTTTAAAAGCTTTATTAAAGAAAAAATCCGCCAGCCTAATTGTTGTTAAAGGCAGGAGACGTATTGGGAAAAGTAGACTATTAGAAGAATTTGCCGATTACGTAGGTACAGCTTTTATTTTTTCTGGATTGGCACCAACCGAACAAACGACAGCACAATCTCAGAGGGAGGAGTTTGCAAGCCAATTTATAAAGCAATTTAAAAAATCACCCTCTAATAAAGAAAGTTGGCATGATTTATTTTGGGATGTAGCCCAACATAGTAAGGCTAAGCAAACGCTGATTATTTTAGATGAAATTACTTGGATGGGATCGCATGATCCCGATTTTTTGGGTAAATTAAAAAATGCATGGGATTTATATTTCAAAAAAAACGATCAATTAATATTAGCAATCTGCGGTTCATCTGCAGCGTGGATAGATAAAAACATTTTGAATAGCACAGGGTTTCTAGGCCGCACATCATTGATTTTAACTTTAAAAGAATTACCACTGTACGATTGTGCTAAATTTTGGAATGCCGAAAATGAACGAACTTCTTCTTATGAGAAACTAAAGGTATTAGCCATAACCGGGGGAATACCTAGATATTTAGAGCATATAGATCCTTCCCTCTCAGCAGAGGACAACATACGTCAATTGTGTTTTAATGAAAACGGAATACTGTTCGATGAATTTGAAAAGATTTTTTCTGATTTGTTTGCGCCAAAAAATGCTTTATATAAAAACATAGTTACTTGTTTAGTAGATGGGATTTCTGATCAAGCAACAATTGCCTCAAAAGTTAATCTGAAAGTTGGTGGAGACATTTCAGAATATTTAGACAATTTAATCAAGTCTGGATTTGTTTCTAGAGATTTCACCTGGACATTACCTAAGGCAAAGACATCCCGCCTAAGCCATTTTAGATTAAAAGATAACTATTCTAGATTTTATTTGAAGTATATTCTACCGAATCGTCTTAATATCGACGCCGGAAACATGAAAAATATTTCTTTATCTAGCTTATTAGGGTGGCATAGCATAATTGGATTACAAGTTGAAAACCTGGTATTGAGCAATCGACATTTAGTAAAAATGGCATTGAAACTAAATTTAAATGAAATAATTTATGATAATCCATATTTTCAGAGAAAAACAGCGAAGCAAGCAGGATGTCAAATTGATTACCTCATTCAAACAAAACATAATACTCTATACATTTGTGAAATAAAATTTTCTAATGATAAAATTGGGACTCAAGTAATAGAGGAAGTTAAAGAAAAAATTAAACGATTAAGTATCCCTAGACATTTCTCCTACAGAACAGTATTGATTCATGTCAATGGTATTAGCGAGGTTTTATATGATATGCAGTATTTTTCCCACATCATTGATCTTGGAACATTTTTAAAACAAAGCTAATAACCGACTTGCTAAGATAATTATCGTCTATTGTACATCTATATCAGTTTATTTTATAGGATGTGAGACTATCAGCTTTTTATTTTCCTGGACTTTCAACTTGTTTATAATCGGTAACAGCATATGGTAGCCATAGTTTAAGAGCAGAGTTTACAATCACCCTCTGTGTTCCGAGCACACTACTATTGCAAGATAGGAATAAAAACCATACTCACTATTCTTAATTCGTTATCGTACCTCAAGTACGCGCCATGAATATTTCAGATGCAAAGTAAGATTTGTGAACATGTTCCTAAGGTACAAAGTGTGTTCGTAGGAACAAAAAATCATTCATAGAAATACAATGAATTAAAAAACGCTATGTATTGAAATGAAAATGCAAACGACAACATATAAAAGATCTAAATAGAATAGATCCACTCCTTAAATAATTTTAAATATGAAAAAAAATATTTGCATCGTCACGAATTTTGGTTTAGCATAATTTTATTAGCGTGGAGCTAAGGTTATTGCAAAACCTTAACACCACTAGCCACAACCAATCTTGTTCTGGGAGATCGATCATGGATGCAGCCAATTTTACCCTTAAGCAATGCCAAAAGTCAATTTTAAGACTACACACCAAATACCAATTTGATTATTTATTAGCCATTGCTCTTGCTCGTGGTGCTTTTTGTGGGTGCTGCTTGCTTTCGTTTTATTTTGCAGTGACGTTTTGGGCTACTTTTGGTAGTAGTGAAGCTTCTAAATATTCTTTTGCTTGCATGGGTTGATTTTGGAAGTTACTAAATTCATATCTTTGTCATTTTTGCAGATTTTAGTTAGCCAACGGCAATATTTAAAAGCTTTTGGGTGTTTATGTATATATATTATTTTGGTATTTGTTTCCGTTTTAAGCACGACGGGCAAGTTACAGAGCGATTCCAAACATAACCAAAATAATGCTACCATAAAAAGCTCTCAATATCAGCAAGCGATACAAGCGATTGCTAGCCAGCAACAGACCATTGAGCTTTTATTAGAATCAGCACAGAGAGATGTTAAAGGGAAATTTCGTACTCGAGGTCAATATATTTTGGAAAAGGTTTTTCCTGCGGCCCAACAGATGCTTTCTCAGGAAAAAGCTATATTAAATTCATTAAAGTTGCATTATGTTTCTATATCTCCATTCTTAGATCTTATATGCATTCTATTGAGCGAAAAGAGGCTTGACGAGGTACGGTGGTCTGTATATTTAGATTTTATATTAGGGTTATTGTTAGATGTTTGTGCATGCTTCTTGTTGTTGATTTCTAGAAATTCGGTAGGTTATAAAAATATTGTTAAAACTAAGCCATTTACCTCAGCTGTACCTGCCGTTAAAGAAAGTAACGGAGTATTTGAACATAATAAGATTATTCCGGTTCAAAGTTCGATATTAGAACCGATAAAAATAGAAAATCCATTTGAGGCCAACAAAGCGGTTATTAGCCCTCAAGACCTTTATGAAAATATAAAAGCTTTAATTCGATCTAACGCTTGTCGGCCTGTAGTTAGAGAAATTAAGAAATTTGCTAAAGTAGGAACAGAAAAGGCTACACAATTTCTACGTCAGATGGTTATGGAAGGGATATTAAATCAACATAACAATCGATATGTTCTTGCAGAGACTTAGAATCTAACGAACATTCTCACAGCGCCAGTGAGCGTGGCTATTAATGTTAGGTTAAAGTAAATGAAGACTAGCGTTGGAAGGAGCCATATCAATGATCCCAAGTATAATGCTCTATAAAATACGAATTCGTGCACCATGGGTCAAAAAGAAGGTAGTATTAATGGGGTAATAACCTCTAAATAGGGTAATACCTATTATGTTATTACCCTATTTTTAAAGAAATGGCTAAAGTTGGCCCCCTTACTATTGAATACCTTAATACTGCGTTAAAACAAATAATGTTGACTGGTACCTGGAGAGTCCCAAATCATGAACTATATGGCGTTGCCAAAAAAAGTGTATATACACCTATATGTTAGAAATTTTTAGTACTTAATGAGGACATCGCTTGTTCATCGTATACCTTATCTAAATACCAATGTCTAGTAATTTTAGCGGCAGCTTTAATTCGGCACGAATAATAATGTGGACCATGGAGATTTACATACGGGTTAATACTCCCAACCATATAAAAATTATTTTTTTGGTGACTTAATATTTTCCTGATTAAAATATTATCATCCGTTGTGGTAATGATACAAAATTCACCTACAAGTGACTTTATATTAGCTCCCAATATATTAATACCACCCACATAATCTCCACGGCAAAAAATGGGAGATAGGGCTTCATCTGATATCATTGTACTCATTGCATTCATGTTATTTTCTCTAAAAAATTGTATTTCTTTTAGAAATTTTAATTCTTCGCAAACATTAAGTGCATCTTTTAAATCTTTGATAGCACTGGTAGGAGAGGATTGTAAATTTGAGTTTTCACCATACAGTAACCATTCTTTAGTAATAGACAGCCCTTCTTTGCGAAAGGCTTCTAAAAGTATTACAGCATTTTTTTCACTCAAACAGTACACACCTTTTTCCCAAGCGTGAAGGGTGTTGGGGTTGATGTTATATCTCAAGAACATATCTTTTCTAGTTAAAGTAGCCAAATTGCGAGCAAACTTAATGCGCTGACCTCTTTGCAAGGCAGCTTTGCTTTTTAGGGCTTTTTCTAAAGAAAGCGCTGTTGGTATAGCTGTGGCCAAAATCGCTCCTTGGAAATATAAAAATATGTTTAAATTGTACCAGAACTACTTAAGGAATTAAAAAAACCAATTAGACCTAACATTATTTACATAATAACGTATGTCAAGAAGGGCGTGGAACAGCCTTTCTTAATAATATAGGTCAAAAATATTTGTATTACATTTTATAAAATTGTGGTATATATGAAATAATACTTTTTTGGAAATTGAATAGGATTCATTTTGTGATATAGGAGATAAAGCTTTTTAAATAAGTATGAAATAGTAGGCTAGACAAAATTGGCAATCATAAAATAAATTTTCAAAAAATTTTTTGAAGTTTTATTGCGTGTGACTAAGGTTTTTAAAATTTTAAAATGATTTATAAAAAATCTCAATTTTAATCTAAAATAAAGCCATTTTTAATTTTTTAAATTAAGCATTTTTAAAAATAATTAATATAGTCTTGACAATGAAGTCTAGTTCTGATTTAATTAAAAATCACAAATTTATTTGTGATTTTTAAAATGTTGTGTTTAGGCCGTGGAGTTGCGGTTTCGGTCTGTTAAGCTTGTGTGAACGTTAGGATGATGACGCATTGGTGAGAAGCAGAAACTTCTAAGAGCAATCTTAGGAGCTTACCAGGAGATTGGTAAGAAACTCAAAAGTCGTGCAGAGTAAATGACTGGCATCGTTCGCCCTGCACTAACCAACGAATCTACATGGGAGACTCGTATGGCTGACTGCCATGCTAACGTAAATGGACTAAATTGTCCAGTAAGTGCTAATTTTCAAGATTGTAACCTGACAAAATACCTAAATAGAAGTGTATTTTCAGGATTTTTTACAGAAATTCTTATAACAAAGTTGGTCACTTGCTTAAAAAGGAAGATCCCTGCCTTTTTAAATAAAGGAGGGTATGATTTTGCATAATCCTAAATCTTCTATTGATTTTAGAAATAGTTTATTTCCATTACAAAAAAATGGAATTGATTTTATTGTTGAAGTTTCCAATGGTCTAAAAAATAGAATTGCCATAATGGTTTACTTTTTATTGTACGATTTATCATGTAAATCAAACAATAAAGAACACACTATTGTAGCGTCCCATGAACATATTGCCAACCGGTTGAAGATTAGCGTTAGATCATCGGCGCGAGCGATTAGATATTTAAAGTTAAAGGGTTATATCGATGCCTATCAATTAAAAAACACAGGCAAAAAACATCAGCCAAACACCATGAAAATAAAATATCCAGAGCATTTTTTATACCCAATTTTAGAATGCTCTGAGTCTCAGGATGCAAATTTTGTACATTTAAACGAAGGAGAGAGTCATGATTGTTAAAAATTTTATAAAAATTCTAAGCTCAGGAACATTATTTGTAGTTTGTTCGGCCGGCGCAGATTTGATGTTAGAAGGTGCTTATATTTCAGGTAGGTTAGGGACTAATTCACCAAAGTCAATACAGCACAGTAGCTTGCCTATTGTTTCAACAGTCAATATAGAAATGACAGAACCTGATAATTTAGGCTTAAACCTTAAGAAAGGTATGGCTTATAGTCTTGCTCTAGGTACAAAGATGTGTAATTTTAGATTTGATTTGGAAGGGTCATGGATGCGTTCGAAATATAAAGGTTTAACGATGAATCATGGTGAGAATGATTTATTCAGTCCTTTGTTGACCGGTTCTATTACCCTAATTTCAGGTTTGGGAAATAGTTATTATGATTTTAATGTGATTAATGACTGTATTGTGCCTTATGTTGGTATAGGTATTGGCTTTTCTAAAGTTAAAAACCATATTGAATTTGCATTGATGGAAGGGCAAGATAAAGGTAAGATGGCCAATACAGTATTTGCCTATCAAGGAACGGTGGGTGCAAGCATACATTTAACAGACTCTGTTTCTGCAATTTTCGATTATCGTTATTTTTCAACTGCAAAACTAAAAGCATTAGGAAAATCTTTTAATAGTCATTTGTTTAATCTGGGATTAATTTACCAATTTTAGAGGAAAAGTTATGTGCAATAAAAAGTTAGCAAGTTATGCCCTACTATCATGCTTTGCATTTATGTGTGCATTGTTAGGGCCGGCAGAAGTTTATGCTTTTTCTCAACCGATTGTAAGCAAAGTAAATTCCGTTAAGGACCAGTTACTAATGATTGCCAAGGCAAGTGTAGGTGTTGGAATTATAGTATTTCTATTTTCTTTGATAGCTAATAGGCCTATGTGGAAATTTTGTATAAGCCTTATTGTAGTAGGCGTTTTGTTAGGCGCTTTTGGTGCTGTTTCCGGATATTTTGTAAATGCTTAAACATTTTATTTTGAGATCAGTTGCATTACCTGGGAAATTAATGATGGCTTGTCCTAAAGCGACAGGCTTTTCATTAGCCCTGGCAATGTCAATTTTTGTTTTTAGTGGAAGCATTATGGTAGCCTTATGGGTTTTTATAATTCTTCAACTTTTTATGATCGTGATGACGGACAAGGACCCTTATTTTATGAATGTGCGAATCATTGCATTAAGATCTAAGAAAACAAAAAATTACCAAAGTCTAAAAGGCAATTGTTATGATGCTTGATATGGGAATTCTAGTTAGATTTATATTAGGAGGCATTGCCCTATCAAGCGGTGTAGGACTTCTTTTAGTACCAAAATTAAAAGAGTGGTTAGTCCCTTCACCCAAAGCAACGTTTCTATCTGATCTTTTATCATTTGATAGAGTACTAGAAGATGGTGTTACCATTCTTGGAAAAGATGGTACCTTAACTCAAACTTTATTAATAAAAGGGGTTGATTTAAGTATTAAAACAACAGCAGAAATTGAAGGTTTATTGGCAAAAAAACAAGATTGGTTAGACTTATTAAGTGAGATGGGAGCCACTTTTAAAATAATCACTACCAGAACGGAACTAAAGATTAATTTTACAGGGGATGCTCCCCATCCTTTATTGGAAAAAATTCATGAAGCTTGGATGTCCAATTTTGAGCGTACTTATAAAAATCAGCATTATTTAGTATTAACTTACTATCCGAAAAAATCAAAGAGTATGCTCCGGTTTTTGAATAAGACTCAGGAAGGATCACATTTAAAAGAATGGGTATCTATTACGTTGGAGACCTTGCATGATTTTGAGGTCAAAGCCTTAGATAATGGCTCGGGTTATTATAGCCCATTGTTATCTTTTTGGTCTTCATTAATCAATGGAGAAACAAGTTCAATAGCCTCTTTTAGAGATCATCTCTCAGAACGCTTAGTGTATCACAGTGTTCAATTTGATAAAAAGAGTGGTGTTATTCAATACGGTGTAGAAAAGCAATTTGCTGCCATTGTGTCTTTAAAATGCTGGGGAGAGATTAGTAGTGCAGAGTTGTTAAGAGAAATTCAAACCTTACCCTCAAAGCTCGTTATTATGAAAATTTGTAAAGGATATAGCAAGCTTAAGGCTATTACTTATTTAAAGTATCAAAGAAAACAATCACAACTTTTGTTTGAAAATAGAGAAACGGATGCCGAGTTTGAAAATGCCATCGACATGATAAATGCAAAAGAAGTGAGTCTGTATGATTTTCAATTATCTGTTTTTATTTTTGCAAATAAAACGGATTTAGAGAAGAGACTGAGTGATGTCAAACGAATTTTTAGGTCTTATGGCTGTGCCCCTATTGTTGAAACGATGGGCGCAGAATGGATCTGGCGTAGCCAGTTTCCAGGTTTAGATCATTTCTTACGACCTTCTCATCCCTTATCTCATAATTTGGCTTATTTAATGTCTTTTGATAAAGAACCGGTAGGATTAGCGCGTTGTGATTGGGGCGATGGTCCTTTAAGACTATTTAGGACGCCAACAGGCGGCGCGTACTCTTTACAATTGCATATTAGTGAGGAGCCAGAAGCTTTAGCACATAGTTTGGTTGTCGCGCCCACAGGCAGTGGAAAAACAACTTTATACCAACATTTGATTGGCGGTGCTTTAAGCCATAAAAATCTAAGGGCTTATATTTTTGACCGTTATAATGGAACTCGCATTTTTACTCAGTCAATGGGTGGAACTTATGTAGATTTGTCTTCTGGCGTTCCTTTAAATCCATTCATATGTGAAGAATCGGATGCCAACAAAGCATTTTTGCAAGAGTTTTTGTTATTGTTATCGGGTTGTTCTGATGATGAAAGCCATGAGCAAGTGTCCAATGCAGTTAATATTCTTTTTAGAATTCCTAAAGAAGAGCGTGTCTTATCTAATATTTTTGAATCGGTTGTGGGTGCTGGATCAGCTGTTCGTACAGGTCTTGCCAAATGGGTGGGGGACAAACCCCTTGCACGTTGGTTTAATGGTATGCAGGGGAACAATGCTTTTGATGCTTTAGATATGGAGTCAGATAGCTTGGTTTCCTTCGAAATGACCGATGTACTGGGTTCTCCAGAAACTTCTGCCGCGGTAACCCATTATATAATGCACCGTATTCGCAGTACCGCAAGACAACTGGCTTCCCCCCATTTGATTTTTATTGATGAAACGCGTCCTATGCTATCCGATCCTGTTTTTGCAAAAAATGTTGAAACCTTATTTTTTGAGCATCGTAAACTCAGAGGTTCTATTAATGTATGCTTTCAAGATGCTCAATCGATTATTGCTACTGGCATTGGTTCTATTATTTTGCAACAATGTCCCACTCGTTTTTTATTTCAAAATTTTGCAGCTGAAAAAAAGGATTATGAAATGTTTAATTTAACGGATTCTGAATGGGAATATATAAAAGGTACGAGTAGGATTTCACGAACGTTAAAACGTTCAGTATTGGTTAAAAAGTTGAATGAATCTGTTATTTTAGACATTGATTTGTCAGGTCTTGGACCCTTATTACAACTGTATCGTTCAGGTTCTGAACCAGTACGCTTAGTTAGAGAATTGCAACAACAATGGGGAATGGAAAATTGGACAGAAAAATATTTAAATTTATCTCTATAATCGGGTTGCTATTTTCACCGATGGCTTTTGGAGCCGGTGCTATCGTTTTTGATGCCACCAATGCACCAAGATTTGCCAGTTTATTAACTGAGGCGAAAAAACAATTCCAACAATTTAAAAGCATGTCAGACACCCTAGAAACGATGAAAGGCCAGTTGGGTGGCAGAAAATTAGATCAATTAAGCCAATTAAACAATAGTGCAAGAGAGTGGGGTGTGTATCTAGATGGATTTGGTTCACCCGAGGCAGATAACTTTTCATTGGTTCATCTATCTGGATATAACGGTGCTTCTAAACTGCCTGAAATTAACCAATTTCTTAACACAAAACTATACCCTTCCAAAACAGGGACTGTTTCTTATGAAAAGCTTGAAGAAATTAAAAAGTTCAGAAACGATGCTATAGAACGTGCAGCCACTAATAGCTTAGCTTTGGCTGGAGAAAAGAAACACTCACTTCGAAACACACAAAGAAAAATTGCAGAATTAGGCGCTGAAGCCATACGTTCTCCCACTATTCATGATGATTTAGTGCTTACCAACAAATTATTATCCCTCATGGCTACAGAAATGACACATCACCGGGAATTGTTAGCCCAACAATTGGAATTAGATGCCGCTGTAGTCACTCAAGGCACCGCTATGGCCTATAAGCCAATAGAAAGGAGGCCTTAATGTGCGTTTCATGTGCCATGTTAGAACCCATCAATCAAGCAGCAGAATCTTATGCAATTCGATTATTTAATGTATTGGCACCTAATGCTTTATCAATTTTTCAAGCAGCTGTAGCGTGTTGGCTAGTATGGAATCTTATTCATCATGGCATTTTAAAACCGAGTCTTAATTTGCAACGGTTTTTTAAGCCCTTATTGATTTTTTCATTAATCACCTTATTGTTAAGGGGACATGGACTGTTTTGGGAATATGTCTATAGTCCCTTACATGAAGCTACTGTCAGCCTACTTTCTACTATTATGAGAGCGAGTCAACAGGGACATCCGGTGAGTAATCTCAATGGATTGTTAGAGATTGTTGAAAATTCCATATTAAATGTTGCAAATTTTTGTGAACGCATTTATGGAGATACTGGTTGGAACCCATTGCCAAAAATATTAGGCTTGATTTTATTATTACCTTTTGTTTTCCTATGGGCAATTTTTATGGTTTTTACCGTAGAATATTTGTTTAAATTGTTGGTGGTTAGCTCTTTAGCCCCTTTATTAATTATAGCAGCAGCCTTTTATACCACTCGATCGCATGCATTTGCCGGTCTTAAAGTGGTCTTGCAAGGTGTTTTAACTATTTGTATTTCTGTGATAGCTATGAGCATCACTCTGGTAGCTGTGGATTCTGCTATTCATACACTACATTTGATGAATGGTGATTCAGGGGTAGTGAATAAATTTATGTCTTTTACAGGTCCTTTTTGCAGTTTATTTGCTCTAGGATTGGTTGCGAGCTTCTTTCAACTCAAAGCACCTGCTATCGCCTCAAATATTATAGGCGGTGGTCAAGATGGACTGGGTGTTTCGGGTATGATTGCAGGCGCGGCAGCAACATTTGGAGCATTTGTAGCGAAAGGAATGGGAAGGTACATGGGTAGAATGGGCGGAAATGTTATGAGTGCTAGTAATTTGGCTTATGAAAATATTCGAAATAAATTTAGGGGGAATAATGATGCTTAAAATGATAGTAGTATTATCTGTTGTAATGCTGATGGGTTGTGCTCAAAAAACCTTTTTTGGAAAAGAGAGTGATAAATTAATTAAAAGCCCTTGTGCTTCGACCTGTCATACCAGCGCTTTTTATGTGAATGGAAAATGGTTGTAATGGAAGATACAGGACAAAGCTATAGAGCCATTTGGTGGGTCGCTAGAACTACGAGTATTGCGTGTATTGTTTTATTTTTAACAAATATAGCAAGCATTTCTGTTATTTTCTCAATGTTGCCTTTAAAAGAAATCAAACCGATGCTATTTAGTACTCAGGATAAAGTAAATCAAGTGGTTCATATTGAACCTTTAGAAAAAGGTATGCGTGGTTATGATCTGTTAATGGAGACACTGGCGCGTCAATATGTTGAATTGAGAGAAGTTTTTGATTTTCAAACTGAGTCTATTCGTTGGCAAAAAGCCTATTGGTTTTCAACTGAAGAGCTAGGACATTCATTTCAAGCACAAATGAGTGGGCAAAATTCTCCTTATGAACAATTTAAACAAAGAGGTATAACCCGTTCTGTGATTATTAAAAATAGTGCTAGTGTGGGACCTTCGGCCCCTAATGTATGGCTAGTAGAATGGGAATCTATAGATCGGGATCCCAAAACGGGTACGGAAAACCATGGATATTGGACTTCAACGATTACGGCTGAATGTGTAGAGCGGGCGGTTAACTTAGAGGATCAATATCTAAACCCCATAGGTTTTAGTGTCAGTCATTATACAGTTTCTAATCAATCCAGTAGGAATCCATTGTGAAAAAAATATTGTTAATACTCATTTTTTTTAATACCTCTGTTTTAGCTAATAATTTTGAATCTGTGGTATTAGAACCGGATATTGTTCCAGTGACAGAAAATCCCGATGTGGAAGCGCAGGTGGCTGGAAAATACCCATCGATCAATAGGCAAGAATCTTTACCTCTGGGTGCTATACAACATGCTTGGGATAATGCAAGTCCAGGTTCAGGTGTTTATCAAGTTAACTATAACCCCAGAGAAGTGATTAAGTTGGTTACCCGTGAATATATGACGACTACTGTTGAATTCCCAATCTGGGAAAAAATTGAAGAAATTAATATCGGAGATGAGAATGCTTACCAAATCACGAAACCAAAACCCAATATTTTGATGATTCGGCCTAATGAATACATAGGCATGGACTCTAACATTACAGCAATTGGTGAAAGTGGGCATGTCTATAGTTTCTATATACGTTCAGAAGGGTATAACTCAAAAAATATCAGTGATATTAAAGTATTGGTTCGTGTTCCAGCCCCAAAATTTGTTAAAACTGGTTCCAAATCCCTAAATGAATTTAAAGATTTATTTGAACAAGCAGATTATTTGGATAAAGTTGCTTTTGATCCGGCAAAAATAGATTTTTGTTTTTCTATGTCAGGAGACAAATCTATAGCACCCGAACGTGTTTATACCGATGGGATCCGTACTTGGTTTGACTATGGATCTGATATGGGTTCTAAAAGCTTGCCGACTATTTATTCTGTAATTGATGGGGTCGACACACCTATTAATGTCAATAGGGAAGGCACGAAATTGGTTGCTCAGGCCACCGGGGTTTTTACACTTCGATCTGGACAAAAAGTCACTTGTGTGTACCCTTCGAAAAGTTAAGAGATTAATCATGCGAAGCATTATGGTGTTGTTACTAACATTGGCATTGACGGGGTGCGAAGAAGGGAAAAAACCTATTCTTTCAAACCGTTCTTCGCAAGTACAAGACCTAGCTAAAAATTTGTATACTTTAGCCCCAGAGCCACCTCCTCCGCCTCCACCTATCGTTGAAGAAATAGTGCCCGAGATTACAAAAGCACCCATTATAACACCGGTGATTTTTCCTGCTACAGAACCCCTATTAAGGGAAGATCGGGCTAAAGTATTACGAGGTCAACGTCAACAAGCTTCAAGAAGAGTGTACGCTAACAATAAAACTGCAAATAGGTATAGAGTTTCAGATCCAGATTATAAACAATGGGAAAGACCCTTGCCCGAAGATATCTCTACATTTCCAGTAGATAGATCTCGAATTTTAACCGCAGATATGCGAATTAATGCGGTATTAGAAGACAATGTGAATTCACAAATTCCAGGAAGAGTCATTGCAATAGTAGATAAGGACGTTTTAAGTCCAAATGGAAAATTTATTCTATTACCTGCATACACAAAGATCATTTGTTGTTATCAAGAGCTTTCCCAAACAGGTGAAACGCGTTTGCCAGTCTCATGTACACGTGCTATACGGCCAGATGGCGCCAGTATTTTATTAACCAACGCAATTGCCAGTGATCAAATGGGTCGTAGTGGTTTTATTGGTGATGTCGATAACCGTACTTTTGAACGTTATGGTGGAGCTTTTATTGTTTCTGGAATTTCCGCTTTAGCACAAGCGGGCATTAATCAAAATCAAGGCTGTTGCCAAGAATGGTGGAAATCTGGCCTTAATAATGCTGGTAATGTTTTGGCCAATAATTTAGGACAAGTCACTTCCGAAGTGATTAAACAAAATATAGATTTGCGTCCCATTATATCAATACCTGCGGGCTCAAGGATTCAGATCATTCCGCAAACCGATATTGTCTTAAGAAAACCTATGACAGAGGAAAATAGATGAAAGAAATTTTATTAATGATTTTGCTTATACCCAGTATAGCCTATGCACAATTTGACAAGTCTCAGAAAGTTGTTTTGTTGGACAATCCCAGCGACAAAATATGGATCGGTTCTATACAGCACTTAGTAGATTTTGAAGAAGATCAGAATGCACAATTAGTCGGCCAAGCACGTATTGTTAAGCTTAAAGATTCTAAAAATAGTTTGATTCAAGTAGTATGGACGGGCCTAAATTCCACTTTAGATCCGAAAGTACAAGTGGTCTTTAAAAAGCCTATGATTTCTGTATTTAAAACAGACAAAGTGCCACTCAAAATAAATCAACAGGTTCCCATTAGTGGTGATCCCTTAATGTTGCTTGAAGCAATTGAGCATTTGCACTCTGGAAAATTAGATGAAGATGAAATGCAAAAGAAAAAAACTGCATATAATCCAAAGGAAAATGGCCGTCATGTTTTGACCAACTCTGAAGCAGATTTAAATTTTGATATCCGAAAAAATAATGTATCTTCTAAAAACAAAATAGGGGAAAGTCAATCTTTAAAAAATACAGGTTCAAAGAAACGAGAAATTAACGCCTATGGTTCTAATAGAAACCTAGGTAAATCTAATGTACAAGGTACGAATGGGTCTTTTGGTCAGTCCGATGGAACAGGACAAGATGCTACAGTAGGGAGCGGTTTTGACAATGGGGCTTCTGGTATTGACAGTATATCTACTGACACTAGAAATAATGGCCAACTAACTAATATATCAAGACCAACCTCTGCTGTCGGGAATAACATACCACTGAGTTCTGGTATTTCAACTTTTGGTTCAGGATCTAATGCTCAACAGAGTAGCAGACAATCGTCTTTGAGAGAGGGGAATACTACAGTTAGAGGAAGTATGGGTAGTACACCAGCTAGCGCTAGAAATAGCACTCAAGCTACCCATAGATTAGGATCACCTTCTGCCGCAGGGAATAGCATACCCCTAGGCTCTGGCACCTCGAGTTCTGGTTTTCGGAGTGGTGTTCAACAGAGCAGTATGGCGGCATCAGATATTGGCATAAGCAGTGCTCAAAGAGGATCTAGGACTGGTGTGAATAATTCTGAACCTACTCCGCAGGCTACGCGCGTAGCAGACTCAGCTTTTCAACTCGGTGATGTTGCTCAAGCAGCGCCTAATGCACCTGCTGAAGAAGAGGAAGAGCCCGAAATTACACATGACATTACAGAGGAAGGATGCAGGCCTCGTATTGATAGAGTGCATGAACGCATTATTATTCAAAACAGATGTAAAAGGCTGGCCAATGGCGTTGTACAGGATGAAGGTGAATGTTCGGATTCTTTAGAAATGTATCCAATCATGAAAGATTATCTCTGCGAATCCTGTACAGATGAAATTAATACAGGTGAACGAAAAGCGTATTCCAGATACCAAGAGTATTGGTTTGATAGAGATAATAACAGGCATAATATAGGAGAAGCCGTATATGTTGATACGAGCAGACCCTACCCATTTATAGATGAACCTAGCAATTGTGCCCCAGCAGTAGATTTAGAAGCAGGCATGGCTTCTCGCCAAATAGAAACTGTATATTATAATTTTAACAATACCCGAAAAGTCGTTCAAGAATGTCATGCCTCAGCTAATGCACCCAGAATACCGATAATTCAAACAACAGAAGGGTGTGGTTTGGTTCACGATTTTCCAAATAGTATTTCTTTTGAGCAAAAACGCTCAGTTTTTACCATTGATGGTGTTCAGCATGAAGTTTTACCCTGTCATCAGGTTGGTCAAGCCATTACTCATGAATTTGTTGAAACCGGCTGTAGGCCTTTTGTCAATTTATCTAAGGGTTCTATGACTAAAATGGTGAGACGAAAAATTCAAACCTCTAAGGGATCAAAATTCATAACGGATGAATGTGAGCCAGCCCAAAGCAAACAACTCAGTTCTACGCGCGAAGGGTGTGAAGGAAATTATTTACATGATTTAGTAAGTTCCTGCTCTTATTTAAGAAAACGTTATTATTTTCCGATGGGTGCTGAAAAGAAATTTGTAAGTCCTTGTATTCGTTCTGAAAGCTATTTGCCACATCAAGCAGAGATAAATGGTTATCAACACAATGATGAAACCAGAGCTTCTATTCCAAAATTGGCTCTATACATTGAGGGGGAAGAGGGAAAGATTATTATTGATCCAGCCAAAGTAAGAGGGAGCAGAGGAGAAGTTCCCTATACCTTTGTTGAAACTGAAACTCGGGCCACTGGAGAATCCTATTTTGAAGGTTGTTTCAGACGCATTAGAACACGGCAGATACACAAGTATGAAAGACCAGATGGCACTAAATATGAACATAATGTGGGTCCAGGAGATCCAATTTTGATGAAGGCTAATGAATGTAGCAGCAGAACAGAATCTCGAAATGTAGTAATTGGTCATAAAAGCGGATCATTCTGGAAGCATGGCAATGATATTTGGGGCACTCAGCATCGCACAATAACGACTTATCCTGATGGACGTGAAGAAGCAGGTGTATGGCATTAAGGTATTCTGAATTAGACCGAGAAGATGCAGCCCTAAGAGCAATGTTAATCCCCTTGTGGCCATTGCTAAAGACTGATAATTTGGTAGAGCTATCTGTGGTGAGGCCTGGGCAAGTGGGTCTAGAAATTGCTGGGTCTGGCTATCGATTTGAGCCTGCTCCTCATCTTGATTATAATTACTGGTATTTGTTGTGTCAGGTACTGGCCAATAAATCGGGTGTGAATTTTCATACTGTGAATCAACCCAGAATATCCACCGCCTTACCAGAAGGCCATCGATTTGAGGCGATGATGGGCAAAAATGTTGATCAAGAGATATCAGTTTCTATTCGATTAAAAAGACAAGTATCCTTATCCTTAGAAGATTTTGGTTTACAAGGAGCCTTAAAAGATAGAATAATACAAAGTATCATCTTAGGAGCTAATGTAATTGTCTCGGGAGGGACCAGTTCTGGTAAAACTACTTTTTTAAATCGGCTTATTAATTACATTCCTAGCGAAACTAGAATATTAACGGTTGAGGATACCCGTGAATTAGATATCCCGCATGTTAATCAAAAAAATTACATTGTGAGCCGCAATGAGTCCAATCCAGCGATTGATTATGCAGCTATTATTGACCATCTACTGAGAAGTAGACCAGATATGATTATTGCAGGAGAAGTTTCAGTAGCCAATGCTTTTCCAATAATACGCATGTTAAATTCTGGTCATGCGGGATTTATGTGCACTATACATGCCAACACTCCCGATTTAGCCTTAACAGCAGCAATTCCGCAGAATATACAATTAGCTGGAGGTAATAGTTTGGGGATAGCAAAGCTTTTATACCAAACCATCGATATCGTTTTGCAATTGCATCGAACTCAAACAGGAGCAAGAGTCGTGACTGAAGTATTATTCCCTAAAAATAAAGAAAGCCTTGTAGTGGAGATTTCCTAATGACCCTGTCATTTATACATAGCATCTGGCCTTTTATTATTCTCTATTTAGGGTTTTATTCATTATACCCTTTTATTAAACCCTATACAGGTGGCTATATGGCTGCCGTGATTGCAACCTCTGTGCCTACCGTACTGCTAATGAGTACGGTTATGCTATATAAATTCACAAGACGTTCCCTACCTTTGCTTACTTCTATCGTAGGTAATGCATTGTGGGGGTTATATAATATATGGCATCTTTATTTGGATATAAGTCAAAAAATACCTAAAAAAATAGGTGTCGAATTAGTAGGTTTTTTAAATAATTTAGATTGGATGTTAATTTTTTTTTATTTGTTGCCACTTATTGCTGCTATTGTTGGAGGACGGTATTGGTGGTCTAATACAAAGACCCTTAGCTTATGTAAACTAAAAAATAAAAAATTAGAAACTTATGGAACTGCGGCATTTGCTGACCTTGCTCTTATTAATTCTTTAAATAAAATAGACGGTTTCCCTATAGGAGTCATTCCTAGCTATTTTAAGTTGTCAAACCCACAAAAAGTTATTCGATCGATTAAAAAGCAAAATGGGAAAAAGTTAATTAAACTACAGGCCGATCATACAACGGTTATTGCACCCTCAGGCGCTGGGAAGGGAATAGGCGTTGTTATTCCTACCTTATTAGAATATAAAGGACCCGTTTTTGTAACGGATATCAAAGCAGAAAATTATACCATTACCAAGAGAGCCAGACAAACTTTGCAAAGACAAGTCATAGCATTCGATCCTTTTCAGATAACCGATAGCAAAAGAATTAGCATTAATCCCTTAGATTTTTTAGATCCCAATAAAAAAGAAATTGTGGATAATACTGCTACCTTAGCTAATCTTATTTGCCCAACACATGCTCAGGATGGTACTAATGCCAGTTATTTTCAGTCTCAAGGAGCCGCGGTAATACAGTGCTTATTGCTTTATGTGGTTTGTTCTAAAGATATTCCTGATGAAGAGCGTCATTTAGCAAAAGTCTACGATTTATTGTGTACTAAAGAAGAGGAATTGATTGAGATCTTTCAACGGATAGGACAAGATTTAGAATTAGGATATGGCGCAGCATCTCGCCTTGCCAATCGCATTGTTGGAACTGATTATAGAGAGCGTTCAGGCATTTTAAACT
>CAMFJH010000025.1 GCA_945956915.1 uncultured Francisellaceae bacterium | reverse complement strand
AAAGGTAAATATAGGAAAAAAGCCGCATGACATTTAGCGCCAGCGACTAGCTATACCGCATCCCCAAGCACACAACAATTGTGAAACTGGAGCTATTTTTTTCTGTTGACTCTCAACACTAATAAAGTGCTTAAATTCCAAAAAATCTATGCACGGAACTAAATGACCTTCAAATTTGCACACAAACTCTCTCTTTATTAATCTAAAATGTTAAACTCAAGCCCTGTCCCTCCATACTTCTTCCATCAAGCAAGTAATAATAAATCATGGGTAATTGCCGACTGTTTACCTTTTAGGTAATCGATAGCAGATTAACGCTCCTGGCCCATACCCGTTTTCCTCAGCATTTGGATATTTTTCTTTATATTTCTTGCTCCATTGCTGCCATCCCATCTCATGAGTCATGTCCTTCATCCAAGTTAAAATTTTTGATTCAGCTGAAATTAACGCCTTATTCAAAAACCTCTGCTCATATTCACGCTTTAGATCGTCTTCTGAAGACGTTTTCATAAATATATTCTTTATTGAGCAAATTTTCGGGTGATATAAAGGAAGCTGTAAAAACGAATTTATATATTCTTTATTAACATCAGTCATCGGAAATTCCATTTCTTCAGCAACATCAGATAATAATTTAGTAAATTTCAACATAAAATACATTCCTTTTCTATTATTTTCCTCAATAGTTAAGAAATTAGGTTTATCATTTTCATATACAACTAATCCGTGTGAAGATACCGTAAGTGTTGTGCCATAGGAAAATAAACGCCTTGCAATTATCGTTCCCATATAAATATTTTCAGAAGTAGCATATGTCCTAATCAAGTTAACAAGTGGCGTGGTAGTTAAATACAACCCTGTTTCAAGCAAATATTTGAATTCATCATCTTTAATTTCCATTAATTTTTGAAAACTCAAATATTCATCATTAAGTTTTCTAATTAAATATTTATCGTATCTTGATTGGCATGTAGTAATTTCTTGATTAGCGATTTGCACAGTAAGCTCATTAGGATCTTCTGAATCTTCCATTACAAAAACTGTTTCTCCATCTTCATCAATAGGAAAGTATTTCGGATCAAATAGCCATCTTTGAGCAGGCGTAAGATCTTCATAAATAGAACATTCTGGAATATCAGGGTCACTTGCTAAACTTTCATAATACTCTAATTGCTCTAAGTCACTGATACTGCGTTCAGCAGCTTTTTTTATATCATTATTTGTCTCATTCAATAAAATTTTAAGTACATCCATAATTTTTTTACTATAGTTTCCTATGTCTGCTAATGTTTTAATTGCGAGTATTCTTAGACTAATAGCAATTTTTTCCTGCCACCCTTTTTCTTCTATTGACGCTGTTTTTATTAAAAAATCTATTACATTGTCGGAGCGTATTTTTTGAATGCCTATCGCACAAAATGCAAAAAATTTTTTTCGGTAAATGTCCTCATCTCTTGCTATACTAAGCAACCATTCATCAATACCTTCTACATCTCTCAAAACAGCAGCGACATATTTAAATTGCGAATCCATTTTAGTTGAAGATAAAATTATCTCTTTGAAAAATTTGATAATGGCCTGACGACATTCAGGGTCACTGTCTCTAATAATAGATCTGCTTATATTATCATACAAATCTACAGAGAGAAGAATAGGAAATATCGCCTTTAACATACCAGGTTGACTAATTATCTTACTGTTTTTTTTAATCGAAGAAATAAGACTATTTTGAGGAAAATTACAGGTATATTTTACTTTATTACCAAATTTTAATATCAGCGGTAAATGATGATAGACATATTGTTTAATATCGGGATGATCTTCAAAAATTGCCTTGCAATCTCCATCCTGTAAGCAATTTAATAATAATGTTATATGTTTAATGCCTGTAATGTCACGAGAATCTTCGTGAATACTTCTCCAAAAAGCTACTTTAGATGTTCGTTTCGTATCTGGAAACGTCAATAGACCTGAAATAAATTTAAAGAATAACTGATTAAATTCAACATATTTTTCGTTTTGTATAAATTTAATAGAATCATTATATTCGAGCGACCCGGGTACTTGCAAAGATTTCACAAAATACCTCGCCGCAAAAAATTCTTGAAAAGATTTGTGAATAAATTCAAAATCACCTAAAAATACGGCGTTTTCTTCACAAAAATTTATGTTTTGAAATATTCCTATGCCAACCACATCTCTGAGCAATCCTTTATCGCAAATTTCTGGAACGAGACTTAAAATTTCTTTGTATGATAATATCGTTGTTCTTTGCATCATCATATGAAAAGCTATTTTTTCTATTATATCAATCTCTTCTTTTAAACGCCTTAATACTCGAAGCTCATCTTTCAGAACTTCATCTTTCGTTTCCTCTTTTTCTCTCAAAAATCTACGCATTAGCCAAGTGACAATTTGTATATATAACCTTGTAATTGTCAGGCGTGTAACATTTACTAATAAATTGGAATCATGTTCCCAAATACTGCAAATTAGCTCCAAATTAATTGGAGTGGAAACGATTTCTAAGATATTAGGATGCTCTTTTAAAAAGACATATAATTTTTTACCTTCTTCAGAGACTATAATAGGTTCTTCATTATCATCTAAAAAATTTTCTTCTTTCAAAGTCAAATTATTTAAGTTTTTTTGTTTACTTAAAAAAAAATAATCAATGTAATACCCTAAAGTAGATTTAGAAAACCCTTCAATATTAACGTTTAATATAAAATTATTATTTCTCTCGGGATTATCAAAGCGAGAAGTTAATACTCTATTGGGCATATTCAATAAACGGTTGAAAACAGGGACAAGATGTGCATCCACATTGAACAATTCATCTTTCCCATCAAGAAGCCATAAACATTTTTTTAAAAATACGTCATTACTCAATGCTTTTCTTAGTTTTTCCAACTCCCATATTGAAAGCTTACTATCGTAAAAACATTCTTTTAAAACAACATCGAATATAGTAGGAGGATTATTTGTTAATGGATAATTTTGAATATTTAAATTTCGCAACCTAATGAACAATACTAAAGGAAACTTTTGAATATATTTTTCATTTGTAACACATTTCAACATAATAAATTTACATAACGTACTTTTTCCCATTCCAGCATAACCTTGCACCAATATTTTCATTTCTTTCTTATCAAAAAAATTTAAAATTTCAAATGATGGAATTTTCTTAGTAACAATAGCACTATCAGTAATATCCGTTTGTTGTTCTTCTTTGTCAACTATCTTTCCTTCACCTTCCAAAGCAGACTCGGACAATCGCTTCTTTTTTTCGCGAATAGAATAAGTTAAAACAATAGGAAATTTATTTACTGGAATATTTCCTTTACCAAACAATAACTTTATTCTTTCTTTCTGAATACAATGCTGTTGTAAATTTTTTAAAATATTAGCGGGAAGAAGAGGAAAAGGTTCTGAAAATTCTTTTTCAAATTTATTAAAAATTGTTTGGTCAAATACTAACTTTGTAGAACGAGCTACCAATATTTTAAGTTCTTCCTCTAAAGTCCATTCATACATGACACCCATACGAATCTTTAAACCAACATTATGGCTAGTAACAACGCAAGTACCGCCTTTTTGTTTTGACGAAGATGTATAGCCTAATTCTTCAATTTGTTTTAAACTCAACTGCTCATCTGCATATAAGGCTACTAATGTTTTTTTTCGTTCTTGACTTTCTTTTTTACTGATACTAATACAAATTTTGATATACTTTTGAATATATAGTTGTAAATCTGTTAAGTTTTTAATAGGTACGCAATATGGATAATAATGCCGTATCCCTGAGATTCTTGTTTTGTGGTGATTATTTTCGGCTCCATCACCTAAATTATCAATACGAATTAAATATTGACCGTTATATTGTAAAATACTTAAATATATTGCGTGCTTTGACCAGCCACAGGGAAGAGTGTACTCTTGTCCACCTTTTTTAAAATAATTGGTAATACATAAATAAATATCTTTAGCTAAAGATTCTATCATCCTAGGATATAGCCCCTCACTTTGTTTAGTTTTTTCATTTTTTTTATCTTTTTTGTCAAACAATTTAATTTTTTCAGTTGTTTTACACACATATAAGGTTTCCAGTTCTATAAAAATTTCTTCACGTAAAATATCTATCATTTCTCTAGAATTTTTAATGTCTACACTAAATTTTTCCGAAGACCCAGATTTCAAGTTATAAATCATTATAAATAAGGCACGAATTCTATGAGGAAGAAATTTCTCTTCATGCCATCCTTCTAATTCAGTGTAAGTTTGTTCCTTGTCAACTTCTTTTAAACCTAATGCAATTTCTTTTAAATGAACTAAGTACGTTGCCCATTGTTCTTCGTCAGTACGAAGTGAATAAATATTTGTTCCAACTAATCTACTAACAGCATAATCCAACCGTAGCGTTTCCTCATCTTTGTTTCCTCCTTGGTAATATAAACAATAATCTAAAAGCTCATCTAGATACTCATGGGTACATCGTGGTCTCTTTTGAAGTAAAGCTAGTGCATCTTTAGGGTCGGTTTTTTTCGTTACCTCATCCATTTCTGTCTTAAACTCAATGCCGATTGTTTTATAAGGAATTTGAACACGCATACCAAAGCTCAAAGATAATTGAGTAATTCCAGAGGAATCATTGGATACCTTCATTTCTTCCTGTATTCTTGTTTCCATAAGATTTTCCATTTCTAATTTAGCCTTATAATGTATTTTAACTTCACATTTTAAAAGCGATTTAGTATCTGTTTTCTTTTCCAACTCTATAAACTGCGTTTCGGAAACAAGTAACGGTTTTTTTTTCTCTAATCCGCAAAAATGATTAATGCCATTATGAAATATAGGTATCGCCTCACCTGCCTGTAATTGATTTGCTAACTGAAGTTGTGTGCTGCTGGATTTAAGAAGTAAGTAAACTTGAATTTTTAATCCAAATAAGTCATTAATCGCATCAATAGTTGTAATATGTCTCCCCCCGCTAAAATCACGAGAAAAAGGGATATAACCACGAGCTTCCTTTAAGTAGAATTGAACATAGTCCTTAAAAACATCTTCCCGATAACAATACTGACAAATGGCACGATTCGCCTGTAAAACAGCTTGATAGTCTTGTTCAAATTCAATAGTTAAAACAGAACTTTTTTCACTTAATAAAGCCAGTAATTCAGGCGGATGTTTCCCATGAGTTTCCTTTTCTCCTAATGCTGAACGTACCTTATCCACTTTAACGCTAAGATCTGCTTCTTTATTTTGCAGGGTCAAAAATCGTTCTCTTATGTCTGAAGTTAATAATCGCTGACAAGCTCTATTTTCTCGGCTTGGATGCGTATCGCTAAGCCCTAAATACAAAAACTGCCGTATCTCATGCACAAAAGCAGTCCTAACTGCCTCTGTTGGGTTATCAAGTAATTTCTGTACTAAAGCATCTCTTGTAAAAGTCTCTATACCAACGGCATGAAAAAAACAATCACCATCACCTGCAGTCGGTTTTAAGGTAAACGAAAAGATTTCGCCCCGGGGATTTTGAAACTGATACGATGGAGATGTGGATTCTTGAGCAGATAAAAAAGATGAAGGTGTAAGAAGTTGATAAACGCGTTTGTATTCCTCGGCTTGTAATCGCCACGCTAACAAACTATCAAGTTCTATTTGTGATGGCGGGACAACCGTATCATTTTTAGTTTCCGGCATATAGCCTCCTTTTATTTAAAAACTTCTATAACGAATAATATACCTTACTAATCACTGCTTACAATCACTCTATTTTACTTAAAAAACAATTTGAAGAAGCACATGATAAGTAAGCCGAACGTTGAAGTTCAATAACCTTGATTTTTATAGACTTTTTATTGCTATATAAAAATGTGGTTTGCCGTACGATGTCAACTACTGTCCCACTCAGTTACGTCAATCTTACGCACTAAGGTTTTCAGAAAAAATACATTATCAAGAAATTTACATGTAATTTTTTAAAAAACATTAGATGATTATTTGAGTTAAGATATCTCAAACATCAGCTTACCGCATACATTTCTCCCTTGTCTTTAAAGCGTTTTTAACAAACAGTTTCTTGAATTAAATCCATTGGTCTACTCAAAACAAATTCGAAAAAAAAATTATTACTCCAACATTGCTTTATAGCTTGCAATTAAAAAATAACGATGTTGAAAATGTAAATACGATACAGTTGATCGATATAATAAAGTTGGTCTTAATGGTGTGATAAAGGATTGATTAACAATTGAACGTCTATAAATACTGTTTGGAATTCTATTCTTTTGATGAGCCGCATTGTCTTTAGCCGTTGCCTGTTTTAGAACTTTCCTTGTATTCACGTTTCCATCTCGCATTGATTTTTGCACAATAATCATATGCTACGCTTGTTTACCATTCAACACAATGAATTATTGAGTGTATGTCACAGTTTTGTGATCAGGTTTTCTAAAATGCTTTCAAAGGTTACACAGTTTTTTTAGATTTGATTCATTTTGTTTGTAAGCATACTGCCTCATAGCGTGCCCCTTCTACATCATTTCTCTATCATGGATAATAGTATCATGACAGGCTCTGCCTACAGATTGAGAGTTGAAAATCTAAATTTTATCTGTCACTAAATACCTCTTCTAAAGAGAGGCTATCTAGCATCTTTTCTCCCCATTTTAGCAATAATTCGGGGCTTGCCTGCTCAATTTGTCGCTTGTAACATTCAGGGATAGAGCTAATTTTAAATTTATGTTCCAGCTGACACATTAACAGTGTACCTTCCCCTTTCTGCACACCTCGTTCAAGACCTTGTTCGAGCCCCGACTGCAACCATATAGCCTTATTTTGCTGCGTTAAATAATCAACCAATGTTCCCATAATGTTACCCTCTGCTGCCAACCCTGTTTTTAAGATCTCTACCAAACGCTCTGGATCAGCGGTTTTTGCTTGACTCAGCACGTATTTTAGCACAAATTCTGAGAAATCAGCATCCCCTTGATGCCAAGCAAATTTAACAGAATCTAATATAGACTGTATATAATGCGAGATTTCCTGTGCTCGAACATATTTCATAGACTGTTCCATCAAACCCGACCACTGTCTCTCTCTTAATTCTTCATCACTGATCTCATGAAGATCGATTAAGTGAAAGGGTTGTAAAAAGAAGGATTCAATGAGTTCCTTAGGGGCAGCAATTAAATCTCGGATATCCCGAACGCCATTGTATTTCTCAGGACCGTTAAAAAATACCAGCGGGATTACTAGAGGAAGTCTATAACTTTTATTTTGACTTTCCTTCGCATTTTTTTTAACCAATTCATGCCAAATAGAAAAAATATATTGCCAAAGACGAAAACTCATCATGTGTTGGACAGAAGATTGGTGTTCTACGAGAACGTAGAGGTACGCTGAACCTGGTTTTTCCCGATATTTGACCTTATACAGCACATCTGAGGCTGAGCCTTCTAAGGCTTTATTAACGTAAACACCAGGTTGAAATTCTAGGGTATTCAGATCGAGATAAGCTCGAACCTCAAGGGGTAAATGATACTCAAAAAACTCTTTCGCGACCTTGAGATTGATCATCGCTCCACGAAAAAAATGGTCATGCGGGTTATGTATAACGCTCATATAAATTCCTATATTTCATCTACTGAGAGGTGCTTAAAGCACCTCCATCATTTAATGCACCGTTAGAGGCCCTGATCCCCCTTTAGGAGGCTCTCTCAAAACCGCTGCTCTCACATCCAAAAAGAAATCTAGCAACTCCCCATTGAGATCATCTGCACGATGAATGATATCACCTAGAATCGATACATAGTGATAAAGCATTACCCCGACCTGAGTATTTACCTCCGATGCCAAGAATACTTGTACCATGGCTTCTGCTTCCTGATGATAGCCCATTAACTTTTCATGCAAGGCTATCTGACCGTTTAAAAACTCCAGATAATCTGTTAAAATATTTTGATTCATAACTAACTCCTGTTTAGTTGGTTGTGATAGCGGCGGACGGGTGTTTCAGCACTCATCTCACCGTGGCTATGGCATGGGTTATCCCATGCTATAGTTCAATTTCAATTTATTGTTTGTCCATTTTGTGCCTCCTCACCTATAACATAACGAATAAAAAATCAGTGTTTTTTAAGTTGTTTGACATGATTAAAAACTCCCAGATGAAAAATTAAAGATAAAACTTGTATAACGGCACCCAGAAACAATCATCAAAGTTGTACAACTTAAGTTTCGTATTTCTCTCTTAGTCTTTCTATCGGAAAGAGTGGGCGTTCGCTCAAAGATGAACGAGATATGTTTTTGTTCGGACAAAAGTACCAAGCCCCTTTGCGGTAAGACCATTTAAAATTAACCGCTTGTAATTGTGCTTGATGTGAAGCATCCGCTTTGAAAATCCAAAGCCAGCTACCGCACAGTTCAGCTTTAAGATTCAGTCCTTTAATAGACTCTAAAGCTGATTGCATAACGGGCGATTGAAGCAAATTGTTGTGAGTGGGTTTATGATGCGCTGCGACATCAAAGTTGCAAGAAAGATTCGAATTGCTTACACTGTTTTTTACCATTATCTTGGACTCCGAAGTGGTCTAAGCGTGGAGGGAGGTATCGGTGTTCTAGCACTGGCACTTCCCGTTTCACTTTTAATTTAAAAGCTTACGTTTATTATAACAAACTGTATCAAAATTGCAACAGTTTTTATCGTTTTTCTGCTATTTTTTTGCATGTTTTTAAAAAAATTTAACTTTGTCGCGACATTTTTTGTGTCACTTTTCGTGACAAATTTTGTTCCAATCGCGATCCGTTTTTAACACATATTGTCCTGCCTCAGATAAAAAATTATCGACAGCTTTTATTCCAAAAGTCTCACAATATGCTTTCACTTCGGCAAGCAATTCAGTTGGAATCTTAAAGCAGATTTTTTCAAATCTAAGCTCAGGTTTTGCGGTTTGTTGAGCGCGCTATCATTTGACCCTTTTAGGGTACAGTTTCGCGCTCAGATTTGACCCACCATTCACGCTGAGAATTGACCCTTTTAAGTAAAGTTCCGCGTTCTGATTTGCCCCTCTCTTTTGAAAGCTAGTTAATTTAACTTAAGCGCATAGTATCCGTTATCGTGTATCTAATAACGGAGAACCGCTATGTCAAGGAGATATATCCCTATGATTGAAATAAATGAAGTTTTGTACCGTTGGTCCCAAGGAATAAAGAAAAGAGCCATTGCAAAAGCTTTAAACATGTCTAAAACTACCGTGCGAGGAATAATAAATCAAGCAATAGAATTAGGATTAGCTGTTGGAGATCCGCCCGAAAAAGTAGATGACATAGTTGCTTTATTACAAGTATCAAGAAGCAACCGATGCGAACGCCCAAGTAAGATACAAGAACAAATAAAAATATTTCATGATCAAATAAAAATTTGGTTGAATGATCCTCATATAACAGTCACTCAAATGGTACGTTTATTTGCAGAGCAAAACGTGGTTTTTAAAGAAACAAGCTTACGCGATTATATTAAACGGAATTTTGAAAAAAAAAGAGAGAGTACAGTGCATTTAGAAGTGGCACCTGGTCAACAAGCGCAAGTGGATTTTGGGTATGCTGGGCTGCAAAGAGATCCAACTACAGGTAAACAACGCAGGGCTTATGCTTTTATTATGACTTTATCTTATAGCCGCTATCGTTTTGTATATTTTGTGTTTAATCAAAATACTAAAACATGGATAGATTGCCACATCAGAGCATTTCGTTTTTTTAATGGAGTACCCAAAACTATTATTTTAGATAATCTCAAAGCCGGAGTGCTGAAGTCAGATATTTACGATCCCCGGATAAATCGTGCTTATGGCGAGTTAGAACGTTTTTACCAATTTATTGTTGACCCGGCTAAAGTGAGGGTGCCTAGACACAAGGGTCGGGTAGAACGAAGTGTTACCATTGTCAGGCAACAGGTATTAGCGGGCAGGGATTTCAAAGATATCGATCTATTGAATCAATTCGCAGAAGATTGGTGTCGTAATACTATTGCACACCAAATAACCCGAACCACTGGGCAAACGCCATGGGAAAGATATGAAAAAGTTGAACGTTCACTTTTAATGCCATTGCCGAATACTGACTTTGAGCGCGCTGATTGGGAAGAAGCTTTAGTGCATCGTGATCACCACGTAGTTTTTAATGGGTCGTTTTACTCTGTTCCCACTCTTTATATTGGCAAAACGGTGTGGATAAGGGCTGGTACAAAAACCCTCAAAATTTTCCTAAATGAACAACCCATCAAAACCCATTTATTGGCTACTAGAAAAGGGGGGTGGATAACAGATCCGGCAGATTATCCCGAGGAGGCTAGAAAATTTCTTCTATTTCAATCTACGGAATGCTTAGAAGAGGCTAAACGATACGGGGAAGCAGTCTATGAAATTATCTCTAAAATTTTAGAAGATTATTCAATCACTCGACAACGGAAAGCACAAGCTATTTTGCGGTTAGCAAAAAAATATAGTGCTAATAGGTTAGAGATGGCGTGCAAAAGAGCTATTTATTTCGACAATATAGAGTACAGCAGTATCGCACGCATCTTAGAGCAAGGTTTAGATGAAAAAGAGTTTGGTGAGGAACTCGAAACGATCCCTGCTAAACATATGGGACCTGGCGTTTTTTTACGTGATCCAAAAGAATTTTCTTCAGAGGAGATAAGCTAATGAACCGAGAAATTTTTGATATTTTAAAGAAATTTAAAATGAGAGGTATGTCAGATACCTTTGAAAACCGTTTAGAACAGGCTAAGAAAAGCAATTTACCTTATGATGAATTTCTATTATTGCTTTTACAAGACGAAATTCAACGTAGAAACGTCAATGCTTTTTCGAGGCGTATTAGTGGAGCGCATTTTGAAGAAGAAAAGACCATAGAAGAATTAAATTTGGATCGGTATCCTAATAAAGTGCAACGGCAAATACGTGAATTGGCCTGTGGGCATTACTTGCAAACAAAAGAGCACATTATCGTCTGCGGTCCAACTGGCACAGGGAAAACGCATTTAGCGCAAGCATTAGGGCACCAGGCTTGTCGTATGGGCAAGAGAGTTAAATTTATGAAGGCAAGTGCTTTATTACGCTTTATGGGTTCTAGTCGAGCGGATGAATCTTGGGATTGGAGATTGAAAAAATTATTGCTTCCAGATTTACTTATTATTGATGATTTTGCCCTTAAAGCATTGACTGCTCATCAAGCCGAAGATGTATATGAATTAATTTCTGAACGCTATTTGAAAAAAAGCATTATTGTTACTAGCAATCGTTCGGTGGAGGCTTGGGTAGAGTTATTTCCCGACCCTGTAGTGGCAAATGCGGCTTTTGACCGCCTTTCTCATCGTTCTCACCATCTTACTTTAGAAGGACAGTCTTATAGACGAGATAATAGAATTACTAAAGCGAAATCAGGGAAAACGGGCGAATAGGATCTCTACTAACAAATTGTATTCTCAGTCGCAGTTCCGTGTGTTTTAGAATGGCTTTATGAATTATAGAAAGCTATTGCCATATTCATATTGATGGTTTAGATTAAGTTCTGGAGAGGAGTTAAAGGGTCAATTCTCAGCGCGGACAAATGGGTCAATAACAAGCGCGCTCGACACGGGGTTATCAGTGGCATGACTTATTCTCCTAAATGTTACGCATTTTGTTCCTTATACTGTAACGGTTTTTGATTGAAAATATTTTCAAGTTTGAACGATTTTAGGGCGCACCCTCGCATCGACTCACCCCTTTTATTGCATTTAAAAATCGCTTTAATTAAAATGCCTTATGAAAAATTACCCCATTATAAATCATCTAAAGCGTTACCTAAAATAATACGCACACCCAACGCATGTGTTTAGCTATCGAGGAAAACCCACAGCAAAAATGAACGCAACGGCCTGGCAAAATGCTAGAAAAAAAGTAAATTTAGCGCATGTACGAGTGCATGATCTAAAACATACTTTTGGTCGACGTTTACGCGCTGCTGGTGTAAGCCTTGAAGATAGGCAAGATCTGTTAGGCCACCGTTCAGGAAAGATTACAACACATTATTCATCAGCTGAACTACAAGATCTTTATGAAGCAGCTAACAAAGTTTGTGTAGAACGTCAGAGCAGGGTAGTACTTACCCTGCTACGTTGATCACATAATACCAAACTAGTATGTCAGGATCAGCAGGTAAGCAGTGGGGTAGCACTATGACCTACTGTATGACTGCTAATTCTAGGACCCGTAAATTCTACGTAATGAATTTTGGGTACTTGGCTGACAAAATAAAAAACGCTTGTAACTTGTTGTTTTATAATGCTTTATTGGTGGGCCGTGATGGACTGTAATAAAGCCTTACAAGGCACATTTTACCTGGGGTTTTAACAACATCTCAATCCATATACCCCCAAATATACCCCCAACCATCATCCATCTGAGACCCATGTTTGAATTACCGTTAGCAATAACTACAAAGAAGCGAAATGCACTACAAGCATTTAGTCTTTAAAAAATTCAAAGGCACTCATTCCTCCTACATAACTTATAACCACAGTCAAAACGCAATCTTTGCAAGAGTTTAAGAACTAAGCTTAGCTTGCTCTTTTTTAAAAACCAAATTCGGCTGGCTAGATGGGTTTTGAGCAGGCACAGTGGAGGTGGATTGATTAAACTGGGCTAGCATAGATCCACCCTGCTGTTCGGGAGAACCAGGGGTAGCCAAATGGGCAACAATAGAAGCGTTGGCAGCTTCAGGGTTTTCGTTCATCATATTTTGAATCCGTGGTTCTGTCGCAGGCGGTAGCACAACAGCAGTTTGCTCGATACGTAATGGTATTCCAAGCACTCTAGCATTCTCCCTGATTTGTTCCTGTGAAGGTACATCCAGGGTACTTTTAGCATCATCAAGTTTAGTGAGTGTTGGCGTTTCATCACGCCATAGCTCAGCTTGTAATTTTTTCGCAAATTCTTCATCTTGTTTTATTTGTTCTGCTAGGGTTTGTCGTAAACTGGCCATTTCGTCGGGTGCAAGATTGCGTTGAGTAATGGCTAGGATTTCGTTATAACTCACTCGGAATTTAAGATTATCTAATGAAGGTGACATTTCCGAGGGCATCTCAAATAATAATTGCATTAGCTCTGTTAAGGCTTTTTGCTCAAGCTGTGCTTCTCTTAAAGCGGTACGGATTTTATTCAAATGTAAAGCATGATCATCGTTGTAAGCAGAGTTATGCTGAAAGGCTTGCAATAAAACTGTTTGTGGTTCTGGTGGTAGAAAGGATAAGGATTGTTTAATCGCGAGTATTCGATTCAGTTCTTGTTTCGAAAACCAGATATTTTTTAATTTATCAACATAAACGAGTTGTTCATGAAGTGTGGCAGTGGTTGGGCGGTTGTTTCGTTGTCGGTCATTAAAATCATGATAAAAAGCTTCATTATATTGCCTTAAAGCTTCTAAATGTAGCCGACGAATGGTTTCAGTTTCTTCGACTGATTTAATATTAAAAGTTGACATTAATAGGTTTTCGATTGTGTATGCACCACAACTATTGTAATCGTCCTGTTCTAATAACAGGCGAGGTTCAAAATGCGCTTCTGGATAAACCTTTTTTAATTGTATCTGGAATGTTTCTGGAATGGTAGAAGTCGTTTTAAGCGAGTCAATACACTCAGCACGTGAGATTTGTCCCTCTGCATTCAATTCTAATAACATACCAACCCAATGTGCGTTTCCGAGATTACAGGGAATAAGGAGAGTACGTGTGCCTTGGTGACTATTTGCTTCCTGTCTTAATCGATTCTCCAATTGAGACCCCGAAATATTATCAACAGCAGCGAGTATTTCCACTGGAGTGTTAAATCTTTGTGGATTTTGTATCCGGAGTTGCTGTAAGCGAACAGATAAGATGGCTTGAATGTCATTATCTTCATATTGGTAGACAGTATTGGGTACTGCTGAGGATGCGGTAGTAGGGGTAGTGGAAGTATTTTGCCCACCCATAGCTTCAGCAGCAGGACTCCCACCTTGATGATACTGTCCAAATGTAGGCGCATGTTTAGCAGTAGTCTGGAACTGAGCTAACATAGGCGCTCCATTGCCTTGCCCGGGAGCATTGTCGTTATTCAAATAGCTAGACATAGAAGGATTAGCAGCAAGCTGAAGGGAAATCCCTCCATTCACGTCTCTTGCCAGCTTAATTCCGTTAGGATAGTGTTTAAAATGTTCCTCTAATAGCCTAACAACCTCCATATGCCCTGGGCTTTCGCCTTTTCTGGCTTGCTCTAGTGCTGTTCCTCATTTTGTCTGGATGCTTGCATTTGCGCCTGCTTCCAACAAAGCAGTTACCGCAGCTACATGTCCTTTTTTGGCAGCAATATAGAGAGGTGTATAATTATCTCCATCTGGTGTATCTACGTTTGCACCCGCGGCTATCAGTGCGCGTATTGCTTCTACATGCCCCTCTTGAGCAGCAATCCAAATGGGCGTTGTACCATCATTGGCCACTGTATTCACATTTGCGCCTGCGGTATGCAGGGCGGATATAGTTGGCACATGCCCATATGAAGCGGCGGCATAAACCGGTGTTGTTCCATCTGGCTTTGGTGTGTTCATATTTGCGCCTGCAGCCTTCAATGCGCGTATTACTTCTACATGCCCCTCTTGGGCAGCAACCCAAATTGGAGTGGTGCCACTTGATTTCGGCGTATCCATATTTGCGCCTGCGGCATGCAATGCACTGATTGCTTCGGAGTGTCCTTTTGCAGCAGCGATGAAAACTGGTGTTGCACCATCCCACTTTGGTGTGTTAACGTCTGCACCCGCCGCTTTTAGTACAGTGATTGCTGCTGCATGGCCCTTTTCAGCAGCGATAAAAACTGGTGTTGCACCACTCGGTTTTGGTGTATTCATATTTGCACCTGCGGCCTTTAATGCAACTATTGCTTTTGTATGTCCGTTTTGAGCAGCAGCATAAACTGGCGTCCTGCCATCTTTATCAGACTTATTAATGTCTGCTCCTGCTTTAATTAAAAGAGCAATAAAGTGGTCATATCCATAAGTAACTGCCCAGTATAAAGGGGTTGCTCCTTCTTTTGCATCAACACCATTAATTGCCTTCTTTCCAAAAAGTTTTCCATTTGAATCTAAAAGACTTAAAACCTCTGCTTGATTATTTTGTTTAATAGCCTCTATAAGTTTTCTAGCCATTTGCAAATCGGTTGTGCTGATTTGAGCATCGATTTGAGGTAGCTTAGCAGAGGAAGCGCTACTTAAACTCGTTTCAAGTTGTGCAGGAACATCTAAAAGTTCTATCAACTTTGATATCTCAGCAGATGCTGCCTGAACATCCAAGTATGTGCCTTGCATGCAAAGAACGTGCTTATGGTCTTTGTCTATATAAATTAGTTTATATTGTTGTTTTGGTGTACTAACTTTTTTTAAGCATTCATTATATTTAGAAAAGTTTTTGCTTATTTCGCCCTCTTCTCTCTTTTCTAAAAATATATCTTGTAGTGTATTCAAAATTGCGAGTATTGCCTCTTTTTCATTCGCAGATGAAGCCTCTGATGGTAGTTCGCTTTGCCTCCTTTTAGGAATAAAGGTTTCTTTCTCAACACTTTTTTCTTCAAAATGAGGATTCACAAAATTAAAATGTTCTTTCATCGCACCTACTACTCGTTGTTCTACTCCTATAACTTCCCTGACAACTTCCCTGACAATAGAATCCCGCCTCGCCTTTACATCTTCCTTAACAGATTGCAGTTCTTTATGAAGTCCTCTAAGCTCTTCTGAAAAAGTACTGACTTGATTTCTGATTTCTGTGTTATTATTTTGTATTTTTTCCAAATCTTGCGCTTCTTTTTTCGCCATTTCTGAAACAACATTCGCTATTTGTACACTTAAAGCAAATTCTAAAAGTCCCCTACAGGTTTCTAATTGGTTTTTTAATTTAGAGATAAGGTCTTTGTCTTTTGTTGAATTAGCTACACTTTTAAGCAGTGCTACACATTTTTCTTTTCCTGTAGCAGGAACAGTGGCAATGCGGTCAATAAACTTTTTACATTCAATTAAACAGTCATTTAATTCTTTCAGAATTTTTTGACAAGAGGCTGTTTTATTGCCGGTATTTAAATCCGTTAAAATTAATAAAATCGATTCACTTTCTTTGCATAATCCTTCGCAAAGTTCCTTATTATCTTT
Source organism: uncultured Francisellaceae bacterium (assembly GCA_945956915.1). Classification (GTDB taxonomy): domain Bacteria; phylum Pseudomonadota; class Gammaproteobacteria; order UBA6186; family Azoamicaceae; genus CAMFJH01. Next base: position 11,059 of record CAMFJH010000025.1, on the reverse strand, counting down.
CATCTCTTCGTATTTTTGATGAATTCCATCTATCACCCCGACAATAGTTTTACTGATGCCTGTAGGGTCAAGTTCTGCTGCTATCTTTGCTGCTTCAAGTGCTGCTGTAAACATGATTTCATTACTCCATTTAATAAACACGTTAATTTAAGAGGATATTAAAAAATCCCGTACTGCATTCTCTAAAAATTCCTATTTTCAAATAGCTCAACCAACCCGCCTAAATTTCAGGTGCGATTGACGCGCGCAATGTAAAGCTGTTCAATGTAGTATCCCTTTTTAACAGGTTATAATAAGTTAATCAACCGAGAAAATTTTTATTGTCTGTGCCCCGGGAATGGGAGAAAAACCCTCGCCTAGACTATCTTAGGCCTCGCATATCGATGAGCCTGCATTCACTAGTACTACTTCGTTAAGTAATGGCATACTTAAAAAATGCTCTTTCATTCTCGCTATGAATACACCGGCATTCGGGACAAACAAAAATATTAAAAATTTGGTTAAGCCATCTTCGAACAGCAGGCAAGCTTAATTTTGGAATTTTTTTTTACTAAACCGTTTACCTATTAACAATAAAAATCCATAAGCCATAAAACAAAGCGTAATATGATGATGTAAACCGCGCCAAGAACGTCCCTCAAAATGATCTAGCCCTAATTCTTCTTTTAATTGCTGATAACCTTGTTCAATTTTCCATCGTTCATGAGCCCATAGAAGTAGTTGTTCCAATGTAACGACTCCTGAAGAAAAAAGTAACCATATCAATAAAAAAGCAATCGATATTAATCATTATCAATGGAAAAAGCATCTTCATGGATTGGTCCAGTTGCCCGTAGCTTCATGAAATTTAGGAATTAGCACATTACACGCTAATATCGCTATAATTGTCATGGCATAATAAACCCCTTTCTAAAGCTCTCAGTCAGATAAATCTCTCATTAAAATTAACTTATACTGCACCTACTGCTAGTCTCCTGATTAGTTTCACGCTCAGGATGGACATTTGATTGCCCTTGATGTCTACTATCATCTTTATTTCTACAAACTGCTCCATATTGATGAACTACAGCTGGTTTAAATTGTATTAACTTCCTGCTTTCTACCTCTAATGAATCAACAGAACAACAAAAACCGTATTTGGTATGCTTTGAACCCTTCTGCTTGATATATTGTACTTCTTGATATTCAACACCACAGTCTAAAACCAACTCCTTCGCATCCCAGTGATTATTTATATCTGTATCTTGCGTCTTTTTTAAATATACGAGATTTTGTCCACTATCGGAAATCATAGCGAGAAAAAGCTTATCTGCAGATGAAAGAACTCTTTCCTTATCACCGCAAATCCATTTCCAAAAGCTTTGAATAGCCGAGAAGGCAAATGAGACATGAAAAGCATCCATAGCCTTACTATGTAAATACTCAGCAAATTCTTGAACGCCTTCCGAATCACTTATGTCTAGTTGGTTTATTTGAAAAGTATAGCGAACAGCAATCATTTCAGCAGCTTTTCTTGTCACGATCCCAATATCTAAATTCCCGAATGCTTTGGTCTTACCCGCTTGTACATCTGCATAAAGATTGCGGACTCCACCGATTCCCACTCGGGCAGCATTGACTACTACACTGGTCAATGGACTTCCTTGAGCATCTACCGCTCCTGCACCTACTTCTATTATTCGATCACCGTTATCCATCCGCCGCCCAGCTTTTCCCTGATAAAAAACCCTATCTTCATGCAAACTATCCTGTAATAATTTTGCCAAAGTGTTTATAAAGAATGCAGTATGCTCAGAGGTGACTTTCTCTTCTTTTTCTGGTACAATATTTACAGGGCTAGGTACGGCTCTTGAACGAAGCTCATGCTGTACAACAGCATCTCTCAATTCCAAAGCCTTGCGATTAGTAGGATCCTTTTTAAATATTGCCTCGATTTGCCGACTGGCGGATATAAAATTTTGCTGCCGTAAGTAAGCTTCAGCACATTGACAATTCAAATCTATATCATCATCACCCACACCTAATTCAAAGGCAGTGGTTAGACCAGAGGTTTGCTCTTCAGAACTGCGGCCTTTCAAATATGCGCTTAGCTTTTTAATAGCATTTGCCATAAAAAGCGGCGGAATCTCCTTAATAGCATTTCTTACATGTAACCTTTCACCTTTCGTACTTATCTTTATTATTTCCGATAAGTCATGGATTACTCCTGGGATACAACCATCATCGTCTTGACCCTCATAACAACATTTCAGTAGTAAAAATTGTGCTCTGAGAGCAAAAAATTGCACATTAATCCTAGCTTCAACTTGTGAAATCTGTGAAGCTAAAGGACCAATGTAAGAGTTAGCTTTTTCTAAATAGCCATCTATATTTGCCTCTCCCGAAGAATATTTAGCTATTTCAAGATTTAACCTTATAAGTAAAAGTTTCGCTTGTAAACAATTTTCAGAAAGTTTGAAGTTGCTGCTTTGGCCCGAAGCATGTACGATCTCTTTCAATATACCTTCGGCTTCTTTAAGGTATTGTATTTTTTGGCTGTGACCACTTAACAAGGCAAGCCAAATCAGATGTTTGCCTAAAAGAATTTTATTTTCTATGCTATCCTGCTGCTGAATTTTGCCTCGAAGGAGTGCTATTTCTTTTTCGCAATCACTTTGATTCAGAGGGACATCAGCTCTTGCGCCCAAAATTCCAAGTATCTCCGTGGTATTTTTTTCTTCTGCCTGCTTTAGTTCTCTACTATCCTTTTGCTCTTCTTCATGATGTTCTACTGGCAATTTATCTACGTAACTTTTATGCCTTTCTGCTAACATACGGTTCCGCTGTAGACGTTCTTCAATCAAAGTTAAGGTCATTTGAACTTGAGATTGGCCATCCATAAGGCTTATAGCCGTGTTTATAGCTGTTTTTTTAAGTTTTTCTTTTTTAACTACGTCAGGAGTATTATTAGCTAACTTTAATGTAGTTAATGTTTCATTACTTTCTAGCATATTGGCCAATGCCTTTAAACCCACGAGCCCGATTTTATTCCCATCTAAATTAAGATGGGTGACTGTGGTATTACTCTTCAATGCATTGGCTAATTCCTGCGCTTCTGCATCACCAAGATCCTGATTGTTTAATGACAAAGTGGATACGGCACACTCTTCATCTTCAAGACACTCGATAGCCTCAGTAAATTTTCCCATATAAAATCTCCACTATTAAGTTAATTACCTGCGCTTCCTATTAAATCACATGTAAAACATTCTACTATTTTAATTGAATTTTACAAGCTTTTTCATTAAATTTTTTCATTAAATTTTCATTAAATTTTTCAAAATAAAAATAGTTTTGTGTTAAAGAAAAGCATGCATGTTTTGGTAAAGGTTCAGCTTGGATGCTTGAGCTTGTGTTGTTGTACCCCGCAAAATAAGTTGTGACTCAGAGGGAAGTAGCTTTGCATTGAATAAAGGAGTACATGCCTTGGCAGGGGTTAAAGTTTCGACAGGTGTATCACTTCGGTTTTCAGAAAGAGTACTGCTAAGTTGGGTTAATTTAGCAGTTATCTCAGAAGAAGACTCGAAGTCAGGCATTTGATTAAAAATCTGTTCTCTTTCACGCATATCCCCCATCTCTTGTGCATTTTTATCACTAACATCCTGTGCTTTCTGGGATGTGGTTAACACGTTTGAAACAGGATCATTGATAACTTCAACGTCTTTTTGTATTAATTGATGCTCTGCTCCTAGTTGATTTTGCTCCACGTTTCTAGCGAATGTAACCATATTAAGCAGATCTTTAGGGAGTAATACTAAATTCTCTCTTGTATCTTTACCTGCCCCCCAAAGCCAACCCGTCCACTCAAAAGCAGCAACATCTCCTTCCGACACATGCAAGTCGATTATACTCTGGAGGCTATCTTGGCTTATTCCATCAGGCACAAAGAAGCGATATAAAAGCAATGCACTAAAGCCCACGGCTGTTAACACATTTCCAACAGTTCCAGCATACTTTCCACTAACCTCTCTATGCTTTTTTACCTCTTTTAAGAGTTTCTCAATGCCACCCTTCTGAAGCAAGTAAAAAACTAAACTACAACAATTAAAAGTTTTTTCTTCACCTAACTTGCTGCTCGCCAACATACTCCAATCATAGTTTAACCCTTTAAAAGCAAGGAAACTATTACTGATATTCACAGCATCCAAGCTATATAAGTCTACCTTATGATAAGCAGGTGCATCTTTTCTTATATGACCATTCTTCAAAGCAATATCTTCATATATCGAAAATGGAAGACACTTTTTTGATACCTCGAAGCAAGCGTCTAAATCCTTATTGTCGAATAACGAGCAGTAATATTTATTAATTTTTGATAAACTAATATCTAAATTTTTTAACTGCGGTTCTCCATTGGTGTTAAGACCATAAATCCATATTTGATCATTGTATTTAATTAGCATGGGAATTTCTTTTTTATATTTTTCATTAAGTGTTTTTAGATCGGGAGGCTCTGATACAGGCATTAAAAAGATGTTATATCCTAATTCCTCCCTTTGATCTTCATCTAAGCTTTTTTTAAATTCATAGCCCCTTTTTACAGATTCTTTAAATTCGCCTCCTTTTAATCTCACTTCTCTATAAACTAGCTCATAAAGCTCTTCAGATTTTTGGTCTTTAACAAGAATTTTCCCATTAAAAGTTAAAGGTGAAAGCAGCACTTTCAAATCCTTGTCACAACTAAACTTACCAATTTCCTTATCAATTTCCTTTTTATAGAAAATTACAAACTCATCGTTATTATTAACAATAATTATTTCATTTCCTTCTTTGATTGCATTTTCAGAACCTTCCATTTTGTTTAACAGCAAACGGAGGTGGCACCTACATCTGTCTCCTATTATAGATTCTTTTACAAGTTCTTTTACAGATTCTGTTGACTTATTGTTTTCTGGCCAAAAACTAGCGTAAATCGAGTTTTTACCATAAGTTTGTAATGATGCATGTCCAACAGCTTTCCCTTGCATTGTTTGCAAGAGAGGATGTAACCATAGATGAATAGTAACTTTATTACTTTCATCCTCTATGTAATCTCTTAGCGTTTTTTCCTCCAACAGGCTTGCTTCACGTGCAACCTCTTGTTTCTGAAGATTTTCTACATCAGAAGTATCAAAATACAACTTTTTCTCTGGAATTTCAGTCTTCGCCCACGTACGAAAATTACTAATTTCTTTTTTATTTAAACCGGTGTCACATAGTGAAATTTTTACTACATTTTTGTTTTTCTTTAGAATGTCTTGCAAAGTGAGTATATGAATGGCATTTAATTCAACATTATCGAGCACCAAAGAAGTAACAGACATATTGGACTGAAGCTTATGGATTAGTGGTTCAATATCCGCAAACTTAAGCAAACGTGAATATGGTCTCCATTTTTGAATAGCTACATTTGTAGAACCAAACAAAATACGCCAGCTACTCCATACTGCATTAATACTTGTTATGGTTCCATCCGGAAATTCTTCTATTCCAAGCACATAATCAAGGCTGGTAGGTAAAGATTTTAAAAAGCGTTTCTGCCCCAAATCCCAAATAATTATCCTTTTATCTGTTCCACCACTCGCAAGTTGATTGTTCCATAATTTTTTCATGCTCCATACAGAACCCATATGCCCGATTAACGTCCCTATTTTTATAGATTTTTTAATATCCCATAGTTCTATATCAGAACTCTGATAAAAGCAGCTAGCCAATTGAAAATCTTGCAAAGCTTCTAGTTTTGAAACACGAAAAGCAGCAGGAATAATATACTCTAAGGTAGAAGAAGTAATATGTTCTTTCGAACTCTCGTAATTTTGGATTTTCCAAACCTTAATTGTGTTTTCAGCATATATGCTATCGCTACCAATAGCTAAAAAAGAAGAATTAGGCCACATTACCAAACTGCTTACTGAATATCCACCATGTGGGATTAGTGTTTCTAAACAGACGGGCTCAGGATGACGATTGATATCCCATACTTTCACGAAACCATCAGCTGAACTACTAATAAGACGATAGTCATCCAGTTTTACCAATGCAGAAATATATCCAGTATGGCCACAGAATATTTTTTCAGAGCGTTGCTGCTGTACGTTCCAAATCTGAATAGTTCCATTCAACATGCCACCTAAAAGACAATATTTAAGTTCTGAACCTGCAACTGAAAATTTCTCTGCCAATAGTGTAGTAATTGCAGATTCTATTTTTAGATTAGCTATACAACGCCCAAAATACACATCAAGGATTATTATATGACTTCTTCCTATTGGAATAGCTACCAAATTATTTTGTAATATAGCTAAGGGGTAATGTGGGAATAATTTTAATCTCAAATCAAAAATACTCTCCTTCGGTCCATTAAAACTACCAAAATCTGTATAGTCTCTAACCATACAATTAGAAAAATCAAATGTACTTATGCTTAAATCATCAATTTTAGCTTGCATCGTTGAAAGGCTAAGGTCTTCTATAGACATCATAAAATTCGCCTTAAGATCATGAACTCGCATTATCTCGGGCCTTATTCCTCTTCGTTTCATTCGAGGAGGTATAAGATTACCTGTTAAATTTACGCTGTTAATCGTTGTGTTATTGCTTAATGCCGATAATAAAGTGTACACCCCCTCGGTACTGATTCCTATGTTAGATAAATCAACGGTTTTTAAAGTCTTATTTTTCGTTAATGTAAGTGCTAAAGCATGAATCAATTCATTTTCTAGTGCGTACTTTATTTTCAGATCTTTTACAGAAGTATCATATTCAAGTGCCAAAATTATTAACTGAATATTTTTTAAGATATCTTTTGAGCTTTTATCGTCCATGGAAAGCGTGTGTGGAAACTTCCATATACGAAGCGTAGCATCGTCAGATTTAAATATTGCATTTCCAGAGCCACTAATGATACATTGGTCATACGTATCTAATGTAGAGACAGGGTTACTATGCCCCTTCAATTCTGATAAACATTCGCCCGTGTAGATGTTCCAAATGCGAATATTATTCTCTCCTGAACTACTCGCCAAAAGACCAATAGAAAATTCAGTTAACGAGTTTATCCGCCCTGTATGCCCATTTAAAACAAAAATGGAATGCTCGTTTTGCACATCCCAAATACGGATTGTGCAATCTATTGATCCGCTCGCAAGCCATCCATTTGATAAATTGACTAATGCTTCAATCAAGGCGGTGTGCCCTTTTAAAATCCGAGTGTTTTCAAAAAGTGGTAACGATCCTATTACCACGAGATGCCCCAACCGTGGAACACGCATCCCACTTACTAATTCACCTGTTTGTAGTTTTTCCAATGCTCCAATATAGCAACCAGGATACCACTGTAAAATTCTTTCCATACTTAGTACGTTATCATCTCCTATTTTCCATATTTCTATCAAATCATTTGCTGTTCTAACAAATGTGTTCTCGCTTAAAGCAACAATTTTTCCTATAACGCCGAGACTCGTACTACTTGGAAACGTAAATTCTTTAATCTTTGAAAAATTATTGGTTTGAATGTCAAAAACATGTGCTTTGTTTTCTCCAGAATGCACTTGAAAAGACAATCCAATGAGTATTTGATCATTGCGCATTACAGCAAGATCTAGAAACTCATGCCTGTCTGTTAAAATTAGCGAATGATGCTGTGATATATCATCTGGCTTCAAAATGTTTATAATTTTTAAAGTAGAACCATATATATAAGCCACCCTATCATTAGTAAGCACTTTGACCTTCTGAATCCTGCTATCTGCCCTGCCAAGAACATTTACGTCTGGTTTTTTATAGTCAATAAATGCTTTTATATCTATTGTATCTTGATATTTAAATCTCTTTAAAAATTCAACTGCATAATGCGGTAGAGAAGACATCAAAGTGTTGTACATTTTATATGAATCTTTTACATTTTCCGACGCAACATCGACATTCAATTCAGCTGATTTTGATTCCCTTATGGTCTGATGCCACTCATCTCCTTTGTTTTCATGAGGTCCTTTTGGTAATAGTTGTGACGCAACTGAAGCAAATGCTATAACGTTGCCATGTTGAGCGTAAACTAAATCTGTGTTATTATGTGGTTGTCCAACTTTATATTTACCAATCTTATCCTCATGCGAGTGGTTAATAGCGGAAACAATATATTCCATTTGATCTTTAAAAATAAAGTAAGAATATAATTCAGGCTTTCCAGAATGATTAGAGGCTATTATCTTCCTGTCCAATAATTGATTTATTAGATAGCTTCGTACTTCTTGCTCTAAATATAGACCCAAACCATTTTCTTGATTAGCTAGCTCCTCAATCAACCTACTTTTTAAATATTCAAGTTTTTCTTTACCAATAGATTTAAAAACAAATTGTTTTTCCCTGTCATTCCAAGTAATTTCTAAGCACTTACACGTTAAAGAAAATCCAGAATAATTTACAAAAGATGAAATTTTATCGGAATGATCCTCTCTTAAATCTTCTAAATATTTTAGCCACTCTTGACTACGCAAATCAACTTGTGAAGAAGTGTCATGCAATTTTTTCGCAATTTTTTCCAAGATTCCCGCTGTTCCTGCTTGGTATACATGATTTTCTTGATAAAGCACATTAAATAAATTAGTTTTTCCAATCGGAATTTTTAATAAATCATTTTTAGATTGTACCAACAAACCTTTTATTTGTTCCAAGGGAGTTTTATAGGGATCTATTATTAATGATTCCAATTGGTATTCAGCATATACTCCTCTTGGCAACCATTTTGCTATTTCCTGTTTTTCTATGTCAGTTAAATTTTGTTTATACTCCTTCTCTTTTAATGCAAAAATTCTTTTTTGAACATCACCTCGGCTAACTAATATCGCTGTATATAAGTTACAAAAAGCTATTTGAAATAACTTCTTCTTTTCAGCTTCTACGCCTCCAATAAATTCAAACAATTTTTTTACGATGGTTATCTCTTCTTCGAGAGCCCTATCACCTTTAATCGCCGATTCTGAATATCGCACATCTTCCCATTGCCTTTTATAAAATATATAATTTTCAACTTCTTTTAAATGCTCGAGACGCAATCTTTCTGCTCCACTAGGACAAGGTGTTTTTAGAAGCATGTAATTTCCATCAATAACACCTTTCCCATTTTCTGCGGTTATTACACCACAAGATGCACTATCGTTTTGTTGTTTTGGATGTGTGTTATTCGACAAATTTTGAAGATTTACTTCAGAGTTAAAAGTCAAATTTAATAATTCTTGGATTTCTTTTTCCACATCTAAGCGACCTCCGCCCTGTGGATCATAAGCTATAGCATTTGCTTTTTCTAAGGTAGTATTCTTAAGAATTAACTCCAAAATACCAAGATTCCAATGGTTAGCGGTTTTATGATATGGGAATAAAATAAGATGTGCCTTGATTTTTTCTTCATCTTTAACTTTCTCTTTATTCCACGTCAGTATTTGTTTTAAAGCAATATCAAGATTATCGGTAATAGCATTATGCTTCTCGCCTCTACAATAGTTTACAATGCCACAAATAGAAATTGAAAAAGATTGTACACCAACACTATCCGTTCTTCTGTATAAAGTTTCATTTTTTTGAATCAAAATTCCGGCATTTTTTGTTAATGACATACCATTACTGCTGCCAACAAATAAGGTGGTTACAATTGAAGAATTTTTATCATCTGATCCTTGTTTACAAAAATATTGTAACTTTTGCCTCTTAATATAAGAGTCCCATACTTTCACAATAAGAGCCTCATCATAAAGTGAGCCTGGATTAACATTATTTTCTGTATAACATTGCAGAGGAGGGATAGGTAAATCCATATCGCTCTTGTGCTCTCTCTTATCTTTTGGGAGAGCCGCTTGTTTAGATTGAATTTCTTTCAATTCCATTTGTAATTTTAAGAATACATCTTCTTTTCTAACGCTATTAATATCATCTACCTCATCGTCTTTCATTTTAAAAATTAACGTTTGCTCATATCCCCATATATTCTTATTTCGGCTTAATAGCACTTTATGAGCATCCCTTATTTTTTGCAATTGCTGTGAATATTTCTCTGGACTATTCAACAAGATTTTTAAACTTTCTGGTAAAAAACTTGATATGTCTACGGAGTTATAAGATATTGTTCCTTCAGCAACAGTTAGACTATAATACTCTTGTTCCTCACGAGAATATTCTAATTTTTTTGATTTAAATTTACTTTTTGACAACATAGCTAGAACATTTTCTTGTGACAATGAAGCACAATGATTGAACAATTCCACACAGATTGGCCCACAGGAAACAATTCCGCTATTACTATCTTTTTGAACAATGGTATTAGAAATAGCAATAAAATTTATTAAACCGAGATCCTTGATTTTAAAAATTATTTTATAGAAATCATGCTGATTTTCTTCTCCTAGTGGATTAATTATAATTAACTGCTCTTCTAAAATTATCCCAAAGATAAAATGACTGCTTACTGTATCGCCAGGCCGCATACAAATAAAACAAACTGGGACCTTAAATTCATTTTTTAATAATATTAACTGTCTAAACTGTTTCTTAAATGTTTCGTACGGATTAAGATCCCCTGAATAAGAAAAGACATATCTTAAAAGCGGCATTTTTTTTTGTTGACAACAGACTAAATTTGTTATGCCATCTGTAGAATACCATTTAGCCTCATTTTCATCTTTTATTTCCGGAACTTGTTCATTGTGATAATAAGGTCTTAGTAAAAGAATAAGCTCATGAAACTCCAAATTAACAGCTAGCTCCAAAGCATTTTGATTGTCTTCTAGCTCCACCTCCACTAAACGTTTATCTTTATCTAACAACTCCTTAACATCTTGGATTCGGTTATTCTTAATTGCAATTAAGAATTTATTTTTTAACGATTCTGAAATCTGCATATCTTGGGGCATCAGCATATATACTCCCTTTATTCACTTTACCAATTTCAATGTTAACATTAAACATCAAAGAATTTATCATAAAAATATGAAACTTTGATCTTCACCCGATTTTGTAGAGTAATCGCTAAGCAACTTTTTCTTTCTGCCAG
>CAMFJH010000024.1 GCA_945956915.1 uncultured Francisellaceae bacterium | reverse complement strand
CTTCATTCGCGAGGGATAATTTTGGAATGAATAGGGTCAAGGTGTGATAGTTGTTTTGTGTTCTGTGCCTAGGTGCGGCACATTGTTTGCTGTCGCTATCGGGACTATTTAAGAATTTCATTTAAAAGACGGTGTAGCTGTCCTAAAAGATAGAAAGGCAGTGATAGTAATTGATAACTCACTTCATCTTGTGTTTGTAATTTTACATGTACATTTGTGTTGCTGGGTAAGTCGGAATTAATGCGAACGGCTAGGGATAATTTTTTTAGAGCCATAAAAAGATGCAAGGACTTTAAAGTCCCTGTACTGCCTGCTTTTACTTCTATAGGAATAACTCGGTTACCATGTTGTATTACATAATCAATTTCTGAGCTAGAGCCTTTTTCATCTCGCGTCCAATAATATAATGCTGGTTCTATATAGGGTGGGTTTAATGTCCTTAAAATTTGACCCGTAACCTGCTCGGCTAGACCTCCTTGATTAATCAGTAGGGTGTCTTTTAGTTCATTGATTTGATTTAAATTCAATCCCAAGGTTGTGCTGCATAACCCGGTGTCTAAATATATTTCTTTAAACATTTTTTCTTTTATTTCTGCCGCTAATGGGATGCCGTTTGCAGAACAACTCACCACGCGATGACAAATTCTTGCCTTGTTTAATAAACTAATGACTTTTTTTAAAGTAACGGAAGAAATATCTGGGTTGACACGACTGTATACAAACTTTTGTCCAAGCATTTTTGGAATGATGGACATCACCTCATCCATTCTCTCTATCTCGATTCTACCTTTATATTTAGCAAAGTCGTCTCTGTAGGTTGTTAAGAGATCATTTTGTAGTTGATTGACTTTAATTAAGGATTGGTCTTTTACCCAACTTTTGACGACGGCGGGTAATCCACCGATGATCAAATATTCTTTAAATAAAGACATCAGTTGTTCATGTAGTGCTAAAGGTATTGTGGTATCGAGCGTAAACGCTAATAAATATTGATTGAGCATCTTTTTGTCATGTGCCAACAAAAATTCTTCAAAAGATAAAGGTTCAAGGTGCATATAACTGATGCGGCCCACGGGCATACTAAAAGAATGTTCATCCAAAAGAAATTCTAATAAAGATCCTGCTGCAATTACGGGTAAGGTCGGTAGATCTTCAGCAAACCAGCGTAATTTTCCAAACATTAAGGGAGTCGCTTGAATTTCGTCCAAAAATAATAAGCTATTTTCAGGTTTAATTTCTTGATTAAAATGTGCACTTAAATTTTTTAAAATTTGTGTAGGATTGTTAGAGTCAAAAAAACTCATCAGAGAAGGTTGTTTTTCGAAGTTTATTTCCACTAAAGTTCTATGGCACGTTTTGGCAAGATGCCTTACCAGCCAAGTCTTACCAACTTGCCTTGCGCCACGCAAAACTAAAGGTTTTCTATCTTCAGATTTAAGCCAAGAAGCTAAATAAACAAAAAGACTTCTTTCCATTGCCAACTCCTTTGGGTTAAAAAATTTATTCAATAATAAGATATTATAGTTTAAAATGCAAAAAAAGACGGTTGTTTTGAATTTTATTATAAAAAAGAGCCGGTTCTTTTCTAGGTCAGGCTTAGAAAAGAACCGGTTCTTTTATCAAGATAATACACTTTGTCCTATGTGTATTTATTTAAGTCTGAATAAAAAATTTGACTTTTGATGGTAGAAGGTATAAATCTAGGTAGAAGGAGGAATTTTTATGACGCTCAGCATTAAACGTATAGAAACAGAAAAGCTTGCACATACACTTGCAGATTTAACCGGTGAATCTCTAACTACGGCAGTTACCGTCGCCTTAGAAGAAAGGCTTTTGAGAGTGCAAGGAAAAAGAGCACCAGTGGACTTAAAAAATGTATTATTAAGTATTGGGCAGCGTTGCGCAAAATTGCCAGACTTAGATACCCGCTCTCCAGAAGAAATTTTAGGATACAATCAATCAGGATTACCTTCATAATGGTTATTGATACCTCTGCAATACTCGCAATTTTATTTGGAGAGCCGGAGGCTGCCATGTTTGCAGAATTAATTGCTACTGATAATAGACGCTTATTATCAGCTTCAACGGCTTTAGAATTAATGATAGTTGTAGAAGCAAAAAAAGGTGAAGTGGGTGGGCGAGAATTAGATTTGTTTTTGCATCATAGTAAAATAGATATTGTGCCTTTTGATTTTGAACAAGCAGAAATTGCACGACATGCTTGGCAAAAATATGGAAAAGGGAATCACTCTGCAAGTTTAAATTTTGGTGATTGTTTTTCTTATGCATTGTCTAAACAATCGGGTGAGCCCTTATTGTTTAAAGGTAATGATTTTAACCAAACAGACATTTCGACTGTAAAATAAATTTAAACTGTGTGTAATTCTGTTTCTTATTGCTTTCAATACTTTGATAAGTTTTTATTGTTATGCCATAGTCCTCTTTATTTACTGTAATTTAATGTTAAAATCAACTGTATTTTAGTGTTCACATCGGTCAGTTATACGAAAAAAGCCTAAAATAGAAAGGGTTGTATGTGGTTGTGAAGATCGATATCGCAATTGCAGTGCGATAACCCACTCCGATTGGAGGGGGTCGACAGCCCATGATTTGCAAATGAACTTATGTGACATTTACGGGCTAGCGGGGGGCGGTGAGAAAGCAAATGGAACACAGTCGATGCAATTTTTTCTAAAACCGTATTAAGGTGATGAAGAACTTCATGGTTTTGAAATCTCAATACTGTTACGCCTTCTGAGTGTAAATAATCATCTCGTTACATACCTCCCCCCACCAGCCTGTAAGTGTCATATTAATACATTGGATAATTATAGTCTGTCGACCCACTCCGATTGGAGTGGGTTGTCGCCCTGTAATTGCCGCATCGTAAATTCTAAACGATAAAGAGTATTTTGTAACTAGGAGTTTTAGTCTATAGATGGGTGTTTTAAAGATGGGTGTTGATCCGCGTATATTTTTAGTGTACTGTAGTGAGACTGGCTTCCTCCTGATAAAAGAGGAAACCAGGCCGCGCCGGGCGAATGCAAAGGGCATTTCGCAGGGCACTCACCACGTTTGTTCGGAAAAACAAAAATGGCTTTGTCAATTTTATCTCATAACCTGTTGGTTGTACATTGTAGTTTAGAATTCATTTGTAGGGTGTGCGTAATTTTAGTTACCACGCTTTCTGGTTTTTTTCGTGTGCGCAACAGACCTAAATCTTTTAATTACCCTTCAAAATTTTTTAACACCCACTATTATGGTTCAGCAATGTTGTTCCTTAAAAAGGGTTTTTTAGTATTTTGCTGTGTAGTCAGGAGATGCTTTTAGGACGTTTGTTTTGGATGCATCCTTCATTCGCGAGGGATAATTTTGGAATGAATAGGGTCAAGGTGTGATAGTTGTTGTGTGCTTTGTAGCCTAGGTGCGGCATATTGTTTGCTGTCACTGTCTTAAATATACTCTAAATTAAACGCCTTTAATCCAGTTTTCGGCTTCAGTATTTATCTCCGTTATAGATTTATTTTGAGTTTGGATAAGAGGGCCGATATTGACTTGAATAACACCCGGTTTCTTAATAAAAAAACCTTTAGGCCAAAATTCGCCTGCATTATGGCGAATGGGGACAATCGGGTATCCTGAAGCTTGTGCAAGAGCGGCGCCCCCTTTAGCAAATCGTTTATTTTCGCCAACAGGAACACGAGTGCCTTCTGGAAAAATAATCACCCAACGATTGTGTTTTAAGCTCTCTACCCCCTTTGAGATAAGCTTTTCTCTTGCATTGGCACCTTGTCTTTGAATCGCAATGGGTTCTATAAGACTTAAGCCCCAACCAAATACAGGAATATACAATAATGATTTTTTTAAAATCCAAGTTTGAGGTGGCAATAAGACTTGAAAAAAGATAGTTTCCCAAGCAGATTGATGGTTAGAGAATACAATGGCCGTTTGTTTAGGCAGATTTTCTAAGCCCTCTACTTGATAATCCAAGCCACAGGTGAGCTTGGCCCAAAAAATAAAAAAATGTGACCATCGCGTAATGATCCAATAACGAGTCTTAAGTGGCATAAAGAACAGTAAGCAGCCGACTAAAGTCAGCGCAATCGTCACGGGTATTAGGCCTAAATAAAATAAAATATTTCTTATGAACATGATCATGTTAATTTGCCCTCAAGAATAGCATCAACGGCATGCGCAAGATCAGGATAAAAAGGCGTTTTTTCTAATGTGTTGGGTAAATTTGCTCGTGTTTTAGATCCGTTGCCTGTACCCACGAGTACTGGAATACAAGCCGCGGCTTGTGCAGCTTCTAAGTCTCTTAAGGAATCACCAATAGAATAAGTGGGCGTTTTTCTAAAATCGATTCCATAATCTTGTGCTATTTGGAGTAACAAACCCGGTTTTGGTTTTCGACAAGTACAGTTATCAGTGGGTAGGTGAGGGCAAATATAGCATTTTTCGATTTCTCCCCCAACAGCTTTTAATTGCATTTTGAATTTGTCTTGAATTTGCTCAAAACTAGCCTGGCTAAAGAGTCCTCTGCCAATACCTGATTGATTAGTTGCAACCAATACTGTGAATCCTGCAGCGTTTAAGCGAGCGATGGCTTCTAGGCTTCCAGGGATGGGGATCCATTCTTCCGGAGATTTAATAAAATCGGGCGAGTCTTGATTAATAACCCCATCTCTATCTAAAATAATAAATTTTTTAGATCTGTTCATAAGCACATCATAACTCAGAAATATCTGCAATTTCTAAAAATAAATCCCTTAAGTGCCTTAATAAAGCGATACGGTTATTGCGTAAGGTTTCATCCTCAACCATTACCATCACTTCCGTAAAAAAGCGATCGACCGGACCTTTTAAACTGGCGAGGGTTTGTAGAGCTTGGGTGTATTTTGCTTGTTCGATTAAAGGTTTCAGTTCGTCTTCTTTATCTAAGATAAAATATCCCAAGGCTTTTTCTGCGGGCGCTTCAAGTTTTTCTGTTCTAAAAGTCAAAATCTCAGAATTGGGGTTTTTATCTAAAATATTTTTTACCCTTTTGTAGGCTGCAGCTAGACTTTGTGCTTCTGGTAATGTTTGAAAATGATGAACGGCTAAGAGTCTACAATGAAAATCATAAGGCTTGATTAATGGGCGTTGGGTTTGATAAATGGATTTTACAGCCTCAAATTCACGAGTGCCAATATTTTGTTCCTGGTACCAAGAACGCAATCGTTCAAAACAAAAATTAAGCAGGGTTACTGTGGGATCTTGTTTTAATAGGGGGCCATACGCTTGTGCTGCGGTTGTGAATAAATCTCTAAGATCTAAATCCAGTTGTTTTTCAATAATAATACGCATTAAGCCCAAAGCTTGACGCCGTAGGGCAAAAGGATCTTTATCACCGGTGGGAATTTTGTTGATCCCAAAAAGACCTACTAAAGTATCAACGCGGTCTGCGATAGCGAGTTCGCATCCTTCAGGCGTATTGGGTAGAGTATCATTTGCAAAACGGGGGTGATAATGCGCCTCGATGGCTTCTGCTACCGTTTTCGATTCACCATTATCTAAGGCATAGTATTGTCCCATAATTCCCTGTAATTCTGGAAATTCTCCCACCATATTGCTCAATAAGTCTGCTTTTGATAAAAAAGCTGCGCGTTTAGAGTCGGGTAATGAACACAATGCTGCCAGCCTTTGTACTTTGTCTGCTAAAGAGCCTAAGCCTGCTTGGAAAACAACATTTTGAAGGGCAGGTAAGCGCTCTTCTAAACGGGTTTTTTTATCCGTGTGATAATGAAAGGCAGCATCTGCCAATCGAGCATGCATTACCGATTCATTGCCTTTAATGATAGAGGCAGGATCCGAGCTTTTAATGTTGCTGGTGATGATAAATTTGGGAGCTAAGGGGCGATTGGGTTCTAAAGTACACACAGCAAAACATTTTTGATGGACTTGCATAGCAGAAATCAAGGCTTCGTGTGGAATATCTAGGAAAGCAGGCTCGAAACTACCCATCAGCACCACGGGCCATTCTACAAGGCCTGTCACTTCATGGAGTAAAGTCTCTTCTAATAGAGCTTCTGAAGCATTTTTGGCACAACACGCTTCTATTTGTGTACGTATGGAGTCACGTCTTTGGGTAAAATTGGCAATCACATGTCCTGGGTTTAACAATAATTGCTCATACTGCATAGGATCGGTAATTACAATAGGCTGCGGGCAATGAAAACGATGACCGTAGGTAATATTGCCTGTTTGAATTCCAAAGAATTCCCCAGGGATTACGGTATTATCCAGCATCAGCACAACCCACTGTACAGGACGCACAAAAGCCTCTTGAATATTCGCCCAACGCATGCGCTTAGCAATCGGTAATTGATCCAAAGCTTGTTGCACAATGTCAGGTAATAGAGCAGCGGCACTTTGTCCAGATTCTTTTTGTTCAAAAATAAGCCAGCTACCCTTAGGTGTTTCCTGCAGAGACAATTCTTGGACGCTCACCCCACAAGATTCTGCGAATTTAAGTGTTGCTTGGACGGGATTTCCATCTGCATCAAAAGCATTTTGTTTTGCAGGACCTCGTTTGATACGGATGCGATCGGGTTGTTGTGCATTAAGACCTAAAATACGTAATGCCAAACGTCTGGGGGTCGCAAAGGCTTGGATTTCAGAAAAGGAAAGTTCTGCTTCTGTTAAGCCTTGACGTACATTGTCTGCAAAAGAGGTGGATAAACTAAGCAAGTTCTTAGGGGGTAATTCTTCTGTACCGATTTCTATTAGTGCTGTGTGTGTGTGAATCATATTATTCGGGCTCTTTTGAGGTGGCTTGTTGTAATAAAGGAAAGCCTAAAGCTTCGCGCATGTTAATATAAGATTCTGCAACTAAACGGGATAGTGTGCGCACTCTTAAAATGAATCGTTGACGCTCTGAAACCGAAATAGCCCGTCTGGCATCCAAGATATTAAAAGTATGAGAAGCTTTAAGCACCATTTCATAAGCGGGCACCGGTAATTTATGGTTGATTAACTCGGTACATTCTTTTTCATATTGATCGAATGCTTGGAGCAGGAAAGCCACATCGGCATGCTCAAAGTTATAGGCTGACATTTCCATTTCATTTTGTTTAAAAATATTGCCATAATTGATAGTGCCTAAAGGGCCGGTCGCCCAAACCAGATCTTCAATGCGTTTAACACCTTGTATTGCCATGGCCAGGCGTTCTATCCCATAAGCCAATTCCCCAGTGACGGGGTTGCATTCTTGCCCACCGACTTGTTGAAAATAAGTGAATTGTGTGACTTCCATGCCGTCTAACCACACTTCCCATCCCAATCCCCATGCACCTAAAGTTGGGCCTTCCCAATTGTCTTCTACAAATCGAATATCATGCAATAAGGGATCAATACCGATAACGCTTAAAGATTCCAGATAAAGCGCTTGGATGTTGATAGGAGAGGGTTTTAAAATAACCTGGTATTGGAAAAAATGTTGATTTCGATTGGGATGTTCCCCATATCTGCCATCAGCAGGGCGTCTGGAAGCTTGTACATGCGCGCAGGCCCAGGGCTCAGGACCTAAAGCTCTTAAAAAAGTATCGGGGTGAAAAGTACCCGCTCCAATTTCCATATCGTAAGGTTGTAGAATAATACAGCCCTTAGATTCCCAAAAATGTTGTAAAGTATTAATAAGACCTTGAAAAGTATTTAGATTATTTGACATTTTACTAACTTTTTACCTATATGAATTGGGAAAGCAGTATCAGATTAACAAATCACGAGGAATAGAGCAATCCATACCTAAAAACTTGTGTTATTGTGCAACTTATAAAACACTTATAAGTTGCACAATAACTTAGGCGTTCCTTTGTGAAATTATTCTTTATATGGTCACAGGAAGGGGCCTTACTATTTAACAAAGGTAGAAAAAGGAAAATCAGCAATTCAAATTATAGAAACACTTGCCTTTTCTAAAAATGGATTTTTATTAGAAGAATTTGATGAATTATTTTCTTCATTATTTGATAATGATGATATTTATACTGAAATTGTTAAAATAATTGCAAAAAACCCGTATGGAATTGGCAAAAGAAAATTAATGGAAAAAATAGGTGCATTTGCGACAGGTGGTGGAGTGCAGGGATAATGCTATTACGCTTTGTGAAATCAAATATACTGAAGAGGCAGCTTTTACAATTACTAAGGACTATATGAGTGTATTAGAGCGAAAAAAAGAAGTTTTTAAAGAACAAATATTCTGAAAACTTTTTAGATGGGATAGTTATTTTGGAAGATTTATTTGAATCAAAAGAATGAAATATTTCAAAAATGTTGTAAAGTATTAATAAGACCTTGAAAAGTATTTGGATTATGACACTTTACTAACTTTTTACCTATATGTCTGAATATTAGAAAAGCAGTATCAGATTAACAAATCAAGAGGAATAGAGCAATGCACTACGGACCCTTAATGATTGACTTAGAAGGCACTGAATTGAGCGCTAAAGAGCGCATTTTGTTAGAACACAGTGCTGTTGGTGGGGTGATCTTATTTACTCGAAATTATAAAGATTTAGAGACTTTAAAAGCCTTGATAAAAGATATCCGTGCGACTTGTAATAGGCCTGTCTTAATTGCTGTTGATCATGAAGGTGGACGAGTGTGGCGTTTTCAGGATAGCTTTACCAAACTACCCGCTGCTAAACGTTATGGTGAGCTATATGCACAGAATAAAGCACAAGGCTTAGAACTGGCACGCAATGCAGGATGGGTGATGGCCTCAGAATTATTGGATTGTGGTATCGATTTAAGCTTAGCACCGGTATTAGATTTGGATAAAGGCATTAGTGCTGTAATAGGAGATAGAGCATTTGGTAGCGAGCCCGAGCTTATTGCTTGCATGGCTGGTGCTTTTATTGAGGGTATGAATAAAGTGGGGATGGCTGCAACAGGTAAGCATTTTCCAGGGCATGGCAGCTGTGCTCCTGATTCACATATTGCAGAGGCCGTGGACCCCAGAAGTTATGAAAGTATTTTATCCGAAGATTTAGTGCCGTTTAAAGTGCTGGGCGATAAACTTGCAGCAATTATGCCAGCGCACGTGATTTACTCTGCTATTGATACGGTGCCTGCAGGCTTTTCCAGACGATGGTTGCAAGATATTTTAAGAAAAGAATTGCAGTTTAAAGGCGCTATCATCAGCGATTGCTTATCCATGAAGGGGGCGGCTGCCATGGGAGGCGATTTTGTGGTGAGAGCCAGAATGGCAATAGATGCAGGCTGCGACATGGTTATTTTATGCGAGCAATCTCGTGATCTTGTTCAGTGGGTTTTAGATAATCTAGAGAGAGAGACCTCAAAAGAAACTCACGAACGTTTGAGCCGTTTAGCAGGGCATTTTTCAAACGAAACCCGTAAAGCCCCCAGGCCTTCAGTAATGGAATTTGGTTGAAGAAAACCAAGATTTACATTTTTTACTAAGGCATGTGCTTGGGCTTCAAATCCTTGGATTTATCTAATAAGTTGTCACACTCAGTAATGATTCGATAATAAACGAATATATTAGTTGCATCTTGTGTTTTTAAAAATTCCAATGGAATGGAATTTTTGCTCAGTCTAATTTTTTGTAGATATTTATCTCTAAAAGCTTGAATTTCATTTCGCTCCTCAATTGTTTGAGGAAGTTTTTCAAGAAGATCGGTTGCATAGAGTTCATCCTCTATTGCTAGGATAATAGATTCTTCATCAATATATTGCCATCGACGACGCTCTAGTAAATTTACTGTTTTTCTATTTTCGTTTTCTACTTCTAATAACTTATAGTATTCCGGTATAGACATCACTAGACATTGCATACTCTTTTTTCGCAAATCCTCAAGTTCTTCCATTTTTGCTTTGGGTATTTGAATAGGCTTATTATTTAAAGCATTGGATAAGCGTTCTATAAAAGGTGCCAAGTCAAAATTATCGCTTTTATCGGGCAAACAAAAAGAAGAATAAAATAAGTTTTTATTTTGATCTTGCATTAATGTTTCCAGAAAATTTATTTTTGCTTGGTACGCAAGTGCTTGAAGGATGCCACTGATCATTTGGTTTTCTTCAACAAGGCGGCCATCACCGGGTTTAGCATTTCTAGATTGTCCAAAATCAACAAAATGTACTTCTTGCTTGGTTGCATCTACCAGTATATTAGCTGCATGTATGTCATGATGTAAACGATTTTTATCATGTATTCTTTTCATTTCAGTTGCAAGTGAAAGCATGATGTTGAAAATCAGTAGCATGTTTTTTTGAGGGTCGTTTGGGCATTGAACAGCTGCGGTTTCAGTAAATTTATCAATATGTATTCCATGATGTAATTTGCCTGCAATGTAATGTTTTTCGCCTATGGTTGTACTGCCATATAATTCCCCTAATTCCTTTAAAGCCCCGAGTTCTGTTGATTTGATGGATTCTTGAACTGACATTACTTTCACTGCAACCCACTCTTTTGTAAGTGGATCTTGTGCTAGTTTAACACCCTGAGTTGTTCTTCCAGCACCCAGTCTTTTTGTACTTTCTTTTAGGATACTGCCTTTTAGTAAGCCTTTTGATTTTAACCATTCAAACAATGAGTGTTCTGAGTGTAACAATATTGCTCTAGAATCAGTTTCCTTCATAAGACTAGTATTGACAATCTCTATAATCTCTCTAGGGTAATCTTCCGGGAAAAAAGGAATTATTTCTTTATTACTATTAATAAATGATTTTGGCTTGTTATTGTTGTCAAGAATTAAACAAGGAATTTTTTCGCTGGGGAAACGCCACTTATTAAAGGGAGTTGGAAGTTCAGACTCAAATAATATATTTAAATTTACAGTATCCCTAGAAAAATCACGGTATAAAATCACCATTTTTTTTGCAGACTCATCTTCCAAAAAGAGAATTGAACGGGGCGTGTCGTGTTTTTCAAATAAACTTTGAACTTCAGGATCATGTTTACTTAATTTCTCTAATGTAGGATGAGACTGGTGGTAATTTTTGATATTTTGAATGGTTTTGGGAGAAATAAGACAGCCATTTGCTTTTACGTCATTTTTATTAACATTCGCATGTAAGCCTTGCCCAGCCTCAAAACTTAAGTCAACGTTTTCTTTAGATTCAAATTGCGGTGTGAAAATTACAAGAGGTGTCATCTCTTCAGAGGCTTGATGGTTTTTTGGAGACATTGGATTATTATCTGACATGCGATACTCCTCTTTATCGTTGCATCATAATTCTATCTTTTTATTATAGCAAAACAGCTTAAAGTTTAAAACGTTGTTAAGTTTACATACACTTAGAAAATATTAGAAAAAAATACTATGCTTTTTCCTAAGTAATAACAATATAACATAGGAGTATTTATCATGCAAAAATATACTTTAAGCGTTTTTTTAATCCTCAGTTTAGTTTTTAATGGAAGTGTACTTGCAAGTACATATTCAGGTGCAAACGTGGAGTATAATCATCAAGAAAACGATGAGCAATCCAATAAAAATAATGGTATGCCCGCTTATCCTAATATACCCACGGGCGCACAAAAGAATCAAAGTGGTCCAATGAATCGATCACAAGCAACCAATTATTAAAAAATGTATAGCGTATCTAAAGTATAACATTATATACACGTAGAAAATATTTGAAACAAAGACTATCTTTCTAATGTACAACCATATTATTAATAGGAGTATTTATTATGCACAAATATATTTTAGGCGGGTTCTTTTGTTTTAGTTTAATTTTAGGTGGCAGTGTGTTTGCAGAAACAACCGATTCATCAATGATTCAGCAAAATCAAACACAAGATATTCAAAAAATGGAACGCGATAGAATGAATGCAGATCCAGCAACAGGATCCAGTTATTCACCTTCAAATACGACTAATAGTAATCAAATTAATAGTCAACAATTAAATAAAAATATCAGTGTGCCTGTACCTGCAGATCCAAATGTACCCTCAAGAGGGGTTATACAAACCACACCTCCTGTAAACAGTCCCCCTGCTTCTACAACACATAATTAAGAGCAAAAAACAGTAAAAGTCATGGCAAGCATTGGCTTTTACTGTTTGTTTTAAAAATTATATTTGCTGCATATCCCAGAGTTTTTTATAAAAACTATCTTGTTTGATAAGAGATTCGTGAGTGCCTTCTTCAATAATAGTACCTTTATCAAGTACAATAATCCTATCCATATGTTTTAAAGTAGACAAGCGATGTGCAATAGCAAGCACCGTAATATTCTTGTTTTCTAAAAAAGTATTTAAACTGCTCTGAATCAGCTTTTCTGTTTCCGTATCCAAAGAAGAAGTTGCTTCATCTAGAATTAAAATAGGTGCTTGTTTCAAAATGGCGCGTGCAATGGCAATACGTTGTCTTTGTCCGCCGCTTACTTTAATGCCTCTTTCTCCTACTAAAGTATGATATTGATGAGGTAATTGTTGAATAAAATCATGAATGTTGGCAAGTTTTGCAGCAGCAATGACTTCAGCTTCGCTTGCATCCATTTTGCCATAACGAATATTTTCCAGTATGCTACGATGAAATAATAAAATATCTTGGGGAATCACAGAAATATGTTCACGAACAGAATTAGGTGAAACTTGAGTCAAGTCCTGTTGGTCAATGGTAATTTTTCCAGAATCAAGTTGAAAATATTGTAATAATAATGAAACCAACGTTGATTTACCAGCTCCAGTAGTCCCTACAAGTCCTACTTTTTCCCCAGCTTTAATTTGCAAAGATAAATGATTAATAATAGGCCTGTTGGGCTCATAAGCAAAACAAATATTGTCCAATTGAATTGTGGGGTTTATAATCTTTAAAGCAGGTAATGCTAAAGCTTGGGGGTTGCAATTTTGTACCCGCATGATTTCATAAGAGCTTTTAAAATCGCCTAAATTTCTAATAAAATCTTGCATTTTATTAATCATTTGCCACAAATCATAGGCCATTCTTAAAGTAATACCCATCACAAAAACCACATCACCGCTGCTGACTTGGTCTTGTTGGCGAAGATAGATCATATACAAAAACAAAGCGATTAGCATAATCCAATACAAAAATCCCCCAATAATATTTAATATGAAGGAATATTTGTATAATCGAATATTGCTGGGTGTAAAATGTTTTTCAATCGTTTCATCCAGTCTTCGCGCTTCTTGTTTTCGAGTTGAAAAAGAAAATAAGGTAAATATATTGCTAATATTATCTGCAATCAGCCCAAAAAGGTGGTGTCTATTATCTGCTACTTGGCATGAGAGGGTATCTAATTTTTTTGATAAATGATACATGACAAATACAAAACACATACTCCATAATCCTACCATTAAACTAATTTTCACATCCACAATGGATAAAGAGGCTGTTAGAATAATCGTGCTTGCAACTTTCGGGGTGAAGTCGTGATGAAGGCTGGCCCAAAAATGATCATAGCCGTCTAAAATGCCTTTTATTTTACTGATAATAGATCCTGCGGGCGTATTGACAAAATAAGTATAAGAATGATGTTGAACATAATCATAGACTGTTCTTAAAATGGTATGGCGCACATAGGGTTCAGACCGCCATTCGGCAATATCGCCTAAACGCCATACCAGATCTAACCAGATTTGTGCGCCTATAAACAAAGCAATAGGCAAAGAAAGCGATTTAAAAGAAGGGATTTGAGTTGCAGAAAAAGCATCGACTAATAACCGTATGGCATATTGATTCGCAATATCATAAAAAGCAGCTAAAGGACCCACTGCTAACATCATCAGATAATAATATTTATAAGGCTTTATTGCCGACCATAGAAAAGAATAGAGAGATTGGGTTTTCATTTGCTTCATCCAGTGTTACATAAAATTTTTCATGCTTGGAGTAACTTGAAGTTAAGGGTGTGCTTAATCATACAGTAGCATGCCCTTGATTTCAACCAAAATCTAAGCGACTGTCTAAATTTGGCTAAGGTATTGAAATCTAAAAACTTATGTGTATGTAATACCAAATGCAAAGACCTTAAAAAAGACTGTCTGCATGATTTTTATAGGCCAAAAGTCTTTTTTGAGACTGTTAGATTATACACTATAGTTATTTAAAATTAAATATATTACAATAGCCTAGAATTAAGCTATTCTCTATATGAGTATCACTGGATAATCTTATTTAAGGCTATTATGGATATATACGAACTATCAGATAAACGTATTGCAGCTGAGTGGGGTAACCACATCAGGGCTTTGCGTTTAAGGAAAAATAGAACTCAAAAGAATCTGGCCGAAGCGGTAGATGCTTCTTTAAATGTCATCAAAGCTTTAGAGCTGGGAAATGCTAAGCTAACCACTTTGATTGCTGTACTAAGAGAATTGGGGGCTTTGGATAGTTTAAATCAATTGATCTTTCAGCCTTCAATAAGTCCCTTGCAAATTGCCAAGATGAAAGGCAAAAAGCGTCTAAGAGCTTCTCATGAGCCTTTAAAAAATGATAAACCACTATTGCCGGATGATTCAGAGAAATGGTAAAACAAGTCGATACAGGGATAATTAAAATTTGGGGACATGTCGTTGGGGCGGTCACTTGGTTGGCCGATGCCGGTTACGGTATTTTTGAATATGATCGTCGTTTTTTAAATAAAGGCCTTGATATTGCACCCATTCATATGCCCCTAGAAATTGCTAAAAAAGGAGGCGCACAATTCGCTTTTCCATTTTTGAATAAAGAAACTTTTTTAGGCTTACCCGGTTTATTGGCTGATGTGCTACCGGATAAATTTGGTAATTCAGTGATCGATGCTTGGTTAGCGCGTAATGGTCGATCTAAAGACAGTTTTAACCCCATTGAAAGATTGTGTTATACCAGTAAACGCGCTTTAGGGGCCTTAGAGTTCGAGCCTTTATTATTTAAAAAATACGATTCTTCAGTCCCAGTTGAAATATCTGAATTGGTCGGTTTGGCTCAAGAAGTGATGAATGAATATCAAAACCTAGATGTTAAATTAGGCACTGTAGAAAAGCACAAATCCCACGCTTTATTAAATATTTTAAGAGTGGGTACTTCAGCAGGGGGAGCACGCCCAAAAGCGGTAATAGCGATGGACAGCAAAAATCATATTCTAACGGGGCAAGCTTTAGCACCCCCTGGATATGATTATTGGATTTTGAAATTTGATGGAGTCAGTGATCTTGAAATGGGCGATCCTCGAGGCTATGGTCGCATTGAGTACGCCTATTATTTAATGGCCTTAGGGGCAGGTATTAAAATGTCAGAATGTCGATTATTAGAGGAAAATGGTCGGGCCCATTTTATGACAAAGCGTTTTGATAGAGTCTCAGGTGAAAAATTACACATGCAATCTTTATGTGGGATTGCACATTACGATTTTAATATGCCAGGTGCTTACAGTTACGAGCAAGCTTTTATGATAATGCGCAAACTACATTTAAGTAAATCAGAAGCTCAACAACAATATAGACGTATGGTGTTTAATATCATTGCCCGTAATTTAGATGATCATACAAAAAATATTTCTTTTTTAATGGATGAAGAAGGAAAGTGGAAATTATCACCTGCTTACGATATTAACTTTGCGCATAATCCCCAAGGTAAATGGACTAATCAGCATCAAATGAGTGTAAATGGTAAGCGCGATCATTTTACAATGCTAGATCTTGAAACGGTCGCAGATTCGATAAGCCTTTCACGTCCTCAAGAAATTATTGAAGAGGTGGTCGATGCAGTTCAAAAATGGCCTGAATATGCAAAAAATGCAGGTGTAAAAGGGGATGTTATCGCTAAAATTGCTCAATACCACTGTGTGGGTAAAAACAGTATTGTGTGATTTAAGAAGCTTTCTTTAAAGGTGATATTGTACGGGACAGTGTTTTGCGCTTTTGTTCCGCTTTCCATAAACTATAATTTTTTTGTAAATTTAGCCACATTTCACTACTGGTATTAAAAAAAATAGACAGGCGAACAGCCATTTCAGGGCTAATCCCTGTATGGCAATTTACTAAATTAGAGATAGACGCTCGTGTTACCCCCAATAGTTGCGCAGCCTCTGTGACAGATAAGTTTGCACCATCAATCAAAGTGTCTTTAACTATTTCTCCTGGATGAGGAGTGTTATGCATGGACATTTTTCACCTCAATGATAATCTTCTAAAAAAACTCAAAAAGAAGCTGACACAGAGCATCTTCAAAGGTTTTGATTTCTTTGGCATTATTAAGTGAATTATTAATCATGACAGAGAAAATAAGCGTTTGGTGTTTTTGAGTGTCTAAATAACCGGATAAAGTAGAAACCCCTGTCAAAGTTCCTGTTTTTGCATATATTTTTACTAGTTCCTTTAAATCTTGCGCTTTGGAATCTTCGGTGGTTAAGCGATTTTTTAAAGTCCCGTGTATACCTGAAACAGCTAGGGAATTTTTGAATATACCGCCCATGGGGTGATGGTGCATTTTAAATAATAGTTCAGAAAAGAGGGTGGGTGTTATTAAATTATACCGTGAAAGTCCTGATCCATCCATCATTTTGCTTTGTGAAAAATCTAACCCTAAAAAACCATTCAAAATGGTTTGTATGCTTTTTACACCGGCTTGAAAAGTCCCTTCTTGCTGAAGCCGAAAGCCTAAGATTTTAGTCAAAGCTTCTGTATATACATTGTCAGATTCTTGTAAAATTTGAGCTAATAGTTGATCTAGAGAGTTAGAACGGTGTGTAGCAAGTGTTTTTAAGCCTTTTATATTTTCTATGTTAACACCGCTTTTAATTTCAATTAATTTTCTTTGTTCTAAAGGTAAAAATTCTAAAATAATTTGTTTTGCAAGTAGGCTAGGATTTTTCAAAGCAATTTTGAGTGTGGTTTCAGTTTTTTGTGTGGGCCAGCAGCCGCTTAATTGAATATCATTTTTATCATTCGTATTCACCATAAACACACACTCATTGGCTTGTTCGTTGGTAACGGAAATAATATCATGCCTTAAGCTAATCGGAATTTCTGTGTTTTGCGATTTAAGTTGAGCAATAATTTTCTCCCCTGGCGCTTGTGTGGGCAATAATTGAATGGGTATAGCATTGGCATTTAAAATAATAGTACTAATAGGAGCCCCATAATACCACCACGTGGAATTCCAATCCCAGCCTAAAGCATATTCTAAACCTTTGAAGCTTGTATCATCGATAAATATATGCTTGATTTTTGCGAGATCTGTGGTATTGCTAGCGGCTAATAGGTTTTTTAAATCTTGAATACTCAAAGAAGGATCGCCACTAAAAGCTAAATATAAAGCATCTTCTTTTTGCTTAAGAACGGTTTCAAATTGATAATGCGGTCCTAAAGACAGTAATGCTGCAGCGGCAGTAAAAAGTTTTGTGCCACTGGCGGGAATAAAAGCTTGGTTTGCGTCTTTTGAGTAAATGGTTTTTCCTGTTTTGGCTTCACGTACGATAATGCCAATGGCTGTATTAGGCAAATGTTGTTGTATAAGATTTTGAAGTTTAGCTTCTAAGCTAGGTTCTTTAGTTTCTGCAATAAGAGGCCGAATAAAGCATAAGCCTAGTGTTAAAATGAATATTTTAAGAATATTGTTGCGGGATAAATACATATTAAACTCCAGATTCAGCCTGAATAAATTCAAATCGCGGTCGCATTTCATTATTGATAACAATATTTTCTAGAAACATGTCTAAAGGGCGTACCCAAATTTCAAACTCTCCATACAGGGCTTGGTAAACCACCAAAGATTCTAATGTCTCACTATGGCGTGCAATATAAAGCACTTTATAATCGAGTCCCTTATAATGTCTATAGATGCCGTTAATAACGATAGAATCTGAATTATGCATCTTGCAACTCCTTGGATATTTGCCAATTGATTGATATCGATACAATAATACCATTGAAGTTAAAAAAATAATATACAGAAATTTACTTAACTTTTTATTTATACTTGCCAAAACTAAGCTGAACTGTTAATTTTAAGGTTAATCTAAACATTGCAAAAATTTAAGGAGCGTTTATGAGTAACATGCCTAAAGTAGGTGAATTTTGTTGGGCAGAATTAGCCACAACCAATGCACAATCTTCTAAAGATTTCTATGGAAAAGTATTTGGATGGACATTTATAGATCATGAAATGGGCGATATGACATATACCATGATTAAAAAAAGTGCTAATGAGTTTGGCGGTATGTGGACTATTCCAAAAGATAAAGAAAAACAATGCCCTCCCCATTGGTTGTCTTATATATTAGTAGAAAATATAGAAGATGCTTTAAAAAAAGCCACTGATAATAAGGCTACTGTGATAAAACCTATCGCAAAAGCCGGTGAAATGGGCTTGTTTGCAGTTATCACAGATCCTGTTGGTGCACATTTGGCATTATGGCAATCCTTGGGTGAATAGTTGATGAATCTAATCAACAAGAATAATAAGCATCCATTGGCTTTGATCTTGTTGATTAGCTTGTTTTATTCAAGCATTGGGTATTGTTATGATTATAAAAAATATCTTATTGAAGGGCAGACAGTACACAAAGTTTTAATCGATCCCAAAGAATATCAGATTGCTATAGTTAGAGCAAAAGATACATCAGGATTAGAAACAGTATCTTCTATGGGAATGCGCAATCACGCTGATATTGCAATTAATGGCGGATATTTTAAGGTGGATGCTGGCAAAGGGATGCCCAGTGGTACTTTGGTAATCAAAGGCCACGTTTTTGGACTTAAAAATAAACAACA
The DNA here is from genome assembly GCA_945956915.1 of uncultured Francisellaceae bacterium. Lineage (GTDB taxonomy): Bacteria > Pseudomonadota > Gammaproteobacteria > UBA6186 > Azoamicaceae > CAMFJH01. The sequence continues at coordinate 9,713 of CAMFJH010000024.1, read as the reverse complement.
AGCACTGGCTATTATTCAGTCTGGAAAACTCAGTGTACAATTAAAAAATCCAAAACAATATCTGGCTCAGCATCAAGATGCTTCTATTGTGTCGGGCATCCCACTGTTGGTGAGTAATGGTAAAACACAAAGCTTTTTATCAAAACGCAGCAGTCCTTTTTATGCCAAAGCACATGCGCGTACTGCTTTGGGACTTAAAGCCAATGGAGAAATTATCATCGTAATGGTAGAATCTGTAGGGCTGACATTGTTAGACTTAGCTCGCTTTATGGAAAAGCAAGGAGCTCAGTATGCATTAAATTTAGATGGCGGTGGCTCTTCAAGCTTATGGATAGAAGGAAAAGATATTAAAGAAAAATATAATTTAGAAGGTACCCGTGTAGTATCGGATGCCATTATATTTAAAAAGAAGTAATTTTATGCACATGAGTTGGAGAACTCAAGGAAGGATAATTTTTATAGATTTTACTTTATAAAAAAAAGGCAGTATTCTACTCATATTGTTTAATTAGGTTAAGAATTATGCGTTTAACAGAAGTAGAAAAACAGTCAATTTGCGAAGTTTTTTTAAAACATTATGGTAAAAACGACCATATTTGGCTATTTGGTTCCCGTGTTGATGATATGAAAAAAGGCGGAGATATTGATTTTTATATTGAAACTGAAGAAACGAATACAAAAATTGCTTTAGAAAAAAAATTGTCTTTCTTAAGCGATCTATGGACAGTATTAGGTGAACAAAAAATTGATGTTGTTTTGAATTTAATTAATGACAATTTTACTTTACCCATTTACCAACAAGCTAAAACACAAGGAATTCTTTTGATATGAAAGATTTACAAGCGATTCTTGATATTGCCGATCTCCATGCAAGTAGAATTAACATGGCAGTAGAGTATATACAAACTAAAGTTCCAGTAAGCTATGTTTGCAAAAAATTAAAAAATTTCTAAAAATGCGAGATTTGATTTAAAAATAGTTCAAGCTATTTTTAAAATAACTGCATAATAAAAACCATCCGATGCATTTTGTCCTGGCAAAAGCTGATGGCCTGCAGATTGGGGTATACCAATAGGGAAATCTACAGCTTGGTGTTTTGCTTCTGGATGCGTGTGTAGAAATGCATTTATGATTTCTGAATTTTCTGCAGGTAAAATTGAACAAGTGGTATAAACCAAAAGACCGCCTGGTTTTAATAATGCCCAAAGGGTATTTAAGAGTTTTGCTTGTTGCTGATTAAGGGCTTGGATATCGCTAGGCTGACGAAGATATTTGATATCAGGGTGGCGCCTTATGATACCGGTTGCAGAACAGGGTGCATCTATTAAAATACGATCGAATAATTGCCCATCCCACCAAGTATCCAGCGCTGTTGCATCCGCTGTGATAACCGTGGCTTTTAATGTTAAGCGCTTAAGATTTTCTTGGATCCGTTGTGTACGCTCAGGTGCAATATCGATAGCAAACAATTCTGATAAATGAGGTTCTAATTCTAAAAGATGGGTTGTTTTGCCCCCCGGTGCACTGCAGGCATCTAGCACGCGTAGACCAGGAGATAATTCTAATAAGGGGCCAACCAGTTGAGAGGCAGCATCTTGCACAGAAAAATAACCCTCTTCATACCCAGGTAAAGAACTAATGTCTTTTGTCTCTTCTAGAATTAAGCCAGATAAAGTATGTGCAATTGGGGTGGATTGAATCTCATGTTCCAACAATAAATCTTGATAAGCTTCTCTTGATATTTGTTGGGCATTCACACGGATCGCTAAAGGGGGATGTTGATTATTTTCATTTAAAATGCTTTCCCACTCAGTAGGCCAGGCCTGTTGAATCGCTTTAATGAGCCATAAAGGATGTGCATATTTTGTTTCTAAATAAAGGGGATCTTGAGTATTTTTTAGGGCTAGCTTTATCTTATCTTTTTGTCGTAAATAATTTCTCAGCAAAGCATTAATAAGCCCTGTGGCCCAGGATTTATTTAAAAGTCGTGCGGCTTCCACCGTTTCTGAAATAGCAGCATGATCGGGTATGCGCATCTCCATCAGTTGATAAAGACCCACACACATTAAATACAACAAATCTTGATCTTTTGTTTTAAGAGGTTTTTGTAATAATTGCGCACTGATAAAACATAAACGGGGATATGTTCTTAATACGCCAAAGCAAAATGCCTGAACCAGAGCTTGATCTTGGGTGTTTTTGCATTTGATTTTGCCTTCTGCTAAAACTTCATTTAAAGAACGTTTATCTTGCAATACACCTTTTAGAATTTGAGTAGCAATCAGTCGAATGTTCATGATTGGAAACGTACGCCTTTTTGAAAGAGCTCTTTTTTGGCATTTAAAATCTCACGCACCGCTAAACGTTTAGAGCCAGGTAATTGTAGAGCTAATAATTTTAGAATACCCCCTTCTCCTGTGGCCACTTGAATACCACTCGCCTCACTTTCTAAAATAGTGCCAGGTTCTAAATCTGTGCTTGCATTATCAATAGGCTCTGCAGAAAAGATACGGATATCTAGAGTGTTTAACTGCGTATAAGCCACAGGCCAAGGATTAAACCCTCGAATTTGGCAATCTAAAGCCTTTGCATTTTGTTTCCAATCAAGGCGTGCTTCTTCCTTGGTGATTTTATTGGCATAAGTCGCTAAATCATTATCTTGTTTTTCAGGTTGTAGAAGGCCTTGTTCAAGTTGTTCTAGGGTTTCAATCAAGGCTTTAGCACCGATATCCATTAAGCGATCATGTAGAGTTTCACTGGTATCGCTTGCATAAATAGGGGTGTGAACGCGATTCAGTACATCACCTGTATCTAAACCTGCATCCATTTGCATAATACAAACACCCGTTTGGGTATCCCCTGCCAAAATAGCACGTTGAATAGGGGCAGCCCCCCGCCAGCGTGGTAAATCTGAAGCATGGATGTTAATACAGCCATGCGTCGGAATAGCTAAGACTGTTGCAGGTAAAATAAGACCATAGGCCACAACCACTAAAACATCGGGCTTTAGCTTGCTCAGTATCTCATGCTCTGCGGGGTCTTTAAGGCGGGCTGGTTGATACACAGGAATTCCTAACTCTATCGCCAATGATTTTACTGGGGAGGGCATGAGGTGCTGTCCTCGGCCTTTTTTACGGTCAGGTTGCGTGTAAACGCCAATGATTGTATGAGAGGTCTTGGTTAAAGCGCGTAGTATATGCGCCGAAAACGGTGGAGTACCTGCAAAAAGGATTCTTAAGCTCATAATATTTTGCTACTTAGTGATTTTGTTTTAAATTCTGAATGGAGTCGAGGGAATTGTAAAATATTGAGTAATGCCATAAACTTATCCTCCAGCGCACAGTATATCTGAGGTTTAGGATGGATTCAAATAGAGAACAATTACGGTATTTATTGGCTTTGGTCCGTATTCCGGGGATGGGACCTGTAAAAATACAAGAAATAATGGATGCTTATCCAGATTTAAGTCAAATACCTCATAACCCTTTAGATTGGGAAGGTGTTAATAGAGATTTAAAATGGGCAGAAGGAGAAGATTGTTATATTATAGCGAAATCTGATCCTTTATATCCGCCACTGTTGAAAGAAGTACATGGGGCACCTGCTGTTTTATTTGTTAAGGGAAATGTTAAATTATTGTCTAGGCCACAAATTGCTATTGTGGGTAGCCGTAATCCCAGTCATATTGGAAAGGAGCTGACTACTCAGTTTGCAAAACATTTTGCTATAACAGGATTTACAGTCACCAGTGGCTTGGCTATAGGGATTGATGCTGCAGCACATATTGGAAGTTTGATGGGCGTTGGGAGTACCGTGGCTGTATTGGCACATGGATTGGATACCATTTATCCGGCAGCTCACCGGAGTTTAGCGCATACTATCGTGGAAAAAGGGGTATTGGTAACTGAATTTCCTATAGGTACACCCCCTTTACAGTCCCATTTTCCCAGACGTAATCGGGTAATCAGTGGCTTAACTATGGGAACGCTAGTGGTAGAAGCCGCTATTAAAAGTGGATCTTTAATCACAGCTCAGTTAGCCTTAGAGCAGGGGCGTGAAGTTTTTGCGATTCCAGGCTCTATCCACAGTCCTTTGGCTAAAGGGTGTCATGCATTGATACGCCAAGGTGCTAAATTGGTGGAAACCGCAGAGCATGTGCTTGAAGAACTGGATGCTTTGGTAAAATTTGTTAGACATGCAGCCGATAGTAGAGATCATTCGGAGAAAACAGGGCAAGCACAACTGGAAATGCGAATGGATAATGCCGCGTTAACCAGTGAGGAAAGACTAGTGTTGGAGTGTGTCGGGTATGAATCTACGGCTGTCGATACTATTATATTAGGTACGGGCTTAACAGCGAGAGCTGTTTCTGCCATGCTCTTAGATTTAGAGCTTCAAGGCTACCTGGCTTCTGTTCCGGGCGGGTATGCGCGTGTTTTAACGACTATTTCGAGTTATTAATAATGTCAAAAAATTTAGTGATTGTAGAATCGCCAGCAAAGGCCAAAACGCTGAAAAAATATTTAGGCAAAGATTTTGAATTTTTGGCATCCTATGGCCATGTCCGGGATTTAGTGCCTAAAACGGGTGCTGTTGATCCCGACAATAAATTTGCCATGAAGTACCAACCCGTAGAACGCAATATTAAACATGTCGATGCCATTTGCGATGCTTTAAAAAAAGCAGATACGCTTTATCTGGCCACTGATCCGGATCGCGAGGGAGAAGCCATTGCTTGGCATTTGTACGAAATGCTAAAAGAAAAAAAGGCAATCAAAAAGAAGCCAGTGCATCGTATTGTATTTCATGAAATTACTAAAAACGCAGTGAAAGCGGCTATGCAGCATCCACGTTCATTATCCATGGAGTTAGTGCATGCGCAATTAGCCAGAAGGGCCTTGGATTATTTGGTGGGTTTTAATTTATCACCTTTACTTTGGAAAAAGATCCGCAGAGGTTTGTCTGCAGGCCGAGTACAAAGTTCTGCACTGCGTTTAATAGTCGAACGTCAAGCAGAAATTGATAAATTTAAATCACAAGAATATTGGACCTTAGAAGCCAGTGTAAAAGCCGAACAGCAAGCTTTTAGTGCAAAGCTTGTGGAATATGAAAATACTAAACTAGAGCAATTTTCTGTTACGAATGAAGCACAAGCTAAAGCCATGGAAAAAGCCTTGCGTGCTGCTGCGAATGGTAAATTGTTTGTCGAAAAAATCAAAAAAAGCCAAAGAAAACGCAATCCTACTGCTCCTTTTACAACCTCTACCCTGCAACAAGAAGCTGCTCGAAAACTGGGTTTTACGACTCAGCGAACCATGAGTGTGGCACAGCAATTATATGAAGGGATTAATTTAGGTGCAGAGGGCACACAAGGCTTAATTACGTATATGCGTACCGATTCTGTAAATTTAAGTGTAGAAGCAGTGACCGATATTAGAGCGCTTATTCAAGAACGTTATGGAGTAAATGAAATCCCAGAAGAGCCTAGAGTTTATAAGACCAAATCTAAAAATGCTCAAGAAGCGCATGAAGGGATACGTCCAACGGTGGTGAGGTTTATACCGGATGAAATTAGAAAAGCACTGACGCCTGATCAATACAAATTATACAATTTAATTTGGAAGCGTGCTGTGGCTTCTCAAATGATTCATGCGACTTTTGATATGGTGGCAGCTGATTTATTATGTGGAAAGGATAATCGTTTCAGAGCCAACGGTTCTATTATTGTTTCTCTTGGTTTTATGCAAGTCTACTTAGAAGGTGTTGATGATTCTAAAGGCCAGGATGATCAGGATAAATTATTACCACCTATGAAAGAAGGCGATTGGGTAACATTAGAAGATTTAATTTGTTCTCAGCATTTTACAGAACCCCCTCCAAAATTCTCGGAAGCTTCTTTGGTGAAAGCGCTTGAAGAACATGGTATTGGTAGACCTTCCACCTATGCTTCTATTATTTCTACTTTACAATATAGGGAATATGTTACCTTAGAAATGAGGCGATTCTCGCCTACGGATGTGGGTAAAATCGTGAATAATTTTTTAACGAGTTATTTTACGCGTTATGTGGATTATGATTTCACCGCTAAAATGGAAGATTCTTTAGATGAAATATCTAGGGGTGAAAAAGCATGGGTTCCAGTGCTTGATGAATTTTGGAAACCCTTTATTAACTTGTTGAAACAAATTGAGCAAACGGTACAACGAAAAGATATTACCCAAGAAGCCATTGATGAGCTATGCCCGAAATGTAACCAGCCTTTATCGATTCGTTTAGGTAAAGGGGGGCGTTTTATTGGGTGTACAGCTTATCCTGAATGTGATTACACGCGCAATATGGAAGAAGATCGCGAAAGCTCTTTATTACCACCTGAGGTGGTAGAAGGGCGTAAATGTCCAAAATGCGAATCCAATTTGGTTATTAAAAAAGGAAAATTTGGAAAATTTATAGGGTGTTCTCAATATCCTAATTGTAAATTTATAGAATCTTTAGAACAACGTGAAGACACCTCTGTCACTTGTCCAGTTTGTAAAAAAGGTAATTTGGTCAAGAAAAAATCTCGGTATGGTACATTTTTCTATTCTTGTAATCAGTATCCAGATTGTAAGTATGCGATTAATAATCCACCCTTAAGTGAAACTTGTCCTACCTGCCAATGGCCTATATTAACCATAAAAACGACTAAACGTTATGGAACTCAAAAAGTCTGTCCTCAAAAAACCTGTGATTATGCAGTAAATTATGAGGAACCAGATTTGGAGCCTGAAAACAGGTTTGAAGTGAGCACCAAAGAAAAGAAAGAATAGGTGCAACTAGAAGTAATATGCTGCAACAAGAAGCTTTTGATCTCATGAAAATGGGCAATAATATTTTTTTAACGGGTGCTCCAGGCAGTGGTAAAACCCATCTTTTAAATAAATATATTCGTTATCTAAAAGATCATGAGGTTAGAGTTGCTGTTACGGCTTCTACAGGAATTGCTGCTACACATTTGTATGGTGTTACCATACATTCCTGGTCAGGGATTGGTGTGCGCGAGCGTTTAACAGAAGAAGATTTGGAAAAAATATTAACAAAAAAATTGATAAAACAGAACTATAAAAAAACCAAAACTTTAATTATTGATGAAATTTCGATGCTACATAAATATCAATTAGATATGATAGATATGGTGGCCCGTCGTATTTTAGGCACAGAAAAGCCTTTTGGGGGTATGCAAATTATTTTGTGTGGTGATTTTTTTCAATTACCCCCTGTGTCTTCGGCTGCATCTTCAATGGGTGCGGAAATTGAATTTGCTTTTGAAGCAGAAGTTTGGAAGAAAGGAAATTTTCATTTTTGTTATTTAGAAGAACAACATCGTCAGGTCAATGATCCTTTATTCACTATTTTACAGGATATGCGTTGTGGTACAACGGGCGAGCACACCAAAGTTCCTTTGCGCACACGTTACAAAAAAGACCCTGAAGGGAGTGCAAAAGCCACTCGCTTATATTCACGCAATATTAACATAGATGCCATCAATGAAAAAGAGCTTAATACGATTAAGGCTGAAGAAAGAATCTACACCATGGCAACCTGTGGGTACAGTGCTTTAGTGGATAGCTTAAAAAGAAATTGTTTAGCCCAAGAAAAATTAAAATTAAAAATAGGGGCTGCCGTGATGTTTATTAAAAACGAATCTACGGGTAAATATGTGAATGGAACACGGGGTGTTGTGGTAGGTTTTGAACAAGAAGAAGGCTGGCCTGTGGTAAGGATGTATGACAGTCGGACGATTATTGTGTATCCGGAAGAATGGAAATTTGAAGAGCATGACATTGTCCGTGCGACTATTTCTCAAGTGCCTTTGCGATTGGCCTGGGCGATTACCATTCATAAAAGTCAGGGCATGACTTTAGATGCAGCAGAAATAGATTTGGGGGATGTGTTTGAATTAGGGATGGGTTATGTGGCTTTATCTCGATTACGTACCCTAAGTGGCTTAAAATTAATGGGGTTTAGTGAACTGGCCTTAAAAGTAAATCCTAAAATTATGGAATATGATACAATCTTTAAAGCCAATTCACAGATTGCAAAAGAGCAACTGAGTAGTTTATCGGAAAAAGAAAAAATACGTATTCAGCATAAAACCTTAACAGGACGTTTGGGTGGACGTATCCCTGTAGAGGGAGAGGATAGTAGCTCAAAAATAAAAACTAGAATTTGGAGTGGAGAGGGTTCTAAGAAAAAAAATTATAAGCCAACGCATATGCTTACTTGGGAACTGGTTAAACAGAAATTATCATTAGAAGAAATAGCCAAAATGCGTGAATTAACTGTAGGCACGGTGCTTAGCCATTTAGAGAAACTTAAGGGGTTAAAAGTTTTGCAAAATGAGGCTGATATCCTACATTTTAAAAATAAAATGAGTAAGTCAGAATTTAATGATATTTTTGATGAACTGCTGGCCTCTGAAGATGGAAAAATAAGCACTATTTATGAAAAGTTTTCAGGAAAGTTTAGCTATGAAGATATTAAGTATGTGCGATTGTTTATGCACTTTTAAGAAATAAAAATAAATTGTATATTATGCTAGGTGGTATCTATGTATTGTACGTTTGCGCTAATGAGAAGGTGCTATATTCATGTCATTTGATAAATTTGAAGAAAATATTATAAATATATATGGTGATGCAGGAATAACTTGGCTTGCCTCGTTGCTTACCCTTTGTGATAAGCTTGCAAATAAATTAAGTCTTAGAGAACTGCGACCTGTGGATAATTTAAGTTATAACTATGTTATGACTGGCTTTCAAGGAAATAAGCCCATTATTTTAAAGCTTGGATTAGATATTGAGCGTTTAAAGCACGAAGCCGAAATATTGAAAATTTTTTTAGGCGCCGGAGCCGTTAAAGTACTGGCTGAAGAGCAGGGTATGCTTTTGCTGCAACGCATCATGCCTGGGATACCATTAAAATCTTATTTTCCAACTAAAGAATATGAAGCGATTGAAGTTGCTTCATATGTTATTAAGCAATTACATGCAACGCCTATATTAGATAAGAGTCAATTTGCTCATGTTAGGGATTGGTTGCAAAATTTAGATAAAGATTGGCCTATGCCCAACATTTATCTTAAGAAAGCAAGAAAAATACGAAATGATTTATTAAGAACATCTACTCAAGAAATTTTGCTGCATGGCGATTTGCACCATGATAATATATTGCGATCCAATGAAAGTCAATGGCAGGTAATTGATCCTAAGGGTGTGATAGGTGATCCTGTGTATGAAGTGGTTGCCTTTATCCGAAATCCGATCCCCGAATTATTAGAGCATACCGATGCACATGCAATAATCAATAATCGTATCGAACGCTTTGCCAAGGCATTAGATTTTCCAAAAAGTCGCATACAGGCGTGGTGTTATGTACAAGCGATACTTTCTTGGATATGGACTATAGAAGACAATGGGGACGAGCAGTATTTTAAACACTTAACAAAATTTTTTGATGAATGTACGAATGGAAATTTTAATGTCAGATGAAAGTACAAGCTTAGGCAAACTTAAAAAAATGATCGAAATATTTACAAAAGAACGCGATTGGATGCAAAATGGAGCTTAATAGAAAAAAATACCCTGTTGAAAAAGCACAAGGAAATGCCAAAAAATATACATAATTAGTCGAGCCTGAAAAACACCTTATAGCCTGCTAAAGAAGTATTTTCCCAA
>CAMFJH010000023.1 GCA_945956915.1 uncultured Francisellaceae bacterium | reverse complement strand
TGTTTGGTTGTCTTGTTAAAGAGCTGAAAGAATCAACATAGTATCATACTGAAAACCCTTGTCAACTCTTTTTTCATTTATTTTTGAAATTATTTTCAAAGTTACTGCGCCAGACACAAACTAGCAAATTGACTTATAAAATTAAAAACTTTATTTCAAGTTTAAACCGTTTTCTATTTTTTTAATTTTCCTTTATAAATGGCAAAAATGCTTTAAATATTTTACCAAAAAACAGTTGACTAACTGCCAGTGTGCAAACTAAGCTTTTATCTTCGGGTACGGGAGGTTATTGTACAAATAGTGAATATACATGAAGCAAAGACACACTTTACACAGTTAATTACTCAAGCATTAAAAGGAGGCAAAGCTTTAGTGAAACTAACACCGTGTAGCGAGGAACGTCCAAAACGGCAAGGAGGACAGTTAAGAGGTATGATAAATATAGCTTCAAACTTTGATGATCCTCTGCCTGATTCATTTTTAAAAAACTTTTATGGCGATGAAAATCACTAGTTCGATATTTTGAAGAAGCTTTAACCATTTCTGATTTACCTTTCATGTATAATGACCCTTTCGATCGAATGCTAATTGTACAAGCAAAACTTAACAATCTTACAGAAATAATTGTCTGTGAAATTTTTTAGGTAAGCATTAGCACCTAAAGTATTTTTAAAAAGGATAAACATGGAAAGCATTATTGAAATCATTCAAAAACCTTTAGATCAACCAAAAATTCTTGAATATGCGAATCAAAACCTTCCATTACAAGGCATTTTAAAGCAAACAAGAAGCAGGTACACATACCTCCAAGTTGACGACCGATTTATTTATGATCTATTTCCCTTATTAATCGCTCCAAACAAACAAATGCCACTTTATTTTACACAAGCATATAATCATGTTGGTGCTCATATCACAGTAATCAATGAAGAAGAATATGTGCTCGATACTGTAGATGAATTAGGTAAACAATTTTCTTTTATTATTACGGGCTTGCATCATGCTGCACTAGAACTTACAAGCTATTTTATACTGAGCATTGAGTCCTTAGAACTAGTAAAAATTCGAAATCAATATGGTTTGTCTGATATACCCATTTATCGTGGTATCCCAGTTGAATTTCATATTACTATTGCAAAAAGGGCCTAACAGGCAGATAAACCGTCCTGGAAAAACCAATTTACTATTTCCATTTTTCCTTCCAAACTCGAATTAGTACTTTAAAAAAAGACACTATATTAAGCCAAAAAGCATTAAGTGATTAGTCATTAAACTAGTTTTCGTAGTATGGCCATTTCTAAACAAATTCTTATTTGAATTATTAAGTTTTACATTAATTAAAAAATAGACTAAACTAGACTAAGGTTAAAGCTATTGGAGCGTGAATATGCAAATTACTAATATACATGAAGCCAAAACCCATTTGTCCCAATATGTTGAGCTGGCATTTGCAGGTGAAGAAGTCATTATCTGTAAAGCAGGTAAACCGATGGCAAAATTAATTAAATATCAAGATAATCTAAAAGCACGCGTGCCTGGATGTTGGGCAGGAAAGGTAATTATTGCAGAAGATTTTGATGAATTACCTGACAATCTAATAAAAGCTTTTAAAGGTGAGGATCAATCATGAAAATTCTGCTAGATACGCATATCATGCTTTGGTGGTTTGCTAATGATGCAGCATTATCTGAAAAAACAAGAAAAATTATTGCAAATACAGATAACGTTATTTTCGTCAGTGTTGCAAGTGCTTGGGAAATTACAATTAAAAAAGCTTTAGGAAAATTACAAGCACCTGATGATTTAGAGTCTGCTATTTCTGCTAACAATTTTGAAATATTACCTATTAATATTAAACATGCAATTGGCATTAGTCATTTAGAACCATATCATGCTGATCCTTTTGATCGTATATTAATTGCCCAAGCAAAAATAGAAAACCTAACCCTCATTACGCATGATAAACAAATACTTGCTTACAGTATTTCTAGTATAGAAACTTAAATAATTATATTTATAAGGCTTGAACTTTAATCTAATTGCGGAAGATTGGTAGTGTTGCTTTGTAAGCGCCTTAGTTGTATTTTTAATTTTATAATCTTGATCCATGAAACCATCAAGCCGATAAGCATGCCTATAATCAAGGCACCAATCAATAACACTGATAACGGCAATTCTTGAGTGCCTAAATAATAATGCAATTTTACGATCTCGGCATTTAAGCAGGCAAAGCTCACAACAATCAGTACAAAAATACTCATGACTATCCATGTTATTAATCGCATTATAGAGTCTCCCTTTAAATGCTATGTGCTTAGTTAAAAAAAGAGGGCGATTGCTCGCCCCCTATTTATTTCCAATTTATGACTTATCGCTACGGGTTTCCATTTGCTCTTTTAGCAAATCCCCCAAGGTGCCACTGGTAGGTTCTGTACGATTTAATTCGCGCATAACCTCTTGCTCTTCCTGAGATTCTTTGGCTTTAATCGACAATTGAATCGTACGATTCTTTCTGTCGACACCCGTAAATTTAGCTTCTACGGCATCACCTTCTTTTAAGAGCGTACGAGCATCTTCTACACGATCCCGACTTAACTCAGAAGCTTTAAGATACCCTTCTACGCCTTCAGATAATTGTATAACCGCACCTTTAGCATCTACTGTTGTCACAGTACCCGTAACTACGCTACCTTTGGTGTTTTCGGCTACAAAACGTGAATACGGATCATCTTCTAGCTGCTTAATGCCTAAGGAGATACGTTCACGCTCAGGATCAACAGCCAAAACAATAGCTTCGACTTCTTCACCTTTCTTGTACTTACGAACAGCTTCTTCACCGGCTTCGTTCCAAGAAATATCAGAAAGATGGATCAAGCCATCGATGCCACCATCCAATCCAATAAAGATACCGAAATCGGTAATGGATTTAATTTTAGCACTGACTTTATCGCCTTTTTGATGGGTATTGGCAAAAGCTTCCCAAGGATTGGCTTTACATTGTTTTAAGCCTAAGGAAATACGTCTGCGTTCTTCATCAATTTCTAAGACCAATACTTCTACTTCCATACCCAACTGTACAACTTTGCTGGGATGAATATTTTTGTTGGTCCAATCCATTTCGGATACGTGTACTAAACCTTCTACACCTTCTTCGATTTCTACAAAGCAACCATAATCAGTTACGTTGGTCACTTTACCAACCAAGCGAGTGGTTTCAGGATATCGATTGGTAATATCTACCCATGGATCTTCGCCTAATTGCTTCAATCCTAGGGATACGCGGGAACGTTCGCGATCGAATTTCAATACTTTAACCGCAATTTCTTGTCCCACAGTCACGACTTCGCTAGGATGCTTCACGCGTTTCCATGCCATATCGGTAATATGCAAGAGACCATCAACACCACCTAAATCTACGAAGGCACCGTAATCGGTTAAATTCTTCACCACACCTGTGGTTTCTTGACCTTCTTGCAGGGTAGTCATTAACAATTCGCGTTCTGAAGTGCTTTCAGATTCCATCGCTGATCGACGGGATACAACAACATTATTGCGTTTTTGATCCAGTTTGATCACTTTAAATTCTAATTCTTTGCCTTCTAGATTAATATCTCTTACAGGACGTACATCAACAAGGGATCCGGGTAAGAAAGCACGAATGGTTTGAATATCGACTGTAAAACCGCCTTTTACTTTACCACTGACAATACCTTTAACCACTTCGCCTTTTTCTTGGGCTTCAGCTAAACGACGCCAAGATTGAGCACGTTTGGCTTTTTCACGTGATAAGCGTGTTTCACCCCAACCGTCTTCAACAGCATCCAATGCGACTTCTACTTCGTCGCCTACGCTCACTTCTAATTGGCCATTATCGCCATAGAATTGTTCAATGGGCACGTGAGCATCAGATTTTAAACCTGCGTCTAAGACTACAAAAGAATCCGTAATACGAACAACTTTTGCCAACATGACAGAACCTGGGTTCATTGCGGATTGTTCTAGGCTTTCTTTAAACAGTGCTTCAAAACTTTCGTTATTATCAATCGTATCTAGATGATTATTTGCCATATTCTTTTCTACTCTCTTTCTCTGCTTTATTGCAGGCCAGATTCATTTTTAACCGAGTCGCTGTTTGATAATGCGCATGGCATGATTAAAAACAGCCTCGATCTCCATACCCGTTGTATCAATAACAAGGGCATCTTCTGCGGGCTTTAAAGGAGCAATAGCACGCTGTTTATCGCGGGCATCTCGCTCTTCCAATTCTTGCAAAAGACTCGTTAGATTAACATGTGGAGCACTATTCTTCAACTGCCAATACCGGCGTTTTGCCCGTTCTTCAGGGCTTGCATCCAAATATAACTTGATTTTAGCTTCTGGAAAGACCACTGTCCCCATATCCCGGCCATCAGCAATCAAGCCAGGCAGCTTCCTGAACTCACGTTGACGCGTCAACAGCGCTTCTCGCACAGGTTGCAGCACGGCTATTTTAGAAGCAGTACTGCCACACAATTCTGTTCGAATTAATTCTGTAACCACTTTCCCTTCTAAGATAATATCGGCATTAAAAAACACATCTAATGCTTGAGCTGCTTTTAATATAGCAGGTTCATTTTCCAGGTCTATTTTCTTATTCAAAACAGACAAAGCCAATACTCGATACAAAGCCCCGCTGTCCAAAAAATGCCAGCCCAAAGCTTTGGCTAATCGAATGCTGATAGTCCCTTTACCAGAGCCGCCTGGGCCATCGACTGTAATAACAGGAATCTCATTCTCGAACATCAACGACTCCTAATCCAAAATGTTGGTAGGCTAGGGGTGTTGCAACCCGACCGCGGGGGGTACGTCTTAAATACCCTTCTTGAACTAAAAAAGGCTCTAGTACATCTTCTATTGTGCCTCTTTCTTCGCCAATAGCCGCAGCCAAACTGTCTAAGCCTACGGGTCCGCCCTCAAAACGTTCAATAACCGCTAATAATAATTTTCTATCCATAACATCAAAACCTTCATTATCGACATCTAGCAAATTCAAAGCCTGATCAGCGATTTTGGCATTCACCTTGCCATTGGCTTTCACTTGGGCAAAATCACGTACGCGTCTTAGCAAGCGATTCGCAATTCTAGGGGTTCCTCTGGAACGTCGTGCAATTTCATAGGCTCCGTGTTCATCGATATCAAGTTCTAAAATTTTCGCTGAGCGATTCACAATTTGGGTTAAATCGGCTACTTCATAAAACTCTAAGCGCTGTACAATCCCAAAACGATCTCTTAAAGGTGAAGTTAAAGCCCCCGCACGCGTGGTGGCACCAATCAAAGTAAAAGGCTGTAAATCCAATTTAATTGAGCGAGCAGCAGGCCCTTCTCCAATCATGATATCCAATTGTCCATCTTCCATCGCAGGGTATAATAATTCTTCTATCATTGGGCTTAAGCGATGGATTTCATCTATAAATAACACATCTCTGGCTTGTAAATTGGTTAATAAGGCTGCGAGATCTCCGGCTTTTTCTAATACGGGACCTGAGGTTTGTTTTAAAGACACACCCATTTCAGAAGCCACAATATGTGCCAAAGTCGTTTTTCCCAAACCGGGGGGACCAAAAATCAGAACATGATCCAATGCTTCTTGACGCTGTCTTGCAGCATTAATGAACAATGACATTTGTTCTTTTACGCTTGCCTGACCGATATAATCGTCTAATAATTTAGGCCGTATGGCTTTATCGATGGTTATTTCTTCGGGTCTTAGGGCTGCGGTTGTTAAGCGATCGGTTTCTATCATTTTTTATACTCTTGCTAAGCCTTGTAAAGCGGTACGGATCAAATCTTGGGTACTTGATTCACTGTTATCATTAGATGCTGCAGAAACAGCTTTCGAAGCTTCTTGTGGTTTATAACCCAAGGCAATTAACGCGCTCACAGCTTCCTCATAAGCACCTGTACTCTTCGTCCCTATTGTCTGTGAAAAATCAGAAAAACAAAAATCTTCTTTGATACCGGATAAACCTTTACCACTCATTTCTACCACCAAACGCTCGGCAGTCTTTTTGCCAACGCCGGGTAATTTTACCAAATACCCCAGATCTTTACGTTCAATACACTGCAAAAACATAGCCACATCCATACCCGAGAGTATCGTTAAGGCCATTTTGGGTCCTACCCCAGATATTTTAATAAGCGTTTTAAACAAGGCACGTTCTTTCTCATCATAAAAAGCATATAGCAGTTGAGCATCTTCTCGCACAACCAGATGAGTTAAAAGAATAACTGATTCGCCTACTTCCGGCAATTGGTAAATCGTAGACATGGATGCTTGGCACTCATAACCCACTCCACCTACATCTATCATTAAAAATGGAGGTTTTTTCAGGATTAACGCCCCTTTTAATCGACCAATCATACACCCTCCCCTGCAGTTTTTCCTTACCAGACAATACATATGGTACACGAATATAGGATTAGTTGTTGCACTAAGACACTCTAACTTTTAAGTTACGTGAATAATTTTTATTATGCTTGAAATAAAAAGGGCAGGAATTTAAATTACAATTTGCTTATTCTTATTCAAACTCAGGATACATTTTTATATTCACTAAATCATAAAAAGGTGCCAAGGTGAAACTGCATATCCAGTATTTTTCCAAGCGGGCTCATATTCCCAAATCACAGGTGTTGGCAGTCTAGTCATAATAATCCTACCAAGCTAGGTTTAATAAGATAAAAATAGTGTTTTCTATACATAATCCTATCATAGTAGGATTATGTATAGAAATGCAAGTAAAAAAACCCATTAATCCTATTGTAAGAGAATTAATGGGTTTGTTGGTGGTTACGTTTAATCTCCAGCTTAGCTATGTATATTACGTCTTTTTAATTTTTCTTGTATCTGATTTAAGTTTTTCTCAGCCAGTTGCAAAGAAGCCTTAGCTTCTTTGTAATGTTTAAGGGCCAAATCATGTTGTGATAATAATTTTTTCTCTAAACATTTTCGCACAAAAGATTGTATAACTCTTGCTGCTTTTTCTCTTTTTTCTTCTAAAGCTTTTTTTTCAGCTTCTTGTCTGTTTTTTTCTTCCTTCTCTTTTAGAATGGCTATCTGCCCTATTTTTTCTAATACTTTTGGGTCAACATTGGCTTTACATTTATCAGGGTAGCTTAATAATAAAACTTTAGTTTTACTACAAATACCTTTCCCTTTATTGGATAATTTTTTTGCCAAGTCATCATACTCAACTTGAATCGCATGGACTTCAGACAAACTCTCTATACCTTTTTTTAAAAGGGCCGTTTTTTGAGGCGTGTTTTCATCAGTGACAAAACGCGTTGTTTGAATTTTAGCCTTTGCTTTTAACAATTGTTCTCTGCAAAATGTATTATCAAAACGAGAACTTAATATCCCACTGTATTTTCTAAATGATTCGTTTTTTTGAGCATCAAAACACTTTGTTTGATGCACCAAAACCCAAGCACTACCATCTTCATTTTCTTTTAGCAAATCAGCATTTAATAACTTTAAAAGATTGTGACTATTAGATAGATTGTGAATATAGCGCGGTGTAAAATCAAATACAGTGGGCAACCGCACTGCATGTAAAGAAAATTGCTTATGATTTTTTGCTATTTGACTCTCTAAGACACTTTCATAATCCGGTACTGGCAGCGAAAGCGTATTTTCAGGGATATGTTCACTGTGCATGATACGCAACATTTCAGGAAGTCTGTTAATAGGTTTCACTACATTAAGCACTTTTAATACTTTTTCTTGGAAATATTCACTTAATTCTTTAGAGTGATATTCATATAAACTTTCAGGAACTAACACAGCAATGATTTCTTCCTTACTAAAGATATGATAGGTTTTAATTTCCATTAATTGGGGAATATTTTTTTTAGGCGTCCCATCTAAAGTTTTGCCTCTTACACACGAAAAACCATCATGATCAATACCAATGTTCACAGGCTTTTGGTAATAATAATCTATCATTGCCCCTTGAACACCACTAATAGGTGTAGCGATACCTTTTTCTGATGGGGGTTTTAAGACAAATACAATATTTGTACACAATCTTGCTTGAATTTCTTGAGCTGTTAATAGCGGATTTTTTTGAAAACTAAACGACCAAGCTCTTTCCATGCTAATACCAAACACGCCCATATATTCTTCCCATACGGCTTCATGTATAACATCCTTTTGGGTTACAAGAGGCGTACATGCCCCTAAATTTAAATAATTAACACAAGTGCTATTCTGAGTTTCTGCGCTGCCAATCACAAAATTAGGCGTATATCCTTCAGTATTGATCTTTTCCAAAGGCACTATGCCTAAGCTATTTATAGAACCTAGCGCTTTTTTAATTTGAGCTTCTTGAAATTCAGCTATCTTCTGCGTAATATCTAAAATTGTTGTCGACATGGTACACCTCTTTATTTATTTTGATTTAATTTCAGTAGCGATAATAATTACGAGATTATAACTGAACTCAAGCATAAATAAAAGACTTATGCGACCGATAGCCTAAGCGATTGAATCAACTACAGTAACTTACCATTTAATATATGCCCATGACACATAGCAACCGCTAGGGCATCTGCAGCATCGGATTGTGGTATACCGGTTAGATCTAATAATACACGCATCATCTGTTGTACTTGCGATTTTTCTGCAGCCCCATAGCCTACCACTGCTTTTTTGACTTGGCGCGCTGTGTATTCAAAAATAGGTAACCCCGCTTTGGCTGCAACGACAACGGCCACCCCCCGCGCATGGCCTAATTTTAAAGCCGAAGATACATTTTTATGTACAAAAATCTTTTCAATCGCCACCAAAGCCGGTTTATATTCCAATAGCACTTCTGTTAAACCCGCATCGATACGAATCAAACGTTCAGACCAAGGCGCTTTTTGAACGCGAATACAACCACTGGCAATATAAATGGGCTTTTGACGATGGTATTCAATCACCCCAAAACCTGTAATTTGAGAACCCGGATCAATGCCTAAAATACGTATGATCTTATCCTATGTGGTTTCTAAAAATGCTTCTGGTATATCTGCATTCGAATATACCGACTGTACATCATCCAGATCTTCTAATAAATCGACCATCTTCATGAATTTTTCTGCAGAAGCTTGATCCTCTACTAAAACAGCATTCGAAGCAACCATGGTGACCTCTGCACGCTCTGGTTTTAAACCTGCTTTTTCCATCGCTTGCTTAATACCGTTGAAATCTTCAAAACTTGTACACACTTCAATAGTCCCATCTTCATCTGTGCTGATATCTTCAGCACCAACATCCAATGCTATTCCCATCACCGTATCTTCATGAGTGCCGGGCGCAAAAACAATTTGACCCTTTTCTGCAAATAAATAGGCAACAGAACCATCAGTCCCTAAATTACCACCAAACTTGGTAAAAGCATGCCGTACTTCAGAAACTGTGCGTTTTCGATTATTGGTTAAGCAATCCACAATCACAGCTACACCCCCTGGGCCATAACCTTCATAACGAATTTCTTCTAAATCTTCACCTTCTTGGCCCCCAGCACCCCGTTTAACTGCTCGATCAATGGTATCCCGCGTCATATTAGCTGCTAGTGCCTTATCAATAGCCGTTCTTAACCTTGGGTTCGCATCAGGATCTCCCCCACCGTGACGTGCTGAAACCGTAATTTCTCTAATGTATTTGGTAAATAATTTACCCCGTTTCGCATCTTGTAACGATTTACGAAATTTAATATTCGCCCACTTACTATGACCTGCCATAACTGTTTATCATCCTCTTAATTTACTTTTATTTTAGCGCTGTACTTCTTGGCCAAGCATAAATTACCGCTTTAATTAAGGTTGCAAGCGGTATGGCAAAAAATACTCCCCAAAAACCCCAAATGCCTCCAAAGACTAAAGTGGCAACAACAATCGCAATAGGATGCAAATTTACCGCCTCTGAGAATAACAAAGGCACTAATAAATTGGCGTCCAACGCTTGAACAATTGAATAAAATAAGATCAAGTATCCAAATTGCGAACTCCAGCCTAACTGTAAATACCCTACAAAAACCACAGGAATGGTCGCTACAATCCCACCAATATAGGGAATTAGCGAAGATAAGCCTACTAAAAATGATAATAAAGCAGCAAAAGGCACTTGAAACCACCATAAGACTGCATAAGTGGCTAAAAAGACAATAATAATTTCCAGCACTTTGCCACGAATATAACGACCAATTTGTTCATTCACTTCTGTAGAAACACGTGTTAAAACACCCCGTTTGCTAGGTAAAAAGCTGGCTACCCAGTGCATAATCAAAGTGGAGTCTTTTAAAAAGAAAAATACCAATAACGGTACCAATACCAAGTACACTAACCATAAAATAATACTGGATATAGAGGAAAAAGAAGCACTTAAAGCCACTTTCCCCCAACTTTTAGCATCCGCCATCACACCATTGGTTAAAGAATGAATTTGTGCATCTGAAAAATAATCCGGATATTGCTCTGATAACCAATCTAAGCCATGCTGGGCTTTTGCCAACATAGTAGGCAGGGTATCAAATAAAGTTATTAATTGTTTCCATAATAAAGGTAATAAGATAAAACACGAGGCCATTAATATACCAAAAAATCCTAAAAATACTAGCCATACAGCCAATAAATGCGGAACTTTATATCTTTGTAATAAGATCACTAACCATTGTAATAAATAGGCAATGACAATGCTTGCAAACACGGGGGCTAAAATACCGCCCAAAAATATCACCAATCCAAAGCCAAATAGCAAAACAACCAAGAGTAAAATAGCTTCTGGATCCGAAAAATAGCGATGGAACCAGCTTTGAATGATATGTATCATGAAATCCCCTTTTTGGAACTAAAACTAACTTTCTTTAACCATGCCTGCACTTATTATAACTATGGTACACTATTCCTACCATTGCTTCATATTCAGCCTATTGTAATTAGTTATTTAATTAGTGTAAAATTTATTTACTATGTTAAAAACGCCTACCATACCTTTAGCTGCCCGTTTACGCCCCAAAACCCTAGATGCATTTATTGGACAAAAGCATTTACTATCTCCAGGCAAACTGCTATGGCAAGCCATCCAAACGGGCAACCCTCACTCGATGCTTTTATGGGGACCACCCGGTACAGGTAAAACCACTTTAGCACGATTATTTACAAAAAATGAAAAGATTGCTTTCATAAATCTATCTGCTGTTACATGCGGTATAAAAGACATTCGTGCTGCTATTGAAGAAGCGATTGGCAATCAAGAAAACAAGAATCAAAAAACCATTCTTTTTATTGATGAAGTCCACCGTTTTAACAAAAATCAACAGGATGTTTTCTTACCCTTTATTGAAGATGGCACCTTTATTTTTATAGGGGCTACAACGGAAAATCCTTCTTTTGAAATTAATAACGCCCTATTGTCGCGTTGCCAAACTTATATTTTACACGCTTTAACAGAAAGTGATATTTTGACCATTATTGATAAAGCCATCGTGTTTTTAGAAAAAGATACAGACTATACGAATGCAACACAAATCGATTTTGATCCAGTTCTGCGTCAAAAATTGGCACAAGCTTCCGATGGGGATGCCCGACAAATTCTAAATATGCTTGAAATTGCGCTATCATTAGCCCCTATTAAGGACTTTACAGTAACCATCACTGAAGAAACTTTAAAACAATCTATTACTGATATTCAGATGCGTTTTGATAAAAAAGGTGATCTTTTTTATGATCAAATCTCAGCCTTACACAAATCTGTAAGAGGCTCTTCTCCTGATGCAGCTTTATATTGGCTAGCACGTATGTTAGAAGAGGGTGTTGACCCTTTATACATTGCAAGACGCGTGGTTCGTATGGCCAGTGAAGATATCGGAAATGCTGATCCTAAAGCGATCGAAATCGCTTTAAATGCTTGGGATGTTCAAAAATGCTTGGGTAGCCCTACAGTTAAATATACAGTATTTTTAGCCATAAGCTTCGGGCTATGAGCCGATTAATATTGATAATCGGCTCAAAATCAAGCTTGTTTTTGAGCCGATTATACGCTATAATTGGCTCATGAAATATAATTGGCAGCAAAATGATTGGCCCCGTTTTCATTACAATATAGAACTTGTACAAAACACCCTGTTCAAAATAGCTAGAAAAATTGGCTATATCGCAGGAAAACATTCTGACTTATCTGTAGAGGCGCAAAGCGAATTTCTAATAAACCTCATGGTAGAGGAAGCCGTAAAAACCTCTAAGATTGAGGGAGAGTATATCAGCCGCATCGATATTCGCTCGTCTATTAAAAAAAAATTGGGCTTGCTTGGCCCACTTACAAAGGTACATGATAAACGTGCAGAGGGTGTTGCTGAATTAATGGTGAGTGTGCGAAAAACCTTCAAAGAACCCCTGAGCGAAGATATCTTGTTAGATTGGCATCTCAATTTATTAGGTGCGAATCCAAACCCTCATATTTTTGTTGGACGGTGGCGTGAAAGTGAAGAGCCCATGCAAGTGGTTTCGGGACGTGGCGAAAAATGGATTGTACACTTTGAAGCACCACCTGCTCTAACGGTGCCTCAAGAAATAAAACGTTATATCCATTGGTTTAATCAAAATGCAAAAAATCCCTCTGCAGCGATGATGGCGCCTATTCATTCGGCGATTGCCCATTTGTATTTCGAGAGCATACATCCCTTTGATGATGGCAATGGAAGAATAGGGAGAGCATTAGCAGAAAAAGCATTGTATCAAGGCTTTGATTGCCCCTTGTTACTAAGCTTATCTTCCACTATTGAAGCAAATAAAAAAACCTATTATGCAGAACTGCAAACAGCTTCTCGATCGAATGAAATTACCCCTTGGATTCATTATTTCTTGAATACGATATTTGAAGCTCAATGTAGTGCTGAAAATGAAATTAATTTTATTATTAGGAAAGCAAAATTTTTTGATACTTATAAAGAAAAATTTAATCAGCGTCAAATGAAAGTTATAAAAAAAATGATAGATGCAGGCACCAAAGGTTTTGAAGGCGGTATGAGCGCTAAAAAATACATGGTTATAGCAGACACTTCTAAAGCAACTGCAACTCGAGATTTACAAGACTTATTAGAAAAAAATGTATTACAGCAAATGGGTAGCGGCCGTAGTGTCAGATATGAGTTAAATTTTAAGGTGAGCTAGGTTTTTTTGGTCTACCATACCTGTATTCTAATTCTTGAGCATTGATCTTTCCTGCATCATACTGAGCCACTAGTGCTTTTATATCAATAGAATCTTGATGTTGCCTTACATACATTTCCACTTTATCATGAAACTTTTGACTAAAATGCTGTATATATGCATTTCTATGCTTTTCTCGGATATCTGCTAAAGTTTTTCCTTTGCGATTTACTACTTTATCGCCATACATCGGCAACACATACGATTCATAAGCATTAGACTGCATACCTTTTAAATATTCAGGAGGTAATTCATATTTAATAAAATCTGTATTGAGATCTATTGAATCAGAATCGGCAGGGAAAAGCTCGCATTCAAGATCAGTCTTGGCTTCGACTTCTGTCTTAGGCTTCTTTTCTATTTGCTGAGGAAGTGCTGATTCTTGGTGTAAAGCAGTTTTCATAACTTTGTCTAAAAAACTCGGATCTCTATTGATTTGTCTAGCATCTTTAATAGCAAAAACCCCACATTCATAACCATTGGTTTGTCTTGAAAAATATTCAGGAAATATTTTTCTTTTCCCCACCTCATGTTTTTCGGACTCTTTTTGCATTGCACGAAAACACGATGTAATTTTTCTATCCAATGCTTTGGCATTTTGCTCTAGTGCTTCATTTATATATTTCCATCCAAAGTATGCATAAGGCCCTCCTCCGCTTTCCATATTCAGAATTTGTAGACCATGTTCAATTTTTTTTATTGTGAACACAGTTTTATGTACAACAAGAAATCCCTGTACTGCATCAGTCGGTTGAAATATAACTGTGATTTCTGTTCCAATGGCCGCATTGTCCATTAATATCACAATTTTTTGTAAATCTATCTTAGTCGATGCAATAAGAGGTTGTCGTGGATCTTTGTCTTTTTGCGCATACAAATGTAACATCAAAGCAATGCCTTTAGGCGATAATTGTTCGATGGGTGCCAAAAATATTTTCTCTGGATCAATTTTTCTTAATATTTTTTCTTCGCTACTTAGAGAAAATAAATCTTTTGCCTCCCAATAGAGTTCTGAATAATGTTTTTCTTCTAAAAAAAATTCACTCAGCTCTACTTGCGGCGTTTCAGTTTGCCATTCAGACAAAGATTTTATTTTAGTCAAGTTTCTATCTTCCTTTTTCAAATCCCTATGCAAATAATTGGCACCATTGTAACATGTATCTTCAATAATAAAAAAAAGTGTATAAATGTTTAGATGCTAGCATAGCATACATCCTTCCCTCCAATTAAAATTGAAAAGAAGGCTTAAAAGTATGCTAATTTATAATATCGCTTGTATGGCTTTTCTTTCTTTCACTCGCTTAATAAGACTGGCCAACTGTGGCCATTTGGCCTTATCAAACTGATATTCCGCAGTTTCCAATGCAATACATTGAGTCACAATCGATATATCGGCAATTGAAAATGCATTTTCAACCAGATAATCATTACCATTCATTGATTTTTCTAAAAAATCCAAAATGGGTGGCAATTCTTCATTTTTTGCCTTATCCACCACTTGTTGATCAGCTTCCTGTTTTAATATATTTGGCTTTACAACTAATTCAAAGAATATTTTTGTATAAGAAATTTTTGCCATACCCTCTTCAGCATATCTTTCAAACCAAAGTGCCTGCGCATAAGGACGTGCATGAGCAGGATATAAAGCTTTAGTGTTAGGATATCGACGTTCCAAATAAGCACAAATCACAGAAGAATCTGAGATATTTAAACCATTGTCCTCAAAAGCTGGGATCTTTCCCATAGGACTGATAGCCGCAAACTCCGCGGGTACCTCTTGTCCTGTGGCCTGCAATAATAACACAGGGAAGGTTTGCTTTTGCTGATAGACAATCTCTTTTTCAGCTAACACCATTCGTACTTTTCGTACATAAGGTGAAGCACTGACACCCCACAAAACCGGCATAGACAACGGTGATACTTTACACATAATAACCTCCAAAAATAATAAGCTTGTGTAATATTTGCAAGTTTATAACAATGAACATACAGGTATTAACACTTCTTCGGTCTTTGAAATATTAAATGCCTTTTTACCTTCTGCGTTACTCATCACGCAATGAAGTTGACCGTCAATAAAATGAGCTGCTGTATTATCTTGCAAGGCTAAGCCGGGCATTGCCTCACCCTCTTTAACTTTGCGTAAGTAGGTAGGCCTTCTTTCGGGTTCGGAATCATAATGCGGGCAACAACTACCCGGTATTAGGTTTAAACACGGCAAAACACCTAAAGGCCAAACTGAATCCGTAATGCCTTGTTCAAACCAGCAGATCGCACCCGCACTCACCCCCGCCAGTACAATGCCTTTGTTATAAGCTTCAATTAAAACTTTATCTACCCCCCATTCACGCCAAAGTGCTAACATGCTGCGGGTATTCCCACCCCCAACATAAATTAAATCTTGGGCTAATAATTTTTCTTTCCAATTATCTTCCACTCGCCCAAATAAAGAAAGCCAAGAAGGTTGGGCACCAAGGGCACAAAAGGTCTCATAAAAACGGGTAACATATTCTGGCGATTCTGCACTGGCTTGGGGTAAAAAACAAACACGAGGCGCAGTTTTATTCTGCAGTTGTTCCAATAAATAACGTTCCAACAGCCATGTTCTGTCAGAACCACCAAAACCACCCCCACCAATCGCTATAATTTGCCGCATGATCCTTCCTAAGTATGTTGTTTTCACTCAATTAATAATAACAGTTTGCGAGCTTCGCATCTATGGAATAATATGAATAATAAATAGCTAAGGATTAAGAATATGCACTTTAAAAATATTTTAGCCATTATAGTTATAATACTAACACCTTTTTGTGTGTACAGCTGGGATACCGAGTTTCCCTTAGAGAAAGAGCGTATCATGGGCACCTTGTTCATGCAGCAACTCTACGGCTCTGACTTTGTGACCACAGATCCCAGTATCAATGATTATTTACAGCATTTAGGCAATCGCTTGGGCCAAAGTTCTGGTATCAAAGATTATAAACTCCATTTTTTTGGTGTGAACTCCGAGGAATTGAATGCTTTTGCTTTTTTTGGTGGACATGTCGCTGTACATACGGGCTTAATTCAACAAGTGCGTAATGAAAGTGAATTGGCCGCAGTACTAGCCCATGAAACAGCTCACATCGCTCAAAAACATCTACCCAGAATGATGGTACAAAATCAAAAATTATTACCATTGACTATTGCTCAATTATTGGCTGCAACCGCTATCGGTGTGATGGGTGGAGGTGAGGCAGGCTCGCATTTAGCCACCGCCGTCATGGCAAACCATATGCAACAAATGATCAATTATACCCATAGTCATGAACAAGAAGCCGATCGCATTGGTATGCAAATTCTCTCAAAAGCACAGTTTAGCCCTCAAGCCATGGCCACTGTTTTCGAACGCCTACAGAAAAAATCGATTTATCAAGATAAAGCTTATGCTTATTTGCAAACGCACCCCTTATTTGAATCGCGTATTGCTGATGCGCAGAACAGAGCCGCTACACTGCCTTATCAACAATCTGCAGACAGTTTAGCTTTTCATTTGGTACGTGCCCGATTAGAACTCTTAAAAAATGAAACTCAGGGTGAATGTACAAAAAGATTAAAAGCACAATTAAATTCGGGTAAATATACCAGTGAAACCGCGGCTAGATATGCCTATGCCCTTGCTTTGGCAAGACAACAAAAATTTAGCGAAGCTTTGCAACATTTACATAGCCTAGCAACTGAAACACCGCATCATTGGATGATCGACCTTAGTCTTGCAGAAACGGAATTTGCTGCCGGTAATAGAAATGCTGCGCGTGCTTCTTTAAAACATTGGCTAGAAGTCTACCCTAATCATCCACCGATCGTATTTTGCTATTGTACGATGCTTTTAGATCTTAAAACTCAACAAGCCGCACAAGAAGCTCAAACATTATTACTCAATGTATTAATGGCCCAAAAAGATTATCCAGCAAACCCTCAATTTTATGAATTACTGGCACGTACACAAAGCCAAAATAAAAATTATATAGGATGTCATCAAGCTCAAGCTGAATGGCATGCAGCCCGAGGTGAATTCCCCAAAGCCTTGGCACAACTCAATTATGCTTTAGAAAAAGTAAAAAAATCTTCACCCTTATCAAAAGTGATTAAACTGCGCAAACAAGCATTAAGCGAACAATTTGAACTGCAAAAATCTCTATAGCTCATACTCTATTCTTTTCTTTAAGAGTATTTTTATAATATTTCTTTATTTTGAACTATACTGAAGTGTGTATGGCCGCCAGGTCGACTCTGTATTTGAATTAAAATTAAGAGGAGTATGTGTCATGAAAAGCTTAAAGAAAACCCTATTAATTGTATCTACAACATTATGTCTAGGACTCATGGCTACAGCAGCCAGTGCTCACTATCATGGGGGTGGAGGCTATCACGGGGGCTACCATGGTGGATATCGCGGCGGCTACTATCATCATGGATATTATAATAATGGCGCTTATATTTATGAAACAACACCGTATTATTATGACAATTATTATGATTACGGAACCCCAGGCATATACTTAAATTTTGGTGGCGGTCACTATAATTACCACTACTAAAATACTCAAGTAATCTCCGACATAAATTGTTCGTGCGCTTGTACTTCTGCTTCGGTGGCTTGAATAACCCTCAAGTCACCCTTGCGCACAACTGCAGGATATGAGGGCTCTTTGAACACTCTCTTATTGGAGTGCACAGCAAGGGCATCGGAATCTGATTCGGCTTCTGTACCAAAAGCCAAACTACTTTGACCGGCCGTCATACTCAAATAAACCCTAGCCAGAATTTGAGCATCCAATAGCGCACCATGATACTGCCGATGGGTATTGTCTATTGAATATCTTTTACATAAAGCATCTAAATTATTCTTCTGGCCAGGGTGCATTTTCCTAGCCAAGGCCAGGGTATCAAAAATCGCAAATCTGGATTCTAAAGTTTGGCATCCCAAATCGATTCTTTTCAATTCAGCATTTAAAAATCCTAAATCAAAAGGCGCATTATGTATAATTAATTCTGCACCTTCTATAAATGCTAGAAAATCATCAGCAACCTCTACAAATTTTGGTTTATCCTTTAAAAATTCAAAGGTTAATCCTGTAATATCAGCAGCGGCTGCATCGAGTTCACGCTCTGGATTTAAATAGCTTTGAAAAGTCCGACCCGTTAATTTGCGGTTGATCATTTCTAAGCAACCGATTTCCGTTAGACGATGGCCTTTAGCGAATTCTAAACCCGTTGTTTCTGTATCTAAAAAAACTTGTCTGTTGATGCTCATTTGATCCAGTCTTTAGGTCTTTTCTAATAAAGTATCAATGGCTTGCCTTGCCAATGCATCTGCTTTATCGTTTTCAGGGTGTCCGCTGTGTCCTTTTACCCAATGCCATTCTACTTGATGCCGTTCTTCTGCTTTTAATAACCGTTGCCATAAATCCTGATTTTTGACCGGTTCATGTTTGGCATTTTTCCAACCTTTTAAGATCCACTTATCTATCCATTGGGTAATGCCTTTTTTAACATATTCAGAATCGGTATAAATAAGTACTTTTGTGGATTCACTTAAAGAATCTAAGGCTTCAATGGCTGCCATTAATTCCATTCGGTTATTGGTTGTATGAGCCTCGGCACCGGATAAACTTGTTTCTGTAGATTCATGCTTAAATAAAGCACCCCACCCACCAGGCCCTGGATTACCACGGCATGCGCCATCGACATACACTTTTAGCACAGGCATCATACAAATTTACCTTTTTATAAAACAATAAGCCCTATCATATCACATTCAAGCTGCAGGACGCACCCATCCTGCTTCAGCAACCTCAGCTTTTTCTTTCCATACAGCCCTAATGGGGGTTAAAGGAATGGTTCTTTTGCGCGCTAAGATAATATAATACCCACCAAAAATAGGCCATAAAAAACGTCCTAAATTTTCTAACCAGTGTAATTTCTCTAAACCCAAGGCAATGGGCGGCCTAAAAAAATAAAATTGCGTAGACAATAACTCAAATCCTAAAAGTGCTAACCAATCTTTTAAACGCATAATGGACATAAAACGACTGTTCCAAGGCCAATAAGAAGCTAAACTCCCCAATAATCGTTTAAGACCCCATAAACTCCAAGGATTAAAGCCAGAAATAATCAGATGCCCCTCAGGTGCCAATACTCTATAACTTTCTCTTAATACTTCATGAGGATTTTTAGAGATCCCCAAGCAATGGGCCAAATACATAAACTGTATCTCATCTGATCGAATAGGCAGTTTATCTGACTGACCACTAATAGAGATACAGTGCTCTATAGGATACGACTGGGTATCTAACCAAAGTTTACTAGCTACATTAGATTTTTGCATCACAGAAAAAAAAGCAGAAGGACCTATCCCCAAACTGTACAGCCCTGTAAATTCATTAATTAGCTCACCGACTTCTTTCTTTTCTTGCTCTAAAAAAACTTGTCCTAAAGGGGAAGCAAGCCAGGTGTAGCGGGCTTTTTTATGTTCCTGTGGGGCTTTAGTTGCATCGTTCATTTCATCTGTATCCTATCGCTATTCTTGCACTATTTTAAGTTTTACTATTCTTTACTGATCTTATACCAGGTTGACAGGGTTGCTCAAATGAGATATCAATTAAAAATGAAGGTAAATATAAACAAGATTTAGTTATCTACATCAAATAATTTAATAGATAGCATAAAAGAAAAAAGAAAGGGGATAAATCAAAATGAAAATACGTCAAACCGTATTACTGCTAAGCACTCTGTTTACAATATGTGCATGCCATGCAGCCTCACAAGCATCCGCATCACGTTCAATCTTGTCAGGATGGTTCTCTTCTGATAACCAAAAGACCTATAAAAATAATAGCGGAGAAATTTGGGAAAGAATACGCCGTAATTATGGCATCCATACTTCAAAAGAAAAATATCAGGTTCAAAAACAAATCGCAAAATATATGACTCAAGACAAAATGCTTTACAGACATTCTGTCAACGCCAAACCTTATATTCACCATATCGTAGAAGAACTGGAACAACGTGGTATGCCCAGTGAATTGGCATTATTACCCATGATCGAAAGTGCTTTTCAACCTAAAGCGACTTCTCCCAAGGGTGCTGCTGGCCTTTGGCAATTTATGCCAGCCACTGGTAGACAGTACGGTTTAAAAAGAAAAGGTCGACATGATGAAAGACGCGATCTGGTTGCTTCAACACGTGCAGCACTGGATTATCTTGAATTTTTACATGAAGAATTTAATCACGATTGGATGCTGGCTTTAGCCGCTTATAATTCTGGAGAAGGTACTGTACATCGTGCCATTAAGAAGAATTTAAGAGCGGGTAAATCCACTTCCTTTTGGTCTTTACCCTTACCCAAAGAAACCCAAAACTATGTCCCCAAATTATTAGCCCTGGCCGAAGTGGTTAAAAATCCAGAAAAACATGAAATCTCTTTAGCCATGATTAAAGATATGCCCTATTCAACACTGAAGAGCCATTAGGCATCCGCGGCACGGCATTAAGCAATTGTTGAGTAAAGGCTTGCTGAGGGTTATTTAGAACCATTTGCTTGGATCCCTGCTCAATAATACGGCCTTTTAGCATAACAGCGACTGAGTGTGCCATCGATTCTACCAATGCGATATTATGGGTAATCAACAAATAAGATAACCCATATTGCGCTTGTAATTCTAACAATAAATCTATCATATGCGCTTGATGCCATACATCTAGGCTACTGGTTGGCTCATCACAAATCAATACTTTTGGCTCAAGGACGAGTGATCGTGCAATACAAACGCGTTGTCGTTGCCCTCCCGATAATTGATGTGGATATCGCATTTTATATTCGGGTTTTAAGCCGACCTTTTCTAGCACTCGATCTATACGTGCTTGCCTTTCTATTTCGGAATTCCCTATTTTTTGAGCCAATAACCCTTCTTTAATAATATCACCCACACGCATTCTAGGATTCATTGCAGCAAAGGGATCTTGAACAATCATTTGTATTTGATTACAATGCTGTATTGGCTGGCCTTCAAAAAACACTTCCCCTGCACTTACTTTAATTAAGGATAAAATACTTTTTGCCACAGTCGTTTTACCAGAGCCAGACTCTCCTACCAGGGCTAAAGTCTCTCCCATTCGCAAATCAAAATTGATATTCTCTGCAACTTTTAAAAAACCCACTGTGCGCCTAAAAAAGCCTTTTTTAATTGGGTAACGCACTTCTATATTTTTTACTTCTAATAACATTTTATTTTCAGGATTTACATTTTTTAGAATACACTTAGGTTTTATGGCTATCAATTCTTGAGTATAGGCTTGTTGAGGATTTTGCAAGATAGCCTTCATCGAACCTTGCTCGATGATTTCACCTGATTTCATTACGATAACCGTATCTGCTATTTCAGAAGCGACTGCCAAATCGTGTGTAATAAATAATATAGTTAAATCAAGGGTTTTTTGTAATACAGATAATAATTTCAAAATCTCAGCTTGTATAGTCACATCAAGCGCGGTTGTCGCTTCGTCTGCAATCAATACTTTTGGCTTTGCTGCTAATGCCATCGCAATAATTACCCTTTGTCGCATGCCCCCTGACAGTTGGTGAGGATATTGCGTACAAATGCCTTCAGGATCCTTAAGTTTTACCATGTTTAATAAGCGTAAAACTTCTTGCTTATTATTTTTAGAACCCATGGCTTCTTGTATTTGATCTTGTATATTCATCACAGGATTCAATGCAGTCATGGGATCTTGAAAGACGATGGCAATTTCTTTCCCACGTACGGTCTGCATTTTGAGTTCAGAAATCTTAGCCAAATCAATTGTTTGATCTTGAACTTGTAATAAAATCTGAGTATTAGATGCTATATTTAGAGCATTTGGCAATAAGCGCATAATTGCTAAAGCTGTTAATGATTTGCCAGAACCCGATTCCCCAATGAGCGCTGTAGTCTTAGCATAAGCTAAATTAAAACTGAGGTCTTTAACCAGTGCACTATTTAAATCAGATTCCTCTTTTTTAAATAGACTTAAGTTTTTAACAGATAATATGGGTTTTGTTTGCATCATCATTTATCTTGCCCTTGGGTCTAGTTGTTCTTGAATTGAATCTGATAATAAATTAGCAGACAACACCAACATAAACATAAAACTAAAAGCACCCAATAAAGGCCACCAAACAATGGGTTCTCTTGATAATTCTAACCTAGAAGCATTAATCATGTTGCCAAAACTATAAGTAGACAAATCAACACCCACACCTACATAAGTTAAAACAGCTTCTGCCAATACCAAACCACTGAAATCTAAGACCATTACAATGATAATAATATGCCTTAAATTAGGCAAAATATGTCGCCAAAGAATCTTTAAACGACCAACACCCAACACAATAGCCGCTTGCACAAATTCTGTTTCACGTAATTTTAATGTTTCAGCGCGTATTAAACGACATAAAGTCGTCCAGCTGGTTACTCCTAAAACTGCACATAATACCAATAATCTTAAATCTGCATTTTGTTCTATTTTATATTGTAAAGATAACATCATAGCGGCTATTAATAATACCGCTGGCACAGAACTCAAAGTAGTATACACATATTGAATCAGATCATCGATCCATCCCCTAAAATACCCGGCACACAATCCAAAAAAAACTGCAAAAGGTAGCATCATGAGACTGGTCAAAATACCAATAATTAAGCCTGTTCTAATACTCTTTAAAGCACTGTACAATACATCTCGCCCTACTTTGTCTGTACCCAAAGGGTGATCGGGAAAACTAGGCGCAGTATAAGTAATTTCAGTAATCGCTCGATAGGGACTTAATAAAATATCTAAACAAGTCAATTTTTCAGAATGCGCACCCAATGCTGGAATACAATCTAAAATACCAATGATACAATATATTGAAAAAATAACCAGAGCCCATTTATGCTTTATATTTTTCAATTTCATTCTAATCTCACTCTGGGATCGACTATAACATAGGATATTTCTGTTAATAATAACCCTAACATATACAATAATGTTCCTAAAAAAACCATCACCCGCACAATGGCAAAATCCTGCTGTCTAATAGCATCAATTGTATAACTTCCTAAGCCTGGAATGCCAAAAAAAGATTCTGTTAATAAACTTCCTAAAAACAATAAGGGTAAAATAACAACAATCCCTGTCATAATGGGAATCAATGCATTTCTTAAAACATGTTTAATAAGCGTTTGGTATTCAGACAAGCCTTTCGCCCTGGCAGTTCTTACATAATCTTTATGAATTTCTTCTAGCAATAAGGTTCTATACCATCGCGATTCTGAACCCATACCCGAAATTATACCGACAATGATAGGTAATAATAAAAATTTAATGCCAGCCCAACCGTCCACATATCCTGAAATAGGCACCCATTTTAAGACCTTAGCAAAAACAAATTGTCCTAATACAATATAAAATAATACGGAAATAGACATTAACATCACACAAGTTAATACGCCCCAAGCATCCAAGCGCGTATGTCTGAACATCACTAAAAAGACTGAAAATATAACATTCACGATAAGCCCTAAAAATAGCGTAGGGAATGCTATCAACAAACTGGGCAAAGCGCGCGCTGAAATGGATTCGATAATGTCTCGCCCCATATCGGATACGCCAAAATCAAAAGCAAACAATTTTAGGGATTTATGAAAAAAAATAGTTTCAGTCAACTTATGCATACCAGATTCTTGTTGATTGTAAAACAAAGGCTGATGATAACCATGTCCTTTTTTCCAATTGTCTCGTGCTTCTTGTGTTACATATTTGCCGCCCAAATGTATATTGGCAATGTCATTTGGAGAATTCACGAAAAAAAACAGTGCAAAAGTAATGACATTTACCCCAATTAAAATAGGAATTGCGTATAATATTCTGCGTACAATATAAATCCACATACTCTGATTCCTGTGCTATTTAGCTTTTTTTAAGCCTTTGAACAAAATAATGAGCCATCCTAAGCCTATCACCAGAACAAAGCCTCCCACGATAATTAAGGGCCAGATAGTGGGTTGATTCCACTCTACTCTTTTTTGAGCCCTTAATTTAGGATCCAGTCTTACATATTTTAAACTATTATTAATCATACTATTGGATCTGAAAGCTTGCATCCACTCGTGATAAAGCCCAAAAGTTTTAGGATAAAAACCCCACACCCAAGGCGCATCTTTTTGTAAAATACTCACCATTTGTTGAATAATTTTAAATCGCTCTGGACCATCTTCCATTTCTTGAATTTGCTCGAATAAATGATCATATTCGGGGTTTTGGTAATTCGAAGTATTTTCGCCCCCATATTTTGCACTGCCATTTGGACCATAAAACAGAAATAAGAAGTTTTCAGGATCTGGATAATCGGCATTCCATCCAAAAAAGAACATTTGTGCCGTTCCTGTACGAACTTTGTCTTGAAAACGATTATAATCTGTTGTCCTAAATATTATAGAAACGCCGATAGAAGACAATTGCTTGATTAACCATTGTTGAGTGGCTACTTCATCAGGACTACCCAAGGCCATGGCATCAAAGTAAATAGTTAAGCCATTAGGATATCCGGCTTCTGCTAATAATGCTTTAGCACGTTGAATATTTTTAGGCGGCAAACTTGGCTGCGCTGCAAATCCAAAAATATCTTCAGGAATTGGACCATTCGCTTTTAAACCTCGGCCATTTAAAAAAATATCAATAAATTCTGGCACATCAAAAGCCATCGAAATAGCCTGTCGTAGTTTCCGTGCTTTTTCAGTATACCCCCCCACTGTACTATCCAACATATTAAAACCCCAGTAAAATACGCTCGAACTCACCGACACACGTAATTGAATACCTTTTTTCTTCATCACATCCGTTAAATCGGGTTCTCCAGCATCATTGAATTGAATAGCACTGGCAAAGTTATCAGATTGAATAGCCGAAATATCATAATATCCCTGTAAGAATTTATTCCAATAAGGCACACTTTCTTTTTCCAGGGTATAAATGACTTTTTCAACTTTAGGAATTTCTATGGGATTATTAGGTTCTCTATAATTAGGATTTTTCAACAATGTCAAACGCCTTTCAGGATTATTTTCTGCTAGGCAATAAGGCCCTGTGCCTACGGGATACCAATCCAAGGAGATATTATTGCGAGCGAATGTGGGCTGCGCAAAAAAATGAGCGACTTCCCAAGGCACCGGTGCAAAAAAAGGCATTGCTAACCAATATCGAAATTGTGGATAATGCCCTTTTATGCGAATACTATAGGTATAACGATCTAAAACTTTGACACCACTTATATTATAACCACGCAGATCTTGTTCTACTGCTTTGATTTCTTTTAATTGTTCTCTTAATTCTTTTAAGCCTTCAATATATTGCGCCATTACGCCATAAATAGGGCAATTTAAATTTGGCTCAGCCAATCGTTTGATTTGATACACATAATCATCAGCAGTCAGCTCTTTGGTGGCTTGTTCTTTAAAATCTGAAAGATTTTTGTATCTTTTTGCTTCATCTACGGGCATATCATAATATTTGCTCACAAAAGCAGGACTGGGTGCAAAATAAATACCCGGTTTTATATGAATTTCATAAACAGTGTAAGCAATATTTTTTTTATCTTTTTCACTGAGTTCTTTATCTTGTGCATCATAATATTTTACAATCGGCAAATCTACCGCTGTTAAAGGCTCTAATTCATAAGGACGTTTAATATAATTATATTGTAAAGGAGGCTCTACAACTTGACATAGAAATGGCCATTCGGCAGTACTATAGGAGCAAGCAGGATCAAGATGGTTAGGACGTTCGGTAAAAGCCAAATATAATGTATTCCCTGTGGGATCCTCATAAGGATAGGGATCATTCCAAGGCAAATCATTACACGCGCTTAATAATAAAACCCCTAAAATAAATAAACCTTGTTTCGCTAGCAAATAACCTCCTATTTTTCATTTGCTGGAACATGTATTTTAAGCCTAAGGCTTGCGCAATTCGGGTGGCATGTAATTCTCATCATGCTTTGCCAAGACTTCTTCTGCTACAAAAATGCCCTTAGAATCCAAATGCCCCAATGCTACGATACCCTGCCCTTCCCTAAACAAATCCGGCAATATACCCTCATAATGTACTGTCAGGGGATGGCTTAAATCCGAGATAACAAATTGCACAGCTACGTTATCTGAATTACTGACATCCTCTCGTTTTACAGTTCCCTCTTTGACCATACCACCGATCCGTATACGTTTGTTTACCGGGGCTTCCTGTGCAGCAATTTGGGTGGGTGTATAAAACAAATTGATATTTTGTCTTAAAGCATACATCACCAACACTATAATACTGCCTAATGCTAAGAATAATACACTTATGACGAGCATGCGACGTTTATGGGTTTTGCTCATAGAGGATGCTTTAGGAAGGTTTTGTGCATTTTCATAATTTTTTGATAATCATATAAAGCCATTAAGCCATTTAGCAATAATAGACCTAGTGCAAAAAAATAGGCAGAACCTATGTATATCGTATAATCATGCATTTAATTCTTTACTCACAATCAAAGTCCGAACTCTTAACAATAATACACAGAGATAAAACAAGAAAAACCCTACACACATCCCCAACAAAGGATATAACATCTCAGGCGCGATTGAAGGCTTGGCAAACTTAGACAGTGTTGCGCCCTGATGTAGGGTATTAAACCATTCTACAGAAAAATGAATAATGGGGATATCGATGAGACCTACCACGGCTAAAATCGCAGATAACTTGGCTGCTTTTTGGGGATTTGGGATAGCCTCTCGTAAGCCGCTATAGCCCATATACAAAAATAACAGAATCAACTCAGAGGTTAAGCGTGCATCCCATACCCACCAGGTGCCCCACATAGGCTTTCCCCACAAGGCTCCTGTGATTAAAGCAATTATGGTAAATGTTGCCCCTATCGAACAACTGGCAGAGGCAATCATATCGGACAATTTAATACGCCAAATCAAAAATACGAAAGACTGAAAGCCGATAATGGTATAAACAAACAATGACATAAAGCTACTGGGGACATGGACATACATAATTCTGAAGGCTTCGCCTTGTTGATAATCGCTGGGGGCTAAAAAAAACGCTCCTATTAAGCCATAGACCATACACCCCACACATAGGATCATTAGCCAAGGTAAAAGCTGCCCTGCTGTTTGAAAAAAGAATTTAGGTGAGCATTGTCGATTCACCCACTGGGTTACAACACTATACCTATCCCCTATTTTGATTAACACACTTTTGTATCCTATCTATAGTTATCCTAGCTTTTAGTATTATTACAAAAATAACATCAATTAGATACACAAATACAACCCGGAAGCTATAAACTTCCGGGTTTGAAAAACATGTAACAAAAGTACTCAATTTCTACTTCGGCAATAGGTGATTGATTCCTATATTTAATTACAGTATAATTATAATTTTATGACCTAAGAGAGAGCTATCAAACAATGGACTTCCTTTTTAATCGTCAAAATATTTTACTCAGTTTCTTGATTTTATTAATTACGTATTCAGCCTCAGCACTTTCAACATCCGCTCCCATTCCTCCTAAAGCTGAAAAAATCTCACATACGACTCAAATTTTAGGCGAAAAACTAGAAGATCCTTATTTTTGGTTATGTAGCAAACATTGGCCGAAAATTGAAGAGCCTGAGATTCTTAACTATTTAAAAGCTGAAAATACTTACACCGAAGCCATTCTCAAACCTTATCAAAAAAAACAAGATGCCCTTTATCAAGAAATGTTAGGCAGAATTAAATTAGAAGATACTTCTGTACCCGTCCAAAAAGATAATTATTACTATTATTCACGTACTGAAAAAAATTCGAATCATACCATCTATTGCCGCAAATACGGCTCGCTTACAGCGCCTGAAGAAATTATTTTAAATGGCAATACCCTTGCACTTAATAAAAGTTATTTTAACTTAGGGAGAAAAGCTATAAGCCAAGACCATGAAAAATTGGCATATGCCGCAGATTATACCGGTGCAGAACGTCATATTATTCGTGTTAAAGATCTGAAGACTAATCTAGAACTTAAAGATCAGATTGAAAATACTTCAGGTGATATTTTTTGGAATAAAGAAGGCACCGGTTTTTTTTACACCCAATTAAGTGATCGATTACGGGTAGAAGAAGTCTATTTTCATCAATTAGGAGACGATCCAAAAAATGACATGCTCATTTACAAAGAACCTGATCACACTTTTTGGGTAAGTCTTAGCCAATCAGCTACTAAACGTTTTATATTTATCAATAGTGCCAGTAAAGACAGCACAGAAGTACGATATCTCGATTTAGAAAATCCTAATCTAAGTCCAACTCTCATTGAAGCCAGAAAAAATAATCACCAATATTCAGTCGATCATCATGATGATTTGTTTTATATTTTAAGTAATGATACTGGAAAAAATTTTCGTATTGCCACAACCCCCATCGTGCATCCAGAACAAATGCACTGGAAAGAATTGATTGCACACAATCCTAATATCTATTTAAAAAATATAAATCTATATACAAAACATTTAGTCGTATCCACAAAAGAACAAGGTCTTAGCAAAATAAAAATTATCCATATTCCAACTCGTCAAGAAGAAATCATTCAATTTCCAGATCCCAGTTATGAAGCCAGCCTAGTGGACACCACTTTTGATGCAGAGGGCGCACGCATTGTTTATTCTTCCTTAATAACACCCGATTCAGTGTTAGAATATGAGTTTGCAACTAAAAAATTAAACACACTCAAAACCTTAGAAATACCCAGCGGGTATAATTCGAATGACTATCAATGTGAAAGAGTGTTTGCCACTCAACAAGACGGTACTAAAATACCCGGTTCTCTGTTTTATAAGAAGTCCTTATTCAAAAAAGATGGAAAAAACCCTCTTTATTTATATGGCTACGGTTCTTATGGACTCGCTGTGCCCGCTGACTTCAAAACTGAGATTTTATCCTTAGTCAACCGAGGTTTTGTCTATGCGATTGCGCATATTCGAGGCGGTGATGATATGGGGTACCAATGGTATGAAAATGCTAAATTGCTTACAAAATGGAACACCTTCAACGATTTTATTGCAGTCGCCGATTATCTGGTTGATCAAAAATATACGGCTTCCGGTAATATCACCATTGCTGGCGGCAGCGCTGGTGGTATGCTTGTCGGTGTTGTTATCAATAAACGACCAGAACTGTTTAAAGCTGCTCTGGCAAGTGTGCCTTTTGTAGATGTTCTAAATACGATGCTTGATGAAACATTACCTTTAACCCCTGGTGAATTTAAAGAGTGGGGCAATCCAAAAGATCCTAAATTTTTCCAATACATTAAATCCTATTCTCCTTACGACAACATAAAAAAACAACATTATCCAAACCTTTATGTCAGTGCAGGTTTAAATGATCCCCGTGTCACCTACTGGGAACCTGCTAAATGGGTGGCTAAATTACGCAATATGAAAACTGATAATCATTTGCTGCTACTGGATATTCAGATGAATGCCGGACATGCAGGCGAATCAGGAAGATTTGGATATCTCAAGGAAATTGCTAAAGAACAGCTATTTATTTTAATGAGCTATGGTTTGGCAATATGATTCAGTTATCTTTTCCCCAATAACACTTGTGATTCCCTGATTTTTCCGGGAATCACTTCATGTTTTTCTTCTATTTTAACAACAACCACACTTCTGCTAACAATTCAGTTTCAGCCACTTCATGCTCAAAATTATAATAACAAAATATGCAAGGTAAGTCTCCCAATTCTTCATTTGAAGTGGGTAGCCAATCACGATATAAGCCATATACCGTGTCACCAATCAGCTCTCGAGAACCTTTGTGCATGGCTACGGCATATCTACCCGCTGGCAATATTTTTTCTTTAATCTCTCCTTCTAATTTTAATGTTTGCGGTACAGTAATGGCCAAATCAAAACGAAATTCCTCTGGAGACACTTGTCTGGGATCACCATACCCAAAACCAAAAGATTCACCTGGTTTAAGGTGCAGATTAATGGTTTGATTTTTTGCCCAAGCAATCAGCTTATTAATACTCTCTCCTAATTTTTGTGGATCTCCGTAGTGTTCTACAGCAGCTAAGCGTCTAGAGGGTAAATTTTTAATGCTTACATTCATAACTTGCTCCTTTTCTTTAGACAAGAAATACGGTTTTTCCCATGCGTTCCAACTGGACTTCAACCTAAAATCCCTAGGCGTTTCACCGCAAGCTTGTTTAAAGGCTCTAGTGAAGGATTCATGTGATTCAAAACCCGCATTTAATGCGATTTCAATAATGGTACTCTCTTTATCAATAATCAACTGGTGTGCAGCGCGCTTAAGCCTTAACCATTTAATATATTGCCTTAAAGATAAACCTGTATATGCTGTAAACAAACGATGAAAATGATATTTTGAAAAACAAGCCACTCTACTCAGTTGAACCAAACTCAGTTCTTCATCCAAATGCTTTCCTATAAATTTTATCACTTCATTTATACGTTGCTCGTAAATCATATACACCTTATTTCATTTATCTATTTACACATATAAGATTAATGAAATTGATAAATGCTCTCTTGACTATTTTTGCTAAATTTCACCCTCACCCGGCTGCCGCCACTCTCTCCCGAAAAAAGCGGGAGAGGGACACACAATCTAATGTTATACTGTATTTAAACATTACCATTCTTCAAAATGATCACAACCTACATATATTCTCAAAAATCTAATTAACACTAACTTCTCAATAAACAACTTCTAAAATATTTTTGAACAAAAATTTACGCATTTACAAAACATAAATAAGAATCATGTTGTTTAAATACAATACTACGCTAATTTGTGTGCCCCTCTCCCACTTTTTTCGCACTAATGTCCGGGGAAAATTAGTCATAATATTCTCCGGGGAGCCATTGTAAA